>JAZDPP010000055.1:0-49887 GCA_043797445.1 Pseudomonadota bacterium
GGGGGCGTTAGAATTTGCTTGATTCGACGGAATAGGTATTCTAAGTAGAAACGGCGCAGGACGGTATCTTTCCGTCAACCTTCCGATTCATTTTGATGACCCATGAAAAAGGAGAATTTTCATGCCCATGCATCTAACCCTGGGAAAGAGAATTGCCTCTGGAATTATGTTAATGCTCCTGCTGATGGCTCTCGTTGGCGTGTTCGGCTTCATCGGTTTGAACCGGGTGTTAAAGGTTGTGGATCAGTACAAGAATTTCAACACCATCCGGGACATTGTCTCATCCGTAAAAGAGAATTCGGATAGCTATCTGCTAGCCAATTACAGCGGAGAGATTCAAGCTGAAGAAAAAGCCGAAAAAGAAGTCCTTCTCAGCCTTGATAACGGATCAGCCTCCATCGCTATCATGCGCAACCAATCCGGGACAACCGGAAACGGCATCATGGAAAAGCTCGAAGCCGCTCAAAAGGTGATCGAGGAATATCGAGCTGTTTTCAATGCGTACATCAGCGAGGAACCCAAGAAAGCGGCGATCAAATCGGAAATCAACGCGGCTCACCAAAACATCATGAGCATGATTAAAAAAGGGCTCTGGATGGAAGATATCGATGTGGCGGGAAAGCTTCTGTTTGCCGGTTATAAAGCCTATACCAACAAACCGTCACCGGAAAACTGGGTGTCTTTGCAAAACGACCTGGCGGCATTGACTGAAACGATCGACAAGTGGTTTAAGGTTATTGAAAATGTGGAAAAACTGCGAGAAGTGGCCAGCCGGTTCAAGGCCGCACAGGAGATGATAACAGCGAGTCTTGGTAACTATCATGAAACCGAGGCCCGGCAAAAAGCCCTCATCCGCGCGATGGAGGAGCATAAAGCAGCCCTCTACGGTATCTGTGAAAATATTGGCGCAACAAGTCTTGAAAGTCTGAAGACGGAAACCGGGAAATCCATCACCCTGATTTTTTCCGTTATCATTGCGGCCTTTTTGCTGGGAACCATTTTCGCCGTTCTATCAACAAAAAAAATCGTTCAAAAACTCAGCGGCGCTATCAAGGGCATCGACACCGGCGCGGGGCAAGTGGTTTTTGCCTCGGGTCAGGTATTGTTATCGAGCCAATCCCTGGCCGAAGGCGCTTCGGAACAAGCCGCCTCTTTAGGGGAAACATCGTCTTCCATGGAAGAAATGTCATCCATGACCCGTCAAAACGCCAATAATGCCCATCAGGCCGATGCCATGATGAAACAGGTCCGTCAGGTGGTGGATAAGGCCAATGCCTCCATGAGCCAACTGACAACCGCCATGCAGGGAATTGCGGAAGCCGGCCAGGAAACTTCTAAAATCATTAAAACCATTGATGAAATCGCGTTTCAAACCAATCTTCTCGCCCTGAACGCCTCCGTGGAAGCCGCCAGAGCCGGAGAAGCCGGGGCCGGGTTTGCCGTTGTGGCGAGCGAGGTTCGCAATCTGGCCATCCGCGCCGCGGATGCCGCTAAAAATACTGCGGCATTGATTGAAGACACCGTTAAAAAGGTCACTGAAGGAACGACGCTGGTAAAAACCACCAGCGGCGCCTTTGATGAAGTGGCCGGAAGCGGGGCAAAGGTGGGAGAATTGATCAGTGACATCGCGGCAGCCTCCAATGAGCAGACCGAGGGCATCGGGCGGGTCAATATCTCCCTTGCGCAGATGGACAGCGTTATCCAGCGAAATGCCGCAATTGCCAAGGAATCCGCCGATGCTTCCGCGGAACTGAACACTCAGGCGGAAGAAATGAAACGGTTTGTTGCGCAGTTGGCTGCAATGCTGGGAGAAAAGACAACGATACCGCTGGAGCAGTCCGATACCGCCCGGCGGTCGAAATGCCATGGAAATGCGCTCCAAGCGAAAAAAGAGGCGTTACCCATCGGCAATTCACCCCTTCAAATCGGTCTGGCGGGAGAGTAGCCCATAACAGTTCCGCCTTAAGGCACTTATACCCCTCAAGGGGGTACTGAAAAAAGTCCCGTCGCCGGGGTTAGTACATGATTTCACAATTCCGATAACGTACCGACCGCATCATCTTCGTGTGCTTCGCGCCCTTCGTGGTTATGAAAACCTTGTGAATTCAACCACGAAGAACACGAAGGGCACGAAGATGAATTTCAAAATAAATTGTAACCCGCACGCATCCTTGAACGACTTTAGCTCCAGAGGTGCGCTTCGAACGTTAAATTTGATGGTAGTCACATAATTTCTTACTAAAAGCGGGTTTACGCAAGAGAGGAGACAAATCATGATCAAGCGAATTTACACCGGAACCATATTAAGAATCGCAGTGGCGTTGATAGGGTGTATGGTCGCGGCACTACCGGTATCGGCATTTGAAGGGGGGCGCTACCGGCATCATGTAGAAAAAGGGGCGGAATTCGGATTCGGGTGCCTCAATCAGCTGGATCTTACAGACGTCCAGAAATCGGGAATTACGGAAATTATGGATAGATACCGCTCCCAACTCGACGCCTTGCGAAACGATATTCACCAAGCCCGGCAGCAGCTACAAACCGCGATGAACCTTCAGCCGTTTGATGAAGCACAAATAAAAGCCGCCTATGAGACGATGAGCCCGCTGCTTGAAAACAGAGTCCTCATCAACGCCAAAATGAAAAACGAGATTCGGTCCCTGTTGACAGCGGATCAGGTAACGGCGCTGGAGGAAAAGCGAGCGAGCCGGTGTGAAAAAGGTCGCGAAAGATGCGCCAATCGGCAGGCGATGACAAAGTGCTGGCTGCAGCCGGATGCGGATGAGACGCCATGACCACGATGAGTCGAGGAATATGCTGCTGATATATGGATGAACAGAATCCAACGCTACCCTGCGACGCGGATATCATCGGCTGGGTTCTTGAGGGAAATACGGGTGCTTTTGAAAAACTGTTGGCAAAATATAAAAATTACGTTTTTTCGATCGTTAACCGTCATGTCCCGCGGGATCAAGTTGAAGATGTTTCCCAGGAAGTGTTTATCCGCGTGTACCAATCACTTCGAAAACTGAAACGGGCGGAGAGCTTTAAAACCTGGCTCTCCGCCATCACCCTTAGAACCTGCCACGATTTCTGGCGGAAACGATATCGCTCAAGGGAAACCCCGGTCAGCACCTTGTCAAGCGAACAAAAAGAGTGGATAACCCGTGCAATTACGGATGCATCCGCGGAGGATTGGGAGAAAAGAGGCAAGCAAAAAGAGGCGCGGGAAGTATTGGCGTGGCTGCTCGGCATATTGAATCCGGCGGAGCGGATGGTTGTCGACCTCGTATACCTTGAGGGACTTTCCAGTAAAGAGGCCGCCGGGCTGCTCGGGTGGAGCGAAACCAATGTGAAAGTTCGGGCCTTTCGAATCCGCCAAAAATTAAAAAAATGCCTGTTACGGAGAGAGGGGGAGAAATGAAGCCGGTTAACCAAAGAATAATCAACTTATTCAGGGTGCTTAAAACCACGTATCGGGATCGGCCGTATCCGCAGCCGGACGATCGATGGCAACGCGATGTGATGCGGCGCATTGAGCATCTGGCGTCATCGGCGGTCGATGGCTCCTTGTTTCAGATGATCGAGCTGGTGACATGGCGGCTTTCTCCGGTTACGCTCAGCATGATTCTGCTCTGCGGGATTGCCTGGATGAATCTTGAGACGATTCCGGATTGGCAGATATTTCCTCTGATAACGGGCGGCATGGAAGAAATGAACCTGGCCGAATTTTTCATTTGAGAGGATGTAATGGGTGACAGGATGAACCACTTCAAACTATGGGTCGGCATCTCGCTCGTTTTTATTTTGGGGGGGGTGATCGGCTCTCTGGGAACCGGGTATGTCCTGAAAGAACGTGAGCACCGGTTTTTCCATAGCCCCGCCGGACGAACCGGGTTTATTGTTGAAAGACTGACTCGAAAACTCGAGTTAAGCGATGCGCAGAAAGCCGACATAGCGACAATTGTTCAGAAAATACAGGAAAAAAGCCACACCCGGTTTATGTCACACCGAGAAGAAATGCGCTCCATCCTGGAAGAAGGGATAGCTGAAATCCGAAAGAAACTCACCCCTCCACAGCAAGAGAAAATGGATCGACTCCACCGGGAATTTGAGAAAAAACGGATGATGCGGGAAACCGGCGGGAATAGAAAATGATAAAAGAACCGATCTATTTTTTCAGCTCCGTTTCTTTTTTAAATAATGCGCTTACCCCCGCCTCGTCTTGCGATGATAACAACCGGCCGGAGGCGGGATCCATCCGGAGGAAAATGACGTCCCCGGGAAGCTCAAACTGCGCAGCGGGTCGCGTGGCGAGAGCCTTTCCCATGAAATCCATCCAGATGGGAAGGGCCACCCGGGCGCCGGTTTCTCCGTTTCCCAGAGGTTCATTCGTATCCCGGCCCACCCAAACCCCCACGGCAAGCGAGGGAGAGAACCCGACAAAGAGGGCGTCCCGGTAGTGATCGGTCGTGCCGGATTTCCCGCCCAGAGGGCATTTCACCCCCTGCACTTTTTTCCCCATTCCCTCTGCTGACATCACCCCTTGAAGCATGTCGGTCATAATGGCCGCATTGGCCGCGGACATGACAATTTCTTTGTCGGATGCCGCCCGCCAGACCACCTCGCCCTGGCGCCCGGTTACTTCGTGAATGCCATTGGGCGCGGTTTTGCATCCAAGACCGGGGAATACGGCATAAGCGGACGTCAGATCGATCAGGGTAACCGCGGAAGCACCGAGAGCCAGCGAGAGATCCGACTCGAGGCGGGTGCCGATTCCCAATCTGTGGGCAAACGGAACAACGGAATCGGCGCCGATCCTTTCCAGAAGCCGAACGCCGGGATTATTCCTTGGGACGGTAAGCGCTTCGCGGAGCGTCATTTCCCCCTGGCAGGTGCGGGATTGGTTTTCCGGTTGCCCATCGTTGCCGTTTTTAAAATCGTTCAATGCCGCCGACGCATCCGGGAGCAGGGTGTTTTGGGCAAACCCCCTCTCCAGGGCAGCGGCGAAGACAACCGGTTTGAAGGCCGAACCGGGTTGACGCACGGCGGTGATCGCCCGGTTATAGGCGCTTTTAAAAAAATTCCTTCCGCCGACCATCGCCAGAATACCGCCGGTGGGGATATCGAGTGCGATCAAGGCGCATTCGAGCGCCGGATCGGCAATTCCCCGTTGCCGCATCCGGCGCTCCAGCGAGGCAAGACCTTTTTCGGCGGCCGCTTCGGCGGCCGCCTGCAGTTCAAGGGACAGAGTTGTCCGGACCGTAAGTCCGTCTCTGTATAGCGACGCAGGACCAATGGCTTCTTCAAGCCTCTCCTTTACATATTCAATAAAGTAAGGGGCTTTTATGCGGGGCTCCGGGGGGGCCGAAATTTGAAGGGTCTCATTTTGGGCCGATTCGAACACCTCGTCGCTGATCATGCCGGTCTCCTTCATCTGTTTCAGGACCATATTCCGGCGTTGACGCGCGAGATCAATATTGACGAGGGGGGAGAAACGAGAGGGGGCTTTGAGCGTGGCGGCGATCAGGGCGCATTCGGCAAGCGTCAGCTGGTTCACGGATTTTCCGAAAAAAGTCTGGGCCGCAGCGGACACCCCGTAGGCGCCGCTGCCGAAATAAACCTGGTTCAGATACAGAGCGAGAATTTCGTTTTTGGTGTATCTGCGCTCTATCTGGATGGAGAGAAGCGCCTCCGTTATTTTTCTGGTTATTTTTTTCCGGGAAGACAAAAAAAGGGTTTTGGACAACTGCTGCGTAATGGTGCTGGCGCCTTCCACATACTCGCCGGCGAGGATGTCCTTTATCACGGCCCGCAGCACTCCCTTCAGGTCGACGCCGCTATGGTGGTAAAAATTCCGGTCTTCGGTGGCAATCAATGCGTTGATCAGTTCACCCGGAATCTCGGAAAAGGCAATGGGGTTGCGCCGTTCTGAAAACAGTTCCGCCAACAGCGCATTGTCGGAAGACCAGACGCGAGACGTCGCCGAAGGACTATAGCCCTCAAGGGATTGGATTTGCGGCAAATCGTGTGTCAAAGCCAAAAACAATCCGACCGTGGCGCCGAAAACGATACCGGCCGAAAGCGTGAAGATGAGGGCTGACTTCCTGTTTCGGGGCAGAAGGGCGAGCATTACCGAATTGCCTCATCAAGGCTGTCCGGGCGGACGGCGCCTTCATCCCGAAGGGTTTGTTTTTCTTGACGCCGGCATGGAAAGATAATAGGTAGAATCCATTCGAAAATGGCGGCTTCCGTGGTCATCCGGATTTCCCCCTCATTTTCAACAGGTGGTTTGCACTTAAAATTAAAATTTCCAGCGAGGAGTATCCCATGTCGCACTCTCATTCCCATGACGATTCTCATCGGCATATCCACGGGCATTCTCATGATCACGCCCATGACCATGATCACGTCCACGACCATGATCACGCCCACAACCATGATCACACGCATGATCACGCTCACGGTCATGATCACGCTCACGGTCATCATGACCATTCTCATGCTCCTTCCCAACCGGAAGCTCACGCGCATGCCCACGGGGAAGCTCACGCTCATTCCCATGATGTCGTGTCCCCCTTATCATTTGAAGAAAAAATGATCAAATTGCTTTCGCATTGGATCAAACACAATGATGACCACGCAAACACTTACACCGAATGGGCTCAAAAAACAAAAGCGGCGAATATGGCCGGGATCGAAATGCTCTTGACGGAAGCGGCTGATATTACCCGCTCAATCAGCATCAAATTTGAGGCCGCGCTCGATGAGCTGAAAAAGGGGTGAGCGGCTGCCTGGCCGAAACGATGATCAAGTCCGAATTTCGGCTTGGGGGGGACGTCGCATGAGATCGTTTGCGAGATAGTCCCCCGCCATCGTTACCCGCACCCTCTGATTGGGTTGAGCAAACGGGATCGATGCCCCGGCGTCATCCCGGATCAGCAAAATCCGGTCTTTCCGGGCCGGTCCCTTGGCAGGCAGTATTTCAACGGATTCCCCGGTAAAAAATTTGTTCCGTGCGTCCAGGACCACTTCTTTTCCCGTAGCGGTGTCGGTTATCTTGCCGAGGAAGGTCTGCACCGTGGGCGGAAGGGTATTTTCGGTGTTGGGAGCGATCTCCTCCGGATCACCGAGGTAAAAACCGGTGCAATAGGTGCGGTGGCTGATGTGCGTGAGCTCGCTCAGCCACGAGGCTTGAACGGTATAACCGGCCGGCGCCTCGTGGAAGGCGTCAAGGGCCTCCCGATACACCTTTACGCTCGATGCCAGGTAATTGATCCCCTTCATTCGCCCCTCTATTTTCAGTGAATCAATACCGGCATGAATCATTTCCGGCAGATGGGCGATCATACAAAGATCACTGGAATTGAAAATATAGGTATTGCTATTATCTTCCATGATGGGGAAATACTGTCCGGGCCGGGTCTCTTCCATCACGGCGTATCGCCAGCGGCAGGGATGGCTGCACATTCCCCGGTTGCTGTCCCGCCGGGTCATGAAGCTGCTCAACAGACACCTTCCCGAGTAGGAAATACACATGGCCCCGTGGACGAAGGCCTCTATTTCCAGATCGCACCGATCGGAAATTTCCCGAATCTCTTCCAGTGTCAGCTCGCGTGCGACGTTGATTCTTTTAATTCCGCATGCCTGCCAGAACAGAGCGCTATTGAAGTTTGTCGTATTGGCCTGGGTGCTTAAATGGATCGGGAGGTGCGGCAGCCGCTGCCGGGCGACCCGAATTACCCCGGGATCCGAAATGATCAGTGCGTCCGGGCCGATGTCTTTTACCTGCGAAAAAAAGTCGGCAATAGCCGCCTGTTCGTGGTTCCTTGAAAAAACATTGACGGCAAGATACACCTTGACATCTCTGGCATGCGCATAACCAACCGCCTCGTAAAGCGCTTCCGTGGAGAAATTGCCGGAGTAATTTCGAAGGCTGAAATCCTTCCCCGCCAGATACACGGCGTCGGCGCCGTAATGAATGGCAATTTTCAGCTTTTCAAAGCTTCCCGCCGGAGCCAACAATTCAACTTTCCGGGGAGACCTTCTCATGGTTGCGACAGGAGCTTCTCGATAACCGATGAGAGACTCTCCTGCCAAGGGACCGGGTGGATATCGAAACATCGGCCGATAAGGCTGCAATCCAGGGCGGAAAAAGCCGGCCGGCATGCCGGCGTGGGATATTGCGCCGTCGTAATCGGAGAAACTTCCGGGGAATATGGGTAGCCGAACTGACGAGCGATTTCGAATATTTTTACGGCAAAATCGAACCAGGAGATGACGCCGAGACCGCAATAATGATAAATTCCCCAGGGAATGGGTTTTCCGGAAGCGATATGTCCCGCCAGGGTGAGGAGGGCGGCCGCAAGATCACCGGCGGCCGTGGGAGAACCGATTTGATCCGCCACAACCCCGATGCGCGATCTTTCTTTTCCCAGCCGAAGCATGGTTTTGACGAAATTCTGGCCGGACACCCCATACACCCAGGAGGTTCGGACAATGAGATGACGCGGCAGATGTTTTCGGACTGCTTCATCCCCCTCCGCCTTGCTTTGGCCGTAGATGCCGGTGGGAGACAGGGGGAAGGATTCCGTATAGGCCCGAGTCTCTTTTCCGTCAAAAACGTAATCGGTTGATATATGAATCATCGCTATGCCGGCCTTGGCGCAAAACCGTGCCAGAAGCCCCGGAGCGTCCCGGTTGATCGCAAAAGCCACTTCTTTTTCCGTTTCCGCCCGATCAACCTGCGTGTAAGCCGCGGCATTTATCAAAAGATCAGGCCGTTCTTCCCGAAAGATTTTCTCGATGCTGACCGGGTCCGTGATGTCCAGGACCCGAATCGGGTCCCCACCATCCACCTGATAGCAGTCCGCAAGCACCGGTTGGAATCCGGTGTTTCTAACCTGCAGGGCAAGCTCCGAGCCGACCTGACCGTTGGCGCCTACAATCAATAGCTTCATAATATCATCCCCTTATGATTGGCAGTTGATCGGGAGAAAGATTCTGGAGCAACGCATAGCGCCGATCTTTTTCCGATATGATGGGCACGCTCACCGGCCAGGCAATGCCGATAGTGGGATCCGACCAGAGAACGCCGCCTTCGTCCTCGGGCGCATAGAAATCGGAGCATTTATAGGAAAAAAGCGCGGTGTCGCTGAGGACGCAAAATCCGTGTGCAAACCCCTCCGGAACAAAGAGCTGGCGTTTGTTTTCTCCGGAGAGATGAACGCCTTCCCAGCGTCCGAATGTTTCGGATCCCCGCCTCAGATCGACAACAACGTCAAATACCTCGCCGGTCAGGACCTGCACCAGCTTGGCCTGGGGGCGACGAATCTGGTAGTGCAGGCCTCGAAGCGTGTGTTTCACGGAAAAGGACAGATTGTCCTGAACAAAGGGGCAGTCAATGCCCGATTGCTGATAGCGTTTCTGATGATAGGTCTCGGTGAAAAACCCCCGGCTGTCACCAAAAACCTTCGGTTCGACGATGAGTACGCCCTTGAGCGGCGTCGTGAGGACGTTCATGATACCTTCCGGTCGTGGGCCAGCATGTCCATCAAATACATTCCGTAGCCGTTTTTCATCAGCGGCGCCGCGAGTTTTTCCACCTGGTCCGCGTCAATATATCCGCTTCGATAAGAGATCTCTTCGAGGCACGCCACCTTAAGCCCCTGGCGCTCTTCGATGACCTGAATGAAGTTACTGGCCTGCATGAGCGTTTCGTGGGTACCGGTATCCAGCCAGGCAATTCCCCGGCCCATTTTTTCCACCCGAAGCTGATTCATCCGGAGATAGACCGTATTGACATCGGTGATCTCAAGCTCTCCCCGGGCCGACGGCTTCAACCCGGCGGCAATGTCGAGCACCCGGTTGTCATAAAAATAAAGACCCGTTACGGCATAATTCGATTTGGGTTTTTGCGGTTTTTCCTCAATGGAAACCGCCTGCCCGGCTTCGTCAAAATCGACGACGCCATAGCGCTGGGGATCCTTGACCCAGTAACCGAAAACCGTGGCCCCTTGATTCTCCTTACCGGCGCGAATAACACTGCCCGTAAGCCCATGGCCATAGAACACGTTATCGCCGAGAATCATGCAGACGCCGCCGTTTCCGACAAACTCCCGGCCGATGACAAAGGCCTGGGCGAGTCCCTCCGGCCGGGGTTGCTCGGCATATTCGATCGAAAGACCCCACTGACTACCGTCTTCCAGCAGCATTTTAAAAAGCGGCAGATCGTGGGGCGTGGAGATGAGAAGGATTTCCCGTATCCCCGCGAGCATCAGCACCGATAGCGGGTAGTAGATCATCGGCTTGTCATAGAGCGGCAGCAGTTGCTTGCTGACCACCCGGGTGATGGGGTAGAGGCGGGTTCCGGAGCCGCCTGCCAGAATAATGCCTTTCATTATAAGCTCCCATGGGATAAGTGAATCATATGAATGTCCCTCAATAGCCTGTTCTTGACCATTTCGCAACAGCCCAAGCGCATTTTCAGCACCGCGCATTTTAAGTTACCGATTAATTTTTCTGATCCTGAGCTTATTATTCTGAAACACACAGAAAGAGTTTTGTATCCGGTCCGAATAATTCTTCATAATGTGTTTTACGATCTGCAATTTTTCGGAGCCGATGGCATCTTCCAGCCTCAGCAACAAAACTCCGTTATGTTTCATTGAGGAATGATAAACCAACTCACCGAAATCTTTATCCATTGTGATAACTATACGATTTTCTGAGACGGCAGTGTGAATAATTTCCGCATCTTCCATACGGGGATCAATATCTCTCACGGCTTTCGTATCATACCCCTCTTCCCGCAGATATTTTTCTATTCCCTTGCCAACGCCGACATCAACAAAGAATCTCGGTCCGGATGAATTCATACAAACTCTCCGACGGGAAACACCTGCTCCTCTTCGACCAGCGCGGTCACATATGCAAACACCGCCCGGAAATCCTCCTTTTCAAGTTCCGGATACTCTTCAAGCAGTTCTTGCTCCGTCACACCACCCGAAAGAGCCCGGAGTATCTGTTCCACGGTGATTCGCAAGCCCCGAATAGTCGGCTTCCCGAGCATGATTTTGGGATTAACCGTAATCCTTGAAAGCAAATTTTCTCTATTCAACATAACTATTTCCTCCTCCCTTTCGCTTAACGGGCCCCCGTTCACCTGGCGCGGAACATTTCAGTAACTTCTCAATATCGAGGCCTTCCGCTATCCCAAAGCTTCTCAGTTTTTTTCTTTTTACCATTTATAAATCGATAGAAAAAGGATAATTAAAAGAGAGCATTTTTTCGATTTATTCGAGTTTGACAGTCAACCCCTTATCATTTAAACCAAAAGGGAGCTTGAATTTCGATGATGTTATGCTGGTTACGGACTCAGAGTGTAAACAAAACCGCCGCGTAGCGGCTAATGATGTAACCCTGATTGCAACTGATGAAAAAGTGCATTTTTACAGCCCTCTTGCTGATCCCATGGATCGGATTTCACTTTACCGGCGGGCTTGCCGGCGAAGTGACGGACCCGCTGGGCCGCACGCTCACCGTGCCGGATTCCCCGGCGCGGGTGGTGGCGCTCGCCCCTAGCGTGACGGAGATTGTCTATGCGCTCGAGCAGGAGCGGCGACTGGTAGGGGTAACCGAATACAGCGATTCTCCGCCGGAAGCAAAGGCGCTGTATAGAGTCGGCTCCTATGTTAAACTCGATCTTGAACGGATTGTGGCGTTAAAACCCGATTTGTGCATCGCCGTCAAGGACGGCAACCCCCGGGAAGCCGTTGAGCGGCTCATGAGCCTCGGGATCCCCGTCTATGCGGTTGATCCGCGGTCTTTGGACATGGTTCTATCCGCGATAACACAACTCGGCGCCCTTCTTGAGGCGAAAGATCGGGCGCTGGCGCTGGTGAGCTCCCTTCAGGACCGCATTACGCGCATCAGCGACATCGTGGCCCGGGCAAACCGGCATCCCAGGGTGTTTATCCAGATCGGCTTAACCCCCATTATTTCCGCGGGAACGCACACCTTTATCCATGAGCTGATCGAACGGGCCGGGGGAATTAATCTGGCAAGCGGAGAGACCCCGTATCCCCGTTTCAGCCGGGAACAGGTGCTGGTGATGGCGCCCGATGTGATCGTCATCACCTCCATGGAAAGATCCTCCAATTTCGAGCAGGCAAGGGCGGAATGGCTCCAGTGGCCAAGCTTGCCGGCAGCCCGGGACCAGCGGATTTTTATTGAAGACGCCAACCTCTTTAACCGGCCCTCCCCGCGATTGGTGGCCGGCCTGGAACGTCTGGCGCAGCTGATTCATCCGGAGCTTTTCAAGGGGGCGCCGTGAAATTGGGAAGCCCCGGATTTATCGTAAAACTGGTGATCGCCACCAGCGCTCTCACCTTGCTTTTGATAGCGGCCATGGCGGCCGGCGTTTGCCTCGGATCAACTCAAAGCAGTCTGCAACAAATCTTCCTCGCCCTCGTGGATCCTTCTCAAAAGGAAGCGCTGCTGCATACGATTGTCTGGCAACTCCGGGTACCGCGCGTTCTTCTCGCCGCCGCGGTGGGAGCGACACTATCTCTTGGCGGCCTCGTTTTTCAGGCGATTTTACGCAATCCCCTGGCCGAACCTTATATTTTGGGTATTTCAGGCGGATCGGCGATCGGCGCCATTGCCGGTATTTTAATGGGCTTCTCCCGGTTTCCCGGGGTGACTTTTACGGCCTTCAGCGGAAGCCTTGCAACGCTGCTGCTGATTCTCATGATGACCTCCGGCCGGTCCATGATGAAAGCCTCTTCGCTCCTGCTCTCCGGAGTGATGGTCAACTCGTTTTGCTCGGCGGTAATCATGTTTCTGGTGTCACTGACCCAGGATGACCGGCTTCACAATATCATATTCTGGCTGATGGGAGATTTGTCCCAGGGGAATCTTCGACAGGCGGGGGTGATGGCGGCCATTTTGACACCCGGCGTTTTGATCGTGTTCCGATACGCCAACGCCATGAACCTCTTTCTCATGGGACGGGATATTGCCAAGACCATGGGCGTCAACATTCGGGCCGTAACACTGACCCTTCTCGCGGTCACGTCCCTCATGGTCAGCGCCACGGTCAGCTATTGCGGGCTTATCGGTTTTGTGGGTCTCGTCATTCCCCACATCCTGCGACTGATCCTGGGGCCGGACCATCGGATTCTGGCCCCGGCCTGCGTGCTGGGCGGCGCCGGCTTCATGGTGTTTTGCGACATACTGGCTCGCACCCTCCCAGCCCACGGAGAAATGCCGGTTGGCGTTATTACGGCCATGATCGGCGCACCGCTTTTTATCCTGCTTCTCAAACGGTCCGGCAGATGAAACCAGCCATCGACATTCGGAATCTTTCGCATTCTTACGGGGAACGTCCGGTCCTGACCGATGTCACGTTTCAAGTGGATGCGGGCGAATTTTTCATTATTATCGGTCCGAACGGTTCCGGGAAAACGACCTTGCTGAAAACCCTGGCGGGGGTTGATACGCTTCAGACGGGACAAGTGGAAATTTTTAACCGGGCGCTGGCACACTATTCCCGAAAGGCGCTAGCTCGTACACTTTCCTTTGTCCCCCAGAGCATGCCGCTTGATTTTCCTTTCTCGGTCATGCAAACTGTACTCATGGGTCGTTACCCGCACCTGGGCCTTCTCGGAATCGAAGGGGAAAAGGATCTATCGATCGCCCAGCGCGCCATAGACTTTGCGGGGGTAACCCACCTTGCGGATCGAAAAATGGATCAGTTGAGCGGGGGGGAGCGCCAGCGGGCGTTTATCGCCCGGGCGCTGTGTCAGGAGCCGAAATTGCTGCTGCTGGATGAACCCACGGCGGCACTGGACCTGGCCCACCAGGGTCGGGTGATGGATTTAATGGAGCAACTTAAGCGAGAGGCCGGCGTCACGGTCCTGATGGTTTCTCACGATGTTAATCTGGCCGCCATGTATGCCGATCGGCTCCTGCTCCTCAAGGAGGGGAAAATTATTGCCTTGGGTGCTCCCCGACAGGTGATGACCTACGAGATTCTTGAATCCGTCTATGGGTGCCCGTTATTGGTGGATGAAACGTCTCTGGACCGGTGTCCGCGAATTACCCTGGTGCCAAGGCGGTTTTTAACGGCTGGAAACCGATTGAATACGGGAAATGTTGAAAGAGGAGAGAGGAAAGAGGAAAGAGAAAAGAGGAGAGAGGAAAGAGGAGAGAGGAAGGATGAAGGATGAAAGGCAAATTGATTCCGGCAATCCTGCGAAGAATACGATCCGTTATGACCTTTTATCAACGCCCCCCCGGACTGGACCGGTTCGATGGGTTTAAGGATGCAAATGTCAGGTTTCCACCCCTATTTTGTTAAGATTCGGTTTCTGGTGCTCGGCTTTTTTCTATGCGCTCTGCTGGTAAATCCGGAAGCGGCTGTTGCCCGGGAGGATTTCGAAACCGCGTTGCGCCGCCTCCTGAAGGACCAGATCGAGCTTTCCCCGCCGGAGTGGCCCATTGTCTGCCGGGGGAGGCGTATTTGCGGAGCGATTTTTATTCCTCCGTTTTACGCGCTAAGAGCCTACCGGCCCGCCTGGATTTCCGGAGACGCCTTGATCCCGCAGGCCGCTCAACTCATTTCGGTTATAGAGGCGGTGGGAAACGAGGGGCTGAGACCCGGTGATTACCACCTGGATCAATTGAAGGAACTGATGACGATGGCATCGACGGCAACTCCGGGGGATAGAAACAAAACGTTAGACACGCTCAGAGACCTGGACCTCTTGCTGACCGATGCATTTTTGTTGCTGGGGGCCCATTTGCTCAACGGCCGGGTGAACCCCGAAACCCTTGATCCCACCTATGCGACTCACAGTCCGGAAACAGACCTTGCCGCCAAGCTGAAGGACGCTTTGGAAAAAGGCGATATTGCCGCCACCCTTTCTTCCCTGGCCCCCCCCCGTGACGGGTATAGAAGAATGAAAAAGGTGCTGGCGGATTATCGGAAACTTTCTGAACTTCCCCTCCCGCCGCCGGTACCCTCCGGGCCCTCTCTCAAATTGGGAGACCGTGATCACCGGATTTCCGCGGTTAATGACCGGCTTGTCTTTTGGGGAGATAAACCGAAAGCGCCGAGACCGGTGACACCGGAGCTTTTTGATCCGGAACTGGATAAGGCGCTTCGCCGATTCCAGCGCCGGCATGGCATTGAAGCGGATGGCGTATTGGGGAAAATGACCCTCGCCGCCCTGAACTTCTCGGCTTCAGAACGGCTTTCTCAGGTCGAAATCAATATGGAACGGTGGCGGTGGATTCCTCACCAACTGGGAACGCAATACATTCTTGTGAACACCGCTGATTACAGTTTGAAGCTGGTGGCGGGACTGGAAACGCTTCTGGAGATGCGGGTGGTGGTGGGTCGACCGGAGCAGCTGACACCGGTTCTGAGCGGTGAAATCAATTATGTGGTCATAAACCCCTACTGGCATGTTCCCCATAGTATCGCGGTGAGGGATATCCTTCCAAAATTGCGAAAAAATCCGACGTATCTGCGGGAACACCATATTGCCGTGTTGGAGGGCTGGGGTGAAAATGCCCCGAAAATATCCCCCGAGTCGGTTGACTGGACAGCTATTTCAGAGCATAATTTCAGATACAAACTTCGTCAGGAACCCGGACCCAAGAATTCCCTCGGCCGGATAAAGTTCCTGTTCCCCAACAAGTTCGGCGTTTACCTGCACGATACGCCGTCCAGAGGATTGTTCAAGCGAGCCGTAAGAGGCTTCAGCTCCGGATGTATTCGAATTGAAAAGCCGATGGATCTGGCCGCTTATCTTTTACGTGACAAACCGGGATGGGATCATGAGGCGATCAAAGCACAGGTTGAAAGCGGTCAAACCCGCACCATCCCGGTCAATCCGGCGATGCCGGTCCATTTGCTGTATTGGACCGCCTGGGTGGACGAGAACGATATCGTTCAATTCAGAGAGGATATTTACGGCCGGGACAACGGCCTGAAAAGCGCTCTGTCGGAAAAACCGCCGATGCTGATAGCTGAAAAAAAAATCACCTGGGTAAGCCCCTAAAGGATGAAAACCGTGAAAAATATCAAACCGCTGGTATTGATTGTCGATGATAATCCGGCCAATCTCGATGTGCTGGTCGATACCTTGCGGCTTGATTACCGGTTGGCAGTGGCCAAATCCGGTACCCGGGCGATTGCCTTTACCGAATCACATCCACCGGATTTAATACTGCTCGACATCATGATGCCCGAAATGAACGGCTATGACGTCTGCGAGCGGCTCAAAAGTTCCCCAAAAACCCTTGGAATTCCGGTCATCTTTATCACCGCCATGAATGAACCCGAGCAAATATCCCGTGGATTTAAGGTCGGGGCGGTGGACTATATCACCAAACCGTTTCATGCCACGGAGGTGCTGGCCCGGGTCCGAACGCATCTGTCCATTATGGAAATGCGGGAAACACTCAATGTTCAGAATCTTCTCCTGGAGGAAAGAGTGAAGGAGAAGACCGCCGCGCTCGAGGAGATGCTCAATGCCACGATTCGCACCATGGCCATGGCGGTGGAAATCCGGGATCCCTATACGGCCGGGCACCAGATCCGGGTGGCAGCCCTCGCCTGCGCCATCGCCAAAAAGATGGGCCTTTCAGGCCGATCGATCGATACCATCCATTATGCGGGATTGCTTCATGACCTCGGGAAAATCCGCATTCCGGCGGCGATCATCAATCGACCCGGCAAATTACTTCAGGTGGAGCGTGACGTCATCAATATTCATCCCCAGGTCGGCTACGATCTCCTGAAAAACATCCCCTTCCCCTGGCCGATCGCTGAAATCGTCTACCAGCACCATGAGAAATTGGACGGATCCGGTTACCCCCGGGGACTTTCCGGCGATGAGATTCTGATGGAAGCCCGAATTATCGGGGTGGCGGACCTGGTCGAGGCGGAAAGTTCCCATCGCCCCTATCGCCCCACCATGGGAATCGACGCCGCCCTGGAAGAGATTTTAAAACATCGGGGGACTCGTTACGATTCCGCGGCGGTGGATGCCTGCATTTGCCTTTTCAGAGAGGATAAGCTTTCAATTGAAAGCCTGGCGCCGGGGTGTGAAACGGATTTAAGCGAATAGAAAAGCGCTTCAAGCCGTTGCTGCTGCCTGAAGCGCTTTCATTGTCACGACTATTTCGGCGTGGACCGGCCTTAGTGGTGCGCGGCCGGTGATGACGCAGCCGGTGGCGTTTTTGAGGGCGGCGCTTCCTTAAGGGGCGGGGGAACGCTGAGTTTGTCGGTCACCACTTTCAATTTATGTTGGATCATTTCCTTTTCCCCCTCTTCCTTCGCCAGCCATGCCGCTTTGGTTAAGTACTCGCGGGCGGATTCAAGCTCGGACCGGTTTTCCTTGCCGGCGCTGATGGTTGCCTTGAAAACCAGCGCCGTCATGTCGATCCGGTCCAGCCGCTGTAATATGCCATCCCGCACCGCTTTCTCCTCGGCGTATGAGAGTGCGTCTTCGAGAAGGGGGCGGATCGCTTCAAAATTCGGCATCCCTTTAGTGGCCATGAGTGCATCGGCCCGGCTAATGAAATTCTCAATGATCAGGGGGCTGACCTCGGCTCTGGTGTAGGCGGATTTGGTATCTTTTAGCATCCGGGCGCCGGTCAGGAGGGCGATTCGATCCGTGCCCAGCGGCGCGAACCTGCCCTTCCGGACCTCCACGTTATCGCCTCTATTTATAAGATAATACTTCGACATATTTGAAAAACTGGCAATAGTGATCAGCAAGAAGATGGCGGCAAGTCCGCAACCGGCATATATCGCTTTTTTCACCAAAGGATCGAGTCCCTCCATAAACTTCCGCTTGCGTTTTTCCGGCTCGGAAGGGGTGGCTTGAGGGGCTGCGTGATCCGCATTCGGCAGGGGCGTCACTGGAATCGTTGGCGGCTCCGGAACGACTGCCTCGGCAACGGGTGCTTCGACTTCCGACTCAACAACCGGAACTTCCACGGCAGCTTCGGGCAGCGCCGCTTTGACCTCCGGCTCAACAACCGCAACTTCCACAGCAGCTTCGGGCATCTCCGCTTTGACCTCCGGCTCTGGATCCTTTTCCTCGACAGCGGGAATAACGGGTTCCGGTTCGGCGGGCGCCGGATCGGGCACACTCAGATCAAAGGTTTTAAAGAGAAGCTTACGGACACGCTCCGTTTCAGCCGTATCAAGGCCCGATACAAAGGGGGGGGATTCAATCAGGAGCGCCGTTGCGGTGACGGGCGGCGTATAGAGCGTAGCGGGCGCCACAATGTCAAATTTTCGCTTTAGCAGCTCCGCGATCGAAACCGGGGCTGCCGGAGGTTCAGGCGCCTTCTCAATTACCGGTTCCGCCGCTTTTACTTCAGGTTCCGGAGCCTTTTCCTCGACAGCGGCGGCAACGGGTTCCGGTTCGGCGGGCGTCGGATCGGGCACGCTCAGATCAAAGGTTTTAAAGAGAAGCTTACGGACACGCTCCGTTTCAGCCGCATCGAGGCCCGATACAAACGGGGGGGATTCAATGAGGGGGGCCGTTGCGGTAACGGGCGGCGCATAGAGCGTAGCGGGCGCCACAATGTCAAATTTTCGCTTTAGCAGCTCCGCGATCGAAACCGGGGCTACCGGAGGTTCAGGCGCCTTCTCAATCACCGGTTCCGCCGCTTTTATTTCTGGTTCCGGAGCCTTTTCCGCAACAGCGGCGGCAACGGGTTCCGGTTCGGCGGGCGCCGGATCGGGCACGCTCAGATCAAAGGTTTTAAAGAGAAGCTTACGGACACGCTCCGTTTCAGCCGCATCGAGGCCCGATACAAACGGCGGCGACATCATGTTATTCCGGGCGGAATCGTCCGCTTTAACGGCAAAGAGCGTATCGGGTTTAGGGGTGTCATACTTCTGTAAGACAAGCTCCTTTATCGATAGCGGCATCTCCTTTTTAGCCTCGGCTTTTTTTATCTCTTTCGGTTGAGCTTCGGCTGGAGCGGCCTTTTCCACGGCTTGTTTCTTGGCCCCCTTCGCCTTTTTGGTCGATGCTGCTTTTACCGCACTTGTTTCCCCGGCGGGCGTAATTTCTTTAGCTGAATCCGGTTTAGTCGTTGCGTTCTTCTTCTTGGAAGTCGATTTGAGCGGACTTTTCTTTCCCATAAAAACCTCTTTGCCTTCGTAATAAAGCCTGGTCTATAGTCGGTTCGTCAATGCCGGGGGGAGGGCTGCCTCTGTTCCATCCTCAAGAGCGCCGTTGTATAGCGACCCCGGCGGCGAAAAAAAGTTCGGGCGCATTTTTGCATCCGATAGACTTAAACAAATTGGCATTTTTTGTAAACTTTTTTTTATGATTTGGGGGCACGAATAATGATAAGGGTATTCCTCCGGACAGATGAAACGGGGGCCTTGATCATCGTTTCGGCCAATTTCCCACGGCAGGGAGGCCGCGCCAGGTTGTTTTTGGAAGAGCGGCAGGCTGTTTGAGCAATAGCGAGTTCCTGCCGGTCTGGAAAAAATATCCTGGCGTGGCCGGTACGATGATCAAAGCCGAAACGGGAGACGGGAAGGCAGACGCAACTCTCCCTAACCCCTGATGGGACTTTTTTCAGCACCCCCTTGAGGGGTGAAAAAACGCAGAAAATTTTTTCTAAAGTGAAACCTGAATGGCGCTTTTGGCCAGCGCCATCAATTCAGGCAACTGATCCGCGCTGTAATTTACGGTTTCGATAGCCGGGTGAAAGATCATTTTGGCGCATCCGGGCATCAGATTCAGGGAATCCGGCGGCAGAATCTCCCGCGTGCCCGTGATGGTAACCGGCAAAATCGGCAGGCCCAGGTCCAGGGCAAATCGGAATGCCCCCTTCTTGAACGGCCCCAACCGGCCATTGCGGCTGCGGGTTCCTTCGGGGAAAAAGATGACGGAGGTGCCGCCGGTAATTTTTTTCCTGGCGGCATTGATAGCCGAAAGGGCTGCCTGCGTATCGGCCCGATCCACAATGATATGCCCCAGCTTCTCACTGCAAAACCCCATGAACGGTATCTTTCTCAGCTCCTTTTTCATGACCCATCTCAAATCGATGCCCATCCACCCGTAAATCACCAGAATGTCGAACAGGCTCTGATGGTTGGCCACAACGACATAGGAACGGTTTTTATCAAAATGCGCCCTGCCGAAAACCTCAACAGATGCCGGCGTGGCATATACGTTGAGTCTTCCCCAGAGCAGGCCGCACCATTTGCTGGCAAACCCCTGAGAAACGAAAAAGCACAGCACCGGGCCGGAAAGGCTCGCAATAAGGGTGGTTACCACTAAAAATGGGATAAATATAGTCCACCTATATAGCGGATAAAGGCAGTTCAGCACTTTAATCACTGCGGTACCCTCTCACGGAAAATGTATTGGCGGGGGCCTCATGCCAAACTCGTATTCATCAAGTTGTCGTAAACAGTGTAGCACAGGACTCCCGGCTTTGCCACCTTATCGGCGGTATCCGCATGGCATCGAATGACGAGGTCACTTACTCCGGCCTTGATCATCGTCCCGGCCCTTCCTCCCAACCAATGGCGGTTATCCCCTAATGAAACAAATTGCGATTTGATTAATTTAACCGGCAAGGATATGTTGCCACGTTGCGATTGAACGTTTAAACAGCAAAAGCGCTTCGGGTGGTGTGAAAGCCGTAACCGAATCCGGCCTGAAAACGGGCATTCTTTTTTTCAGGGAGTAACCACGAAGAAATGACAGGGATATCATGATATGAAAAAAGAACTGATGGGCTACGCGGAAGCGTTGCGGCTGACCCTTGAGACGATTTCACCTCTGGGAAGCGAGCAGGTCCCCCTTTCCGAGTGCACGGATCGAATCATTGCCGAGGATCTGTCGGCGCTGGTGCATTCCCCCTCCATTGACGCCTCCATGAAAGACGGCTATGCCGTCCGGTCCGGTGATATTGACCACGCAACGCCCGAAAATACGGTGCAATTAACCGTTATCGGCATGGCGGCCGCCGGCATCCCGACCGATAGGGCGATAACCCGCGGCACCGCGATTCGAATTCAAACCGGGGCAAAACTCCCCGAAGGGGCCGATGCGATCTTAGCGGAAGAATATGCCACCCGTGACGCAGATATCATCACCGTTTTCAATAATGCAAAACCGGGACGGAATATATTGCCGAAAGGCAGCGATGTGGAAACCGGTGACTTGATCGTTGCCGGGGGGACTCGCCTCTCCCCCGGCCTGATCGGTATTCTGGCCGCCGCCGGGTATGGCGCGCTGCCGGTTTTTCGAAGACCCCGTCTCGCCATTGTCGCCACGGGCGACGAGGTGGTGGTGCCTGGCCAACCGCTTCCCGACGGGAAACTCTACGCCAGCAATCTCGTAACGTTAAATGCCTGGTGCCGGCGCTATGGAATGACAACGACCCTATCGATTGTGAGCGACAAGCCGGATATCATCACCCAAAAACTGGTGGAGGCCATTGCCACGCACGACGCGGTGATGACAAGCGGCGGAGCCTGGACCGGCGATCGGGATTTTGTTGCCAAAACGCTTGACACACTAGGGTGGCGGCAGCTCTTCCATCGAATTCGAATCGGTCCGGGAAAGGCGGTCGGCATGGGAATCCTAAATGAGAAACCGGTTTTTTTGCTCCCCGGCGGACCGCCGTCCAACCTCATGGCCTTTCTCCAGATCGCCCTGCCGGGTCTTTTGCGGCTTGGCGGCCATAAAAAACCGTCCTTGCCCCAGGTCATGGTGAAGCTGAAAAATGAACTTACCAGTCGCCATATGGACTGGACCCATTTTGTGTTCGGGGCTTTCAGTGCCGGTAACGAACATACTTATTTCGAGCCCCTGAAGCTGTCCAGCCGGCTAAAATCCATGGCCGGAGCCGAAGGCGTGATCGCGATTCCGGAAGGGGTCAAATCGCTTCCGGCAGGTACCATTCTCCCGGCGCAACTACTGGTGTAAAAAGATTTTGGGTATAGCACACGCTTGATCCGGATGTTTCGCTCCCTGGAGGCCATCAGCCGATGAGATTCCCCAAGTCCCCCCTCTTTTATGGGTGGTATGTTTTAGGCAGCTCCTTTCTCATTCTTTTTTTCGTTCAGGGAACCCGATCGGTTTTCGGGGTGCTGTTCAAACCCATCATTAGTGAACTCGGGTGGAGCCGGGGAGCCGTCTCTCTGGCGACGTTTGTGAATATGGCTGTTTTTGCCCTGACGCTCACCCTCGTCGGGCGGTTTTATGACCGTTTCGGCGCCCGAAAGGTCCTTTTCATTGCCACCCTTTTCCTGGCCGTTGGCCATCTGGGCATTGCCCTGGTGACGCGGTACTGGCAATTTTTAATACTGAACGGCGTGGTGGTCGCCATCGGGCTCGGGGGGGCATCGGTCCCGCTGTTCGGGGTTTTGACGGTCAAATGGTTTTATCGGCATCGCGGACTCGCCATCAGCATCGCTCTGACGGGAGGGTGTCTTGGCCAGTATATACTGGTACCGGTCGCCACCTATCTGGTTGCGACATTGGACTGGCGGTGGACATTTTTCATCATCGGGCTCTCACTCCTGATAGTTAATCTGTTAATCATCTACATCGTCATCAAAGACGACCCCTCCGAACTCGGTTTAACCGCCCTGGGAGCTCCCGCTCTCGCTTCCCCGAATAATCGCCTGAGCCCCGCCCCCTCTGATCGAGAATCGGATCGAAAATCCGATTTGAATATAGGGGGCGCCATGCGAACAACCCCTTTCTGGCTTTTTCTGGCGGTCATGTTCATTTGCGGCGGCGGCGATTATATGGTGCTGCTGCATCTCGTGCCGATGGTAACCGATCAGGGGATACCTGCCGATACCGCCGCCAGTATGCTGGCATGGTTCGGCCTCTTGAGTCTGGCGGGAGTTCTCGCAACCGGCCGGGCAATCGATGTGATCGGCAACAAGATACCGATGGTACTGACCTTTATTTTACGCAGCCTGCTCTTTTTTTATATTCTGAAGAGTCAATCGGTCACGGCTTTCTATATCTTCTCTCTCGGTTTCGGCTTTACCATGATGGTCACCGCCCCCATCACCACGACCCTGATGGGCCGACTCTACGGGCTAACGCATTTGGGTCTTATATCGGGTGTGATTACCACCGTCCATCACCTCGGTGGCGGATTATGGGCCTATCTGGGAGGTGTGATCTTCGATCGCTGCGGAGATTACAGGCTGGTGCTCGGTCTCTATGGGGGATGCTGCCTGGTGGCCACCGTGTGCGCTCTGCTGATCCGAACCAGACCGATATCCTCGCAACGGGTGGCCGGGTAAGCAACCTGCAAACCAAGGCCCGTGCGGGGGGCCTTACCTCTCTTTTCCATCTGCTCTTCACGGCCCCGTACGATCGAAGAGATGACTTCTCCTGACTCCCACTCTATTTCATAGAGGCTGTGCCTAATACGATCAGTACGTTCGTCGTTCTTGAAAAATGAACGGATTCATGCCATTTTGAACCCGCCCATGAAAATAGCCATAAAATAATCGACCTCCCAAGGAGGTGATGCTGAAGCGAATGCCATCCGAATAACCGGTTTCAAACACTGCCCATTGGATAGATACCCCCATCGGAGGAGCGAAATGAAAGCCATACATATTGTCAGAGTGTTTGTATGCATGCTAATCGTCTTTGCAGGTTTCAACGGGAACGCTGAACATACGGAGATGACGGCGGATATAGTGGTCGTTGGCGCCGGAGCGGCCGGACTTTCGGCAGCCGTGAGCGCGGCTTTTGCGGGCGCCCAGGTCGTGGTGCTTGAAAAAATGCCTTTTGCGGGCGGGAGTTCCAATTACGCCGAGGGACTTTTCGGGGCCGAGACAAACCAGCAGCGATTGAAAGCGATTGATCTCTCCAAGGATGAGGCCTTTAAGCGGGCCATGGAGTTCAACCACTGGCGGGCAAATGCGGCGCTGGTGCGCCAGACGATCGATAAATCGGCCGAAACACTGGAGTGGCTCGGCACAATGGGAATTGAGTTTGATCCGGTCAATATCTCTCCCACGGAAGCGCCTTCGTGGCATCTGGTCAAGGACTGGGGGGGCGCGCACCACGGCGCCGCGCTGGTAGCGGCCCTTTCCGCCAAGGCAAAAGAGCTGAGCGTCAAAATCCTCTATCAGACCCCCGGAAAGGAGCTGATCCTAACCGGTAACACCGTGGTCGGAATCAAGGCCACCGGCGCCAAGGGAGAGGAGATCAAAATCGATGCCAAAGCGGTTGTGCTGGCAACCGGAGGCTTTTCGAACAGCAAGGAGATGATCAATAAATGGACCCGCTTCGATGCGGATAAAGTATTCCCCACCGTTCCGATCAAGAAAACGGGTGACGGCATCAATATGGCGCTCGCCGCCGGCGCCGACAGCGAGGGCTGGGGGCTGATGCTTCATCCCGGAACCCACGGCGAGGGGATTAAACCGCTCGGGCCCTTATACGCCATCACCTGGCAGCCGCTCCTGTGGGTCAACAAGTATGGGGACCGATTCGCCAACGAATCAATTGTGACCAGTTTTGCCCTGGCCGGAAACGCCATCGATCGCCAGCGGGACAGCTTCGCCTGGGCTATCTGGGACGAGGAGACCACCCGATACGTAATCGAAAAAGGGATCGACAATGGCTTGGGCGTCCTCGTGCCGATCGGCACCAAGCTTAAAGGGCTGCCGGATGAAATCAATGCGGCCGTAGCTAAAAAGAGCACCAGCGTTGCCGTCGGCGCTTCCATCGAAGAACTCGCCCGGAAAATTGGGATCGCCCCGGAAAAACTCAAGGGGACCGTTGACACCTATAATACCTTCAAGGAAACCAACCACGATGCACAGTTCGGAAAAGATCCGAAAGATATCCGGCCCGTCAAAAAGGCGAACTTCTACGCGGTGAAGCTCTTTCCCTATTTTTTTGTTTCGCTGGGGGGAGCCAAAACCAGTCTGAACATGGAAGTGCTGGATAAAACCGACCGGCCGATTCCCGGACTTTACGCCGCCGGCAGTGATGTGGGCGGGCAGTACGGGGACACTTACACCCTGTGGACCTCCGGCTTCAGCTTCCAGTTTGCCGCATCTTCCGGACGCATTGCCGGAGAACACGCGGCAAAATACGCTAACCCCTGACGGGATAAGTGCCTTCACAAAAAAATTTTCTGCAAAAAAAACGCAGAAAATTTTTTCTAAGGCACTAAAAAGTAAAGATGCGCCTCTCCGGGGACGGCAATCGGTTGTCCGGCGCCGTCCCCCTCCTTGCCTATTCAATCAATTCCGTGAGGTCCCGGATAGGTATAAATGCCTATTCTAAAATAGGCATTTCCGCCAGTTGCCTTGGAACCCAATCCGCCATACAGTGATTGGAAGCTGACGCTGACATATCAAGAACCTGCTCGCGGATAAAAAACAAACTCCATCCGGTCGCTGATCAGTCTTTTCAACATTTTCCATCCGACGGAAAATTTTTATGAGGGGTTCTCTGTCAGGGAAGGCGCCAAATGACCGATGTGTCATTCATACCCCATACTCCGGATCACCTGAAACCGCTCACGGAGCTCATCGCCACTCGTGAGGAGTGGCTCATGGCACGGGTCCTTGATTATGTCGATCGCCAAAGCCACGGCAACAAAAATTCAACCCATTTAAAAGACCTGAAAATTGATATAGCCGAATTATCCGCTTCACTTCTTTCCGCACTTCACTCCCATAACGGATTTCCGGAACTGCCATTGAATGATGATTGCGCCGGAGATCCCATCGCTGCTTTCGGCGCCCTGGAGGCTCAGCGACTCCGGGCACGGGGAGCGACGTTGGGAATGTCTCTCGAATTGATGAAAGATTATCGCCGGAGTTATGCGGATCTGATGCGGGAGGCGCACATTCCTCCAGCGACAAAGGAGTATTTCCGGAATTTCCTGGATCGATTTTTTGACCGGGTGGAACTTGGATTTTGTGTGGAGTGGAATGCCCGGACAGAAAAGCTGATCGCAAAAAGAACCACCGAACTGAAGGAAACCCATGCCGACCTTCAAAAGGAAATGGAAAAACGTCAACAGGCGGAAACGATCAATGTCGAGCTATATCAGCAGTTATTGCATTCCCAGAAAATGGAGGCGATCGGAACGATGGCCGGCGGCATTGCGCATGATTTTAACAATATTCTTTCCGCAATTCTCGGGTTTAGCGAACTGGCGCAGGAGATGCTGTCTTCCGACAGCAGTATCAGCGAGCACTTGAATGAGATCATAACCGCCTCCCTTCGCGCTAAACAGCTGGTACAGCAGATCCTGGCGTTCGGTCACAAGGAAGACCAACAGCAAAAACCCGTGAAACTGGAAATAATCGTAAGAGAGGTGCTGAAATTATTCCGCGCCATGATCCCCGCGGGCATTCAGATACACCAGAATATTGAAACCGATTGCGGCTTTGTTTTGATGGCCCCCACCTTTATTCATCAGATCCTGATGAACCTCTGTGCGAATGCCCACCATGCCATGAAAGATACGGGAGGCGCACTGTCGGTTTCGTTAAAAGCGGTGACGATTGAAGAAGAGGGAAAAGAAAATGCGTTCGGGGTAAAATCAGGTCCCTATCTCGTGTTGTCCGTGAGCGATACCGGTCACGGCATGGATGAAACCGTTCGTGAAAAGATCTTTGAACCCTATTTTACCACCAAAAAGCAGAGCGAGGGAACGGGGCTCGGACTCTCGGTGATTATGGGGATCATTAAAAGGCATCATGGATATATCAATGTCTTCAGCGAACCGGGAAAAGGAACCACGTTTCGTATTTATCTCCCCCGATCGAGCGGTGAAGAAACGGCTTTTGAAACGGACCCGGCGGATCCGGTTCCAAGGGGCTCGGAACATATTTTAATCGTGGACGACGAAGCCGTTCTGGTCAGCATGTGGCAACAGCATCTTGAATTGCTGGGATATAAGGTTACGGCACTCACCAACAGTCAGGCGGCATTGTTGCATTTTAAAAGTCATCCGGGAATCTTCGATCTGGTGCTGACCGATATGAACATGCCAAATATGACGGGAAGTAAATTATCCCGAATGATGATGGAGATAAGACCGGATATCCCGATCATCCTGAGCACCGGATATGATGAAAAAATGACAGAAAGAGAAGCGGCGGCCCTGGGAATAAAAGCCTTCATATTAAAACCGGTTCTGATCAGGGAGTTGGCAAGAACCATTCGCGATGTTCTTGAAGATAAACCGATTTTCCCCCACGTCGGGAAAACATCCGTCTCTGATTTTACATAGGGCCGAAAAAAATCCCCCCGTCCGCCCTCTCCTTTAATCGCCCACAGGGAAGAGGGGATTCAATTTTTTCCGAGGCGTGAAAGCGCCTGGGCGATTTCACGACTAAAATCCGAAAGAAGCCGGCTCTGAGCGGTCACCAGCGCGCTGTGCTCGTGAGAGGGCACGGGGGTTTTGAACGACGAGCGTTTATTCACCAGTTCCCGCGGCGCTTCCCCCTCGGTCAGCACCCAGCGAGCTTCCAGCGTTGCCTCCCCGCCGAGGGCCCCCATGAAATCCACGACAGTGATCCGAATCTGATAAGTGGGCCGGGAGGTGACGGCCCAGGGAAACGGAACGACGCGGTTCGTACCCAGAAGCGATGACAGATTTTCCACCAGAACGGCGGTGATGTTCTCCGAGAGCGGCGCCGCCCACCGGTAAAAAGGCTCGACACGCACCTCATTTTCGCCCAGCCGGGTGACCATCTGCGGGCGATTCAGCGAATCGGGAAGCTTTACCGGCCCGATACCGATCGAGAGGGGATCGGAACCGCCGGGGGCAACCGCGCTTGCCGCGGGTTCCGAGAGGGGCCTGAGAACGAAAAACCGGGTAATTTCCCGGGTCCCCCCCCCCAATAACCCGCACCCCAAAACAAACAGCAGGAGCAAACTGATCAAGATCATCTGCAGGCGTTTCATCATTTTTTTCATGGGGTTCCTCCGGGATTGGTTTTGCCGCGCAGCAGGGCGTCCGGGTATTGTTCGAGATAGTCCGCAAGGGTGCGGATCGATCGGGCGGCCGCCGTGAGCTCATTGAGCGTCTGGGACAGCTCATAGGGAAGCTGCGAATGATTTACCACCACCCCTTGAACCGAGGCCAGGGTGCCGTCCATCCGTCCGAGGGCATTGCGGGCAACCTCCCCCGTTTGGGTGATATCGGATGAGAGGATATCGATCTTCCGGTTCACATTGGCCAGGAGATCCCGCATCTCCGTTACCGTCCCCTCAATGCCGGTTGACACCCGATCGATCCGTCGATCCGTGTTATTCAATAATTGGTCCACACTGGCGATGGTTTTGCCGATACCCTCGGCGATCGGCTCCGTCCGGCGGTCGATATTTTGAAACAGGGTTCGCACCTCCTTGAGGGCAAGATTGAGGTTACTGATACTCTCGGCGACTTCCGGCCGGTTCACGGTACGCTCAATCCCCTCAATGGACAAGGTGAGCTTGGAGATCAACTCGTTAATGGGAAGCTGGGTCAGCGTCTGGGCAATCTCCTCCCATTTGGAGGGAATGGTGGGAATTTCCGGATACGGCAAATTTGACCCATTGAGGCGGGCCGGTCTTCCCTCATGAAAATCCAGCTCCACCATCAGCATTCCGGTCAGAACACTCTGCAACTGAAGCCGGGCGCGCATTCCCCGCTTCACCATTTCGGCAATATACGCGGCCGTACCCATCCCCGGCTTGGCCTCTACCCAGTCGATCCGCTCCGGCTCGATTTCAACAACGACGGGGATCTTCACATTCATTTTTTCCGCGTCGAATCGCATCTGTATCCCGGTCACGCGGCCGACCTGAACCCCCCGGAAGACCACCGGCGCGCCGGTGGTCAGCCCGCCGACCGATCCGTCAAAAAACATGACAAACCGGGCCCCTTTGGAAAACAGCCGGCCGCTTCCGAAAATCAGAATGCCGGACACCACCAGCGCCACGGCCCCGATAACAAATACGCCGATAACCGTCTTGTTTGCCTCTCTGCTCATAACACCAACATCCCTTCCGCCCCTGCCGATAGCCGGAAGACCGGCGGTACTGACGGATAATTATAAGAAAAATACGCGAAGGCTGTGTTCGTGACGGTATTCGTCATGACCGCTTCCCCCTTGTCAGAAAACGGCGCACCCGGGGATCATCCGATCCTTCCAGAAGATCCTTGGGAGCACCCCGGGCAATCATGGTCTTGGTTTCCGGATCGAGAAAAACCGAATTGTTTCCGATCGCAAAGATGCTGGCAAGTTCGTGGGTCACCACGACCACCGTGGCCCCGAGACTGTCCCGAAGGGCCACAATCAATTCATCCAGCAATCGGGCGCTGATCGGATCGAGCCCTGCCGACGGCTCATCGAAAAAAAGTATCTCCGGATCAAGAGCCATGGCCCTGGCCAATCCGGCCCGTTTCTGCATCCCGCCGCTGATCTCCGACGGATAATAATCTTCAAACCCGGCAAGGCCCACCAGGGAAAGCTTCAACGAGACGAGTTCCCGAATATCATCCGCTTCAAGACCCGTCTGTTCTCCAAGCGGCAAGGCGATATTTTCCGCGAGGGTCATGGAGCTGATCAGCCCCCCTTTTTGAAAAAGAACGCCGAAGCGTCGGCGAATCCGTTCCTGGGCCTCGGACTCGGCTTCCCAGTAGCTTTCCCCTTCAAAAAAAACCTGCCCCGTTGCTGGGGGCTTGAGGCCGATGAGGTGCCGAAGGAGCGTGCTCTTCCCGCACCCGCTGCCCCCCATGATGATAAAAATGTCGCCTCGCCGGACCACAAAATTCAAATCGCGCTGAATCACCACCGGTCCATAGGCCATGGTGAGATTCGAGACCGTAATATGCGCATCCGCCTCAGACATGAATCATCCTCTTTCCATCCCGCATCACTCCCTCTCCCCCCCCTTCATCGTTCACTGCCCATCACCCATAACCCATAGCCCATAGCCCATGGCCCATAGCCCATACCCCACTTTCCCCCGCCCCCTCATATCCCCAGCACGCTACAAATCACCGTCATCAGCGAATCCGAGATAACGATAAAAATAATGGCGGTCACCACCGCCGAGGTCGCCGCCAACCCCACGGCGGACGCGCTGCGGCCACACTGCATGCCCCGGTAACACCCGGAGATGGCTACGATCACCCCAAAAATGCTGCTTTTGAAAACGCCGATGGAAAAATCCATGAGACCGACCGCCTCGCGTGTCTGATCGTAGTATTGCACGGCGGAAATATCAAACATGCCGCATCCCACAATGGCGCCACCGAGGATCCCCATCAAATTGGCGTAAACGCACAGAAGCGGCATCATCAGGATGAGGGCGACCATTCGCGGCAGCACCAGAAATTCCATCGGAGGTATCCCCATGGTCGAAAGGGCGTCGATTTCCTCATTGACCACCATGGTGCCGAGCTGCGCGGCAAAAGCGGCGCCGGTTCTGCCGGCCATGATAATCGCCGTCATCATCCCTCCCATCTCCCGGGCCATGGCAATTCCCACCAGATTCGCCACAAATATCTGGGCGCCAAAGAGTTTTAATTGAATAACGCCCACAAAGGCCAGAATCAGCCCCACCAGGATGCTGATGAGGGAAACGATCGGCAGGGCATCGATCCCGCACTCCTGAAGAAGTCGCAAAAAATCGATCCGGCGAAAGCCGGCTTTCCCGGAAAAGAGCTTTAAAAACGCCAGTGTCGCCTCACCGATAAACCCGACTATGTCCACACACGCCGCCCACTCGGTTAGAGCGATTTCGCCTATTCGGGTAAAAAGGGAGGGGGGGGGACCGGCCGAAACCGACTCCTTTATCTCCGGCACGGCCGCGGAAAGGGATAGGAGCTGCTGCACGCCAGCCGGCAGCCCCTCTTTTTCGATACTGATTTGATGGGCTTCCAGCAACGCCAAAACCTTTTTAACGAAGGCTATGAACACGCTGTCCCAGGCGGTGAGCGCCTTCGTATCGAAACCGACGCGGCTTGTCCCGGGAGATGCCGAGAGCTGCCCTTTTATCTCATCCACCGGCGGTATTCCGCTCGCCAGCGTCCAGGAACCGCTGAAGTGAATGGTCAAAGACGCCTCCTCCGGAGATTGCCGGAAATGAATCTGATGGGTCGCAGCGGGTGTTTCAGTGGCCATAAAAAAAAGCTCTCATGTATTTCCGGTTACCGCCCTCTCTAATCCCTATCGGCCGCAATATCCCCTCAAGCCGGGCAATGCGTTTTTAAAAAATCCGCCAGCACCATGGTCAGATCGGGTTTTCCGATTTCTTGAAGGCTGTAGAAGACCCGGGTGCTGGGTTTGTTGATCCGGATAATGCGATTCAAATCGATGGGAGTGCCGATCACCACCGCATCACAAGCGGTCCGGTTGATGGTGGTTTCAAGGTCCTTTAGTTGCGCCGGCCCATATCCCATGGCCGGCAGCACACTCCCGATACCGGGATAAATTTGAAAGGTTTCAGCAAGACGTCCCACGACAAAGGGCCTCGGGTCGACAAAACCGGCGGCGCCGAATTTTTGCGCCGCCACCGTGCCAGCGCCGATTCTCATTCCCCCATGGGTGAGCGTCGGGCCATCTTCCACCACCAGGACCTGTTTTCCCTTCACGAGGCCCGGATTCGCCATTTCAAGGGGGGATGCGGCGTCGATCACAACGGCCGCGGGGTTCAGATTCGCAATATTGTGCCGCACGGTTTCGATTCCGGCGGCATCGGCGCTGTCCATTTTGTTGATGACCACCACGTCCGCCATCCGCAGGGATGCGGTTCCGGGGAAGTACGTGCACTCATGACCGGCCCGGTGCGGATCGACCACCGTTATGTGAAGATCGGATTTTACGAAGGGAAAGTCATTATTGCCGCCGTCCCAGACAATTACGTCACATCCCAGGGGATCACTCTCCGCGGCGCGAAGAATCTCCGCGTAATCGACCCCGGCGTAGATTACATTTCCCCGAACCACGTGAGGTTCATACTCCTCCATCTCTTCAACGGTGCATTTGTTCCGATCGATATCGGCGAGGCTGGAAAACCGCTGGACTTTCTGCGCGGCCAAATCCCCATAGGGCATGGGATGACGGATAGCGACGACCTTCAGCCCCCTGGCCATCAGAAGTTCGATGATCCGGCGGGCCGTCTGGCTTTTGCCGCAGCCGGTCCGGACCGCGCCGACGGAAATAACGGGTTTTGTACTTTTGATCTGGGTTTTCCGCGGTCCCGGGAGCGCAAAATCAGCGCCGGCGGCGGTGACGATGGAACTTAAATTCATGACATACTGGTTTGAAACGTCACTGTAAGAAAAAACGCAGGCATCGACCTTGAGATCTTTGATGAGCCGCGGCAATTCCACTTCCGGGTAAATGGGAATCCCTTCGGGATACTGCGGCCCCGCCAGGGCGCCCGGGTAATTTCGGCCCTCGATATCGGGAATCTGTGCGGCCGTAAATCCCACGACGCGGGCATCCTTATTATTGCGATAGAGGGTATTGAAGTTGTGAAAGTCCCTGCCCGCCGCCCCCAGTATCAGTATCTTTTGCCTCGCCATTCGATCCCATCCCCTGACTAACTTTTGGCCACGACTTCCGTTCCGGCCTCACTGGCAACCGCCCTGGTAATATCGGCCAGATCGCAGATGATACCCCGCTTGCCCGTGGCATCGGCAAAACGGAGAAGCGCTTCCACTTTCGGCCCCATGGAGCCGGCAGGAAAATGTCCGGCCGCGACGCAGGCCCGCATCTCTTCCGTGGAAATTTTTCCCAGCACCTTTTCCTCCCGAGTTCCCCGGTGAATGACTGCGCCGGGCACATCGGTTGCAATTAAGAAGATATCGGCTTGAATCTCCCGGGCCAGAACAAAAGACGCCAGATCCTTGTCGATCACCGCTTCCACGCCGACAAACCGGGCCCCTTTTCGCACCACCGGAATGCCGCCCCCGCCGCAGCAAATCACGATAAAGCCCTCGTGCAGGAGTTTTTTGATCTCCCGGCGCTCCACGATGGTCACCGGCCGGGGCGAAGGCACGACGCGGCGGAGTCCCTTGTCGGTCTCCTTCAGCGTATAAGGTAGATTTCCGGCTTCTTCCCGGGTGTACGTCGGTCCGATCGGCTTGGAGGGATTTGTTAATTCAGGATCATTTTCATCCACCACGATATAGGTGATCAGCGTCACAAAGTATTTATCTTCAATCCCCTCTTCCATGAAGGCCGTGTCGAGGCTCGATTCGATCATATAGCCGATCTGCCCCTGGGTCATGGCGCCGATAATATCCAGCGGCATCCGAGGCACGCGGCTGCAAGACTCCTGCTGAAGGAGCAGGTTTCCGACCTGGGGACCGTTACCGTGCGTCAGGACGAGATTGTATTCGCGGGAGAGGAGCGCCACCTGCCGCATGGGCAATTTCAGATTTTCCAGTTGCTCCTCGGCGGTTCCCGATTGCCCTTTTTTAATGAGGGCATTACCGCCAAACGCAATCAATAAGGTCGGTTTGGTTCCCATGCGAATACTATCCCCTGCTTTTCATCCCTTCGGTTGCCGGCAAAAATCCGCGCAAGGTCACCCCGCTGTCATTCGCCGCACAGGGTCGCCACCATGACCGCCTTGATGGTATGCAGCCGGTTTTCGGCCTGATCCCAGACAATGGAGGCTTTCGATTCAAAGACCTCTTCCGTCACTTCCATGGCGGGAAGCCCGAATTTCCGGTAGATCGTCTCGCCCACGGTGGTTTCCCGATTATGAAAGGCGGGCAGGCAATGAAGAAACTTAACATCCGGATTGCCGGTTTTTTCCAGCGTATCGGTATTTATCTGATAGGCTTTGAGCAGTTCAACCCGCTCCTGCCAAACCTCTTCGGGCTCACCCATGGAAACCCATACATCCGTGTACAAAAAATCACATTCCTTCACCCCGGCGGCAAGGTCATCCGTAACGGTAATCCGCGCCCCGGTCTTTTTTGCGATTTTACGAACCGAACTCACCAGCCGCTTTTCCGGCTGAACGTTTTTGGGAGCAACGGCCCGAAAGTCCATTCCCATCATTGCGGCTCCCACCAGAAGGGAGTTTGCCACGTTGTTGCGAGCGTCTCCCAGATAGGCAAAGCGCACCTCATGCAGCGGCTTATCGGTATGTTCTTTTATCGTCAACAAATCCGCCAGCACCTGGGTCGGATGGGATTCATCGGTCAGCCCGTTCCAGACCGGAACCCCGGCATATTTTGCCAGCGATTCGACCCGCTCCTGGCCAAATCCCCGGTATTCGATGCCGTCATACATCCGGCCCAGGACCCGGGCGGTATCTTTAATGGATTCCTTGCTGCCGATCTGAGTTCCGGTCGGTCCGAGAAACGTGACCTGGGCGCCCTGGTCGTAGCAGGCGACTTCAAAGGCGCACCGGGTACGGGTGGAGGCTTTTTCGAAGATCAGAACGATGTTTTTTCGCTTCAACCGCTGCTGCTCCGTCCCCGAGCGTTTCTCGCGTTTCAACTCCAGGGAAAAATCCAGCAGGCTAATAATTTCCTGCGGGGTAAAATCAATCAATTTCAGGAAATGTCTGTTCTTTAAATCGCATGCCATGGTAGCGCTCCTTCTTTGACGGGGTTGGAAGCCTCTCCCCCTGTCGCCCAACCCGCTGGTGTTTAAAAAAGTTACAGGTATAACTTCAAAGCCGATCTTGTCAAATTGAATTGCATTCGAAAGCGCTGACACACGAAATAAAATGGGCGTTAGTCCAGATCCAATTTCGTTTTACATTGATTACATTTTACAACGCCCCGGAAAACCTTATTGCCGCATTCGGGGCAAACATAGCGGGCCTCTTCATCTTGAATCCATTTTTCGGTGCCGAATTTTTTCCAATACGGAATAGCCCGTAACATCACCTTTTTCCCCACCGTCATGGAAAAATTTTCTATAAACCGGCAGGGGAATTCGTCGCATTGATGACATCCGGTGTATCCTTTCTCTTTTGTGCAATTGCGAATCTCACACTGCTTGCAATGCATAAAGAGATCATCCGACAAGCACCCGCTGCAATGAATATCTTCCGCTGAAAGATTTTCACTGTTGGGAAGCGTACCCTTTCCGGAAACGCCCCCCTTGTACAGCCCCGCTAACCTCTCCTTAAGCTTCTGATTTTTATCCCGATGGGCTAAATAAATGGCGCAAACGCCGCAGTAAAGACCGCAAGGTGAAATAAAATCCGGATTAATTTCCATAAAGATTCTCCTTTTTGGTGGGTGATGTTCTCAGACCTTGATCATAGTTCCGGTCACGCCAAGGTATCTTAAATCTTATGTTTTTTCAATTTCGTCAAATAATCTTCTCATATTTCTGTGTTTTATCCACAAAATATCCCGTTCTCTCCTGCAGAATTTCCTGTAATCCGCAATCACCGTTGCTTCGTATTTTTCCGTCAACGCGTCTTTACAATGCTCAATCCAATCCGATTTTTTCGTGCGGGGCAACACGTTCTGACACGGTGTTTGCCTGCTCGGTGATCCAGCCATGGCCACCCCCTCCACCTAAAAATTTATTATAATAACAAGACCGGTCGGTATATTTTAAAATGTGGCAATTCCCCCAAAATATCCCCTGACTTATTTTTTTAGCCCGTCAATATAGTAACCGAGCTGTGTTAACGTGAGTTTCCAAATTTCGGGATCACGGATTGAAATATATAATGCGGCGCATCCATTAATGGACACCACGATAAACTTTGAAATTTCATCGAAATTGAGTCCGGGTTTCAGCAGGGTTTTCTCGTGCGCTTCCTTGAGCCACCGGGCAATCACATTCGAGAAACCGATAATGCCTTTCAGAATGCAATTGCTCAGGGTAGCGGATTGACCCGAGAGTTCAACAAGCATGTTCAAAAAAAAACAACCACCTTCGAAAACATCCCCCCCCAGATACTTTCGCAAATCATTGTCCAATGCTTTTTTGATTCTTTCCAGGGGGTCGTCTATTTCTTTCAATCCTTCAAATACAATACCTTTCCAAATGGTAACGGCCTCATCATATGCGGCGTGCCAGATATCTTCCTTACTTTTGAAATGCCCGTATAGCCCTCCCTTGGTTAAACCGGTGGCCTCCAGAATATCATGGATCGACGTGTTATAATACCCTTTTACCGAAAACAGATGTAGTGCTTTGTGAACGATCTTTTGTTTTGTCTGTAGGCCTTTTGTCACCATAAAAATTCCACCAAAAAAATATACCAACTGGTCTTCTTTTTATTTACACAGGGATATTTTCCGTGTCAACAGGAAATTAAAAATTAATTGGAAGAGCGGCAGGCTGTTTGTGCGTTAGCGAGTTCCTGCCGGTCTGGAAAAAATATCCTGGCGTGGCCGGTACGATGATCAAGGCCGCGTCACTCAGTTCATTTTTCGAAGTCTTATTTCAATCCCCTTCTCATCCTTCAGCAGCGCCTGGAGTTTGGGGACATCCGTTTCCCCGAAATGATAGGGATACAGGATTTTAGGCTGAAACCCGCGGGCAGCATCAGCCGCCATCTCAGGAGTCATCGTATAGGGCAGATTCATGGGCAAAAAGGCGATATCGATCCCCTTCAGCTGTTTCATTTCGGGAATATTCTCGGAGTCTCCGGCGACGTACACCTTCGTGTTGCCGAAGGTTATCAAGTATCCGTTCCCATTGCCTTTGGGATGGAAAGGATTGCCTTCACTCCTCATGTGCACGATGTTGTAAGCTGGAACCGCTTCGATGGTGAGCCCCTGAACGGATTTGACATCCCGGTTATTCATCACGATGGCCCCAAGGATCTTTTCAGCGCAGGTTTTCGTCGTAATGAGCTCCGTTTTTTCCGTTCTGATAGCGGGCAGTACCGAAAGATCGAGATGATCCGGATGCTCATGGGTGATGAGGATGATATCCGCCTTCGGCAGGGTCGAATAATCCGCCAGCTTTGACCACGGGTCGACATGGATGATTTTCCCCGAAAAGGCAAACATCAGGGTACCGTGTCCGATAAAGGTGATTTCCAGGTCCCCACCGGAAGTTCGGATGAGGTCTTTTTCGAACAGTTGCGCGGCTCCCCTGGACACGAGCGGAACGGCAAAGAAAATAAACAAGCATACCACCAGCGATAGCATCGTTGTTCTCATAACGCCTCCGTTTTTAATGGTTGTGATGGTTGTTGACGCCCCAATCTACTCGAACCCGTGCGCTTTGACAATTGGTTTTGGCGAGCTTCCGGGGGAACCTTCCCGTTATCAGCTATTGCCAACAATGTTAATTGTGCATTCACCATTCAAGGCTTGACCGGTATCTTTCTCGTTTCGTGCCGGGCTTACATGCGATTACCCCGTGGGGTGCGGCTTTAAACCTTGACACACCAGCATGCTTTCCCCTATATTCCCATCCCAGAAAAACAAGTTCTTATCACCTCACCATTTCACCATCACCCGAATGTGTATGGCGAACCTTCAAAGAAAATTCATTATGCATTTACGATCTGTTATTCTTCTGATTATCATCTATTTGGCGGGAATTGTAATCCCCGTGGAAATTCGGGCTCAGGACAATAAGGACCCGGAAAAGGATCCGGTCCAAACCCAACTTCAGGTATTGCAATCCTTAAATCAAATTGCAGTCTCCCTGACCCATATCATCACCTATAATGACAAGGTGGTTCTCGATCAGGAGTACAACTCCATCATCAACAACCTGAATTTGAGCAAAATTCCCGACGCCGATATCATCACCTTGCTGCAGGAGCTCATGGATCTGCTCACCAGTTCGAAAATTCAGGATAAAGACCGCGCCTTCCTCTTGTTAAATTATGAGAAAAATGTCCAAAACGAGCTAAAAAAAAGAGTTCGGTCGCGCATTTTTGAGACCGACATCGTCATCAACCCCTATACAACCGTTTTAAATGCCGTGCTGAACGTCGGCTCCTTTTATTTCAATTACCGCTCTCAAATGGAGGATTACAAGAAAGAGCGCGAGGAAAAGCTATGGAAAATTGAAGCCGGCACCCTGCAGGGACTCAATAATTTTTACAAGAAGCTGCTCAAACACTCCTGGGAGTTGATGCGGCGTTACAATTTCCCGGACGAATGGCGATTGGATGAAAAACAGCTGAGCGATTATACCGCCATTCTAAAAGAACCCGACATTGAATTGCGCTATCGCAAATTGGAGCGGATTGAAAACAACTTTCAGAAATTTCCGCCCTACTGGTATTACCGGGGGCAAGCGGCCCTGGAAACCGGAAACAAAGAGGAGGCGCTGCGTTGCTTCAATCAGTTTGGGATAATTGATCAGGGCATCTTTAGAAAGGATCCCTATGCGGCCTCTACCGCCATGTGCAAAACCATGTTGATCGCAAAACAGGCTGCGCCGGATAAGCTGAAAAGCGAGCTGGAAGTGATTCTGGCCAATTCGGATGATGCCGATTGGGCCAATATCCTGTTTGTCGCCCTTCAGTATGCGCGCCTGGGGGATACGAACACCGCCAGCCAGCTGATTCTGCGCAATTTGGACAATGGACATACCGCATTCATTGATGATCCGGATATGATACGGACTGTCGGCCCGGCGTTGCTGCTCAACGCCCGGTCCGATATCTTCAACCGGATCATGGATACCGTGCTCGAAAATGACAAAGTGAAAAATTACGATGTGCTGTGGCTATACGGCCAGATCCGCAACCGCGACATTTTAAAAAGGATAGAACCGGAATTCGACCACGTGCTTTTGCTCACCGAGAACAAGTCCCGTTTAAACCCCCTCAACATGTTCAAGGGGGACAACCTGACCCTCTTTTTGCCGACCCGCTGGATGGCGGAAAATTTGGCGATAACGTTGCGCCTTACGAATGAATCCGGGGAGCATCGCTTTGAACCCGCCGATATGGCTCCCATGCCCCACTATCCGGAAATAACGGTACTGACCTTTAAAGATGTTTTCTCAATCAGCAAATTCATCAAGAAAAAGCGCACCGCGCAAATCACCATCGCCCTGGTGCGCGAAAAGCTCTTAGTGGATAAAACCAATCGAGACGCCTACGATATTGAAATGTTTTTTACCCCCAAGAGTATGCCAGAAGAAGAACAATTGTCTAAAATAATAAAGTATTCCAAATACCTATTTGCCAGCACCGCCGGTACCCAGCCAAAACCCTCTGAAAAAAAAGTGGGGACAGGCCCCGCGGCGGGAAAAAACAAAGCCGATAAAAAGAAAGAAGATCCGGACGACTTAGCCCTTTGGCTCGCCAAGGAAAAAATCGTGGTGAACGGTGAGACCTTCCGGTGGAGCGATGACGGCGTGATATTTGAGTAATGCCCATCTTAGGTACTAAACTGAACGCTTCAGCATATCCATCATTTTCTGTTGCATATTCAGTGCAACCACTTTGCGATCATGCCCGTCTTTCAACCGTTTTCCCAGAAGTCTTCCCGCATCCGCCGCTTTTGTCATAACTTCCGGTTGCTTGCTTACATCGGGAATGATTTCGGGTGTAATTTTGACATTTTTCCCGTATAGCATTTGCGGGACCCCCACCCCACAGGTTTCACCATATCCGCAGGAATAACAGGATGCGGCACCCTGCCCGCATACTTTTGCAACCGTATCGATGAAATTGTACAAATAAAACTTTTCTATGTCATTTGCCGGTAGCATGCCGTCCATGCCGCCGACTCCGACGGCAACGCCCAGTTTTCCCCAGAGTGTATTCCCTTCCTGATGCCGGAACTGAAACCATCGCTCAATAAATGCATGGGTGATGGCATTCAATGTTGAATAATAATTCGGAGCGCCGATAACGTAAGCATCGGCACTGACAATTTTATCACGAAAATCCGACATATCATCACTGACTTTGCATATATTATCTTTTGCACAGCCCAGACAGGCGATACACCCGCCTATCTTCTTTCCTCTCAGAGAAATAAGCTCATATTCAATCCCGGTGTTTTCAAGAACGGTTTTCACCAGCTTATAAACTCCGGACGTTTCTTCTTTTCTTGAACTTCCTGATATTCCGAGAATTTTCATATTACCCCCCTTTTCTTTTATACGGGAAAATGGAACCACCGATGCCAACCGTTCCTCTCAATGCAACCGTAATATCAACCCTCCCTTAGCAAAATTCCTGAAAAAATCAAATAATCCAATTCTAAACCGACGTACACCCCCTATTCCCATAGTAAATAGATGCCATGTTGCCATTGACCTCGTATTTTATGGGCATTCCAAGTTGCTCAAAAATTACTTGATGGTCTGCCATATCTCTGGAAACCAGTTTCCCCGCGTTTGCTAAAGCCTCAAGGTATCTGTCAGCCAGTCGGTTGCCTTTAACCAGAGTCGTAAAATATATGTGGCCGTCTTCCGACAAGATATTCTTTAATCCTTTCAACAAGTTCTTTGTATCATCGAGACAATGCAACAGATTTTCAGAAATTATTGTATGGAAGCTATTTTCATGAAATGGCAGGCTGAGCGCATCGGCGTGCAGGAAAACCATGTTGTCTGGGACAGTACCATTTATTTTTATCAATCTGAACTTGGCGATTTTCAACATTTTTAGCGATTGATCCACTAAAACAACTGGACGCTCAGAATATTGAACATACGTCTTTGCGCTAAAGGCAAGGGAGCCACATCCAAGATCCAGCACATTCCCTTTCTTGGATGACCTCAAGGCGTCAGCGGCGATAAAAGCCAATATGGCGACCGAATAGCCCCAAAGGAGGCGGTTGTATATGGGATTGCATGCTACCCGGTCATAAATATTTCCAAAATGTGTGTCGTAAGTATTGCCGATTTCGATGTCCGGGAGAACTGAATATATATCTGGCTCCACCCTTCTGATATCCACATCTGGAGAAAGCATCGTCAATAAGTCTTTTTCGTCAATGGTTGCCATCTTGTTCTATCTCCTTACCAAGCAAGCGAACACGCAAAATTCACAGCGCCGGCTGTTTGGCGTCCTGTTGAGAAAAGCTTTCGGACATGAGCATCGCGACGAATCATAGGAGAAAGGTAACATGAAATTTCGGAGAATAAAACCGAAATATCATGCTAAAAACCCCGATGTTAAAACGAAAAGTTCACCCGCCTATGGGAAACTCATGAAGGACGACGGCTATTTTTCCACCATCGATCCCCTGCGGCGTATCAAGGTCGCTGAAAGCACACACGATCTCGGCGAGTACCTATTGATTCGGTAAAATCAAAAAGATCGCCCCCGACAGGCTGATCACGGACTGTTTGAGCTGCCGGTTGCAGTTCAACCAGACAACGCCGTACGAGGTCCTGCATCCCGTTGAGTTCCTCAACCTGGCCTATGAAAGCCGATAAGATCGGCATTCGAAATCGAACACAAAGGTCATTTCGCCGATGTTGGGGCTCCTTTTATTGCCTTTTGGGACGCGCGGGGCGTAAAGTACACGACATCTTATGAGTTTAAGACTTCGATTGTAAAGCCCGGGCGAGGGATGGCATCCTCGAATAGCAGCTCCCAATAGGGCAGACACCTCACCTTGGTTTTGCTCACCGGGGCCTCACTATTAAAGCTCTTGTTGACGACATAACCATGCGTGGGATGATACCCCTCAAGAAACCCGCGGAATGAACGTCCGATCTCGAACTTTTTCATGTCGCGATATTTGACCTCAAGGGGGATCAACACATCGCCGCTTCGGATGACAAAGTCGACTTCGGCTTTGTCTTTGGTGCGCCAGTAGTGGATTGTCGTATCGGCCAGCGGAAAACGCTCCTTCAGCATGGCGTGGATCACCGTCTGAAAGGCAAAACCGGCTCCACTATCCGTTACAGCGCCGAAGCCGCCCGACGCAAAATTTCGCAGACCGATATCGTGAAAATAGTAGACCGGCGCTTTGGTTATCTCTTTTCGGATGTTGGTGAACCAGGGCGTTACTTTCCGGACGATGAAGGTTTTTTCCAGATACCAAACATAATTCTTGACCGTAGCCAGGGAGAGCCCCAAGGTAGCGGACAATTCGGAATAGTTGACCATCTTTCCGGACTGACTTGCCATTATTTTCACCAGGTTGCTGAAACTATCGCTCTTTTCGACCCGCAGCAGATAGACAATGTCCTTTTCCAGATAGCTCCGGTAAATCTCATTGATGGTGGCCAGTTTTTCCTTATGGGTGTCCGCCAGGACAACCCGCGGGTAACCGCCGTACATGATGTATTCCCGAAAAAGCTGATCGGTTCTTGCGGGTTCGGTAAGGAAAAACTCCCTCAGCCTGTCCGTATAACGATACCCGGTTTTGAAATCAGCGAACTCGCCAAAGCCGACAGTCGAAAGTTCAAACATCCGCTTTCTCCCGGCCAGCGACTCGCTGATCTTTTCTTTTAATTCGATACTCCCTGAACCGGAGACGACAAATTTCCAGGGGAGACCCTGATCGTAGAGCCCCTTCAGGAACAGGCCGGCATTTTCCTTACGCTGAATCTCATCAATGAAAACCACGCCGCTGCTTTTGCCCAACTCCAGATGAATCTTCTGCAGAAGCGCACCCTGGGAAGAAACATGGCGGAAATCATCCTCAAAATCCAGATTAAGCCAGAGGGTTTTTCGCCCCTTGGCGCGAAGCCCGGTTTCGAGTCGCTTGAGAATGGTTGTCTTTCCCGACTGGCGCGGCCCGACCAGCAGGGTAATTTCAGGATGGTCGAGATGCTCTGCCGTTGCGGCCATGAGCCTACGTTGTATATAAAGGCTATTTGCAACCATGGATACATTTTAGTACGAGAATTTTTAAAGTCAACTTTGATATGATGAAATTTTTCCAATAACGATAACGGTGTGCTCTCTGATTTCGGTTGTCTCCAGTTCCTCAGCTGTAAAAAAATCATCATCCAAAGAATAGAGGGGATATGGAACCGGTTTTTGGCCCTCAATTCAGCGGTTTCCAGAAAGATAACGACCAGACGGTTCAGGGTATCGATTTCATCCTCGGTAAGAAAATTTTTTAGCGATAAAGATATCCTGTTTTCGTACCACATGGCCTTTCCAGGATGTCAGAGCCATGTTGGGCTTTTCGGCATCGGCCCTTGCCAGTATGATTTCCGCTGCCGTTTGCCGAGTTACGGCATAGAGCAGTTTATTCTGGGTTTCGGCAAAAACATCTGGGTGGCCTTGTCGGTTTTGTCGTAATCGCTGCTCAAGGCAAACAGATCCCGGACCTTCTGGTAAAAACGTTTTTCAGACGCCCGGATCTCCCGGATGCGCTCCAGCAGTTCATCAAAATAGTCGGGCCTGCCGTCCGGATTCTTCAGGCGCTCGTCATCCATGACAAACCCCTTGACCATAAACTCCTTCAGGTGATGATTGGCCCAGATCCGGAACTGAGTGCCCCTTTTGCTCCGGACCCGGAAACCGACGGCCAGCACCATCTCCAGGGAGTAGAACGTGACGTGATAATCTTTGCCGTCGGTGGCAGTTGTTAAATAATCCTTAACAACTGATTTTTCGTCAAGTTCCTTATCTTTCAGGATGTTGGAGGCGTGTATGCTGATGTTGGGCACGGAGGTGTCAAAAAGCTTTGCCAGTTGATTCTGATTCATCCATACCATGCCGTCTTTGGCATAAAGGGAAACGGAGGCTTTGCCGTCAGCGGTGTTGTAAATAATAATATCCTGGCTGTCCTCATCCATGGTCAATCCTCCAGCACTGCTTTTTCCAGCTCCAGGGAGCTTTGTTCCAGGGCCAGGATGTCCGCCCTGATTTCCACCCGCGTGCGCATGGGCTTGAACTCGTAGAAATATTTGGTGAAATTGAATTCCTATCCGGTTTTGGTTTCGCTCTCGTTAATCCAGGCGTTGGGTGGGTAGGGCCAGACCTCCCGTTCAACATATTCATGGTTGGGACCTGAGATTCCTTAACCGCCTCTCTTTGGTGCCAAAAACATCGGTTTAAGACCATAAAACAACCTTGTTTCTAACTTAAACCCGCGACAAATGGGAATCCAGCTTGGTCCGACCCAATGCTGCAGGGCAGGTCCCTATTTTCTGACTCTATTTCTATTTCCTCTTTGACGGTACGCGTCTAATGCCATATAGTGATAGCAATATGTAATCGTAAATTAACATTAGGAGGTTTTTATGAAGGCTGTTACAATTAGAGGTGTTGAACCGGAGGTTGCTGAAAAGCTCAAATTAACTGCAGCAGCTCAGGGCAAAAGCATTAATCAGCTGACGCTTGAAATTATCAAGGAAAGCCTTGGCCTAAAAAAAGAAAATAAATACTCGCGTGAATATGATGACTTAGATGGTCTATTTGGCAGATGGAGCAACGATGAATTCAAAGAAATATATACAAAAATAGATAAGGAGCGCCAAATTGATCAGGAGCTATGGAAATGAAAAAAGTGCTGATCGACACCAATATATATTCATTGGCCATGAAAGGTGATGCCGGTGTTGTCAATATGTTGAGAAAAATTGATTCGATTGGTTTTTCGGCCATAAGCATTGGTGAACTTTTTTCAGGTTTTAAAGGCGGCGCGCGTGAAACCAAAAACAGGGAAGATCTCAATTTTTTTCTGGATTCTCCACGAGTCGTCGTTCACTCCATTGATGAGGGGAGCGCTGATTTTTATGCTTCAATATTGAATAGCCTTAAGGTAGCGGGCACCCCCATTCCTACAAATGATATTTGGATTGCTGCGGTTGCATTTCAGCATGGGTATAAAATTTTTTCAAAGGATAAACATTTCGATCTGATCCCTGGATTGGTGCAATTGCGGGAATAAAGATCCTTGGTTTCTATGATCCCTATGGCCGAAATGTTAAAATCTCATGGAATTTTGGTTGGTAATCCTGAAGCGGATCCGGAATTGGCCCCTGTGAACTTGATTTATGGCTATCCGGTGTGTTGGTCGAAATTTAAAGTACTCCGTGACTTCATTCAGAATTTTTATGATGCTGTGCCGAAAAGCGAATGGGGCTATCGCTTTAGGTATAAGATAGAAGGTGATGCGTTGTTTTTGACCGCCACTGATGTGGGCTTTAGTTACGATTGGTTAATTCCTATCGGCGCGTCCACCAAGCGTGAGGGGGACGGGAGTTACGCCGGCTACTTCGGAGAAGGATTCAAGGTTGCCTCGTTATGCGCCATCAGGGATCACGGTTGGGAGGTTGAGATCCGTTCTCGTGACTGGGCGTTGGCGGTTACAACCACTGAGCTGAAGATAGACGGGTGTGACTTGAAATCGCTGGCATACAACATTTGGAGGCGTAAAGATCCGTTACCTGACACCGTGATGTGCATTTCACCATTTACCGACGGAGCTTTGCTCAACACCGTGCTCCTTAGCTTTTACTATCCGGACAATCCTCTTTTCGGCGAGAAAATTTGGGAGTCGCCCGGGGCGGCTGTTTACTTCCGATCGACTGAAAGCAAGCCGATCAACTACCCGTGCACCTATGATGACCCCGGCCCGGGAATCATTTTCGCTGGCTACCAGGCGCTCGGTTCATTTCAATATCCTCTGATCTTCTGTCTGCACCATTTCCGGTTCAATGATCGCGAACGAAACTCATTTTTTCGTATGGACGTGGTGCGGGTAATCGGTCAAATCGCCTCCAGGTTATCTCCGGAGGCCTCGGCTACAGTGCTTCGAGTAGTAAAGAGCCGTTGGTACGATCGTCCGAGAAAGAAGTATGACTTTGATTCCTGGCATTCCATAATCGCCGCATTAACAAGAAATATTGCCGTATCGCACCATCATAAATGCGTATGGAGAGATCAATACCCGGATTTGTTGGTCGCTCGACAAGTCAAGCGGAGCGACCTTTTTCATTACAACCGCCGGAGGCAAGCTCTCGACTGGGCGAAAAGCTCTGAGAGACGTTTTCGGTTAGTTCAGGAGGCTTTCCTTGCCATAGGTTATCCGACACTGGAAGAGGCGTGTGAGCAACATGATGGATTCAGCATCACTCGTTTCCCGCGTGGATTGGAGGTGCAGCGCATCCAGATTCTCGAGAGACTCGTTTCTTTGCTGCTTCCGAAGTTGCTTAGGCAAATCGAACCGTTGCCATGTAAGGTCATTCAAAGCGAAAGATCCGCATGGCAGGGTATGACCGAATGCATTCCAATAAACGATTGTGTACCGAGTTTCCGGGGGCTTTCTATACGTTATCGATTACCGTATATCGCTTTGAAAGAGTCTTTGTTGTATTCAAATAATTTTGGGAACGCGCTCAGCACTTATCTCCATGAATTGGCGCATATGTTTGGAGGAGAACGATCCGCCTCCTTTAGCCGCGCGCTATCGGAGCTGATGGCAATAACCCTCAGTGAGAGCCGTTTGATTGCCACTTGTGAGGAGCAGTGGAATAATGCTGGAGCTGTGTGACTGCTATTTTCCTATTTTCGTCAGGGCGGTGCGGGACCCTTTGCGGCTATCTGATCTCAAGCCCATTTTTTATGATATGGTCTAAAAGTGACCCAGGCGTAGCTTTTTTTAATTGAGATGGCGCAAACCCCAGAACATCAAGCGGATAGGGAATGTCCCACGCTGCTTTTCCTAAAAATCCAGCCCTGTCCAACAAGCTCATCTTTTCAAACATGGGTGATACGACAGCTAAATCCACATCGCTATCATTTGATGCCTTATGGGATACCCTTGACCCAAACAAATACACTCGTTCAACAGGGACCCCAATCTTCCTGAGTTTAAAAATATATCGTCCTAATCACATTTCTGATTTCAGGTATTGCTTGAGCCATTTTATTATTTTCCTGGTATTGGACAGGATTCTCTTCGCTGCCGCCTGATCGAACTCTTTAGAAAGCCGTCGAAGATCTTCCGGATAGCGTTTAGCAATACTACCGTTGTCGATTCGCTGTAGAAAATCTTTTAGATCATCAGGCGGGATTATCCCCGCTTTTTGTGACAGAACATTTCGCCGTTTTCAACAATACAGCTTTTAAACCGCTCGCTCCAGAGGGTACCTCGGCGGTGATGGCGTTTGTTGTAATTATAATGGTCCCCAAAATTCGAAATCGGTAAAATGGTGATCCGGGATCATTCGGACCAGAATGTGAAAATGGTTTCCATAATGCAAAAGCCCAACACCTCGACAAAATACAGCAAGCTGAACCTTTTGATCATATCAACTATGCGGTCTTTATCGGTATCCTGAAATGGGAATCCATATAGGGCGGTCCCGGACATGACATGGTAAACCGTTCGTTGATCAGGGATTAGAAGGCGTGAGAACCTTGGCATAAGTATCCAAATTTATAGAAAATAGAATAGCATGGTGAATTAAATGGCGAAATTATTATCTGATGGCAAGTATTATTTGCCTGTCCCTTTCCATCTTCTATTTGTCCCCTATTTGTCTTTTCCTGTAACAAAAAGGTGGAAGTCGCCTTCTGATCGCAGAATGCGAGCTTGACATTAGTTGCGTTTTCCTTCAAAAGAAAGAAAACTTATTTTGAAGGAAAACATATCGCTTTTTGGTATGTTACGGTTATTACCTTCTCGTTTTCCTTCGTTTCTATTCCTATTCTGATGGATGGAAGACCGTATGCAATTATACGAAATGTCGAATGAGCAGCGCCGTATATTCATCAACACGGCTCAATTGCATGAAGCCTATACAGATACATTTGATAAAAGCCGCGCTTATCGCGGCGGCATGCATTGGAAAAAAGCCAAAGACAGAGAATATCTGTTTCGGTCCCGGGATCGATACGGTTATGGTCAAAGCCTTGGCCCGCGATCTTCGGAAACCGAGGCGATTTATAACCGGTTTCATGAGAATAAGAAAAATCTCGATAACAAGTTAAACGAACTCCGGCAAAAACTACGAGAGCAGGCGCGGTTATGCAAGGCCGTCAAAATCGCGCGGACTCCCAAACTGGTTACCGCCATCCTGAGACTGTTGGAGCAACACAAACTCATGGGCCGCAACCTGACGGTCATTGGGACCAACGCATTGTATGCCTACGAAGCTTCTGCCGGTGTGTTTTTCGAAAGCGGCCTGACATCTACCCGGGATATGGATATTCTGTGGGATGTTCGTACTCGCCTGCGTTTGTTGTCAACAGACCCGGTGGATACATCCGGTCTGATTGGCATCTTGCGAAAAGCTGATAAAACCTTCGATCCCATTGGCCGGAAAAGTTTTCGGGCTGTCAATCATACCGGATATATGGTGGACCTTGTAAAACCCGAGCCCCGATCCATCCGAGCAAAGGAGGTCAGACGGATGGGCGAAGATGGGGATCTGGAAGCAGTGGAAATTAAAAATCTGGATTGGTTGGTATCTTCCCCCAAATTCACGAGCACCGTGATTGGAGAGGATGGCTTTCCGGCCGGCATGATAGCGCCGGATCCCCGTGCTTTTGCATTGCATAAGCTCTGGCTGGGCCGACAGCAAGACCGGGAACCGATCAAAAAAAAAAGAGACCAGGCCCAGGCCCAGGCTTTATGCAGACTGATCCTCCAGTATTTGCCGACTTACCCCTTCGATCCCAAGGAATTGAAAATGTTTCCGAAGAAAATCGTTGCGGAGGCAACCTCGCAATTAGAAGCTTCCGACCTTCCGCCGGGTTATGAAGGCTGAATGGCTATTCCTTCGATTCCTGCAGGTTGAGATTGAAATACCCATGCGCGTGACATAAGGCATATGTCTATCCTCCTAGTATTGTTTCATTTCTTCCCAGAAAACCTTTTCCAGATCGTCGGGCAGTTTCATCATCCAGTCGATGAACCGGAAAAGATTCAAAATGTCCTTCCGGGGGAAGCCTTTCTCATACAGGGTCTTGATCAATCGCAGCTTCCAGGCTTTTCGCTGCGTTATATTTTTTTTGCGTCTCGTTTGTTTTCAGATGAGCCATCACGGCAACGGCAAACAGATTCGAATGGTTCTCAAGCTCCTCCCACCGCTGCGCATAATCGAGCAGTTTTACCACCGGAAACCGGATGCCAGTCGTGCAACCAAAAAGCGTTTACGTATTGTAATCGGGTCCTTGAGAGAGCCAGCGAATATAAAATTTTGCTTCCGCACGATTAAATGGCATTCGAAAGCCGCTTTAAGGAATACAGTCCGTCGATTCCCGTGACCGGTTTCGGTTTTTTCTCGCGTTTGGATTGGAAAAGATGTTTGAAACGCTGGTAGTTTTCGGCGACGAATGCCTTGGTGCCGATGATGCCCGAGTCCGTGAAATAGCGTAACCGGTATTGAAACCGGCGTATTCTATCCACGTTGAAATCATTTGCGCGCTCTTCTTTGATCGTTTCTCCATCGATCACGCCCGCAGCACTATTATCCGGCCGGGGGATTGCCCCAGCCTCGTACACATGCCGGCGATAACGTCTTAAACGCTCCTTTTCGTCCATCACTCCGAACTCGATCAGTCCGAAATCAAGAGAAAGAAACCCATCCTTATTATCTTGTTGAAGATGATAGCCGAGGGAATTCCATCGGTACGCTTCCGGCCGGGTCACAATCCCGGCGCGAATCGGATTGAGGTCGATATAGGCCAGGCAGTTGATCAAGGTTTCGCCGTTTTCAACGATGCAGCTTTTAAACCGTTCTCCCCAGAGGGTTCCCCGGCGATGGTGTCTTTTATTGTAATCGCGCGTAAAGCTTTGCTTTATTTCTTTCAGAAACTCGGAAAGGCTTGCCCACTTGTTCCGGTAATAGGGAATTTGGCTGTCTGAAAATTGGGTGTCGGGAATCATCCGGACCAGAATGTGAAAATGATTTCCCATAATGCAAAAGCCCAATATTTCAGATAAGTACAGTTTGCTGGCACGTCGAATGATTTCCACCATCCGATCTTTTTCGATATCCTCAAACGGAAATCCGCTCAGCGCGGTTCTGAACATCAC
>JAZDPP010000056.1:0-47793 GCA_043797445.1 Pseudomonadota bacterium
ATCATCGTACCGGCCACGCCAGGATATTTTTTCCAGACCGGCAGGAACTCGCTATCGCTCAGACAGCCTGCCGCTCTTCCAAAAACACCCTGGCGCGGCCTCCCTGCCGTGGGAAATTGGCCGAAACGATGATCAAGGCCGGAAAGCAATTAGGGTTGTGTTACCAGAGAGGCGCACGGGGGCAGACAAAACGATGGTTATCGGGCTGGGCAGGGTGACCCTCCGGCTGCAGGAATGTCACTCCCTGAAAGAGAAGCGAAAAATCGTAAAATCGATTACCGGTCAGATCCGAAGTCGGTTTAACGCTTCCGTCGCCGAAGTCGGAGCCAATGATGTTCATCAACGTGCGGAAATAGGCGTGGCGGTGGTGGGAAACGATCGGATATTCATCAATTCAATAATCGACAAAATCTTTAATTTGGTCGAAGCAATGGGGTTGGCCGAAGTGATCCATATCGACATGGAGATTATGAATTTATGAAGCCTTTCATGCGGTCCGATCGGGTATCCATGCAAATACAACGCGCCGTATCCGAGATCCTGAAAAAAGAGATCAGCGATCCGAGGCTGGAAATGGCCGTTATTACCGGGGTTAAAATGGCGCCGGACCTGAAATCGGCCCGGATCTATTTTAGCGCGCCCAGTGGCGAAACGGCCAGGAAAGAAGCCACCGAAGGGTTTCAGAAAGCCCGGCCGTTTATCAAGCGGGTGCTTGCCGGCCGGTTAGGCTTGAGATACATGCCGGACATTAAATTCTTTTTTGACGAGTCCATTGATTATGGCGCTCATATTGAGGGTATTTTAAAGACCTTACAAGCAAAATATGGATCAGATAATACACCAACTGAAGAATAGTCGTCATGTGCTCATTACGACACACACCAATCCCGATGGGGATGCGATCGGATCCCTTATCGCCATGGGGCTTGCGCTGGGCGCGTTAAATAAGAAAACAACCATCTACACAGAGGAGACGATTCCGGCTGTGTACCGGTATCTCATCGGTATCGAAAAAATCAGCCACCGGCTGGAGGTACCGACCCCCTACGATACCGCCCTCATTCTCGACTGCGGCAATTTGCGACGAATCGGCACGGCGGCCGATGCGGTACGCCGAATCCCCATGGTCATCAATGTCGATCATCACCCCACCAATACGCGGTTTGGTGATTTGCAGCTTATCGATCCATCGGCGTGCGCGACCGCTGAAATTGTCTACCAATTAATAAAAGCGATGGGGGTTCCCTTTAATAAGGCGATTGCAGCGAGCATTTACACGGGAATTTTGACGGACACCGGTTCTTTTCGTTTCCAGAACACCAACCGGTCCGCGTTTATGATTTGCGAGGAGATGGTGGGGCTGGGCGTTGATCCGTATCTCATCTCCCAATACGTTTATGGCACCTATTCACTGGGGCGCCTCAAGCTGATCAATCTGGCCCTTGACTCCATCGAGATTTCCGAAAACGGAAAACTCTCGCTCATGACGGTGACCCAGGAAATGCTGAAATCAAGCGGGACCTATCCCTGTGACGCGGACGGATTGATCACCTATGCCCGCAGTATCGAAAATGTTCAGGTGGCGGTTTTAATTCAAGAACAGTCCGACAGTCATGACGTTCAAAATAGAAGGCCCTCCTTTCATGTCAGTCTTCGATCCAACGGAGCGGTAGACGTGGGGACGATTGCGGGAGCCTTTGGCGGAGGCGGGCATTTTTCCGCGGCGGGATTCAGCATCGAGTGCTCTTTGAGTGATCTCAAAGCCAAAATCTTTGGACTGGCCTCCAACATAGATCAATTCCACCCCAAGGAAGGAGATGTGTGTGAACTGTTCCAGCTTGCCGGGGGACACCGGGGGGGAAATAAATCCGGAGAAAACCGGGGGGATAAGCGGATAGGAGGATCGGGATTATTGCACATCCGGCAGTAGATGGGGTTTTGGTAATCGATAAACCGGCGGGCGTTACCTCGGCCCATGTGGTTGCCAGGTTGAAGCGATCGCTTGGGGGCATGAAAACCGGACATACAGGTACCCTCGATCCGTTTGCCACCGGTGTCATGGTCTGCTGTATAAACCGTGCGACAAAGCTGGCCCGGTTTTTCTTAAGCGGCGGGAAAACCTACCAAGCCACCCTTTGCCTGGGAATTGAGACAGACACCCAGGACCCCACCGGCCGGGTAACGGGCACCGGAGACACGGAAAACCTTTCGGAATCGGTCGTGTTGGCCGCGATGGCGCGGTTTACAGGTGATTTGCTGCAAGCGCCGCCGGTCTTTTCAGCGCTCAAACACCAGGGGACACCGCTTTATAAGCTGGCCAGATCGGGGCATGCGGTCCAAAAACCACCGCGGCCGATCCATATTTCAGTCATCGAAGACATTAAAATGGCCCTGCCGGAGGTTTTTTTTTCGGTTACCTGCTCGGCCGGAACCTATATTCGAACCCTTTGTGCGGATATCGGCCGAGCCCTCGGGTGCGGGGGCCATTTAAAGGCGTTGCGGCGGATTGAAAGTTGCGGGTTTACCATTTCCGAAGCCATTGGCCTCGATGCGGTGGATGATCTTGTAACTTCCGGAAATATCTGGGAGCGCATCATCCCCATGGGGGAGGCATTGCGCCATATTCCCCTGTATATTGCCGACCCGGGGCTTTCGGAACACATACTGCAGGGCCGGCCGCTGACAAAACAGGATCTTCGCCTGGAAAAGGGGTCTTGCCCTAAAGATTTTCTCAAAATTGTTGACACGCATCACCATCTGCTTGCAGTATTGATGGCGGAGGGGGATGATTTTAAATACGGGTGTGTGTTTCCACGGTTACCGGCTAACCGCCTCGCCTAAAAAGCGGCACCTGTAAGTTTCACGTCCTGCGCGACGGAAGTCTCAACCACGCGACGGATAACGGTTTAAGTTAATTTAATATTTTAATTGAGGAGGCAAACAGAACGTGGCATACACAGCGGAAGAGAAAAAAGCATTGATCGAGCAATATAAGCTTCACGATTCCGATACCGGCTCTCCAGAGGTTCAAGTTGGGCTATTGACGTATCGGATCACCTATCTCACGGATCACTTAAAGACGCACAAAAAGGATCATCATTCCCGCAGAGGGTTACTGATGTTGGTCGGTAGACGTCGCAGACTCCTGAACTACGTTAAAAACAAGGATGTTCAGCGGTATCGGCAAATCATAGAGGCGCTTGGGTTAAGAAGATAAGTGCGGGATGCGACAAGATCCCGAAGGGCTCTTTTCGCATTACCATAACGCATATGGAACCGGGTGAACCTGATGGGTCAGGTGCGTCTGGACGTTTTATTGCTTGACGGCAGGACTCTCCACCAAAGCCGGATGATAAGCGTTCATTTGGACTGCATGCTTTTGGCGGTGAAATGCATCGGCGTTTTTTCTTAGCCGCCATTATGCGGCATAACGATAATCAGAAGTTCGATGATAGCCGGTCAGCTCAGCATAGGGCTTGGATGCACGGGGACTCATGAGGGAATAGTTTTTATTGGGAGATAAACAGCAAATGGAAATGATCGTAAAAACACTCGTGGGGGACAAAACCCTCAGCATCCAGACCGGCACATTGGCCAAGCAGGCCTCGGGAGCAGTTCTGGTTCAGTACGGTGAAACCATGGTTCTGGTGACGGTCGTGGCCTCGCCGGAGGAAAGGAGCGTCGACTTTTTGCCGCTCACCGTTGAATATCAGGAGAAAATTTACGCCGCCGGGCGAATCCCCGGCAACTATTTCAGACGCGAAATCGGCAGACCCAGCGAAAAGGAAACGCTGACCGCCCGATTGATCGACAGGCCCATTCGGCCACTGTTTCCGAAAGGATTCCGGAACGAAACCCAGGTCATTGCCACCGTGCTTTCCATGGACCAGGAAAATGATCCGGACATGCTGGCCATGATCGGTGCTTCGGCGGCGCTTGAAATATCGGATATCCCCTTTGCCGGCCCGATAGCTTCGGTACGGGTGGGGCGCATTGACGGCCAGTTTGTCATCAATCCGACCATCCCGCAGATGGAGCAGAGTGACATCAACATTTTTGTGGCGGGCTCGAAGACCGGCGTCGTGATGGTGGAGGGCGGCGGTAACGTCGTCAGTGAAACCGATATGATGGAGGCCATTTTTGCGGCCCATGATGCGCTGAAACCGATCATCGACATTCAGACCCAGCTACGGGAAGCGGTTGGCCGTCCCAAGTTTCAAATTATCCCCCCGAAAAAGGATGAGGCGCTGGCCGCCCAGCTCAAATCAACCGCCACGGATCGAATCATTGCGGCTTTGGGTGTTCCCGTGAAGCTGGACCGCCAAGTAGCCGTCCGAGCCGTCAAGTCAGAAGTATTTAACGCTCTGGGACCGGAATATGCGGACCGGAAAGCCGAGGTATCCGAACTTTTCAGTGATCTGGTCAAAAATATCTCCCGGGAGATGGTCCTAAAAGAGGGCCGGCGGATAGATGGTCGGGAGTTCGATGAGGTCAGGCCCATTACCTGCCAGGTCGGACTCCTCCCGAGACCCCACGGCTCGGCGCTCTTTACGAGAGGGGAAACCCAGGTGCTCGGTGTCATGACCCTCGGATCGAGCCTGGATGAGCAGCGGGTGGAAACGCTTAGCGGGGATGAATCCCGGCAATTTATGCTCCACTACAATTTCCCTCCCTTTTCCGTAGGAGAGGTGAAGCGCATGGGTGGCCCCAGCCGGAGAGACATCGGTCATGGGGGACTTGCTACCCGCGCCATAGAAAGGGTGTTGCCGGATAAAGAAAACTTTGATTATACCATTCGCCTTGTCTCCGAGGTACTGGAATCAAACGGGTCTTCCTCAATGGGCACGGTATGCGCGGCGACCATGGCCCTGATGGATGGCGGCGTACCGATCAAAGCGCCGGTATCGGGAATTGCCATGGGACTCGTCAAAGACGGCGACCGGGTAGCGATCCTTACCGATATTCTGGGAGACGAGGATCACACCGGAGATATGGATTTTAAAGTCGCCGGAACCCGGGACGGGATCACCGCCCTTCAGATGGACATCAAGATCCTCGAATTGCCGAAAGACATCATGGGCAAGGCCCTGGAGCAGGCGAGGCTCGGTCGCCTGCATATTCTCGACAGGATGATGAGCGCTATCGAAACGCCGCGGGAAACCCTGTCTCCCTATGCCCCCAAAATCGTCACCATGAAAATCAACCCGGATAAGATTCGAGACATCATCGGCCCGGGCGGAAAAATGATTCGATCGATTCAGAGTGAATCGAATACCAAAATTGAAATCACCGACGATGGGGTTGTAAAAATCGCAGCCAATTCCCAGGAAGACAGTGAAACCGCGATGCGAATTATCGGTGGAATTACCGCGGAACCGGAAATCGGAACCATTTATGAGGGCACCGTGGTCAAGATTACCGATTTCGGCGCCTTTGTTCAAATATTGCCCGGAACGGACGGCCTGGTGCACATCTCCCAGCTTTCCACCAGCCGCGTCAATAAAGTCAGTGACGTGGTGAAAGAAGGTCAGACCCTTCGGGTCAAGGTGCTCGAAATCTCCCGGGATGGGAAAATCCGGTTAAGCCACAAAGCGGTTCTGGAAGAAGAAAATGCGGGATGAAGTCGGCAAAACGAATCTCGATAACGGGATTCGTATCCTGACAAAAAAAATGCCACATGTCCACAGTGTGTCGATGGGGATATGGGTCGATGCCGGCGCACGGGATGAAACCAGCGCGGAAAACGGTCTCTCCCATATGATCGAGCACATGATCTTTAAAGGGACCCATCAGCGGACGGCATTTCAGATCGCAAAGGAGTTCGACGCCATCGGCGGGCAGTCCAACGCGTTTACGGCCATGGAAAACACCTGTTTCCATGGCCGCGTGATGGACACCCACTTAAGGACCATGGCGGATATTCTCTGCGATATTTTTTTAAACTCCCTTTTTGATGAAATCGAAGTGGAAAGGGAGAGGCCCGTCATCCTTCAGGAACTCGGGATGGTGGAAGATGATCCGGATGATTATATCCATGTGCTTCTGGGAAAAGCCTATTGGGGAAATCATCCCCTCGGGCAATCGGTGCTGGGAACCCGGGAAAACCTCCTGCGGTTTAATTCGTTTGCCATAAAAGATTTTTTCCAACGCGCCTATCTGCCGGAACGGATTGTCATTTCCGCCGCCGGGAATCTCGTTCACGATGCGTTTGTCGATCTCATCGCTCCGGCCTTTGAAGTGGTATCTCCCGCCCCCCCTCTTCCTGAACGGATGCCGCCCAAGGGGCAGCGGGACATTCGCCTGTTGTCCCGCGATTTGGAGCAGGTTCATATCGGACTTGCCACCCAGGGCCTTTCTGTCACCGATCCGAGGCGGTACGCCTGCTCGCTGATGAATACGATTCTCGGCGGCAATATGAGCTCAAGACTGTTTCAGGAGATTCGGGAGATTCGCGGATTGGCCTATTCGGTTTACTCCTTTGCCTCCTCCCAGGTGGATAGCGGCATGGTGGGAGCCTATGCGGGAGTTGACCCCGGCCGCGCAGTGGAAACCATCGATCTTATCATGAAAGAAATGAGACGGATGAAATCGGAGCCGGTAACCGGCGATGAGCTTCGGGACGCCAAGGAGTACACCAAAGGCGGGCTTTTACTGGCCGCTGAAAGCGTTGAAAACCAAATGGGCCGACTGGCTCAGAACGAGGTTCATTTCGGCCGCTTCATCTCGCTTCAGGAAGTGGTGAATGAAATAGATGCCGTTTCACGCGAAGATATCCTCCAACTGGCCTCCGATTTGTTTCAATCGGACCAACTGTCATTGGCGCTGCTTGGGCCGCTGACGGATGCCCCGGATCTTGAATCGAATCTTCAATCTCTGCTGAGATTTTAATGGAAGGCAGCAATCAAATGGCAATTCCCGCGTGCGGATTCGCTTCGCCCCCTGCGCCGACAGTTGAATTTTTACGGCTTCGACCGGATTCGGACGATGATATCCCGCTTCCCCGGTATATGAGTCCCCAGGCTGCAGGTATGGATATTTGCGCGGCGGTAGACGCACCCGTTGTTTGCGAACCCGGCCGCATTACCCTGATCCCGACCGGCTTTGCGATGGCGCTTCCCCCTGGTTTTGAGGCACAGATCCGGCCGCGCAGCGGTTTAGCGGTGACGCACGGAATGGGGATTATAAACTCACCCGGAACCATCGATTCGGACTATCGGGGGGAAGTGAAAATCGGGCTGATTAATCTCGGCACGGTTCCCTATACGATTTGCAGGGGGGATCGAATTGCACAGATGATTATCGCGCCTTGCTGCCAGGCCACGGTTCGGGTAGTAACGAAGCTCAACGAAACGGCCCGAAGCGACGGCGGGTTCGGGCACTCCGGACGTTAGCGACCCCATTTCAAGAAAAGGCCACTGCCTTGCCGGTCACAATACCAACACCTTCTTACTTCCGGAATCTCTATGAAGCCTGACCGCATCCCCCCCCATTCGACGGATTCAGAACACACCTTTTCCGTTTGCATGCTTGCCAGTGGAAGCCGGGGCAACGCCATTTATATCTCAAACGGCGCCACCTCGGTTCTGATCGATGCCGGGCTTTCGGGAGTGGAAATCGAGCGTCGGCTCAAATCCCGGGGGCTTTGCCCTGAGAATCTCGATGCGTTAATCGTATCTCATGAGCATGCCGACCATATTCATGGGGTCGGGGTTCTTTCCCGTAAATACGGATTACCGGTATATATGAACGCCGATACCCAGAAAGCGGCCTATCGGTTGGGGAAAGTAAATACCGTTAAACCGTTTAACTGCAGCACGCCTTTTATGATTAACACCCTGAGCATCTATCCCTTTCCGATCTCTCACGACGCCGCCGATCCGGTCGGGTTCACGCTTGAACAGGGAGGAATCAAAATCGGTATCGCCACGGATCTGGGAGTTGTCACCGCGCTTGTCAAAGAACATCTGAAAGAATGCGCCCTTCTGGTTCTGGAAGCAAATCATGACCCTGAAATGCTGACGCAAGGACCGTATCCCTGGCCGCTGAAGCAACGGATAAAGAGCCGGGTGGGTCATTTAGCCAACGAGGATACCCATGATCTATTGCAGGAACTTCAACACGATCGGTTGCAGCATGTGGTGCTGGCGCATTTAAGTGAAACGAACAACACGCCGGAAAAAGCCTACCAGGCGGTCAGTCCGGCGCTGACCCGTTGCTTTCCCACACTCTCGGTTGCCACTCAGGGGGTGAGCGGTGAGATATTAAGGGTATAGTAAGTCCTGACGAATTTGAATTTCTTTAGAAATATCGTTTATGGCTATCTCGAAAGACCGACTCGGTTTTTAAAACCGAGTCGGTCTGCCTCTTGTAAACGGTAGGGGAACCTTTAAAGCCCCTATATTTTTTCCAGCCGGTAGGCGCGTGTTCCCAGCCCCATGCGTTCCGCGTAATCCAGCTGAATTTGCCAGTCGATTTCCGGATACAGCCCCCTGAATTTATCGGCCCCTGCCAGACAGTTTGTTTCCAGACAGGTACCAGCCAATGCCGGTTCACGATTGACCAGATCCGCGGATGCCTGATCCAGCGCCACCGGATCCAGGCTTGCCAGCACGCCGATATTTTTAACAATGGGCGCATCACTCAGCGGAACGCAATCACATGCCGGTGAAATATCGGTCAGAAAATTGAGACACAGAACCTTGTTTTTTTTCTTCCTTAAAACACCTGCCGCATACTCGACCATTTTTTCCTGAAAAATCAGCATGGACGAATTCCATTGAACCACCGGGGCTTCATGAGGACAAACCACAATGCACTGACCACACCCCACGCATGTCTTTGAATTGATTTGCGCCTTTCCTTCGATGAGCGTGATGGCGGAAACGGCGCAATGCACAACACACTCGCCACACCCAATGCATTTTTTTTTCTTAATTTTGGGGGCAACCGTGGCATGCTGCGCCAGTTTTCCCCGCCGGCTCGCACATCCCATGCCGATATTTTTCAGCGCGCCGCCAAATCCGCTCAGATCGTGGCCTTTAAAATGCGCCACGGAAATCAGGGTGTCGGCATTGGCAATTTCAGCACCGATATAAACGGTTTGAAAATGCTTTCCGCCCACGGTTTCAGCGGTTTCACTCTGCCCCCGAAGTCCGTCCGCAATAACGAGAGGCGCTTCGACAACAGCGTAGGGGAAACCGTTTTGGATGGCGGCCACCAGATGCTCCGGAGCATGACTCCGTTTGCCGATATAAAGGGTGTTGGCATCCGTCAGGAAGGGAATTCCCTGCTTTTCCTTGATGACCTGAACAATCTTTCGAACCAAAACGGGTCGAACAAAGGCAGTGCCACCCGGTTCTCCGAAATGAAGCTTCACCGCCACCAGATCCCGAGGTGTGATAACGCTGGACATGCCTGCAGTTTCCATGAGCCGCCCCAGTTTTTCAATAAAATTTTCCTTGTAACTGGCACGCAAATCAATGAAATAAACCGAACTATCCATACCAACCTCCGGCAACTATACTGAAAAAAGGGTTAAACAGGGTAACCACGTTTGGCTTTCGCCGGCTGCAACGTTGCGAATGCGGGCAAACATGGTATAACGCCACCATCTCCTGCCCGAAAATAGTTATTGGCTGCCGGAGAAGATGTCAAGATCATAAAACCGGTCTTGATCATCGATTCGGCCCAACCCCAGTGACGGGCAGGTCACGCCAGGGTGTTTTTGGAACCCCGGCAAGCTGTTTGAGCGGTAGCGAGTTCTTGCCGGGGTTCCAAAAATACCCTGGTGTGGCCGAAATCATGATCAAGGCCATAATACCTGGCCCACCACCGTTAATCGGGAGAATGCAAATGCTGTCAATAGAAAAAAAGTTAAGGGCGCTAAGCCGGATTTACGAAATATATGAAAAAGTTGTGGCCACACTCGAAACGGCTTGCGAAAAATACTGTGCGGATTGCTGTACCTGCAATGTAACCCTGACAACGCTTGAGGCATACCCCATTATCACGCATTTGAAGGAAAACGGGGAACAAACCTTGATTCACCAATTGGAAACACCGGATCAAAGGATACGATTTCAGCCGCGTATTACCACGAACCGGCTGGCGATGCAGTGCATGAGCGGAGAGGAAATTCCCGAGGAGGAAAATGATCCGTCGTGGGGACGATGCCCATTTCTCTCGGAGGAAGCATGTCGAATTTACCCGATTCGGCCCTTTGGATGCCGCTGCCTGCTTTCCAGGGAAAAATGCGGTTCAAGCGGTTTCGCTGAAGTCACCGATTTTATTCTGACGGTAAACACTGTTTTCATGCAGGTAATCGAGCATCTCGACCAGGGGGGCCTTTACGGAAATCTCACGGACTTAGCCGGTTTCCTGGCTGCGGCGGAAAATAGCCGCGCCTATGAAACCGCCCGCCCGCTCTTAAACACCCGGGAGTTTGCGACCAACCATGCCCTCACCTGTCTGATGATTCCGGAGGAACACCGGGCGCAAATGGAACCATTTCTCGCCGCATTGCGAACCTGCCTGGAGGGGTAGCACCCGACCCCGTATTGGAATTATACACCGCCACCTGTCACCTTATAGAGCGTCACCTGATTGATGAGTCTGGAAAGCCGAGTTGTAATAAGGGTCTGCCGGGCGCTGTAGAGGGACCGTTGCGAGTCCAGCACCGTCAGAAAGCTATCGACTCCCTTTTCATACCGTGCCTCGGACAGAAAGTAGCTCTTGGCCGAGGCATCCGCAAGAGATTCCCGCGCCGCCAGCTGATCGTCAATGGTTCCCCGCTGGGCCAGAGCATCGGCCACTTCCCGAAAGGCGACCTGAATGGCCTTTTCGTACTGGGCGATGGCAATGTCCCGATCGGCTTGCGCCACTTTCAAATTGGCCTGATTGCTGCCGGCATCAAAAATCGGCAGTTGGATTTTCGGCGTAAAGTTCCATATCGTGGTTCCGGATTGAAAGAGGTCCAGCAGGCTGTCACTGGCGGTGCCGACGCCTGAAACCATCGTAATTCGCGGGAAAAAGGCCGCCCGGGCGGCGCCGATATTGGCATTGGCTGCTTTGAGCAGGCTTTCTGCCTGAAGAATATCGGGCCGATGCCGCAAAACATCCGAAGGCAATCCAACGGGGATCTCCCCGATAGGAGAAATTGTTTCCGCCAGTCCATCGGGGAGTAGTCCCGTCGGCGCCGCCGCGCCGAGAACCAGGGATAACGCGTTTTCATCCTGGGCGATTTGACTGAGGTAACCGGCAATATCCGCCCGTGCCGAATCCACGGTAGTTTGGGCCTGGTATAAATCGAGAGCCGTTGTAACACCGGCATCGAAGCGACCTTGAACAAGTACGAGCGAATATTGCCGGCTTGAGAGCGTTTCTCGGGCAAGCTTAAGTCTTTCACGGTCCGCGGCAAGCGTCAGGTAGTTCCGGGCGACCTCGGCAACCAAACTGATCCGGGTGCTGCCCAGCGCATGTTCGGTGGCAAGATACTGCTCCAGTGCCTGGTCCTTCAGGCTGCGCACCCGGCCAAAGAAGTCCAGCTCAAAGGAGCTGTTACCGAGGCCGACGCTGTATTGTTCAGCCGTCGATGCCCGCCCCGTCCCGGAAAAACTTTCAGAAATCCGCTCGAAGTTGGCGGCGGCGGAGCCATCCACCTTCGGTAACAGATCCGAGCGTTTGATTTGATAGAGCGCTCGTGACCGCTCGATATTGAGAGCCGTGACCCGCAGGTCACGGTTGTTCTCCAAAGCGAGTATTATCAGCTGTTGCAGCCGCCAATCGGCAAAAAACGACTGCCAGGAACGATTCGCAACCGGTTCCGACGCCGAGTCGATGGATGCCACCGGGTAGGCCGGGCCGCTTGGCCAAGTGGCGGGAACGGGCGTGGCCGGCTGGCTATATTTTGGCGCCAGGGTCGAACAACCGGCTATAAGGAAGAGAACTCCCGGAACAAGGCACAGGGTTGTCATTATTCGGTTTATAGGGGTCATATCAGTTCACCTCCGGAAACATTGCCGGCAGCTTCAGGTAGCGGGGAAGAAGCCGGTTTGTGTTTTTTCCCGAATAAGCGGGAGATCAGCACAAAGAAAAACGGAATAAAAATCAAATCGATAAAGGTGGCCGAAAGAAGCCCCCCGGTGACGGCGGTACCGATGGCGTTCTGAGCGCCGGCGCCGGCGCCTTTGGTAAGCGCCAGCGGCAACGTGCCGAAAAAGAACGCCAGAGAGGTCATGATGACGGGGCGAAGACGAATTTTAACGGCGGCCAGTGTTGCCTCCGTCAGGCCCAGTCCATGCTCCATTCGATCCTTGATGAACTGAATGATCAAAATGGCGTTCTTTGTCGAAAGTCCCATGGTGGTTAAAAGTCCAATCTGGAGGTACACATCGTTGGGCAGCACCCGCAACGTCACCGCCGTCACGGCACCCACGATCCCCAGCGGCAACATCAGCATATTGACAAAGGGAATCGTCCAGCTTTCGTATAAAGCCGCCACACAGAGAAAGACCACCAGCAGCGAGATGGCGTAGAGCGCCGGTGCCTGGGCACCGGCCTGCCGCTCCTCGTAGGAGAGCCCGGTCCACTCGTAGCCGATTCCCGGCGGCAACTGAGCTGCCATCCTCTCCACCTCGGCCATTGCCTCCCCGGTGCTCACGCCCGGTGCGGCCTGCCCCATAATCTCCATGGACGGAATACCGTTGTATCGCTCCAGCCGCGGCGAGCCATACCGCCAATGAGTGGTGGCAAGGGCGGAAAACGGTACCATCTCACCGTTCATGTTCCGGATATGCCATGCGCCAATATCCTCCGGCAGCATGCGGTACCGCGCGTCCGCTTGAAGATAGACCTTCTTGACCCGGCCGTTTTCGATAAAATCGTTGACATACGTTCCTCCCCAGGCGATGGCGAGGACGGTGTTGATATCCGCCAGGGAGACCCCCTGGGCGCCGGCCCGAACATCGTCGATATCGAGGTTGAACTGGGGGCTGTCATCCTGACCGTTGGGCCGAACGGCGATGAGTTTCGAGTTTTTGGCGGCCATGCCGAGAAGCTGATTGCGAGCCGCCATCAGCTTGTCATGCCCCAGACCGCCCCGATCTTGGAGCATGAAATCAAACCCGTTGGCCTGCCCCAGCTCTACCACCGCCGGTGGTGAAAAGGCGAATACAAGACCATCCCGTATCTTCGAGAAGGCTCCCATGGCCCGGGCCGCAACGGCCGGCGCCCGTAGATCCGGGGATTGGCGAAGCTTCCAATCCTTGAGTTTGATAAATGCCAAGCCCATGTTCTGCCCCCGGCCGGCAAAACTGAAGCCAGCCACCGCGATCATGGCGTCCACCGCCTTTTCCCTCTCCAGAAAATGCCCTTCGACCTGTTCGACAACCTTCAGGGTTCGCTCCAGGGTTGCCCCGGCCGGAAGCTGAATCTGACAAACGATGAAGCCCTGATCCTCATCGGGAAGAAAGGCGGTGGGAAGCCGCAGGAAAAGCAGTACCATCACCGAAACGATGGCGCCATAAAGAACCAGGAAGCGCAAGGGCTTTCCGAGTGTCCGGCCGACAATCGACTGATACGTTTGTGACCCCCGGTTGAACCATTTGTTGAACCAGCGAAAAAACCCCTTGAACCAGCCGGTTTCGCCCGGAGAATGCCCTTTGACCACCGGTTTTAGCAGCGTCGCGCAAAGTGCCGGCGTCAGAATCATGGCGACCAGCACCGAGAGAATCATTGATGAGACGATCGTAATGGAGAACTGGCGGTAGATCACACCGGTGGAGCCCCCGAAAAATGCCATCGGCACGAAAACCGCCGCCAGCACTAGGGCAATCCCCCAGAGGGCGCCGGTGATCTGCCCCATGGACTTGATGGTGGCCTCTCGTGGGGAAAGCCCCTCCTCGGACATGATCCGCTCGACATTCTCCACCACAACGATGGCGTCGTCCACCAGCAACCCGATGGCAATGACCATGGCGAACATGGTCAGCGTGTTGATGGAAAACCCGGCGGCGGAAAGCACCCCGAAGGTCCCGAGGAGCACGACCGGTACCGCAATGGTGGGAATGAGCGTTGCCCGAATATTTTGCAGGAAGAGAAAAATGATGATGAAGACCAGGAGGACGGCCTCGATCAGGGTTTTTACCACCTCTTCAATGGAAATCTTGACATAGGGGGTCGTGTCGTAGGGGTAGACCACCTTCATGCCGGTTGGGAAGTATTGCGATAGCGCCGCCATCTTCGCCTTGACCCGATTGGCTGTATCGAGAGCGTTGGCGCCAGAAGCAAGTCGAATCGCCATGGCGCCGATCGGTTTTCCCTTATAGCGCGCCTGGACGTCATAATTTTCAGTACCGATTTTGCAGACGGCTACATCCCGCAACCTTACCGTGGAACCGTCACTATTGGTGCGCAGGAGGATGGCGTCAAACTGCTCCGAGGTCTGCAAAAGGGTGCGAGCTGTGATAGTGGCGTTCAGTTGCTGCCCCTTCGCCGCGGGGGTGCCGCCGAATTGACCGGCCGACACTTGCGCGTTCTGGGCCTGAACGGCAGCGACGACGTCGCTGGGAGTTAATTTGAAGTTGTGCAGATTGTCCGGGTTCAGCCAAATTCGCATGGCGTGCTGGGAACCGAACATCTGCAGTTCCCCCACCCCTTCGACCCGGCTGATGATGTCTTGGACATTGGATACCGAATAATCGTCTAAGTCGAAACGGCTCATCGAGCCGTCCTCCGAAACCAGCCCGATAATCATCAGGAAATTTTTAGTCGATTTGACAACCGAAATTCCCTGTCGCTGCACCACTTGCGGCAGAAGCGGCGTTGCCAGCTGCAACTTGTTCTGCACCTGCACCTGAGCCATATTCGGATCGGTGCCGGCCTTGAAGGTCAGATTGATGGCAACGGCCCCGGCCGAGTCGCTGCTGGAGGACATATAAATCAGGCTGTCGATCCCGTTCATCTTCTGCTCGATGATCTGGGTGACGGTATCCTGCACGGTCCTCGCCGATGCCCCCGGATAAGTGGCATTGATCGAGATCTGCGGCGGCGCGATCGGCGGATACTGCGAGACAGGCAGCGTCTTGATCGCAAGCAAACCGGCCAGCATGATGATAATGGCAATCACCCAGGCAAAAATCGGGCGTTGAATAAAAAACCGAGCCATGCAATCTCTCCTTTATGTCCGATATATCCGAGGCGTTAATTCCTGGCCTGGGCCGGTTGATTTGGAATCGATGCGGCTGCGGATTCCGGCCCCAACGTCACCACCCGAACCAGTGTTCCCGGACGCGCCTTTTGCAACCCTTCCACAATCAGTCGATCCCCCGGATTCAGCCCTTCACTGACCAGCCACTTATCTCCGATGGCACGAGAAACCTGCACGGGGCGGGACTCCACCTTATCGTCCGCCCCGACCACCATCGCAACAGCCTTTCCGGAAGGGTCCCGGGTGACCCCTTGCTGGGGCACCAGAATCGCCTCGGCGACCACCCCCTCCTCCAGTATGGTTCGCACATACATTCCAGGCAGAAGCAGTTGCTTCGGGTTGGGAAAAACCGTTCGCAACGTGACCGATCCGGTACTCTGCTCAACCGTGGCATCGGAGAATTTCAGAGAGCCCGTCAAAGGATAGGCGGTGCCATCCTCCAGCAACAGTTTGACCGTTGCCTGTCCGGCGCTATCCGGCGTTATGCGGCCTTCGGCAAGATCCCGCTTCCGGCGCAGCATCTCCACGCTGGACTGAGTAACATCGACATAAACCGGGTCCAGTTGCTGAATGGTGGCCAGTGGCGCACTCTGGCCGGCAGTGACCAGGGCCCCGATGGTAACCGATGATTTCCCGATCCGTCCGGAAATCGGCGCGGCAACCTGAGTGTATGCCAGATCGATCCGGGCGGTTTCAACCGCTGCCTTTTTAACCGCAATCTCTGCTTCGGCCTGTTTGAAGGCAGCGAACGCATCGTCATAGTCCTGGGCGCTCACCGCTTTGATTCCAACCAGTTCCTTATAGCGCGCGGCCTTCTGCCGGACGGGGATGAGATTGGCCTCGGCCTTGTCGAGAGCGGCCCTGGCACTATCAAAAGCCGCCTGGTATCGGGCTGCATCGATCTGGTAGAGAACCTGCCCGGCCTTTACGTCCGAGCCCTCGGTAAAAAGACGTTTCTGAAGGATGCCCCCCACCTGGGGCCGAACTTCGGCAATCAGGTAGGCCGAGGTCCGGCCCGATAATTCCGTGGTCAGGGTAACCCGCTCCGGCTTTACCTGAATAACGGCCACTTCCGGAGAACCGCCTGCGGGTGGCCCGCTGGCCGGGGTTTCCTTTCCGCACCCGACCACCACCAGACAACCGGCAAGAATTCCCGCAAGGGCAATCTGTTTGATCCCGCTATTTCTTTTCATGTTCACCTCTGAAATCCAATAAGTTGGCAACGAATGAACATTCATTCGTTATATGTGCCAAAAAAAAATAATTGATCCTTGCCCGCCTGTCGGCAAGCGTCATGGGCTAGCGTTTCAGGGCGTCCCAGCAGGCCTCGACCGTCCGAAGCATCAGCGAATCGGTTAACTCGATAAACCCCAGAATATGATCCCGCGCCACGGCGGTCAGAGAACCGAATGTCAAGGAAAAAAGTACGACCAACCCGATATCCTTTATGATTTGCTGGGCTATTCCCTGGGTGAAAAGATCAGTGAAAACATGTGTATCCGCCGATTTTCCCAAAAGCTTATCCCGACGGTATGCCACGCCATACGGAGAATCATGAAACTGCTCCAGATACCGAAAATCAACGGGATAAGCGATGAAATACCTCAGAAGCCTTGTACCGAGGTGGATGAACCGCTCCCGCATCGGCATGTAAACCGAGTACCCCTCTTTCAGATATGCGAAAAACCGCTCCTCGATATCTTTGAACGACTCTTGAATGAGTGTATCCTTGTTCTCGAAATAGCGGTAGATGGTACCCGCCCCGACACCAGCCCGCTGCGCGATCATGGCCATCGGAGCGCCGTGAAAGCCGTTAGCCGCAATCAGCTCCAGAGCCGCGCAAATTATCCGGCCACGCTTTTCGGTCCTTGCCATCGGTTAGCCTCCTTTCGGTATGAACGTTCATTCCGTTTTTTCTATATATTTTCACCATTAATTCTGTCAATCCCTTTTTTCCGTATTTGTCCCCACCCCGTCCCCACTTTTCAAACATACTGGCTGTGATCCGCCCTCGCACCCACAGTGGATAAAGAAACCGAAGTGCGTCAAAATGTTGCAAACCGGCATTTTCAGTTACGTTACCGGTAACAGCTTCCCGCCTGGTGAACTGCCGGATCTTATGAAGGGACCGCCGAGATTCGCATGCCGAAGTCGGCGGCCATGTCAGCTTTTCCACGTCACCGGAGAGCGAACCGTCACACTTGATGATGGCAGGAGAACGCCGTGCTGGCGGGATAAGAATGAATAGCAGTTGCATTCCGGACCAGTTTGTTGATATGAAGATGGCAAGACTGTGGCAAGTATTGTGGTCCAAGTCAATCTTTCATTGAACCTTGAAAACACCCACAGATATTTGGCCCATCAATAGATAACCCGCCATCCAAAAGAAATACCCCCAACCCTTCAGGGAGGGGCACTGTGAACAGCAAAAATAACCGATCCGAGAAAATGACTTTCACCGAGAGTTGCTGATGGGGTGGCAAAGTGGGTTGACATTCCCGATTTTTGGCAGCATCGGTTGAAAAAAACAGCGTAGAGACTACAGAGTCCACAAAACAACCAAATAGGAGAGTTGTAATGAGGAAGCCATTCGTATCGTCTTTTGTCCTGGCTATTGTGTTTTGCCTTATGTCGGCAATTTCCGGATGGGGAGCCGTCACTGAATACTCAAACTGGACTCAAAGTCTGTCCGGACTAACGGACGACGCTACCTATGCATGGTACGATTACGATTCATTCAAAATGGTCGTGTCGGGGCAGAACGTGCATGTTGTATGGGTGGCAATTCGCACTGACTATGGAGAAAAGCGGCTCAACTACAGACGTTCCACTGATGGAGGGGAAACCTTCAGTCCGGTGCAGGTACTTGCCACCGATTTTAAAGATTCTGGCGGTTTCGATTCGAGCTGGCAGGGCCTTGCCGTTGATGGCGACACTGTTCATGTCGTCTATCATAGTGGTTGGCCATCCAGCGTGAAATATCTCCGTTCGACCGATAACGGGGCCAACTTTGAACCCGTCAAAATTATCCATTCCAACGAGTACAGTGGTTACTTTGGCATATATATGGTCGCCTCCAATGGTCTGGTAACTGTGGCGTTGGCGGCAAACCATGCGACCAACGCGCCCCCCTATACCCAGGACGTGCTCTGCTTCTATTCAAATGATGGCGGCGCTAACTTTGCTTCAACCACTATCGCCCACGCCGATGCTGGGCAGCCCCCCTGGCAATTCTACGTTGAGGATATGATCCGCAGCGGCGCAAATATCTACATTCTCTACGCAGTCCAAGACATTAACTGGTACACATCTGAAGGGCGGCTCTACCTGGTTTCATCCAACGATGGTGGCGTCACTTTCAACCCCCCGCAGCGGGTGACCGTAGCTTCAAGCAATGGTGGTTATTACAGGAACACGATCCAGAACGGACATTACTCTCCCAATTTGGCAACCGTGGGGGACAACGTCTATGTCACCTGGGTTAATACCGAGGTCAACAATATTGAATGGTACACGGCTTCCACCTATACCACCCGCTTTCGGCGTTCGACCGACAAAGGTCTCACACTGGAAGACCCCATAACCCTGATGCCGTCACCTACCAGCAATAATGGATCTGGCGGTCTAGAGACCATTGTTGCGTCCGGAAGTAATGTCTATATTGTTACATCTTACCTTAACGACAGCACCTATTTCTGGCGCTCCACCGATTCAGGAAGTACATTCGAGCCTCCACAGAAGGTCAGCAATGGCGGTTGGTGGCCGACTATTTTGCTGGATCCGAACGACTCTGCAAAGCTGCACATTGCCAATGGCAATTATATGACATCCGCCGATTCCGGGGCGTCGTTCAAGGGCGTACTCACTCTGCAACCGAGCACCTTGGCGCTTTGGTATTACCCGATTCTGGCGGTTGGCAATGACGGCGTGATCCATTACGCCGCGACCTACAACAGGTACGATGCATCCACGTCTCAAGATATCTACTATCGCCGTCTTGCCCCGGCCCCGGCTGAATCGGGAACACCAAAGGCGCTCCGCCTCGTTCAAGACAGCGCCCTGCGTCGAGACAACATGCAGGTGGCCGCCTCGCCGGATATCAACCTTACCAGCGCCATGACGATCGAATTCTGGTTCAGGCGGATGGTCGGCAGTACCGTCTATCAAATAGCGGTAACCAAAGGGCACGCTTCAGGATTTCCAACATTTGAATGCCGTCTGGAGAATGTGGCAACCGGTGTTATCTCTACCCGCCTGAAAACTGAGGGTAACAGTACCAACTCGTATCTAACCAGCAATTTCTTAGTTCAAGATGATGTCTGGAACCATATTGCCGTGACCTACGACGCCAACGGTGGCGCCAACAACTGGAAGATCTATGTGGACGGCGAACTCGCCAATTCCGCAACATTGACCGGAAACATGGTGATGGATAATATGCCGTTGCTGCTTGGTTGTAACGAGGGAGGCTATCTGGGTACGAAGGAAATCGCCGATTTCAGGATCTGGAACAAGGCTCGCACTGCTGCTGAGATTATGACGGATATGCATAGTACCTTGACTGGGGCAGAGTCCGGGCTCACGGCATATTATACGTTCCGCAACACCACGCGGGATATAACCGGACATGGTAACGATGGTGTTTTGATGTATCAGGAGAGCTTCCAGGAAACAACTGTCATTACCGCTATTACCACGCGACAATTTATCGAGGGAATTTATGCGGCTTATTGGAGCAGAGCTGCAGACCCTGGAGGATTGAATTACTGGGAAGGGCTGTATAACGCCGGAACGTTGGACCTTGCCGGCATTGCTGAAAACTTCGCGTCTTCCAGTGAGGGTATCGGAGCATACGCGTATTTTGATACCGTTTTCAATCACCCCGGAGACCCCATTACAGACGAGATGCGACAGAACTTTGTCGAGGCTATTTATCAAAACCTTTTCGACAGAGATCCCGATGCAGAGGGACTGGTATATTGGGCGGGGGTTCTAAAATCTGGCGGAACAAGTCCAGGTGCCTTTATCGCTGCCATTATCAACGCCGCCTATGAGGGCAGACTGGGTGCCAGTGCTGATGATTGGAACAATATCGATGCCAAAATCCAGGTGGCTGAGTATTTTACCGCTAAACTCTCCGCGTTGGGTGTTGCCTGGTCGGCGGGAAGACTTCAGCAGGCGACGGATTTTCTGGTTGGCATCGACAGGAATTCAGACATTGCCGCCGCAAAGCAAAGCATTGATGCAGAACTATCTACAACCGTCCCCGGTGCGCCGACCACGGGGGCAGTCTGGTAACTTTGGTGACCTTGATCATATATTGACGAGGCTTTGTTTCCTATCTCGAAAGCATATTGACAGCAGTCTGAGCAATATCGTCCAAAGGCACCACTTTGTCCACGGCGCCCAGTTTAATCGCCTCTTTGGGCATACCGAACACCACACAGCTTTTTTCATCCTGGGCAATGGTTTTGGCGCCGGCGGTCTTCATTTTCAGCAAGCCCTCCGCGCCATCGGCGCCCATGCCGGTCAAAATAATCCCCAAGGCATTGGCGCCCGCGTAATCCGCCACGGATTGAAACAATACGTCCGCGGAAGGCCTTTGATGGTGGACAAGGGGCCCTTGCTTGACGGCTACGTAGTACCGGGCGCCGCTTCGTTTTAGAAGCATATGATAATTTCCGGGTGCAATCAGCGCCAAGCCTTTTGAAACCGTGTCACCGTCTTGCGCCTCTTTAACGCTCATCTCGCAAAGATCATTCAGTCGCTGTGCAAAGGAGGTTGTGAATTTGGCGGGCATGTGCTGGACAATCAGAATGCCGGGGGTGGTGGCAGGTAAACGGGTCAGCACCGCTTTTAATGCTTCCGTCCCCCCCGTGGAGGCACCGATGGCAATAATCTTATTGGTTGTTTCCGCCAGGGCATGGGAACCGATTTTTTGGCCGGTCTGGGGTCCCACTTTCTTCTCCGCCCCCGTTCTTGCGGTAACCTTAACCTGGGAGACGGCACGAATCTTATCGGCCAGCTGGATGCTCATATCCCCCACCGAATAGGAAGCGGAGGGCTTGGAGATCACTTCCAGCGCACCGCTTGACAGTGCTTCAAGGGCCAACTGGCTCCCTCTGGAAGTCAATGAGCTAACAATAATCACCGGCAAGGGATAGTATCGCATGAGCTTTTTCAGAAAGGTAATGCCATCCATCCGCGGCATTTCGATATCCAGGGTTACGACATCGGGTTTCAGCAACACGATTTTATCCCTTGCAACGTAAGGGTCGGGCGCCGTGCCGACCACCTCAATGCCTCTTTCCCTGGAAAGCTCTTCGGTGAAGACCTTTCGAACGATGGCCGAGTCATCCACCACCAGCACTCTGATGTTCTTTTCCATAAGCCCCAATGAAAATCTGTCTGATTATTCGGATTTGCCCCGAATAATCGGGATATGTACCTTTACGAAATTTTCTGCTGAAAACACGCGGAAAAATATTTCTCAGGCACTAAAACACACCTTCAGTCCCAGCTTTCCGGCAAACGTCTCAACCAAAAGAAAATGGGTATCCGATGCTTCATCCGGGCAGGCCGCCGCTGCCGTCTTGAGGTCAATCAGTTCCGGTATAGCGAGATCAAACACGGCCTGGTCATCCATATTGCTGAATGTATTTCCCGCGATCATATTGATGGCTTCCTGAACCGTGCCCTGAAGATGGGTTTCGGTAACGGCCTCGGCGTCAAGCCCCATAAAAGTTTCCGTCATGGCCCTGAGTATATTTTCCGGTACCATTAAAAGGAAAAACCCGCTCAGCTTACCATGAAACCCGATCCTGCTGATAAAGGGGGAAGCCCCCGTATTCTGAAGGATTATGTCGGGAGTGGCGGTTTCGTTCAGATCGATGGTCATGAAGAACATGGTTTCCAGCACTTCAGAAATCGACGTCACCATTGCTGTCTTCAAAGCTTCCTTCATCTTCCCCTTCTCCTAATATCTTGGCCAGTTGGGTCCGAATTGCCTCCGGCGTAAATGGTTTTTTGATATAGCCGGCAGCTCCCCTTTCGATAAATTCATCGACTTTTTTCTGACTTCCCTCTGTGGTAATCACCAGAACCGGGATGGCATTCAGGATATCATCCCCTTTCATCTCGGAAATAAGCTCCATCCCATTCATGTCCGGCATGTTGTAATCGGTAACAACCAGATCGACCCATTCATTCTCCAACACTTTCAACGCCTCTTTGCCGTTGCCGGCCTGCAAAAATTCGGCATTTGAAAACCCCGAGGCCTTGATGGTACGGATAATGATTGACCGCATGGGGAGTGAGTCATCAACCACTAACATTTTATACGCCATAGCTTCCCCCGAATAGGGTTACGAATTCTATAAAATCCTTCATCAGCATCTGTAATTATATGGAATTTATCAGATTTTCAACCTTTGACATATTTTCACCGAAATTGGCTATTATTTCGAGTAATTCCTTTTCCGTAAACCCCAGTGATTTGACGACATCGTCATGAAACCGGTACGCGAGCCCATCCGACCCGACACCGATGCCCATCATCATGCAAAGGATGTCGGACAAATAGACAATGCAACAGTCCATGTCCTGCCGCGCCGCTTCGTCCCCCAGATGATGATTGCGAATGATGTTCACCATTTTTTCGCTGAAATTCCAGTTGGTGGCCACGAGTCCGCCGAGTTCGGCATGGTCCACGCCGATGACTTTCTTTTCGGCCTCCATGAAACTGAAGCCTTTTTCCTGAACCAGAATTTGGATTTTTTCAAAGGATCCCGCCACAAACCGGTCCAAAATCACTTTACCAATATCCTTCAAAAGCGCTGCCGTAAATATAAGCTGTTTGTTTTTCGACCCCTTGCGTTGCGCTATCTCCCGGGCAATAAGGGCCGAAGAAACCGAATACCGCCAAAGATCACCTTCATTGAGCCCATAGCCCTCCTGCCCTTTTTTTAGATTTTCAGCGCCGCTTTTTAAGAGAACCACATCAATGATCTGCTCCAGGCCGAGAAGTGTAACCGCCTCATGCACGGAATCGACCCGGCGGGGCAAGGCAAAATAGGCCGAATTGACGGTCCGTAGAAGGTTTGCCGTAATAATGGGGTCATACAAAATAATGTCCGCCACATCGGAAAGGGAGGCATTGGGATCTTCCACAATCTCCATGATTTGATTGGTGATCTGTGGAATCGGTTTCAAGCTTTTAATTTCTTTGATCAACTCTTGAATAGCGGTCATATCTTTTTTTCCTCTTGGCCTGAAACTTTTAACAGCACTTCCCCGGTGGCAATATGAAGGCGAATGGTTCTGTTAACATTGCCACCAACTTCCTCGTAATCCGTCATCACCTTGTTTTTCCAAAATATTTTACGAACGGCCATATGATTTCGTTTGCCGATATTGAAAAAGCCTTTTTGATCGAGAATCTGGGCTCCCCCCACCACAATCACGCGCATCCGTTGTTTTGTCGCACCCAGCTGGTAAGCGGTTTTGAAAAGTACGGGAATTCCGGAATCGGCAAACATAAATGGATTTTTCTTTGCCTTGGCCTCGTCAAGGCTAGCCTCGGGAAGCATATAATGCAGAAGACCGCCTACTTTGGCGACCGGATCATAGATGGCAATCCCAATGCACGAGCCGAGCGAATAGGTCACCAGTGTGGAATCCGGATCATTGCTGGTCTTCATGTCAGAAACACCTACGATAATATTCACAAAGACACCCCGTATAAACTTTCTTTCGTAATCTCCGCCAGCATGGTTTCTTGAAAGATCTCCTCGGCGATTTGGTTGTCGCGCCCCGTCTAAACTTCCCGGGCCATCGGTTGTTTTTCTGAAATTTCAAACAACCCGGCCATGTCAAGAATCAGCCCGACCCGGCCGTCTCCGAGAATGGCGCCCCCGGCCAACCCCTTGGTGTGTTTGAGCGCCTCGCCAAGACTTTTAATGACAATTTCTTCCTGTCCGAGCAATTCATCCAGCAAAAGACCTCGCTGCTCTTCCTTGTTTTCCACAACCACCACCAACCCATCCCAGGGATCCCGGGAATCCCCCGCGATGCGGAAAAGCTTATCCAGCCGTATAAGCGGGATCAGCTTCCCTCGCGCCATCACCATCTCTCCTTTCCCCTTCACCGTGTAATAATCTTCTTTTTTAGGTTTAAAGGATTCTAAAATCGCCATGGTCGGCAGAATATAGCGCTCTTTTCCCACCCGGACCACCATCCCTTCAATGATGGCAAGCGTCAACGGGAGGCTGATAATGACCGTTGTTCCTTTTCCCTGCACCGATTGAACATCCAGGCGCCCCCGCAGTTTTTCAATTCCTTTTTTGACGACATCCATGCCGACGCCCCTGCCGGAAACGTCCGTGATCTGGGCGGCGGTGGAAAAACCGGCATGAAAAATCAGCTCGAAAATATCGGATTCCGACATGCCGGCTTCCGATTCAATCAGTCCGGTGGTGATGGCTTTTTCGATGATTCTCTGTTTGTTCAGCCCCCGGCCGTCATCTTCGATTTCGATGACGATATTTCCCCCTTTGTGAAAGGCCCGAAGGTGAACCAATCCCTTTTCATTTTTGCCCGTGGCTTTTCTTTCCTCGGGAGATTCCAGCCCGTGGTCCACCGAATTTCGAATCATATGAACCATGGGCTCATAAAGTTCTTCCACCACGTTTCGGTCGATTTCCGTTTCTTCCCCGGTCATCTCCAGATTAACGAGTTTGCCGCTATTTTTCGCCAGATCCCGGACAAGCCGGACCATTTTCTGGAAAGTAGCCTTGATGGGCACCATGCGCATTGACATGGTAATTTTCTGGAGACTGGAGACGATCTGATTCAATTGACCGAAAGTTTGATGAAGCTGCTGATCCACGAGAGATTGAATGGAACTGTTCTGTCTAAGCATCGACTGGTGAATCACAAGCTCTCCGGTCAAATCGATCAGATTGTCCAGTTTATGCGTGTCCACCTTGACTTGATGATCCACGATTCCGGCTTTTTTCTGATCCCGGAGGGCGGAAATCACTTCCTTGGAAGGCACGGATTTTTCCTCAACCAGGATTTTTCCGATTTTTTTCTCAGGAGCTGCTTTCTGTTTTTCCAGCCCGGTCTGAACGACCTCGTCCTTCACCAGGCCTTTTTGAACCAGCCGCTCGCCAAGGGGGATGTTCTCGGATATGGCGGTCTTATGCGCATCCCCGACTTTTTCGATGATATCATCTACATCAATGTCTCCTTCCAGGTCGGAGGAGCCGGAGGCAACACTCTTTTCCACTTGCCTGACGAGCTGCTTGAGCACATCGACAGACTCAAGAATAACATCCACGATGGCGTTATTTATTTTATATTCCCCTTGCCGGGCGCTGTCTAGCAGATTTTCGGTGGCGTGGGCGAGACGGTTTAATTTTTTCAGATTCAGGAACCCGGACACCCCTTTTACCGTATGAAACGGGCGGAAAATGGTGTTGATGGTTTCCGAATTCGAAGGGTCCTGCTCAAGATCGACCAGGTTCACTTCTATACTTTCGAGGTTTTCCATTGATTCCACAACAAAATCGCCCAGAATCTGAACATCTTCCTCATTCAGCGCCAAGGGTTCGGGAGACTCTTTTTTCTCCGAAGGATTCGGTGGGGTCTCCCCCATCGGTTTCTCCCCGAACTCTTCGTGCCTCTCCATAAACGGGGGCGCTGAGATTTCTTGCGGCTCGGAAGTCCCCATTCGTTTTCGGTTGTCCTCGCTGCCCAGGGAATAAACCTCTCCCTTTTCAATCGCTCTTAAAATTTCCTGCAAGGTGGTAATACCTTCCTCAAGCGGCGCCACATCGCTTTCCTGATCGAGAATCAAACTTTCCATGTAGTCTTTCAAGCCTTGAGCAACACTTAAAAACTTCGGATGATCAAGCGGTTTTACCTCTTCGATCAGGGCGGTCAGTAAATTTAAAATGGCCCCCATGGCAGGAATATCTCCCGCTTCAAGTGTGACAATCCGTAAAGCAAGCTTTTCAATGTCAGATTTGATCTTTTCCATTCTCGCTCCTGCGTGTGGTAAATGCACCACCAGACAATTGACGCTGGGGATCAAAATAGGCCGGCCATGTAAGGGAACAACCGGAAAACCGTTCAGCGTGAATTCCGTTTTCCGATGCCGGTAACACGACGTACCGTATTTTATAAATTACGCTGTTCATCACATAAAGTGCTAAAAATGTCAACCATATACGTTCGTTCCGGGATATTCGTCATTTCCTGTAAATCGTTGGTTGAATATATTGGAACCGATGCTGAGTTCCCATCAGACTTTCGGAGTGACCGATAAACAGGTATCCCCCTTCCACCAGAGCATCATAAAACTTGTTCACAACCGCCTCCTGAACTCTTTTATCAAAATAAATCATTACGTTACGGCAAAAAATGACGTGAAAGTGCTCTTTTTGGGGAAATGGGTCCATCAGGTTAAACCGTTTGAACTCAATGGCTTTTCTTATTTCAGATTTGATCCTGACATGTCCCCGCCATTTTCCCCGGCCCTGCTGAAAATATTGTTTAAGGAGCTGACCGGAAATTGATTGGAGCTGGTTCTGACCGTATACCCCCGCGGATGCGGTCGCCAGAACCCTGGTTGAAATATCGGTGGCCATTATTTTGTAATCGAAAGATCTCTGCGCCGCCATAAATTCACGCAGGCAGATGGAGAGGGTATAAGGTTCCTCGCCGCTGGAACAACCCGCGCTCCAGAGGTTGAAACATTTCGGAGGCCCCGTGGGGGCGGATATCAGAAACCCGGGAAGAACCTGGCTTTTTAGGAAATCAAAATGCTTGGGCTCTCTGAAAAAACTGGTCAGATTGGTTGAGATGGCATCCAGCATCAGGATAAGCTCTTCGCCGGCGTCACCTTCCATCAGGTATTGGTAATACTCCTTGAAATTCGTGATTTGGCGCTCACGAAGCCGTTTCCCCAATCGTGCCCGGACCAACTCTTTTTTCCCCTCGTGAAGGTTGATCCCGCACTTATCGTAGACCAGTTTGCGGAAGAGCAGAAATTCTTTTTCGGTCAGATCCGAATACGTCACCGTGGGGTTGGGTTTCAATATACCTCTTTTTCTTTTTGGATTTTTTAATCTGAAATCATTAAATAAATCACAAGCCGCCGTTTTGTCAATTTTTTCTTTCCCGCCCCTTCCGAACCGTCATGGACGCGTCCGCACCCCCAACAGCCCGGCCGCATTGAGGCCACGGATCTTTTTCCGATCCTCAGAGGTGAGATCCAGCGGGCGAAGTGCATCAAAATATCTTAACGGTGGCAGAAGCGGATAATCACTTCCGAACAGAATTTTTTCAGCGCCCACTATCCGTACGGCAATTTCATAAATCCGCGGATCATATAGAAAGGGAGAGGCCGCCGTATCAAAATAAATATTGGCAAAAGCGGTTTTAACCTCTTTTTTTAACAAATTGTAGAAAAAAATACCGCCGCCCCAATGGGCCAGAACGATGCGGTTTTCGGGAAATCTTTTCACCAGTTCGTAAACCTCGGAGAGTCTCACCGGCGCTTTGCCCGGATACAGGTGACCGATCGGCTCGTTGGTATGAATCAATATCGGGGCATTTATTTCCCGGCAAAGCGCCATGAGCGGCGCCAGGTGGGCCAGGGTCTTCTCGTCAAAGCCGGACTGGTAAAACGCCAGTTCGCCGATGCCGCGTAACCCGCCTGAAAAACATCGAATGGCTTCGGAGGAAGCTTCGACATGGAAAGGGTCAACACAACAAAACCCAATTAGTCTTTCAGGATATCGCGAAACCGCGTCCAAAATATAATCGTTGTTTTTTTTAAAGTTTTTTGACTGATGCCAGGGAAACCCGAATACAACGGAGATGTCCACGCCGTTTTCATCCATGGCGCCAATAATCTCATCGGCTCCGACCAGCTTTGATTTGGGGGAATCATAAAGAAGTTTGAATTCGGGTTCGTTTTGGAAATATGCTTCCCGGTTCTCTCTTATATCCTTGGGAAAAATGTGTGTATGGAAGTCGATAATCATTTGGCGCCTCTCGTCGTGTGAAAATACCCACCGCTGTAAGAAGTCCGAATTCATCCCTCCCATCCCGATTCGGACTCGGATTCCCTGATGCAGTCTTGCATTGTGTCGATTATTTCGGTATTAGGCAAGCGAATCTTTAGTAGGTCTTTTCATCCGATACGCGACCCAACCCTCTAAACTTTTGACTTTTTAGTGTAAGTATGGAAAACAGTGATCATCAGCCCGGTGAAATACCCGTTGAACGGCATGTCATTCTGGTAGCTCCGGAAATACATTGGAATACCGGCAATATCGGACGCACCTGCCTCGGAATCGGCGCACACCTGCATCTGATCGAACCACTCGGGTTTTCTCTTTCCGCCCAACAGGTGAAGCGGGCGGGTCTGGATTACTGGCATCGCGTCAAGCTCAGCATCTGGCCGGATTTCAGCGCATTTCTCCTGCAAATGGAAGTAGCGGCGGAAGAGGTGATGCTTTTTTCAAAAAGCGGCGCCAAACCGTTTTGGACCATGCCCTTTGGCCGGCGGCTATTTCTGATTTTCGGGTCCGAAACAAAGGGCCTTCCCGAAACGATTTTGGCCGGTTACCCTGAAAGGTCCTACTTTATACCGATCACTTCGGCAGTACGCAGCCTGAATCTGTCCACGGCTGTCGGTATCACACTCTATGAATCCATGCGTTCCTGCGCGCCGGCGCATGCCTATGGGGCCGGGCTATCAGGGGGTCTGAACACTTAGCCCCAGGGCTATCGGAAATTATCGAGAACACCTTGAGACAAAAAAAGAAAACGACTGCTCCCTGTTCCCTTACGGGCGGTGGGTACGAAGAAATTCCGCATACCGCGGATCTGGCATTGCGGGTGTGGGGAAAAGATCTTCATGACCTCTTTGTCAATGCGGCGGCAGGAATGACAACCCTGATGAGCGATGCTTCTGTCGACGGGTCGCCAACGCTGACCCGCGCTTTGTCGATTGAGGCGATGGATGCCGAAAGTCTTCTGGTGGAATGGTTAAGTGAATTAGCCTACCTGGCGGAGTCCGAGGGCGCATTATTCGAGTCTTTTTCCATTGCGAACATCACCGAAACCGGGCTGAATGCCGTGCTGGAAAATCAACTGTCCGGGAAACCGACGCGGACCATTAAAGCTGTAACCTACCATGGCCTCAATATTGTTGAGACGAAACAGGGATTCGAAGCGACCGTGGTTTTCGATGTTTAGTTCCATAAATATCATTACAATTGCAGGGGCGGTTCGCGAACCCGCCCCTATCGGGTTGTGGGCATTGCCGGCAGCATTGGGCGTTAGGAGGTGTATCGCATGGTTTCCATGAAGGCGTTGATACGACTGGATTCGTTTTGTTACGAGATTCCCGCCAGTTACCGGACGGATATGCGGGTGCCGGCCCGGTTCTATTCCGATCCATCGTTGCTGGATGGCTTGATGCGGGATAGAAGCCTGGAGCAATTGATCAATACCACCACCCTTCCGGGAGTGGTGGCGCCGGCGCTGGCGATGCCGGATATCCATGAGGGATATGGATTTCCCATCGGCGGCGTCGTGGCGACCCGGATGCCCGATGGCGTTATTTCTCCCGGTGGGGTGGGATATGATATCAATTGCGGCGTAAGACTTCTCGGAACCCAGATGGAACGAGGGGAGTTGACCCCTTTCCTGACACCGTTATTGTCACTTATCAATCTCAATTGCCCCAGCGGTGTCGGAAAAGAGGGGCCGATCCGGCTCTCTCCGAACGAATTGGGGCGCGTTCTTCGCGATGGCGCCCGGTGGGCAATGAAAAAAGGCTATGCGACCCAGTCCGATCTCGACAGGACGGAAGAAAACGGCTGCCTTTCCGGAGCGGATCCGCGGACGGTAAGTTCACGCGCGCTGGATCGGGGAAAAAATCAGTTGGGGACATTGGGAGCCGGCAACCATTTCATGGAAATAGATGTCGTATCGGAAATTTTCGAACCGCTCGCGGCAGCACGGATGGGACTCTTTCCGGAGCAGGTGGTGGTGCAAATTCACAGCGGCTCCCGGGGACTGGGACACCAGGTGTGCAGTGACTACGTGAAGGCATTCCAAAAATCGATCAGCCGTTACGGGTTAAACCTGCCCGACAGGGAGCTGGTATGCGCCCCTGTCAGCAGCCCGGAAGGACAGGAATATCTGTCCGCCATGAACGCGGCCGCCAACTATGCCTTTGCCAACCGCCAGGTATTGGCCCATCGGATTCGGGAAAGTTTCATGCAGGCGCTGGCCGGAAAGGTGAGACGGCATCATGTTTACCAGATATATGATATTGCCCATAATATGGCGAGGATCGAAACCCATGAGGTCAAGGGGCAACGCATTTCCCTGTGTGTTCACCGGAAAGGGGCTACCCGCGCTCTGGGCCCCGGATCACCGGCCTTGCCACCCGATTATCGGGATGTAGGGCAACCGGTGCTTGTTCCCGGTTCCATGGGGACGGCCAGCTGGGTCCTGATCGGAATGGAAAAGGCCATGCACCGAACCTTTGGTTCCTGCTGTCATGGCGCCGGCCGAACGATGAGTCGAAGCCAGGCAAAAAAAATGGTTCGGGGAGCGGCGCTGCGCGAAGAGCTGGAAGCGAGCGGCATCCGCGTTCAACCCGGAAGTCTTTCGGGTCTGGCGGAAGAGGCCCCGCTTGCCTACAAAGACGTGGATAGGGTAGTGACCGTTGTTCATGAGGCCGGTATTGCCAAAAAGGTTGCACGACTCGTACCCATCGCGGTTATAAAAGGGTAGAACGCATAAATATTGACTTAAAAACAGAATTAATTATGATTGCCCGATCCGGCGTTCCATGAAAGGGATCAACTATAATCCAAAGGAAAACAGGTGGTATGACAATCCAGTTGCTGGAATTGCTTTTTTTACTCATTCTTTCAGGTCTTTTTTCATCCGCTGAGACGGCTCTTTTTTCCATCAGCAAAGTCAAGGCCCGGCATATCAGCAAGAGTCATCACGCCGCCGACCAGCTGATCCTGAAGATGAAGGAGGACCCCCACCGGCTTCTTACCACGGTTCTCATCGGGAACAATCTGGTGAACATCGGTGCGGCCGCGCTGGCAACCGTATTGACACTTCAGCTGTTTCCGAACAGGGCAGTCGGAATATCAACCGGTATCATGACGTTATTGATTCTGATCTTCGGTGAAATCCTGCCGAAGTCCTTCGCCCAACGCAACAATATCATGATGGCCCGACTTCTCATCTATCCGATCTATTGGTTTTCCCTCCTCTTTTATCCCATCGTTATTATCATGCTCTTCATTCCTAAAATCACCGGTAAAATGAAGAAATCCCCCTCGGCAACAGAGGAGGAATTGATGACCTTTGTGGAGGTCGTTGAAGAAGAGGGAGAGATCAAGGAGGAAGAAAAAGAGCTGATCCATAACATCATCGAGTTTGATGATACCAGCGCCTCGGAGATTATGACCCCCCGAGGGGATATGTTTTTACTCGATGTGGATCAGGAACTCGATTTGCGGGCCATTCTTCAATCCGGTTACTCCCGTATCCCCATTATCGAGGGAACCGTCGATAACGTGATCGGCGTTCTTCATCTAAAGGATCTCTTTATGCACGAGGCAACATCGGCTGAAAGACCGGACTTAAGAACGCTGATGGCCAAACCGTATTTTATTCCGGAAAATAAGAAACTCGACTCGCTCCTGCGACAATTTAAAAAGCGAAAGCAGCATCTGGCCATTATTGTGGATGAACATGGCGGGGTATCGGGCTTGATAACACTCGAGGATGTGCTCGAGGAGCTCGTGGGAGAGATCAGCGACGAGACCGACAAGGTGGAATCGCATATCGTTGCGCTTTCCGAAAATGAATGGCTCGTTCTCGGCAAAACCGAAATCGAAGAGGTGAATGAAACCCTTGGAATGAATATTCCGGACATTAGGGAATACGATACGTTTTCGGGCTATATTCTGGATCGCATCGGAAAAATCCCTTCCGTCAATGAAGAGATCGTGCTGGATGAATTCAGGGCGGTGGTCAAGGAAATCGAAGGAAACCGGATTCTTGAATATATTGTAAAGCGGTTCGAGCCTGGAATCGATGAAACATCGGAATCCTGATGCAAGCCCCTTTCCCCCCGCCCCGCCTCGGACCTTGCCCTAATTGACAACGCAACCGCGGTGTTTATTATCCGGCCAGTTAAGATGACTTTTTTAGCTATTCGGAGGAACCATGCGCTTTGACAAATTGACCATTAAAGCACAGGAGTTAGTCGGAAACGCCCAATCACTAGCCTCGGGAAAAGGGCACCAGCAGATTGAGCCGGAACATTTACTATTAGCAATGCTGGAAGAAAAGGAGGGGGTTGCCGTTGCCATTTGCCGCAAGCTCGGCGTGTCCCCCGGCGCTGTGTTGCAGGCGATTCAGCCGGCCCTGGAACGGATTGCAAAAATCAGCGGCGGCATGGCCGAGGTATACGTCTCCAAGCGGACAAAAGCGGTTTTGGATGCAGCCTTTGCCCGCGCTGCCGGCATGAAGGACGAATATGTCAGCATTGAGCATATTCTGCTCGCCCTGTCGGAAGAAAAAGAAGGCGATGCGGCGGGAATTCTCCGTCGAAACGGAATCAATTCCGAATCCATCTTAAAGGTTCTGATGGCCCTTCGGGGATCCCAACGAATCACGGACCCGAACCCCGAAGAAAAATACCAGGCGCTGGATAAGTTCAGCCGGGATTTGACCGCTTTCGCCCGGTTGGGCAAGCTCGACCCCGTCATCGGCCGGGATGATGAGGTACGGCGGATCGTGCAGGTTCTGTCCAGACGCACCAAAAACAACCCGGTACTGATCGGGGAGCCCGGCGTGGGAAAAACCGCCATCGTGGAAGGCCTGGCGCAGCGAATCGTGGCGGGAGATGTGTCCGAAACCTTAAAAAACCGGCGATTGGTATCACTCGACATGGGCGCATTGATCGCGGGCGCCAAATACCGGGGCGAGTTTGAAGACCGATTAAAAGCGGTCTTAAAAGAGGTGGAACAAGCTGAAGGAAAAGTGATTCTGTTTATTGATGAACTGCATACACTTGTGGGAGCCGGCGCGGCCGAAGGCGCCATGGACGCCTCCAATATGCTCAAACCGGCGCTCGCGCGTGGCACCTTGCGGTGCGTCGGGGCCACGACCCTCAATGAATACCGCAAATATATCGAAAAAGATGCCGCACTCGAACGCCGGTTCCAGCCGGTCTTGGTGACGGAACCCAGCGTTGCGGATACGATTTCCATTCTGCGGGGCCTGAAAGAAAAATACGAGGTTCACCACGGCGTGCGGATCAAGGATTCGGCTATTGTGGCCGCCGCCAAATTGTCTTACCGGTATATTTCGGACCGGTTTTTACCCGACAAGGCAATCGATCTCATCGACGAATGCGCTTCCGGACTGCGGATTGAAATCGACAGCATGCCGGTGGAAATCGATGAAATTCAGCGCAAAATTCTTCAGGCTGAAATTGAGCGGGAGGCGCTGAAAAAAGAGACGGACCCGGCTTCACGCGACCGGCTGGAAAAGCTGGAAAAAGACATTGCCGGCATGACATCGGACATTACCGGCATGAAAACCCACTGGCAGAATGAAAAATCTTTGATCCAGACGATCCGGCAGATCAATCAGACCCATGAGCAATTGAGTATCGAAAGCCAGAAAGCGGAGCGAAGCGGTGATCTGGCCCGGGTGGCGGAAATCCGGTACGGGAAACTCGAAGAGCTGAAACGGCGATTGAACGAGGCCAACGCACAGCTCGCCAAATTACAAACCGACCGAAAGATGCTGAAAGAGGAAGTGGATGATGAGGATATCGCGGAGGTGATCTCCCGGTGGACCGGCATTCCGGTCAGTAAAATGATGGAAGGTGAAAAAGAGAAACTGGTCCATATGGAAGATCGCCTGGCGCAACGGGTTGTCGGACAAGCGGAAGCAATTACCGCCGTGTCCAATGCGGTTCGCCGTGCCCGCTCGGGGTTGCAGGACCCGAACCGGCCCATCGGCTCTTTTATTTTCATGGGCCCGACCGGTGTCGGAAAGACAGAACTCGCAAAGGCGCTGGCGGAATTTCTGTTTGACAGCGATCAGGCGATGGTCCGGGTGGATATGTCCGAGTATATGGAAAAGCATGCGGTCGCCCGCCTCATCGGCGCTCCGCCCGGTTATGTGGGATACGAGGAAGGCGGATACCTGACCGAAGCGGTTCGTCGGCGCCCCTATTCAGTGGTCCTTTTTGATGAAATCGAAAAAGCCCACCCCGAGGTCTTCAACGTATTGCTCCAGATTCTGGACGACGGGCGCATGACCGACGGCCATGGGCGTACCGTAACGTTTAAAAACTGCATCGTTATCATGACCTCGAATGTGGGAAGCCAATGGATTCAGGAACTGGGGGTCGATCGGCGCGAAGAGTTGGAAGAACGCATCACGCAGTCGCTTCGAGCACAATTCAAGCCGGAATTCTTAAACCGGATTGACGAAACCATTATTTTTCGCAACCTGACACCCGAACTGATCGGCGGGATTGTGGAAATTCAACTTGTTCGCCTTCGGGAAAAACTTGACGAGAAGAATATCACGCTCGTGTTATCGAATGATGCCATGGCCTTTCTGGCAAAAGCCGGGTATGATCCGGTCTATGGCGCCAGGCCCCTGAAACGGGCTATTCAAAAATATATGGAAAACCCGTTGTCGATGCTGATACTGAAAGGGGATATCCGTGAGGGGATGCGGGTTCGCGTCGGATCAACCGCTGAAGCGCTGGTGTTTGATTTTGATTAACGGACGTCATAATCCGGAGACATAACCACCATGCCCCAGTCGGCGCTGGAAAAACTCAGAAGGTTTTACGCGGTTTTTAAAGGGGACGATCAGGTTCTCATTGCCATAAACGCCGACCCGGACGCCATCGCCAGCGCCATGGGAATTAAACGCCTGCTCTGGCGCAAGGTGGCCGGCATCGTGATCGGGCACATCAACATCATCAAACGGCCCGATAATCTGGCCATGATCCGGTTGCTGGGGGCGGATCTGACACATCTGGACCCCATTGACCCGACGCGATTCAGCCGGATCGTCATGGTGGATTCCCAGCCGGATCATAACAAAGCGTTTTCGCCCATCAGCCCGGATGTCATCATTGATCATCATCCGGTTTCAGAAAATAATACGGCCGGGTTTCAGGACATCCGCCCCACCTATGGCGCCACGGCCACCATCATCACCGAATATCTGAGGGCAGCCGGAATCAAGCCTTCGGTCAAACTGGCCACGGGTCTATTTCATGCCATTAAGACGGATACCAGCGACTTTGAGCGCCCGACGCTCATTGAAGATGTTCGTGCCTTTCAGTTTTTATATCAACACGCCAATCTCCAATTGGCGAGAAAAATAGAGCATGATGAAATCAGGCTCGATTTTTTAAAATACTTTCGCATCGCCTTCGAAGGCATGAGACTTCGAAAAGGGCGGGTCTTTGTATATCTGGGCCCGGTGGCAAATCCGGATGTATGCGTGATCATTGCCGATTTTTTTATGAGAGTTCAGCAGATCACCTACGCCATCGTTTCAGGAATCTGTAATGGGGTCCTGATTATCGTGCTGCGAAATGACGGGCTGCGGATCAGCGCCGGAAACCTTGCCAGGCAGAGCTTCGGACCGTTCGGCTCGGCCGGGGGACACAAGAGCATGGCCCGGGCGGAGATTGATATTTCGAAATTGCCCGCGGGAATTGAGGCCTGGAACAGCAAGGTTCTGTTCAAATGGATCGTGGATCAGATTGAATCCCCTTCCGGGAAAAAACGAAAAAGAATGCAGGTGAAAGGGCCATGACGACGGCTACCACCGTGACCATACTCGGGTCCGGAACCTGCGTGCCATCCCTCACCCGGAGCGCCTGCGCGGTTCTGGTACGGACAGGGACTGAAAAGATACTTTTTGATGTGGGACCCGGCACCATGCGGCGACTGCTGGAGGCGGATGTTTCCATTTTCGATATCACCCGAATTTTTTTAAGCCATTTTCATCCGGACCATGCCGGCGAGCTGGTTTCATTTTTATTTTCCAACAAGTATTCGAGAGGAATGCGGCGGACCCGCCCCTTGACCCTGGTTGCCGGGGAAGGCGTATTATCTTTTTTTAATGGATTAAAAGCGGTTTTTGGGGAATGGATCGTTCTGCCACCCGGGCTTTTTGAACTAAAGAGCCTGAATACGACCGGACCGGATACAGTTTTATTTAATAATATCCGTGTGGACTCGATACCGGTAGTCCACCGGCCCGAGAGCCTTGCGTTTCGTCTTACAGGTGAAGATGGAAAATCAGTGGTATATTCCGGCGACACGGATGAAAGCGATGCTCTCGTAGCCCTTTCCAAAGGGGCCGATTTATTGATCTGCGAAGCATCGTTGCCCGATGAACTCAAAACAGAGAATCATCTGACTCCTTCCCGGGCTGGGCGAATCGGGACGCTTGCCCAGGTGGGAAAACTCGTCCTGACGCATCTTTATCCCGAATGCGAGACAGCCGATATGATCGGACAATGCCGGAAAACCTATAACGGGCCGCTGGTACTGGCGGAAGATTTGATGTCAATTGTGATCCCCTGAGTCGGCGGAACCGGAATTATGGACATACGCAAACAATCGCCTCGAAAATTCCCCTCAAGGTGCCTCGATACGAATCTCTACGTCGGTTACATTCCCGGGTTCTCCAGAGCCCACTCCCAAGCCGAAACGATAGATGCGCTCATTCACAATCTGAGGGAGGTCGTCGGGATGCTTCTTGAAGATGGGGACCCCAAAATGAGGGAGGAATTTATCGGCACGCAGTTGGTCGAAGTGGCTTAAAAATGGGCGCTATCCCGGTTCTCAAAGCAAAAGAAGTGGTAAGGCTTCTTGAACTTCTTGGATTTTTCGAAGTTCGACAGCGAGGGTCCCATAAACAGTTCCGTCACAAAAACGGCTGGGCAGCAACTGTCCCGGTGCAAGGAACGTCCATAGTCCGGAAGATTCGTTCCGGCCTTCTTTTAATCAAATAACTCAGAGTGGCTTCCGATACGGGCGGGTCTTAATTCAAAATCCGTAATCGTATAGATGAGCAGCCAATCCGGTTCGATATGGCACTCCCGGAAGTCTATCCAACCCCCTTTGAGTTTGTGATCCTTGAACTCTTTAGGCAAGGGTTCCGGGGCCGCCAGTTTTTCAAGCACCTTTCTTAGTCTCTGAAGATCCCGGCCTTGCGCGACGGCTCCTTTAAGGTCCTTTTTGAAACGCGAAGTGGGTCGGATCGCCAGCATTATGGAATGCAATCATCAAACATGGATTCAACGCTTTCGTATTTTTTCCCTTTTCCAGCGCGGGCATTCTTCATGGCTTCAATGGTTTGCCGTGTTGGGACGCGTGCCTCAAAGGGAAGACCGTTGTGGGCGATAATCTGTCGGTAAAACAATTCATATGCGGAAGAAATTGAAATTCCCAACTCCTTCAGAATCGCTTCAGCCGATTCCTTGACCTCCGGAGTCAACCGCGCATGGGTCATTGCGCTCTTGGCCATTGCTTGTTTCTCCCAATTTTTATTTGTATACCAAAACGATACATTTCACGCTATGGGTTGTCAATGGGAAAGCGCTAAGTGCTCTGGATCGAAAATTCGGTGACGTATTTTTTATGCCGCGATATGTTGCCGATTGAAGTTTTGTCGAAATATGGTGTAAAAGTTGTCCATTAGCTAAATCAATATTACATGACGCCGGCGAATCTTTGTGCCGATTGCATGGTTTTGGGCACTGTGAACCTTGGCTGAATAGGGGGCGATACTATGATCGCACGGCAGGCTTATCGCAAGAAATACGTTCGGTTCAGTTGGTGGCAGTATGGTCGGTGGTTTGCGGTTATTATTTTTGTCACCTTTTGCATAGGGGTTGCCGCAGGTTTTTTTGCCGGCCAACGTTGGGGTGCAGCGCATAAACCGGCTCTGCTGGAGCCTGATAATGCAGCGTGGTGATCCGCCACTCAATATGGGGTCGTGAAACGTGATCCCCCTTAATGGTATGCGCCCCGAACTCCCCCCTTGAAGAGTTATGCAAAACATAGGGCGTGATGGGTCCGGAAAAACCTTACCCATTGATGACCGGAATAAAGTTCCGACCCTTTTTCAGAAAATTCCAAAACCATCAAAGGGCCTTTATCATTGGTGGTGGCTTTTTTTGTGGCAGCGTAGGTGGTTTCTGTTGCGAGAATCTTTATTCGATGTGAAATTTCAGCGGCTTTAATCCCTTTTTGGGTGTTTTCTTGCCGGTGCGGGGAAAACTAAAAACGGCTTAGAGTGTATATCCTCCAAGCCGCTTATTTTTTTGGCTCCCCGAGTAGGATTCGAACCTACGACTTAGTGGTTAACAGCCACTCGCTCTGCCTGCTGAGCTATCGGGGAATAAGGCCTATTCTCTGTACGCCCCCACTCACGTGGAGATTTGGCATTTAACCCATGTGGCTTTGGTTGTCAATATGAAAAACGATCTTTTTTAAAGCAACTCACGGCCCGCTACCCATCGTTATCCCGGTGGCTGATGATATTCCGTGTCATTTCCTTTCCGGTCTATCTCGTTTCGCACGGCACGGCCTAATTTTTGAAACAGGTAAGGCTTTTTCAGATAAGTTCCGGCGCCTATCTTTTGCGCTCCTATGACCCGATCGGTTTCGGAAAACCCGGATACGATAATGGCCCGTTGACCCGGATGCAGGGCTACTGCCTGCCGGTATGTCTCAAGCCCATCCATGCCGGGCTCCATGATCATATCCAGCAGCAGCAGGTCAAAAGCGGACTGATGCAAATAATCGAGTGCTTTTTCACCACTCTCGGCGGTGCTAACGGTGTATCCCAGTTTGGATAAAATTCTGGAAGCCAGTTCCCGTTGTTCCGCGACATCATCGACAACCAGAATCGTTTCGGCGTTTCCCATAAGGGCGCTGAAATCCTCGTCATCCTCGCGCTCAGTCAAGGATTGCCGTGTTGCCGGGAAGCAGAGCGTAAAAGTGGTTCCTTTTCCCGGAACACTATTAACGGAAATAATCCCCTTATGGTCCTGAACGGTATTCCAGACAACCGTCATTCCCAGTCCGGTGCCGCTTTTGCCCATGGATTTCTTGGTATAGAAGGGTTCAAAAATTTTCCCGCATTCCTGAAGCGATATTCCTTCACCGGTGTCGGTGACACACAGTGCCACGTAATCGCCCTCTTGAAGCTGCGCGAAGTCGGGTATCGGGGTATCGACGTACCGGTTTTCGGTTGATACTGAAATCTTCCCCTGAGCAAGAATGGCTTCCGCCGCATTTGTCACCAGATTCATAAGCGTCTTGGACAAATGAATCCTGCTGCCTGAAATATTTAAAAGAGCCGGCTCAAGGCGTATATCAAAATCAACGAGTGGATGATGATGCTGGAGGTTTTGATGTTCCGGGCTTTCAAGATATTCCGTAATGATGGCATTTAATGAGACGATTTCCACCGTGGGAACGCCTCTTCTTGCCAGTGTGAGCAAGTCCTGAACAATGGCGGCGGCTCTCTCTCCGGAGTTTTGAATAGTCCGAATCGAATCTCGCAGCGGGCTATCTTCCGGAAGTTCCATCAGCAATAGCTGGGGATAGCTGACAAGCCCCGTGAGAATATTATTCAAATCATGCGCGACTCCGCCTGCCAGGGTACCGATGGCCTCCATTTTATGGGCCCGTTGAAGTTGGGCCTCGAGCTTTTTTTGGTTGGTCAAATCCGTCAGAACACCCCGTATGCCAATGGGGCGGTGGTTTTTATAGATGGGGCGACTCGATGCCTGCATCCAGCAATAACCGCCTGATTTTTTTTGGGCCCGGTATTCATGCGGCTCGATTTTTCCGGATAACACCTTGTCGATTCTTTTAGGAACCTGGGCCAGATCTTCGACATGCAGCAATTCAGTAAAATTTTTGCCGATGACTTCTTCCGGCCGATACCCGAGAATCGATTCAACTGTCGGGCTCACATAGGTAACAAGTCCATTTATGTCGATCGCATAAATCACGTCGTTGATGTTTTCAACAAGATCGCGGTATTTTTCCTCACTTTCCCGTAAAGCGTCCTCGATCTTCTTTCGTCCCTCTATCTCAAGTGACAGTTGATCAATGGCGTCCTTCAATGCGGCTGTTCGCTTATCAATGATAAATTCGATTTGCTTCTGGTGTTCGCGAAGCTCGGTTTCCGCTTTTTCGCGCTCTCCAATTTCGGAACGTAATTCCGAGATGAGTCCCGTGTTTTCAAATTGCAGCGCAATGGATGTTTCCACCGTTTGGCTGAGCCGCCTGGCTGAAAACCACATCAGAATCCAGAACAGCAGCAACATCGCTCCCATCGTGAAATGAAGTTCGTCCCCGTAAAAGAAAAACCGGATGATGATGGGAGTCATCACCGGCAGACTGAAGGCCAGAAAGGTATTGAGTATAATGGAAAAGGTCCCCATGGAGCCGGCGACCATGCCCCCCAGCACAAAGGCGATGAACATCTGGTGGATATTTGAATGGAGCGGAAACAGAAAAATGCCGGCAGCCCCCCAAAGGCAGCCGGATACGAATGCTGTGAAAATGATCAGGTATTTCCATTTAACCACATCCGCCGGAAGCACCTTCATTCGCAGGTAACGGTATTTCAGTAGAATCCGAAAACCGGAAAGCATTATCAGAGAGGATAGCCACGCGGTTACCGCCAGGGGGGGCGTTATCGGCAGGAGGAAAAAAGACAGGACGAGGGCGTTGATAAAGGTTGCCACAACCCCAATCCCGGTTTGAAGGTAGCTTTTCTTGACCTGCTCGGACAAGATATAATCTTTTTTGGGATCATGGATCAAAGAAGGGCCTCTTTTCTGAAGTCCGGACATCCACTTCTTGGAAATTACATAATAGGGTGATTTCCAGTCAATAGCAATATGGGGATAATAGGGTCAGACTTTTCGTGCCGATTGACTTATTGGAATGTTTTTAAAGCTTACGTGTACAAATGCCATCGAAATTGATATGATACTAAATTTATATAGCCTCAAAAATCGGCAAGCCGGAGAAGAGAACAATCCATTTCCCTCATGGAGGCCCTTTATGGATGGAAAGACCCTAACCCTGAAGTCAGATCCCCCCCCTTCTGATAACGATGCTTTGAAGATGGATATTCTGCGCCACATTCGCTCCAGTTTGGGGAATGACCCCGGTAAACCGGATAAATATGCTTGTTTCATGGGCCTTGCGTTTAGCGTTCGGGATCGGCTGATCGACCGGTGGATACGAACCCAGCGTGCGCTCTACGACACTATTGCCAAGCGGGTCTATTTTCTTTCCCTGGAGTTTCTGCCGGGCCGGTTTTTAAAAAACTACCTCGTCAGTCTTGAGATGGAAGAAGAGGCCCGGACGACGCTTCGGGAGATGGGCTTTGACCTCGACGAGCTTGAAGAAGAGGAATGGGATGCTGGCCTCGGCAATGGGGGCCTCGGAAGGTTGGCCTCGTGCTATATGGATTCCATGGCTTGTCAGAATTTGCCCGGGTATGGATATGGCATTCGTTACGATTACGGCATTTTTCACCAGGTGTTGGAAAACGGTTATCAGCGCGAAAATTGCGACAACTGGCTTCGCCGGGGAAGTCCATGGGAAATCAAACGTCGCCGGCACCTCATGGAGGTCCGGTTTTACGGCCGCTCCGAGTCTTATCTGGACGGCATCGGTACGCTCCGGTACCGGTGGGTTGACGGTGAAGTCGTGATGGCGATGGCATCTGACATTCTCGTTCCCGGTTTTGGAGATGATTATGTCACCAACATGCGCCTGTGGGTTGCCCAATCGAGTCGAGAATTCAATCTGGAACATTTCAATCAGGGGGATTACATCGGGGCTGTCGAGAATAAGGTGTTGACCGAAAATATCTCAAAGGTGCTGTATCCCAACGATGAGGCCGAGCAGGGAAAAACCCTTCGGCTCAAACAGCAGTATTTCTTCGTTGCCGCGACATTGCGGGATATTTTGCGCCGTTATAAGAAACAGCACCCCTCTTTTCTTGAGTTTTCCAATTATATTGCAATTCAATTAAACGACACCCATCCGGCCATCGCCATTCCGGAGCTGATGCGCCTATTAATGGATGAGGAGGGCCTGACCTGGGACGAAGCCTGGGGGGTCAGCGAAAAAACATTTGCTTACACCAATCACACGGTTCTTCCGGAGGCGCTTGAAACCTGGCCGGTGGCGCTGATCGGAAAAATTCTGCCGCGGCATCTGGAAATCATTTTCGAAATTAACCGCCGCTTTTTGGAAAATGTGCAGGAACTTCATCCCGATAACCCGGCATTGATTGAAAAACTATCCATTATTCAGGAAGGAGCGGTCAAGCATGTTCGAATGGCCCATCTGGCCATCATCGGAAGTCATTCGGTGAACGGGGTTGCGGCGCTTCACAGCCGGATTTTAAAGACTATCCTCTTTCGCGATTTTAATGAGATCTATCCGGATCGAATTCAAAACGTCACCAACGGCATTACCCCTCGAAGGTGGCTGTACCAGGCAAACCCGTCCCTGTCCCGGCTGATTTCATCGGTGATTGGTTCCGAATGGATACAGGATCTGGGGCGACTCAAAGCGCTGGCCCATTACGCCGATGATCCGGGATTTCGCTCCGACTGGATGAAAACGAAACTGGAGAATAAAAAGCGGTTGGCCCGGTATATCTTACGAAAAATCGGTCTGGGCGTGAATCCGGACACCCTCTTTGATGTCCAGGTTAAACGGATGCACGAGTATAAACGGCAGCTGCTGAATATTCTTCACGTCATCACTCTTTTTAACCGTATCAAGGAGAATCCGGATATCCGGGTATGCCCCCGCACCGTTCTTTTTGCCGGTAAGGCTGCTCCGGCCTATCAGCAGGCCAAACGGATCATTAAGCTCATCACCTCCGTGGCCGAGAAAATCAATGCGGACCCCGATGTGGCCGGTCGGTTGCGGGTGCTCTTTCTGCCCAACTACTGCGTTTCCCAGGCTGAAAAAATTATACCGGCTGCGGATTTGTCCGAACAGATTTCAACGGCCGGAATGGAGGCGTCCGGCACGGGAAATATGAAAATGTCCCTTAACGGCGCCCTTACCATCGGCACGCTGGATGGCGCCAATGTGGAGATTATGGAAGAGGTGGGCCGGGAAAATATTTTCATTTTCGGCCTGACGACTGAAGAGGTCGCTCTGTTGCGGCAAAGCGGCTATAACCCCGGCGCCTATTACCAGAAAGATCCGGAGTTGAGAAAAGCGCTCGATATGATCGGTTCCGGTTTTTTCTCTCCCCAGGAGCCCCGGTTGTTTGAACCGATCATCAAATCGCTTCTGGAAAAGGGGGACTTCTACATGCTTCTGGCGGATTACCGGGCTTATCTTGCGGCCCAGGAGGAAGTGAGCCGGCTGTACCAGAATCCCGATGAGTGGGCGCGCCGCTCGATTCTCAATACGGCCCATATGGGGAAATTTTCCAGCGACCGGGCGATTCTCGAATATGCCGCGCGGATCTGGAATATCGAACCCTTGGTGTTCACTGAATAAGCTATATTTTGCGAATTTATCCGGTATGAAATATCGAACCCTTAAGTGCGATCAATGGGAACCCAGGTTATGAATGAAAAGCAAACCACCGATGAGACTTCGGCCACCCTCTCCATAGCCCGACAACCCATATTCGATACGAAACGGCGACTGTGGGGCTACGAGCTCTTTTGTGTGGGCAGCGGTATACAGACCCCTCCGGGTGGCGCCTTGCCCGGAGCGGATAACACCGCCTTGAATGTCGCTTCCAGCGCCTATGTCGTGTTGCAGCAGATCTTGTCCCGGGGAAACAGGATCATTGTCAATTTCTCGGAAAAAAATATTCTCGATGAGATCCCCTATGCCTTACCACCGGTTCTGGCGGCGGTAAAGGTGCCCGAGCGGCTGTGCGCGAATTCCTCGGTCTTTGGCTCCTTGAGCCGCCTGAAAGCAGACGGCTATATGATCGCTCTTGAAGGATTTACCGGCAGTCCGCATTGTGAATCCATTTATCGGCTGGCCGATATTATCAGCGTGAATGTCGCCGGCAGGCCGCGGGAGGCGTTGGCAACCATCATCGCCTCAATCGGTGAATACGGCGCCGAACGATTGGCAAGCCATGTCGAAAGCCCGGAGCGTTCTGCTGTTTGCCAGGAGGCCGGCTTTACGCTCTTTCATGGCCCTTTTTTCAAAGCTCCGCAGAACCTGAAGGTTCGTAAGCTTTCCTCCAATGATGTATCCCGATTCAACCTGTTAAAGCTCATTGAGCACGAAGAACCTGATTTCTCAAAGCTCGCCGAATTGATTCAGGCGGATGTCGCCGTCAGCTTTCGCCTGCTCACCTATCTTAATTCCGCAAGCTTCGGGCTTCGCCGGAAAATCAGCTCCATCCAGCAGGCCATCCCCCTCCTGGGGTGGCAGAAGATGAAAAGCTGGCTTCGGGTGGTGCTGTTGACGGACATGAGCCAGACCCCTCATGCCGCCGAACTCTTTTCGCTATCGATTCAGCGGGGGAAATTTCTGGAGTTGGTGGCGCACGATCACGATTACTGGGGCTTCGATCCGGACAGTTTGTCGCTGCTGGGGACCTTTTCCCTGCTGGATGTGATGCTGGGGATTCCCATGAGCGAAGTCGTTGCCTACATGCCCCTCGATAACAAGTTGAAAGCCGCTCTTTGCCGGGAGTCGAACAACGAGTATCTGCCACTACTCGAATTGGTAACGAGTTTTGAAGAGGCCCGATGGAATGACGTGGAGAGCATAATTCAGCGATTGGGCTTGAACGGCGTGAAAGTCAAAGCGGCATTTCAGAGCGCCATCGACTGGGCCGGTGCTATCAGTACCCTCGGCTCCAAGGAAAATGGAATGTAATAAGGACGCCATCATGTATCCGATAACACCAGACCGGTTTCGTGTTTTGGTAGCCGACGATGAAGAAGAGTATATAAAACTGTTCGATCAAATACTTTCATCGGATAGCCCCTTGAACGATGAAAGTCTTTATTTCCGCGAAGCGGAGGCTTTCGATTCGTCAACAAGCGCATATCGAGGGTACCGCTCAAAATTCGATGTTATTAGCTGCCGTGAGGGGTATGCGGCTGTTGATCTGGTAAAAAAATCCATCCGGGACAATTGTCCTTTTTCAGTCGCGTTTCTGGATGTTCGCATGCCACCCGGTCCCGATGGGATATCGGTGGCGAAGCAGATCCGGGAAATAGATCCCTTTATTGAAATCGCCATCGTGACGGGCTACTCCGACTACAGCCCGGCCGATATCGTTGTTCGAATACCTCCGGTGCACAAGCTGATTTACATTCAAAAGCCCTTTCGGGTAAAAGAAATTTACCATTTTGCCCATGCCTTGAGTGCCAAACGTCAACAGGAGCATTGCTTATTATCCGCCAACAAAAAGTTGGAGGAGACGATAACGGAACGAACAGCTGAATTAATCCATAAAAACAGACAATTGCTTCACGAAATCGAACATCGTGCGCGGATCGAGGAAGCACTTCGCGAAAGTGAGCAGGAGTATCGTCTGCTGGTTGAAAAGCAGATGGACCTGATTGCAAAGCTTGATACGAGCGGTGCGATTCTTTTTGTAAGCTCGTCCTATTGCATAACGCTTGGAAAACCTCAGGAAGAGCTGCTTGGCAAAAAGTATTTGTCGCTGATTGATGAAGGTGAGCGAGAAACCGTCGCTAAAGCAATTTTAAAATCGTACTCCCCCCCCTTCTCGGCGTATGTCGAAGCAAGAACCGTTACGCGTCATGGATCCCGCTGGTATGCCTGGGTGTTCACCGCCATGCTGGATAAGGACGGGCTTGTCACCGCAACCCTATCGGTGGGAAGAGATATTGCCGAGCTCAAGCAGGCCGAACAAGCGTTGAAAGACTCGAAAAAAAAGCTGCAGGTGCTTTATTCCCACTTTATCATGGCACAGGAAGAAGAACGAAAACGAATCGCCTCCGATCTTCACGATGATCTCGGGCAAACCCTGGCCGTCTTAAAGCTTCGCATTCAGTCCATTCAAAAAAAACTGCCTGGGGACCATGTGGGACTTTTCCGGGAATGCGAGGAGACGCTGTCGTATATTAATGAAATTATAGAACACGTTCGCAGATTATCCCACGATTTATCTCCCGCGGTATTGGATGACCTGGGGCTGGTGGAGGCGCTTAAATCCCTCGTGCGGGAATTCGCCAGACATTCACAATTAAAACTCACCTTGGATATGGAAAACATAGACAATCTCTTTTCATCCGCTTCAGCGGTTATTCTCTATAGAGTATTTCAGGAAGTTTTTACCAATATCGAAAAACACTCCGAAGCGAACCATGTGAAAATTGGTGTAAAAAAGCATTGGAACCAGGTTCGCTTCGTTATCGAAGATGATGGAAAGGGGTTTGATATGGGGAAGCTGGAGTTTAAATCTCCCCATGAAAGCGGATTGGGGTTTTCTTCCATAAGTGAGCGAATAACCATATTGGGAGGCAAACTCAGCGTTAAGAGCCGACCGGGCAAGGGGACGATGATTTCATTCTCCATCCCCATTTAACTGTTCCAAAAAAAAGGCTCGCAATACATTGCGGGCCTTTGGGTTTCTCGTGGAGGCGGCATCCGGATTTGAACCGGAGAATAACGGTTTTGCAGACCGCTGCCTTACCACTTGGCTATGCCGCCAAAAAAAATGGAGCGGGAAACGGGATTCGAACCCGCGACTTCGATCAGCATTTGAGCCGCGCCCTTGTACGGCACGTGCACGATATTGATTTTAAAGAGCCTTACCCTCTTTGGCATTCCACAAAGCTTTTCCAGTCATGACGTCATCCTCTATAATTCTAAGAAGATGTGGAAAGAAGAAAAATACCATTGCCCCATGCCAGTTGAGGTCTAGAAGAGAATGGTTTGGATGTCAAGGGAAAAGTATCCCAACAAACCTCTTGACAAACGGGGGGATCCGGTGTTCACTGCCGCGAAAGAAAAGCAGGTTTTGATTAATCAGTGCTTTCATCCCTCCCGCGGGGAGGGAAAAAACAATGGAGGAATTGAGCCTATGCCATTGAGCCAAACACCTTCAGCAGTTTCATCGGAAATGCTGACCCGGATCTATCGGGACATGGTAAGAAGTCGGGCCCTGGACACCAAGCTTCGCGAGCTGAGCGCCCGGAAGAAGCTCGCTTTTCACTGGCACAGCGGCGAGGGGCAGGAGGGTCTCTGCGCCACTTACTCGCAGTTGCGCGCCGACGACGTCTGCGGTTACACGCATCGAGGCTGTTATGTCTGGGTCTCCAAAGGGATCGATTTGGGGCCGGTCGTGGCCGAGCTTGCGGGCAAAGCCACCGGCACCAGCAAGGGCAAGGGGGGCACGCACATCGCCGCCTGGAAGCAGGGCGTCTACGGCCGGAGCGGCATGCAGGGCGGCCATTTTCC
>JAZDPP010000057.1:0-17171 GCA_043797445.1 Pseudomonadota bacterium
GCTGTCGAGTACGTGCACAATGGTTTTTTGATCCTCCGTGTCCAAGGCCTGGATCTCCATTATTCGTTGGAGCATGGCCTTGTCTTTGATCTCGACGGTTTTGCCCGTATCATCCACCAGAAAGTCCAATGTGACATCAAAAGTGTCGGCCAGCTTTTTGGCTACCTCCACGGACGGGGTCATCTCGCCGCGTTCGTAGCGGCCCACAATCGGCCCGCTGGTCCCGATCTTTTTAGCCAACTGTTGTTGGCTCCAACCATGCTCTTTTCTCAGTACCTGTATCTTGTCGCCGATAGCCATATAATCACCTAAAAATATAAAATATCATGCTTTTTGTTAGATATTGGCCATTATTTAGCATTTAAAAGTGATAGTCAATCCCCATAAGTGCTTAACATGCCGTCACCGATCGGTTATTAAGGTCACGTATTGGTGACAAAAAATATTTTTCACAAGGGGGGTGATTTTTTGATCAGTCTGGAAACCACCGACATCTTTAGAGGGGCGTTTTTGCTGGCAAGCGGGGGCGATCTGACCGATGTCCGTGTCCGCAACAACAGCAAACGTATTGCCAGCTTTTTGATTACCGGGCCGGGTCTTGATCGTCTGAACAGCGATTACCGATCCGGCCGGGCGCTTGTGAACCCGGTGCAACTCAGAGAGTCGCTGAACCACCTGCGCGATGTTCTTTTCACGAGATTACGAGAAAGCGAGGGGAGAGCGAGATATGAGAATAGAAAAAGAGAGGATCGAGGCCGTAAAGCAAGGCGTTGACCTGGTGGCCTTGGTGCAGACCAAGGGCATTGAATTAAAGAAAAACGGCAAGGGCTACGTTGGTCTTTGCCCCTTCCATGCGGATAAAACCCCGTCCCTGTCCATCAATCCCGATAAAAACCTATGGCAGTGCTTTGGCCGTTGTAATTGACCTGGAGTATATCCAGTCAGACAACAACGTTTATATGAAAATGTTCACAACCGTATGAATATTTTTATTTTTCGTTGTGCCCCTATCGGGCATGGGGGTTAGTCAAATAAACAGCGAAACGCGTTTGAAGGCGGCTACATCCACCAGGCCCAGATCGGTTATTTTCAGCTCCGGTATTACCGGCAATGCCAGAAAAGAGAGAGTCATAAAGGGATCTGAAAGGGAGGATCCCAGGTCATGGGCGGCGCTGATGAGCGCATCGAGACGGTTTCGAACGATCGGCAGAGGCTCAAGGGACATCAGTCCCGCCACCGGCAGCGGCAGGTCCGAAAGGATTTTCCCATCACAGGCCGCGACAAGGCCGCCACCCATTTCCGTGATGCGAGCCAGGGCGGTTTTCATGTCCTGATCATTTGTTCCAACAATGATGATATTGTGGGAATCATGGGCCACGCTGGAAGCAATGGCCCCGCGTTTCAGCCCCATCCCGGTCACAAAGCCTTTTCCGAGCCCTCCTGACCCATGATGCCGCTCAACAACGGCAATTTTAAGTAAATCCCGCGACGGGTCCGCCTCGGCCTTCCCCGCAATGACATGGACATCCATTACAAGCGAACGGGTAAGAATCTGATCCGGAATCACGCCCATCACCCGGATTTGATTTCCCTCGACCGGAATCGAGAAATCAAGCGCCTCGATGGCGACATTCATGGCCGGCAGGGGCGGCAAAGGGGCGGGAAAGGGGATATGGGGAAGCACTCGGCCCGCTTCGGCCGATAGAATGCCGCTTGTATAGACCGATTCAATGGTAAGGCTTCGAAGGTCCGAAAGAATTACCAGATCCGCTCTTCTCCCCGGTGCGATCACGCCCAGTTGGGAAAGCCCGAAATACTGCGCCGGATGGAGCGTTGCCATGCGAATGGCCATGACGGGATCTATTCCGGCCCCGATGGCCCGCCGGATGATGTCATCCATATGGCCCTTCTCCATGATGTCATGGGGGTGCCGATCGTCGGTGCACCACATCATCCGGTGGCAGTTCTCCACCGTGACGAGCGGCAGCAGATCCCGCAGGTTCCGGGCGCCGGTTCCCTCCCTGATCATGATGTGCATGCCCCCCCGAAGTTTTTCAAGCGCCTCGGCGGCACTGGTGCACTCATGGTCACTCGATACGCCCGCGGCGATATAGGCGCACAGATCCCGTCCGGAAAGCCCCGGCGCATGCCCGTCCACGGGCAAACGATGCCTTTTGGCCAACTCTATTTTGGCGAGCACCGACGGCACCTGGTAGAGGACACCGGGAAAATTCATCATTTCCGCCAGCGCGAGAATGCGCGGGTGACCCATAAAAGGGGCCAGATCATCGGCTGAAAGACTCGCGCCGGCGGTTTCCATATCCGTGGCCGGCACGCAGGAGGGCAGTGTATAAAAAATATTCACGGGCTGGCCTTCGGCCGAATCCAGCATATGGCGGATACCCGCCGCGCCCGAGACATTGGCGATCTCGTGGGGATCGGCCACAACGGTTGTTGTTCCGAGGGGTAGAACCGCCCTGGCAAACTCGGTGACGCTCACCATGGCGCTTTCGATATGAAGGTGGGGATCGATAAAGCCGGGGGCAACGATCTTTCCCTTGAGATCGATGGTTTTTTTTGCCTGATAATCGCCGAAACCCACGATCAGTCCGCCGGAAACGGCAATATTTACCGGAAGAATTTCTCCCGAAAAAACATTGATCATCCGGGCATTGGCGAGAAGTAAATCGACCGGTGCCATTCCTCTTGCGGCCGCGATAATGTGTGATATCGGCATAGCGGAGTCTCCTTTTGGGTCAAGGGGGGGACTGGAAACGTGCGCCTTAAGCCTCCCCGTAGAGTCCCCGATATTTGCACAGGATGATGGATAGCACAAGGCAGACGCAATTGGCGGCCAGGCAGGCCAGAAAGGCGTTCTGAAATCCGGCGGTCGAGTAGGAATCGCCCACGCGTTCACTGTGATCCAGAATGACGCCGGTGAGAAGCTGAAAGACCGCCACCCCAAAGATGGGAGCCGGATTCAGCAAACCCGAAGCAAGCCCCATCAGCCTTGCCGGCGTGCTCTCCCGCACAATGGTCCAGCCGATGCTGATGAATCCGCCCGTCAGAATTCCCATGATCAGCAGCAGCGGCCCCAGACCGAAAGATCCCAGCCACCTGAAGCAAAAAATCAGCAGAATCCAGGTGACGGTATAGGCGGTTAGAATGGCGACCATCAAATGATATTTATCCATGCGCCACCGGTCACTCAACCAGCCGATGACAGGGGAGCCGACGATGACCCCGATGGGAATCAGCATATTGAGATTGCTGGCGGCAATGCGTTCGATCGCAAGAGCGGTCATTAAAAACGGGGTGAGCCAGAGTCCCTGTAAGGTTACCAGCGTACCGTAGCTGCCGAGAAAGATGAGAGCTGAAATCCAGAACTTAATGGAAGTTAATATCTTGAGGCTATCGCTTCCCGTGGTGCCTGAGATCGGCGGCGTGGCGTCCGGTTCAGCCGCCGATGCCGCAGGACCCTGGGAATCTGGAATTTTCAGCAGGGTGAGGACGGATAGACACAGGGTCAAACCACCAATCAGTGCGAAACTTGAACGAAAACCCCAGGTATTGGCGGCCCAGGCAAGAGGGGTGGTGGCAATCACCGCCCCAAGATTGCCCACGGACATGAGCAGGCCGAGCATGCCGGCAAATTCGTTTTTTCGAAACCATACGGAGAGCGCTTTGAGCGCCGGAACGTAAACGCCGCCCACCCCGATGCCGATTAACCCCCGACCCACCGTGGCCCACCCCACTGTCGGCGCTGCGGCAAAGAGAAAACAGCCGGCTGCCGCGGCCAATGTCCAGTAGCCGATGACACGCCGGGGGCCCATTCTGTCCGATAGAAATCCCACCAGGGGCTGCTCAAGCGCATAGAGATAAAAATACATTGATGACATAAACCCCAGAGCGGTCGCATTGGTCTTAAAGGTATCCAGCAGATCCTTGACAATCACGGAAGTCGAAACACGATGGAAATACACAAAAAAATAAACGAGGCAGATGATCAGAAAAATGACCCAGCGATCGGGGAGGTGAAGATTTGGTTTTATGGCGCTCTTCATCGATTGTTGCTCACTTCCATGTTAAGGGGAAACGGGTGATTACTCCGGGTATCGAACCCGTTATAATGCAAGGGACAGGCAGTCGCATAGCATATTTTTTTTTCGGCCGTGGAATCCATGCCGTTCAGATCGCCATGGTTCATTCGCGGCGCGGATATTCTTTAATGAACAAGGGGTAAAATTTATTACCCGGCCAAGACCCGGTTAGTCCCGTGAACCGCCGGGTGTGTAACCTTGACCGCACCGAGGATGAGTGTTACATGTAAAAAAGGTGAAACCGGTGTGAGAGGATACCATGAGAGCACGAATTATTGTCCTGTGGCCGATTGTGTTTGCCCTTTGGGGAGCGCATTTCGCGTGGGGAGCGACAGAAACACTTCACATTCCCATCGTCCTCGATTATCCATTTATCCGGGCCGTTGTTGTTTATCAGACATTCACTGGAGCCGGGGAGAAGGCCGTCCCCCTGAAGGACGGGAAGGGCTATCAGGTTGAGATCTGGGCGCCTGAAATTTCATCGGAGGGAACCTACTTGAAATTGGGTACCCACATCAGAGCTCTCGGGGGGACGTCGCTGCCGGGCAAACGCAAGGGCAATGTTGTGTGGGAAGGATATCTCGAGGTGCTTCAGCGCGTTCATTTCGACCCGGACACCCGGATACTGCGATTCGAGACCGTCAAATCCCGCCTGTACGACCGGAATCGAAAACGAGCGGGCGTTGCCGCGGTCCTCTGGGACTCGATTAAAGGTCGTATCTACCCCTTCCTTGACCGGATATCCATAGACCTGTCGGGTCCGCTGACGTCATTGAAAGATTTTTTGCCGACCGTCTTCACCCGGGCCGCCAGGGATCGGGCCGAACGTATGCTGCAAAGCATCCGGGTCGATCAGGTGGCAGTGGGTAAAGATGCCATTAAGGTTTCCCTGTCGATGGAGGTCGAGCCTCTCGCTGCGCCCCCCGAGCCTTCCCCGAAGTTATCCGCCGAGCAAGTGGAGCGGTTCATTCAAATATGGGAAAGTTGGGATGCCTATTTGATCTATCAGATTGAAAGCCTGTTCCATGAACTGTTAACGCCGGATGAACGAAGGACGATTCGGGATACGCTGGTTGAAAACCGGCAGGCGTTCGTTAAAGTGATGACGGATGAAAAGGCCGGTAATGGCTTTATCGAAGCGCAGTTCAGAAAAACCTGGGAACAGCTTGTCCCCATTTTCAGAAAACACCTGGGCCGGAAACCTTCTTCCTCCCTTTTAACGCTTCTTTCCTTCTTTACGGCATCGGATGCCCTCTTCGCCCTGAGTGACCTCGGTTCCCGGCTGGGTCTTGAGATCAGCAGGGATGGGTTTCTTCGTCTTGCCGGTCTTATCAACCCGGACGGGGTGGCTCACGCCCTTGATTACCATTATGCGGTGAGCCCTGAGTTGCGGCGGTTCCTGGGGTTGGGCCCCCCCCTGGATGAATCCGGACCCGCCTATGACGTGGATGAACTTGACCTTCCGGACGATGGGCCGGATAAACCATCTGAAGATATCAATGGATCCTGGCTTTTTCCGGGTATTTCCCAGGCCTTCGCCGGGGAGCGGATAAACCGGAGTACAGAGGAAATAAAAGCCTGGCTCCCCCCGAAGGGCGATACCGAGGCATACCGGAATCGTGTGAAACAACTCCTGGAAGAATCCGCCGAGCGTTTCCTGCAGGAGGTGGACAAGCGCCATCAGGCGATTTTCGCGCCCCTGGTCCTTGCCACCGCCTGGCAGGAATCCTGCTGGCGTCAATTTGTCTTAAAAAACGGCAAACTGACTTATCTTCGGTCAACTAGCGGAGCTTCAGCGGGAATTATGCAGATCAATGAGCGCGTGTGGCGGGGGATATACCGCGTGGAAAGCCTCCGGTGGAACATCGAATACAACGCGCGGGCGGGATGTGAAATTTTTAGCCTCTACTTTAACGATAAGGTCCTTTCCGATAAAAAGAATCCCGGCTCTCTCGATGAGGAAACCGTGGCCTGTGGTGTTTATGCCATGTACAATAGCGGCCCCGGTGGTTTTTCAGATTTTTTAAAGCGAAAACGGCGGGGATCTCTCGATCAGAATGAAAAGGCATTTAAGGAAAAATTGGATTGGATGCAAAATAAACAATTCGACAAGCTCTCCCTCTGCTTTTAAAAACTAAACCGTTCATGAGGCTCTCGAAAGGCCGATCCGCTCTCCCCATTTCATGGCGCTGTTTATGATCGCTTCCGTGTCAAGCGTCAGAAGCTCCCGGTTTCTCACCAACCACCGGCCCGCCACCATGACATCGCTCACATCCGATCCCCTTGCGGTATAAACGGCATGAGAAACCGGAGAATACAGGGGGGTCAGATGGGGCTGCCGGGTGGGAATCACAATGAGATCCGCCTGTTTTCCGATCTCAAGAGAGCCGATTCTATCCGCCATGCCGATGGCCGACGCCCCCCCCATTGTCGCCAGTGTTAAAACGGTTTTGGCCTCCATGACCGTGGGCGCCAATTGATGGACCTTGTGGAGCTTTGCCGTCATGTCCATCTCCTGAAACATGTCCTGGTCGTTATTGCTGGCGCATCCGTCCGTGCCCAGTCCCACCCGGATACCGGCGGAAACAAAATCGGGAAGCGGTGCGATGCCGGAGGCGAGTTTCATCTCGCTTTCGGTGGTAACGGAGACCGCCGAATTCAGCTGGGCAATGAGGGAAATATCTTTCTTATTCACCCAGATGGTATGAACGAGAAGCGTCTGGCTGTCAAGAAGACCGAGGCGATGGAGATACCCGATGGGGGTGGCGCCCTTCTCCTTTACGATCTGATCGTGCTCGGTTTTCGTTTCGGCCGCATGAATCTGAAAGAGAAGCCCTGCTTTTAAAGCGGCCTCCTTTGCCTTTTTTAGCGTCTCTTCCCCGCAGGTATAGGGGGAATGGCAGAAAATGGAAGGAGTGATAAGCGGCGAGCGGCCTTTCCATTTTTCCGCAAAGCGAACCGCATGAGCGACATTTCCTTTGGGATCGGGCACTCCCGGCGCCGGAAAGTCAATTACCCCCTGACCGAGAATTGCCCGCATTCCGGCCGTTTGTACCGCCTCGGCGGCGATAGTCTCAAAAAAATACCCGTCGCAGCAGGTGGTGGTGCCGGAGAGAAGCATTTCCGCGCAGGAAAGAAGCGTTCCCGCCCGCACCATGTCCGGTCCCACATGAGCGGCTTCCGCCGGGAACATGTGTTCATTCAGCCACTCCATGAGGGGAAGATCATCCGCAAGCCCCCGAAACAGCGCCATGGGAAGGTGGGTGTGGGTGTTCACGAGGCCGGGAAGTACAATCGCGCCGTTTACATCCAGGGTTTCATCGGCATCGGGAAGAGCCGCGATGTCCTTTTCGGCGCCGAGGTGAGTGATCACCCCGTTTGTGATGCCGATCCATCCGTAATAAATAATCTCGAAATCCGGGTTGACGGTGACGATGGTTCCATTCTTTAAAATCGTATCCGCTTGCATATTTTTTTCCCGTTTCATGCTTCTTCGGCAAACCGCCGGACTTTTTCCATGATGGCCCCGATATCGAGGGTCATGAGGTTTCTATCTTCCATCACGACCTTTCCGTTGATAACGGAATGGCTCACATCACTTCCCGAAACCGCATACACCAGATGAGACTCGGGCCGGTAGAGGGGAACGAGGTGAGGTTTTCGGGTATCGATCACAATGATGTCGGCTTTTTTCCCCGGCGTGATGGAACCGGTCACCCGCTCAAGTCCGAGGGCGCGGGCGCCCTCAATGGTTGCCATGCGGAGGGTCTTTCCGGCATCGATCACCGTCGGGTCGAGGGTATGGACCTTGTGGAGTTTGGCGGCGGTATCCATCTCCCTGAACATATCGAGATTGTTGTTGCTGGCGCACCCGTCCGTACCGAGGCCGACACAGATGCCTCTTGCCAACAGATCCGGTATCGGTGCGATACCGGAGGCGAGCTTCATATTGCTTTCCGGATTATGGGCGACTTTTACGTCATGGGCTTTTAACAGCATCTTGTCATTTTCGGAAAGGACCACGCAATGGCAGGCCAGAAGCCGCGGGGAAAGAACGCCGAGAGCCGCGAGGTGCCCGACCGGTGTCATTCCGTATCGCTTTTGAATCTCTTCCACCTCACTTCGGGTTTCGGAGACATGGATCACCAGCCGCAGATTCAAATCCGTTGCCAATTGGTGGGCCCGCTGCAAAAGAGAAGGCGCGCAGAGATAAGGCGAGTGGGGTTCCACGGCAATGGAGACGAGCGGGTCCCCTTTCCATTTCTCGGCGAGATCGGCGGTATAGGAAAACCCCTGATCAAGGGACCCGTAATGGGGAGAGGGGAAATCGAAGAGGACCTCTCCCACCACCGCCCGCATGCCCGCATCTTTAGCAGCCCGGGCGACCGCTCCTTCGAAGAGATACATGTCACAAAAGCAGGTGGTGCCGGAGAGAATCATTTCAGCGCAGGCCAGGAGCGCCCCCCAGTAAACTTTTTCCCCGGTGAGTTTTGCTTCCGCTGGAAAGATATGATCGTTCAGCCAGCTCATGAGGGGCAGATCATCGGCAAGCCCCCGAAAAAGCGTCATGGCCGCGTGCGTGTGGGTGTTGACGAGGCCGGGCAGGATGATGCCGCCCCGGGCATCGAGCCGCCGCGTAGCCGGGGTTTTGGGCACTTCCGCTGCCGGACCGACCCAGGTGATCCGGTCTCCCCGGATGGCGACGGCGCCGTTTTTTATCAGGGTTCCCGGCGGGTCCAGGGTCAAAACGGCGCCGTTAAATATCAAAAGATCCACGGCGGGTTCAGGCATCGGCATGGCGGATGACCTCCTGGATGACGTTTCCCAACATGGGCGCCACCATTTCGGCGCAGGCGATGATATCGGCTACCGATGCGGGTTCGGGTGCGTCGGGCGTATGGACATTGGTGATGATGGAGAGGGCGAGGATTCGCATGCCGGCGTGAACGCCCGCAATCACCTCCTGCACCGTGGAAAAACCAACCGCATCGGCTCCGATGACCTTCAGATATCGCACCTCCGCCGGCGTTTCGAGGGAGGGCCCGGAAAGCCCGGCATACACTCCGGACTGCATGGCAATGCCCAGCCCGCGGCCGGCCGTTTGCGCCAGAGCGGCGAGCCTCGAATCGTAACCGCGGCTCATATCGGGAAAACGCTCGCCCCAGGCCGCCTCGTTCGGACCGATGAGCGGATTTTTTCCGGTGAGATTCAGATGATCCGAAATCACCATGATATTGCCGGGCGAAAAGGCGGAATTAAGCCCCCCGGCCGCATTGGTGAGCACCAGGACCTTTACTCCGAGCGCCTGCATCACCCGGACGGGAAAGGTCACCTCAAGGGGGGAATACCCCTCATAGAGATGAAACCGGCCCTGAAGGGCCATCACCGGTCTTCCGCACATTTGTCCCAGTGTCAGCCGGCCGAGGTGGCTTTCCACGGTTGCCGTCGGGAAATGGGGAATTTCGTCATACGAAAAAGACGCATCGGTATCCATTCCGGCGGCACTGTCACCCAGCCCCGTGCCGGTCATGAGCCCGATCACCGGCCGGACCCGAAGGTGTTTTTCCAGAAAGGCCGCTGCCTCCATCACTTTCGATTTATTCGCTTGCATCCATTTCTCTCCAATTGTATCAGGTTGGCATGCCGCATCATATTGAACCCGGAGAAGGTCGTCAAGCCGGAGAGCATCTGTCATGCTTTTCACTCCCTTCTTAACCCATGGAGCCGCCATGAAGCGAATCGCCATCGTCAATGCCGTGATTGTCAATGAGGGAAGCCTTCAACCGGGAGATGTTTTCATCCAAAACGGACGCATTGAAGCGATCGTAAAAAACCTCGGCGCCCGGCCCGTGGATACGCTGATCGATGCGAAGGGGGCCGCGCTCCTTCCGGGCATGATCGACGATCAGGTGCATTTCCGGGAACCGGGCCTGACGCATAAGGGGGATATCGCCTCCGAATCCCGCGCCGCCGTTGCCGGCGGCATCACCAGCTATATGGAGATGCCGAACACCCGCCCGCCGACTTTGGACCGGGAACGTCTGGCGGAAAAATACAGACTTGCCGATCGAAGGTCTTTTGCCAATTACGCCTTTTACCTCGGGGCATCAAACGACAATATTGAAGAAATAAAAGCTGTTGACCCGAATACCGTCTGCGGCGTCAAGGTGTTTATGGGCGCCTCCACGGGTAATATGCTGGTCGATGACCCGAAGGCGCTGGAGGCGCTTTTTTTGCATGCCCCCACCCTCATTGCCGCCCATTGCGAAGACACGCCCACCATTCTGGAGAACGAGGCCCGTTACCGGAATGAATTCGGTGATCGGGTTCCCATGAACGCGCATCCACAAATTCGAAGCGAGGCGGCGTGCTATCAATCGGCCGCCCTTGCGGTCTCTCTGGCAAAAGCAACCGGCGCCCGCCTTCACCTGCTGCATCTGTCCACGGCCAGGGAAATGGCCTTGTTGTCCGAAGCACCTCTTGAAGACAAACGGATTACGGCGGAGGTCTGTGTTCATCACCTCTTTTTTACGGACGCCGATTATGCTGCAAAGGGGGCGTTTATCAAATGCAACCCGGCCATCAAAACCGGCCGGGACCGGGAGGCGCTTCTTGCCGCGGTGGTGGAAAACAAAATCGATGTCATTGGAACGGATCACGCCCCCCATACCCTGAGCGAAAAAGCGGCCCCCTATTTTCAGGCGCCATCCGGTCTGCCGCTGGTGCAACACGCCTTGCCCTGCCTGCTGGAACATACCCGTTCGGGCCGGTTTTCCCTGCCGCTCATCGCCGAGAAAACGGCTCACGCACCGGCGCGGCTGTTTCAAATTCCGGATCGGGGCTATATCCGGGAAGGTTACTGGGCGGATCTGGTGCTGGTGGATCTTCACCAGGCGTTTACCGTGGACGAGGGGCCTTGTTTTTATAAATGCGGCTGGTCCCCTTTTTCGGGGCGTCGCTTTTCTTCCACGGTGATGGCAACCCTTGTTTCCGGTCACCTCGCCTATCATGAGGGTCGCATTGATCCCGTTCCCGCCGGAAGACGGCTGGTATTTCGGCGGCGGTGAGGGTCCCCGGTTTTTTGCCGTGAGGGATCAAATCGAATGGGCTTGATCACCGTTTTGGCCACGCAAGGGCATTTTTTCCAGCCCGGCAAGAACTCGCTGTCGCTCAAACAGCTTGCCGGGCTTACAAAAACGCCCTTGCGTGACCTTCACTCCGTTTGGGGGTGGTCGAGACGATGATCAAGGCCAATCGAACCGGTTTTTTAACAAGGGGTATTCGAACCCGAAGTTGCGGTTACCGCTATATAAAAGGGGCTTGCTTTGGCATATAAAGGATGCCATAGCTTCGAACCAATCGGGCGCCGTGGGGGGACCCCCATAACGACCTGCGCAGGGACACCGCATTTTATAAAAGCCGGTAATCGGCTGACGTGAAGATACCAGAGGGAGGTGCTTAATGAGGAAGTTCGATTTGGCCCATGTTTGTGAAGCACAGCAGTTTGACAGGGAGTTGTTGGAGATTGTATTCAATACCGCGGATGATATGAAAAAAGCGCTTAAAGGAGAGAATCCTTACGCTCGGGTGCTCGAAAACAAAATAATGGCCTCTCTCTTTTATGAGCCCTCCACCAGGACCCGTTTTTCCTTTGAAAGCGCCATGTCACGGCTGGGCGGAAAAATCATTACCACGGAAAACGCCAAGGAGTTTTCCAGCGCCGCAAAGGGAGAGAGCCTTTACGACTCGACCCGGGTAATGAACGGATATGCCGATGTAATCGTCATGCGCCACCATGAAGCCGGGAGCGCCAAAAAGGCGGCCGAAGCTTCCAGAATTCCCGTCATCAATGCCGGTGACGGCGCGGGCCAGCATCCGACCCAGGCACTCCTCGATCTCTACACCATCCGGGACAGTTTTCGCGGCATCTCGGGCCTTAACATTGCGATGGTCGGTGATCTCCGCTATGGCCGGACGGTGCGATCCCTGTCGTATCTGCTGGCTAAATACGAAGATGTCACAATTTATTTTGTGTCACCGGCCGTGTGCCGGATGGAAAACGACATCAAAGACTATCTGGATAAGCACAACATTCCCTGGCAGGAGGAAGCGGACCTTGAAAAAGTTTTGCCGGTAATCGACTGTATCTACATGACCCGGGTTCAAAAAGAACGATTCGTTAACCCCGAGGATTACCGGGAGGCTGCCGGAAAATACATCCTTACGGTTGAGAAAGTTCAAACGATGAAGGAAAAGGCCATCATCATGCATCCGCTGCCGCGCGTGCACGAGATTCCGCGGGAAGTGGATCAGGATCCGCGGGCAAAGTATTTCGAGCAGGCCCAAAACGGGCTGTTTATTCGAATGGCGCTGCTTTATCTGCTGTTAAAGGAATGATAACCCCTTTTTTTCCGAAATAAACGGGGGGCTCTTTTTAAAAACCCGCTGAATATATTGACAACCTCGATTCATTCGTTTAATTTTGCCTGGTTTTGTGATACCCTTGACAGCAATTCCGGCCGGACGGTAAATTTGCGAAAATGGCGTTAACACGACGCCGCTCCAATGGGAATTGCAAATTACCCGCTGGCAGACCGTCTCAGCCGGCTCGAACATTTCAAACAGCACAAAGGAGCGTTAAATGAATAAAGAAAAATTTTTGTTCACCTCTGAGTCGGTTACCGAAGGGCATCCGGATAAAGTGGCGGATTCGATTTCCGATTCAATTCTGGATGCCATCATCGGTCAGGACAAAGGCGCCAGAGTGGCGTGCGAAACACTGGTGACGACCGGGCTTGCGTTCATTGCCGGCGAAATCACCACGAGTTGTTATGTGGATATCCCCCAGATCGTGCGGGATACCATTCGGGATATCGGATACAGCTCCTCCCGGATGGGATTCGACTACCAGACCTGCTCGGTTCTTACCAGTATCGATCACCAGTCACCGGACATTGCCGTCGGCGTGAATGTGGGAGAGGGGTTGTTCAAGGATCAGGGTGCCGGCGATCAGGGGTTGATGTTCGGGTTTGCGACGGATGAAACCCCCGAGATGATGCCGATGCCGATCATGTATGCCCACAAACTCTGCCAGCGGCTGGCGCGGGTCAGAAAAAACGGCGCGTTGGATTTCCTCCGGCCGGATGGAAAGGCTCAGGTTACCATCGAGTATGAAAACAGTGTGCCCCAACGGGTGGATACCGTTGTCATAGCGGCCCAGCATAAGCCCGACATTTCCTACGAGGAATTGAGGGAAGCCATCATAGAGGATGTCATTAAAAAGGTAATCCCACTGGAGATGACCGATGGTGACACCAAATACTTTATCAACGCGACCGGGAAATTCGTTATCGGCGGCCCCATGGGCGATTGCGGTCTGACCGGCCGGAAAATAATCGTTGATACCTATGGCGGGCAGGGCAGTCATGGCGGCGGTTGCTTTTCCGGAAAAGACCCCTCGAAAGTCGATCGCAGTGCCTCCTATATGGCCCGGCATATTGCCAAGAACGTCGTTGCCGCCGGCCTTTCCAAAAAATGCGAGGTCCAGATCGCCTATGCCATCGGCGTGGCGGAGCCGGTGTCGGTCATGGTGGATCTGATGGGGACGGGAGTGGTCCCCAAGGCACGGGTATTGAAGGCTATTAATGAGATATTTGATCTTCGGCCTGCGGCCATCATCGAATACCTCGATCTTCTGAGGCCCATCTACAAAAAGACATCTGCTTACGGGCATTTTGGAAGAAACGAGCCGGAATTTTCATGGGAGAAGACCCATCAGGTGGATGAATTAAGAAAGAGAGCCGGACTATAAGGGAATTTGAAATTGAAAATAGCCCGGCAATTTATTGCCGGGTTTAGAGGAAGGATTTGATCCGTTATCGCCAAAATCGAGCTTACATCATCACCATAAATTATTTAGAGAGGAACACGTTGGTTTTTTAAAAAAACGATATCGGTTATGATGAGTGATGTAGCGCCTTGGTCCCAACGGAAAGGAGGTTCGCCATGAAAATTCGCGTAACCTGCCATGCCGGCTATCGTGGTGAAGAAACGCCGAGATGTTTCTGGCTGGGGGAGCGCCGGATTGATATCGTTGAGATTCTGGATCGCTGGGCGGGGCCGGATTATCGCTATTTCAAAGTTAAGGATGCGGATCAGTCCCTTTACATTTTGCAGCATGACCCGGTGGCATGGTCGTGGCGAATAACTTTTTTCCAGGATGCCGATTGCCGCAAGGTGTTTGAGGATAGCCCCGAAGAATCCATCGACGAGCAATTCAGAAACAGGAATAAGGATTTCAGCATCCATTAACCTATAACCTGAACCTATTGTATTCGATCAGATGACGGAAACAAGGAGCACATGACACACCCAAACCACCCCCTGATTTATATCTCCGGATCTCTTGCCTACGACCGGATTATGGATTTTCCCGGCAAATTTTCCGATCACATTCTTCCGGAAAAGATTCACATCCTCAACGTCAGTTTTGCCGTAAACGGTCTTACGGAGCAGTTCGGTGGAACCGCTGGCAATATTGCCTACAGCCTGTCTCTGCTGGGGGTTACGCCTTCGATACTGGCTTGCGCCGGAAAAGATTTCGATCGATACAAGGCCTGGATGGAAGAAAATCAGATTCCAACGATCGGTATTCGAATTATACCGGAGGAGTTTACCGCCGGCGCCTATATCACCACCGACCTGTCCGACAACCAGATTACCGGCTTTAACCCCGGCGCCATGAAGCATCCCTGCCGATACCCGGTTGAAACCAGTGGTGATCAAAAGGCGCTCGGCATCATTTCACCGGGATGTCTGGAGGATATGATCTCCTACAGCCGGGAGTTTAAAAAAAATCATATTCCGTATATCTGCGATCCGGGCCAACAGATTCCGGTATTGACCGGTGACGCGCTGACCGAAATAATAACCGGCTCCGAAATCCTGGTTTCAAACGATTATGAGCTGGAGATGATACAAAAATCGACCGGTGTTACCCGCAAGGATCTTCTCAAGAAAACCCGCGCGATCATCACCACACTGGGTGAGGAAGGCTCCCTGGTGGCGGAGAGGTCCTGCGATACCCGCATTCCGGCCGTTCCGCCGGACCGGGTTCTGGATCCCACCGGTGCGGGCGATGCTTATCGCTCAGGGCTGATCAAGGGCCTGCTGATGGGAAAAACGCTCCCGGACGCCGCCCGAGTGGGGGCCACATGCGCGAGTTACGCAATTGCACACCACGGTACTCAGGAGCATCGGTTTACGACTTCGGAATTCTGGAAACGGCACGAGGCCAATTTCGGGTAGGAGCGATACGGCTTCCCTCTACGTCTCTGCCTTGGCATGGGGGCCGCCGGCCCTGTTATCCATCGTGCCGTTTGTGCCTTAGAAAAAATTTTCCGCTTTTTTTTGCAGAAAATTTTTTCGTGAAGGCACTTATCCCGTCAGGGGTTAGTGCGATATCAACGGCTCCCAGAAGTAGTTTTATTTCGATCGTCAGTCGTAGTGGACCGCCAGCCAAATGGTTTCCCGTGCCGTATCCGTCCATGCCACCCGGTGCCGGCGATGGGCGGGTATATGAATATAATCACCGGGATTCATTTCAATGATATCCTTTGAGCCCTCGAACATTAATCCGCCTTTCCCCTTAAGCACCAGAACCCATTCGTTCTGATCCTGATCATACCAGAACCCTTTTGGTGAGGCCTGTCCATTTGAGATGATTCGTTCCATTCGAAAGTGGTTACCGGATAAAATGTTCTCCACGAGCTCTTCGGTCGAGTCGTTTGGAGCATCTTCCAGGAGGTTTTTAAGGTTCATGTCAGGAGTTCCTTTCCCCGGGATGTTGCCGAAGGGTGATAGGGGTTGAGCACTTCATTCACATATAATACGACCTGCCATCAACCCATATCTCCCCAAACGGCTGCTTGACGCCGAGGATACTTTATGGCACATCTACCCGCAAGGAAAAGGATATACCTTCGGCAAAAATGAATTCCTTTTTGCATTCCGGGTGATTCCATGACGCCGCATACACCGGTTGCACCCGAATGCAAATGGGAACAACGCCCCGGCCGGGGAGCAGGTGAGGTCATGGATATCAAACTGATTTACATCACGGCGGGAACCCTGGAGGAGGCGCAAAAAATCGGCCGGACTCTTGTTGAGGAACGCCTCGTTGCCTGCGTGAACATCCTCGACAACGTCACCTCCCTGTACTGGTGGGAGGGTAAGATTCAGAACGATCGGGAAGTAATCCTTATTGCCAAGACGACCCGGAACATGGTCCGGCAAGTCATTGAACGCGTAAAGTTAATTCATAGTTATGCATGCCCCTGTATTGTTTCCTTCTCTGTCGATGCGGGGAATCCGGCTTTTTTGAGCTGGGTCGAAATGGAAGTAAGATCATAACCCTTTTATCAAGCACCCGCTGAATTGTTCCCGGAAAACCGCCGGCGGGAGCGTATTCGATTGCCCCGGGTGGCCAAGAGCTTCGGGTCGATAACCCCGGTATCCATGAAAGCGCTTTGTCCACACCGGCCCCATGGTTAAAGGGATTAACGACGCAAGGGAGAAATGATGGAAAAAGACTGCCTGTTTTGCAAAATTGCCCAGGGTCGGACCGATACCCCGTTATTATTTGAAAACGATGCGGTAGCGGTGTTTCGGGATATCAACCCCCATGCCCCCGTTCATCTGCTGATTGTCCCCAAAAGGCATATTCGAAGTATTAACGACCTGACCGGGAATGATCGCGATATCGTGGCCGAAGCCATGATGACGGCTCGAGACATGGCAAAAGCGCAGGGGATCGATCAATCCGGTTACAAGCTGCTCTTCAATGTGGAAAAAGGCGGCGGACAGGTCATTTTCCACCTTCACTTGCATCTTCTCGGGGGCTGGGGGTAGCTGTGCATCTGTTGGAGGTTTGCGGGCTTGATCATCGTTCCGGCCACGCAAGGGCATTTTTTCCAGCCCGGCAAGAACTCGCTGTCGCTCAAACAGCTTGCCGGGCTTACAAAAACGCCCTTGCGTGACCTTCACTCCATTTGGTGGTGGCCGAAACGATGA
>JAZDPP010000058.1:0-14983 GCA_043797445.1 Pseudomonadota bacterium
TCCTCTCAAGATGAATTCGTATCGGATATACCTCGTTGACGATGAAGAAAGCGTCCGGATCGGGCTTACTTTCGGCTTGAAGCATCTCTACGGAATTGAAGCCTTTTCCAGCGCCGAGACGGCAATTTCAGCGATCGAAAAGAATCGGCCCGACCTGGTGTTGCTGGATATCGGCCTTCCCGGCATGAGCGGAATTCAAGCGTTAAAAAAAATAAAAAAAATCGACCCGAGCATCGCCGTGATCATGATTACGGCTTTTGAAGGGGTCGATACGGTGGTTTCCGCGATGAAGCTTGGCGCGATCGATTATATAATAAAACCGATCCACCTCGACTTCATCAAGAACACGATTCATAACGCTTTGGAAACCACAAGGCTTCGCAAGGAGGTCCTGTCTCTTCAGGAAAAATGCATCCGGGAGGATATGCCGGTCTTTGTCGGGGAAAGCCGGACCATTCTGGATGTGATGCAGTTTATCGAAAAGATAGCAAAGAGCCCCGACGCCCCGGTCCTCATTGCGGGGGAATCCGGTACCGGAAAAGAACTCGTGGCCCGGACGATTCACTACAAAAGCCCTCTTTTCAAGGGCCCCTTTATTGCACTGAACTGCGCGGCCATCCCCCGTAATCTCATTGAAAGCGAGCTTTTCGGATATGAAAAGGGAGCGTTCAGCGGCGCCGGCGGCGCCGGCAAACCGGGGCTTCTTCAGCAGGCATCCGGCGGGTCGTTATTTCTGGACGAGGTGGGAGATCTCTCCCCCGAGGCGCAGGCAAAGCTGCTGCGCTTTCTCGAATCGGGCGAATATTACCGGCTCGGCAGCGCAAGGATGCACCGGGTGAAAACCAGAGTTCTCTCGGCGACAAATAAAAATCTGGAAGAGATGATCCCGGCGGGGCACTTTCGTAAGGATCTTTACCATCGCCTGGCCGTTATCCGGTTAACCCTTCCGACATTAAATGAGCGCCGTGATGATATTTTGCCGCTGGCCCGGTTTTTTCTTCTCGAATTTTCAAAAAAATACGCTAAAAATTTCAACGCGCTATCGTCCGAACTGGAATCGGTTTTACTTCGCTTTCACTGGCAGGGCAATATACGGGAGCTGAAAAACCTGATTGAAAGAGGGGTGCTTGTCGGAGACGGGCCGGTTTTGAACCCGGAACATATCGGCATCACTGAAACCCGGCGCAAAGACCCGGCGCCGGCCTCCGAGGCTGAAAACCGCTCCCCGTTTGCCCCTCTGCCGGAAAAGGGAATTGATTTAAGTGCCCTCGAAGCGCACTATCTTCGGGAGGCGTTTGAACGAGCCAAAGGAAACGATCGCGCCGCTGCCAAGCTTCTTCAAATGAGTTATTATGCCTTCCGGTATAAAAAAAAGAAAATGAAGGACCTTCCTGCCTGACGGATTTTCCGGCTGATACGGTTGCGTAAAACCGTATTTCCCGAACCGTCATCGAATTGGCGATATGGCCATTTTTATTCGTCGGGGGTGTCACTCCTGAGCCAATACTTGCCGTATTGCCGCTGCCAACTCCTTCATCGAAAACGGTTTCTGGATGAAAAACACCCCTTCATCCAATACGCCGTGATGGGCGATGACATTGGCCGTATATCCCGACATGAACAGGCACTTTTGCCGCGGATAGAAAGATCGCAGGTGCTTGGCCAAGTCCCGGCCGTTCATCTCGGGCATGACCACATCGGTCATGAGCAGATCGATCTTGCCGGCGTGTTCCGCGGCCAGGCGGATGGCATCGCCCGGAGTGCCCGCGGCCAGCACCGTGTGGCCCGATCTTTCGAGCATCCTTTTGGCTACATTCAGGAGCACGGGCTCATCTTCAACCAGCAGCACCGTCGCCAGGCCACCTGTATCCGCTTGCGCGGGTGCCGCCGCCGAAACACGGGCGGGCTCTCCCCCATATCCAGGCAGGTAAATCCTGAAGGTCGTTCCCTTGCCCGGTTCGCTATAGACGTTGATGAACCCGTTGTTCTGTTTGACGATGCCATACACGGTGGCCAGCCCCAGGCCGGTACCCTTTCCAATCTCCTTGGTGGTAAAGAAGGGCTCAAAGATATTCTGCAACGTCTCCCCGTCGATACCGCAGCCGTCATCGCTGACGGCAAACAGCGTAAACTGCCCGGGAATGAAACCGCTGTGGACAGCACAATAGGCTTCATCAAAAACAACGTTGTCCGTCTCAATGGTCACTTTGCCAACATCCTTGATGGCATCCCGTGCATTGATCAGCATGTTTGTTAGGATCTGGTCGATCTGAACCGGATCTATTTTCACCGGCCAAAGGTTGGCGGCAGGCTTCCAGAGCAGATCGATGTCCTCCCCGATCAGCCGTCGCAATATTTTAAGCAAGCTCTCAATGGTGTCGTTGAGGTTAAGGATCTTGGGGGCAATAGTTTGCTTGCGGGCAAAGCCGAGGAGCTGGCGCGTCAGGTTTGCGGAGCGATTTACGATCGCCTCAATCTCGCATAGTTCATTGTAGAGCGGATCGGAGGGGTCAAGCTTCATCCGCGCCAGTTCCGAGCGTCCGATGATTATCGAGAGCATGTTATTGAAGTCGTGCGCCACTCCGCCGGCGAGGCGGCCGATCGCTTCCATTTTCTGTGCCTGTAAGAGCTGTGATTGCAGCTTCTCTTTTTCCGCTTCGACCCGCTTGCGGTCGGTGATGTCCAGTGCGGTAAACGTCACCCCTTCGGAAAGATTTAATAAATTCATCGGGGTTGACGCCAGAAAAACATCAATGATCGATCCGTCTTTCGTCTGAAAGCGCGTCTCCACGGCTCCGGTGCCTTTTTCCGCTATCTGGCGGTATTTTTCCCGCCCGACGTATTCAAACTCTTCCTGAGTGGGATAAAGCATTCTGGCACGCGTCCCGATAAGCTCTTTTTGTGGATATCCGGTCATTTCACACAGGCGCGGGTTGGCATCCAGCAGGATTCTGTCCTTTACCACGCCGATTCCAACCGGGGCCACGCGAAAAACGCTTTTGAGCCAATCATCGCTCTTTCGCAGCGCCTCTTCCGCTCGCCAGTGTTCGACAATCTCGCCGATCAACCGGGCGGAGCTTTGCAACCGCCGCTTGGCCAGCTCGATGATGAACGGGGGTCGCGTCCGGTAGGCGCCGGCCAGGGCCTGGAGTTCCTCAACACCAACGCCATAAGCCGTGGATAGCTCCCGCAGCTTTGCCGGATCACGCGGCGGATCACCGTAGCCGCAGTTGATGCACCCGACGATCTCTTCTCCGGCCCGGATCGGAACGGCATAGAGGTGAATGCCGCCACGGCATTCGATATCCACCGGGTTCCCGCTCTCGATGGAGACCCGGGAACACTCCGTCCAGCAGGATTCGTGGCAGTGCCACCGGCCACTCGAAAGCGCCTCGCGGTTGTCCGGGGTATTGCAGCATCTTCGGGCTGCCTGATCCATGAAACGGCACCAGCCGGAAGCGAAAATGCCGAAGGCATAATCACCGTTGCGTTCGTAAACCGCGGAGGATGTCTCCAGCAAATCGAGATAATCGCGAACGATCTCGGCCAGCATTTCGGGACCGACGGCATCCAGGATCAACCGGGAAGTATTTAGCGCCGTGAGATCGCCATAGGCCGGTAGCTGCATTTCCACGGCATCTTCCGGCGGTAGGCGTTTCGGGGTGAGCATCCACTCGATGCGGCGCAGTTCGGCTTCTTTCCGCCGTCTCTCGGATATGTTCTGAAACACCAGCACGGTGCCGGTGATCCGCCCGAGCTCATCCAGGATGGGCGAGGCACAGTCATCAATGGGGATCCGGCTGCCGTCCCGCCCGATCAGAAGGGTGTGATTGGCGAGCCCGACGGTCTTGCCGTCGCGCATGACTTTTGCGACGGGGTCTTCCACCGCCTGACCGGTCTCCTCGTTGACGATCTTGAACACGTCGACCAGGGGGCGCCCGTGAGCTTCGACCAAAGACCACCCCGTGAGCGTCTCGGCAACGGGATTCATGAAGGTCACCCCGCCCAGGGAATCGATTGCGATCACCCCGTCACCGATGCTTTTCAGCGTGGTTGCGTATCGGCGCTCGCTTTCCCGAAGGCGCTCTTCGGCCTGATGTTTGTATAGCCCCATCTCGATCGCCGACTGGATTTCCCGGTCCTCGAAGGGCTTGATGATATACCCGAACGGTTCGCTGACCTTGGCGCGCTGGAGGGTATGCTCTTCGGAGAAGGCCGTGAGGAAAATGACCGGGATGCGCCAGCGTTGCCGGATTTCCGCCGCGGCCGCGATGCCGTCCATTCCGCCTTTGAGCCGGATATCCATGAGCACCAGATCGGGACGGGTGGCGGCCGCCAGCGCCAGCGCTTCCTCGCCCCGGCCGGCCATGCCGGTCACCTCGTAGCCCATTTCCGTGAGCCGGTCTTTGATATCCAATGCAACGATGGTTTCGTCTTCAACAATCAGGATTCGGGCCTGCTTCATTCGGTTCACCTTTCAAGTGAATTGAGCGGTTGGAGTCCGCGGGAAAAACGATTTCAAAAACAGCGCCTTGTTCTCTGGTGACAGTCACCAGGCCATCCAGTTGGCGGCTGAGGGTGCTCACAAGAAGCAATCCGAGCGTTTCGGCTGTTTGCGGATGCGTCTTTGCGGGAAGTCCAACGCCGTTGTCCGACACGCGAAGGACCCGGTGGTGTTCACCTGCTGCTTGAAATTCCACAAGGATCTCTCCGTCCGATCCGGAGGGAAAGGCATGCTGAAAGGCGTTGGACACCAGTTCACTGATGATCAGTCCGGCCGGAATGGCCTGATCCATATCCAGGGCCAGATCGGCGATATCGTCACGCAGCCGGATACGCTCCGAACCGGAAGCATACGAGCGCGCCAGATGGGCACAAATGCTCTTCACATACCGCGGAAAACCCACCTTTGCAAGGTTCCCGGAACGATAGAGCGTCTCGTGCAGCAGGGCCATGGAACGGACACGATTCTGGGTATCACGCAGGAAAGCATGAACCTCGGGGTTTTGGGCCTTACGGCCCTGAAGATGCAACAGGCTGCTGATGACCTGCAAGTTATTCTTGACCCGGTGATGCACTTCCTTGAGAAGGGATTCCTTCTCCGCGAGCGAAGAGCGCAACGCCTCCTCGGACCGGATGCGCTCGGTGAGATCAGTGCCCATCACCACAAGCCGGTCTCCCATGAGGGAGCCAAAGATCTGCATAATGCGCTCCGAGCCGTCCCGGCAGGTGATGTGAATATCCAGGGGTTCGCTGGGCCTGTGCGCCAACGCCGCTTTCTCGATAGCCTGCCGCCATTGGGTTACGACGGTTTGCCGGTAAACCGGGTCGGGGTAGGCCCGCTGGAACCAAAGGTCCACTTCCGCCACCTCTTCCAGGGCGTAGCCAAAGGTTTCCACGAACCGCGGGTTGATGTATTCGATCCGGCCCGAAAGGTTGGAGATACCGATGGGTATGGGCGAGGCTTCCACCACTTGCCGGAACCGGGTCTCGCTTTCCCGCATAGCCTGTTCCGCAAGCTTACGGTCGGTAATATCACGCGCGGCGGCATAAATCAGTTTGCCCCGCGGAGAAGAACGCCACTCGATCCAGCGGTAGGAGCCGTCCTTGCAGCGGTACCGGTTAACGAAGTTTAAGACCGGCTGCTGCGCATCCAACCGTGACACCGCCTGCACCGTTCCTTCCAGGTCTTCCGGATGGATCAAGTCCAGGAAATTCCTCCCCTCCAGTTCGGCCAGCGAGTAGCCCAGTACCGCCTCCCACTGCGGATTCAACCGCCGGAAGCAGCCATCGGTATCGGCGACGCAAAACAAATCCAGAGCCGTGGTGAAAAAACGGTCCAATTCCTCGGTCTTCTCCCTCAACGCCTCCTCCGCCCGTTTGCGCTCCCCGATTTGCTGATCCAGCCGCTCATTGGTTTCGCGCAGATTCTCGATTGTCCGTTGGAGGTGGGTGTAAAGTCTGTTCAGTGAGGAGAAGATATACTCCAGTTCATCAGCTGACTTTTCTTCCCGCGGCGAGCGATCGAGATTGAAAGGGGAGAAAGGCCGGCCGGCGTCCATGGCGCTTGCCTGCAGGGCGAGGCTCCGTAAATGTTTGCCGACCGTTAGCTGAAACAGGATAAAGACCAGAAAGGCGACCGCAAAGATTTTGCCGGCCTCCACCAGGGAAAGCGTCGCGGCCTCGGACAAAAGCTCATTTCGGATCCAGTTCAGATCCGCATGAATCACTAATTTCCCAAGTTCAATTTCCCTGCCATGGTGAGAGAAAACCAGCGGATAGTCACGCACTATAAAATTCCCTGTCCCGGGAACACCCAGTGCAAGTCCTTGGTTATTAACGCGGTGCACCGCAATGAATTGGATATGCGGCAGGCTCAAAATCCCTTCCAGCTCGGTGCGCAACAGCAATTCATCCGTAAGCCACTCGTGTGTTGCAATGCTTTTTAGATGGGAGACTTCGATCCGCTGAAGCTCCTGCTCCATGCCGCTTCGTTGATCCCGGTAGCGTAAATATAATTGCAAGGCACCGAGAACGAACGCCGCCGTCAAACTTAGCAACAATATCTGAAGGAAGAGTTTCCGTGCAATGGACTGATGGTTGAAACCGAACACTCCCACGGAGCATTCTCCTAACCCCGGTAAACGAGACTCTTTTTACTCCCCCTTTGAGGGGGGAAAGCGCGTAGAAAATTATTTCTTAGGAGACTAACCCCGTGACGGGATAATCTCCATGTCACTAATTATGGCGGTTCAGGTGGCCCATGATGCGTTGGTACGCGCCATCTTCTTTCATCTTTCTCAAGGATTCCGATACCGTGGCAACCAGCCCCGCGTGCTTCCGGTTGAGATAAAGAAACATCTCCCGGCTGGCGAGCGGCGGCTCAAGGGTCTTGACGCCCTTTAATCCGAGATCCCTGATCGTGGCCTCGCCGCCAAGCCTCGAATAGACTACCATTTCAACCCGGTCGCTTGCAAGAAGGTTGAAGAGCGTGTTCACGTCTCTAACCTTGTGCAGTGACACCGTGTTTCGGATGTTTTCCTCCAAAATTTTCCATCCCGTGATAATGGCAACCTCATAGGGCTGAAGGCTCTCCCATCCCTTCATCTCCACATCGATCTTTTTGCTGAAGGCAACAAACTCGAAATCCACCAGCTTTTCAGGCACCTGAACCAAACCCGGGTATTTCTCGCTCATGCCGGCGATCCGCGAGAAAATGCCGTCTTCGTCGCCCTCGCTCGCATTGCGCAGGGCCCGTTCGGCGGGAACGGCAAGGATGCGGATCTCGATCCCCACCCTTCTAAATATCTCCTTCAAAACCAGGTCGATGATTCCGGTCCCATCGGCTCTTGAAAAGGGGGGGCCATCCGCGCTGTTCAGAACCAGTGTCCGCGAGCCGGTCCCAGGGGGATGCACCGGTGCCGAGGGCTCAGGACCCAGTTGCTGAGAGCCGGCCCCGCACATGAGGCCTTCAGCCAACAGCATAATCGCGATCCCTATAACCGATACCATTATGCGTGGGATTTGTCTGGCTCCATTCATGAACATCACCCCTTGGACGCGCCCCCTGAAACCCCGGACTCCAGGGCAACCCCTGTCTTTTCAACTCTTCGAAGTTGTTTCGATATCCTCTACTGTTACCGGATTCATCCATGACTGTCAAATATCCGTCGTGTTTGTTGACAGTATCTATCTGTTATTTCAAATAGTTTTTACTGTGGTGGGAATATCAAAGGACACCACGGTTCCCCTGTTTTCACCCTCACTCTCGGCCCAGACCTGTCCGCCATGAAGCGCAACGAGATTCCTGACCAGGGCCAGTCCCAGTCCGGTCCCCTGAAACTTTCGGTTCAGGGTGCTTTCAACCTGCTCGAACGAATTGAAGATCCGGTTTAAATCCTCTTTTTTAAGACCGATTCCCGTGTCTTTGATGGAAATCCTGATCCAGGGGCCATCGCCCGCCGATTCAGGAACAATGGGCAGCACCGAAACGTCCGGTATCACCTCTGCGCACAGCTCAACACGCCCCCCATCCGGCGTGAATTTGACGGCGTTTGACAGCAGGTTGTAAACAATCTGTTTGAGTTTTCGCTCATCCGCCTCGATAGATTCGGGGATCTCGTTAAAATCGGTACTTAGCTTTAAGCCATGCTTCATGGCCTTTTCCTTCACCATGAAGAGGCTGTTTTGCAGCAGATGCCTCAAATCCACGGGGGAAAGGGCCAGCTCCAGTTTTCCGGCCTCGACTTTCGATAGATCCAGCACGTCGTTGACGAGGGAGAGCAGGTGCCGGCTGCTGGCGAGCACATCGGTGAGATAATCCTCCTGGGAAGCGTTGAGGTCTCCAAAATGCTTATCCACAACCAGTTCCGTAAATCCGATGATATGATTCAAGGGGGTGCGCAGCTCATGACTCATATGGGCTATAAAATCACTCTTGGCGACACTGGCCATCTCGGCCGCCTGCTTCGCCAGCTTCAGCTCCTCAATCGCTTTTTCAAGATACTGATTGGCATTGGACAACTCGGCGGTTCTGTTGCGCACCTGCTCCTCAAGGGTCGCCCGGTGTATTTCAAGCTCCGCGAGCAAAGACCGCAACGCCTCCTCGGACCGGATGCGCTCGGTGAGATCAGTGCCCATCACCACAAGCCGGTCTCCCATGAGGGAGCCAAAGATCTGCATAATGCGCTCCGAGCCGTCCCGGCAGGTGATGTGAACATCCAGGGGGTCGCTGGGCCGCTGCGCCAACGCCGCTTTCTCGATAGCCTGCCGCCATTGGGTTACGACGGTTTGCCGGTAAACCGGGTCGGGGTAGGCCCGCTGGAACCAAAGATCCACTTCCGACACCTCTTCCAGGGCGTAGCCAAAGGTTTCCAGGAACCGCGGGTTAATGTATTCGATCCGGCCCGAAAGGTCGGAGATGCCGATGGGTATGGGTGAGGCTTCGACCACCTGCCGGAACCGGGTCTCGCTTTCCTGGATAGCCTGTTCCGCACGCCTGCGTTCAGTGATGTCAATGACGATTCCCTGGTAGAAATCGATCTGCCCATCGGCATTTCGCTCCACCATTGTGCTATCGTCCACCCAGCGCACCTCGCCGCTTTTGGTGATAATCCGGTACTCCTGCCGGAATCGCTCCGTAGCGGATTCTGAGTATTCACGGACTTCCCGGCCGGTACGATCCAGATCTTCCGGATGAACCAACGAGGCAAACGGAACCGCCCCGGAAAGCAGTTCTTCCTGCGCATACCCAAACTGGTTGATGACGTTCTGGGAGACCATGTCCACCGGCCATCCCGGGGCCGCCTTCCAGCGGAACAATACCACCGGACTGTTTTCGACCACCAGATTGGCCTGTCGCAGGGCCTCCTCCGCCCGCTTGCGCTGTTTGATTTCCCTGGCCAGCTTCCGGTTCCAAAAGGCCAATACCAGCAAGATTGTCGCGAAGACGCCCAGCGGCTGCCAGAGCAGCGTATAGTTGAATCCGTGTTCATAGTGGATGGGCAACCATTTCCGGTAGATGTCGTTGCGTTCGGTTTCGGAAATCGATTCCAGCGCTTTTTGAAGAATTCCGGCAAGAGGCGCCCAGTCTTTCCGAACCGCCATGCATTGCGCGTTTTCATACGGCGTCTGCCCGGCAATCTTTATGTTGGTGATTTTCATCTTTGCCTGGTAATCTCCGATGATCAGCAAATTATCGATGTAGGCAAAGACCTCGCCCCGTTGCAGCATTTTAAGACCTTCTTGAGCCGTGGTGACCCGAGCCAATTCGATCTCGGGCAAGTCTCTCGTTATCCAGTCATCGATCGCATAGCCTTTCACCAAGGCAACCTTTTTGCCAAAGAGCTCCTTCATGCTGGCGATGTAAGTCACATCCGATTGCGTCGCGATGACAATGGGAATGGTAAGGTAAGGTTTTGTGAAGGCCCAGAATTCAGTACGTTCCGGCGTCCGGGCCACGCAGGTGGCCATGTCGATTTCCCAGCGCTTCTGGCGTGCATACGCCTCCTGCCAGCTCAGGTTATATATCCGCTTGAACTTTACCCCCAGCCGCTGCTCGACGAGGTTTAAATAATCCCCGCTCATGCCGGAGAGCTCCCCGTGCCCGTCGGTAAACTCGACCGGAGGCCAGTCCGGGTCATGAACCACACTGATGACGGGATGATCGCGCAGCCAGCTCCGCTCCTGCTCGGACAGGGTATCAATGAAATCGTTCGAAACCGCTATTCCCGTGGCGCTGCCTTCCGGCTCGCCCTCGGCCTTGCCGGAGAACAAAAAGCCCATCACCAGCAGGCCAAGCAACACGTGCACCCACAGCGCACGTTGGTTTGGATTCCCCTTCATTTGTTACCACCCTTCGTCGCCGTTTGTTCGGGTTGGTTGTTATTATTGTCCACCAGGCACCTCCCGCAAAGGTTTGGATGTGGTATCTTCCCCGATTTTCAATGGCCGGCGGTGAGCAGAGCCCCTTTCCATCAGAAATCTTTAAAATCGTCCTCATCCATGGGAATGATGTCGTTGGGATTTGCCCGGCTGGACCGGTGCAATGTCAGGGCTTTTCCCTTTGAGGCTTTTTTTAAGACAGGTAACGCTTTTTTCCGCGCTTGCGTGGAATGGCCAAGGGATCTCGGAGAGTTGACAGTGCCGGAGCGACGTTGAGATACCGTTGTATTTCCACCCACTATTGCAGCCAGCTGGCCGACAAACCCTTTCATCTCTTCAGCCTGGGCGTTCAGCTCTTCGGAGGCTGAGGCCGATTCTTCCGCGGTTGCGGCATTTTGCTGGGTGACTTTATCCATTTGCGTCACCGCGATATTGACCTGATCGATGCCTTTCGCCTGCTCATTGGAGGCGGCTGCGATTTCAGCAACCAGCTCGCCCACCTTTGCGGCACTTCCCGCCACTTCGGTAAAGGCATCGTTCGTATTTTTTACCAGCACCGTTCCGTCAGCTATTTTTTTGACGGTGCCTTCAATCAACGCAGCGGTATTTTTGGCGGCATCCGCAGCGCGCATGGCCAGATTCCGGACCTCACCGGCCACAACGGCAAACCCGGCGCCGGCCTCCCCGGCTCTGGCTGCTTCCACCGCGGCGTTAAGGGCCAGAAGATTGGTCTGGAAAGCGATTTCATCAATGGTTTTAATGATTTTTGCGGTGTCTTCGCTGGCTTTTGAGATTTCCTGCATGGAGGCGGTCAACTGACCCATGGACGCATTGGCCGTATTCACTGCCTGATGGGTCTGTTTCATGAGCGAGTCGGCCTGTCCGGCGTTTCCGGCATTCTGCTTGGTCATCGACGAGATTTCCTCCAGAGACGATGAGGTCTCTTCCACGGAAGCGGCCTGCTCTGAGGCACCTTCCGCCAAGGACTGCGAAGCGGAGGAAACCCCACCGGCGGCTGACGATACCTGCTCCGAGGCTTCGGTAAGGCCGCTGATGACCCGGTTCATGGGTTTAATGATGGAACGGCGCAGGAGGATGCCAAGCACCAGGGCAAGAAGGGTACCCCCGATCATGCTGACCCACACGATCAGGGAGAAATGCCGCATCCGGCTTTTCGAGATGGTTTCAACACTCTGTGAATGTTTTTCCGCGACGGGTCTGATTTCACCCAGGATGCCCGTCACGGCTTTGAGGTGTTGGCTTGTCTCCGTTCCGAAAAGGGTGATGGCCTCCTGGCGAAACGTCTTGCCTTTCTTGAGTGTGGCTTCAATGGCTTGAGCCGAGTTGTGTAATTTTCGGTGAGGGGCTTCGATCTGAGTTAAAAAAGGTTTTATCTCCGGTAGTTCCTGTTCGTATATTGCCCGCTCATCGCCATAGTACCATTTTCCGAAGGCGCATTTATGCTCATCCGTTTCAACACCCAAAGAAACCAGGTTCTCGTCCATCAGAAACAGCCCGGCCTTCCGCGCCCAGTTTAGATGATCGATTTCCCTTTGAAACAGCTCTTTGACAATGGTTTCGGCGGAAGCAATCTTTGCTGAAGCCTTTTCAGACATCTTCTGGCTGTACAACCCGATCGATCCGACGACCAATACCAGAACGCCGACCAGCAGAAAGCCCCCTGTCAATTTTCCGCTTAAACTCATATTTTTCATGGTGCACCTTTCTTTGATACTGTTTTCCCCTGTCCCCTGATTCCCGATGCCTTTCTCACGCCACCTTTTCCAGCGATCCGATTTCATTTTCGGTCAGCACCCTATCAATATCCAGAAGGATCTTGACGCTGCCTTCGATTTTGGCCATGCCGAGAATATAATGGGTATTCAGTTGGGTTCCGAACGTGGGGGCATTTTCGATATCCCTGCCGCTGATGTTGAGGACTTCGGATACGGAATCCACCACGATGCCGATGTTGAGGATCGCATCCTGCAAACCGATCTGAACCACGATGATGCAGGTGCGCTCCGTATAGTCGATGGCCGGCATGCCGAATCGCTGCCTCAAATCAATCACCGGAATGACCCTGCCCCGAAGGTTGATGACGCCTTTGACGAAATCCGGGGTCTGGGGCACCGAGGTAACGGGCATTATGCCGATGATCTCCCGGATTTTAAGGATGCCGATGCCGTATTCTTCCCCGGCCAGGGAAAAGGTCAGGTATTTACCCTGCCTGCCGTCGGCGGCTTGAACCGCCTGGTTCACTTTGCTGATTCTGTCTTGCATATCGATTGTTCCTCCTCCAAAATTAAAGGCTATGATGCGTTCCAGCGCATCCTGGTTTGTCTTCCTGGTCGGTGATGATGTCCATCAGCTTTTCAGGCGTCATTAAACTAACCCCTTAACGGGACTCTTTTCAGTACCCCTTGAGGGGTATTAGCGCCTTTAAAAAAATTCTGAAGGAAAAAACACAGAATTTTTTTTGTTAGGCACAATATGACACCATCATCTTCATCGGAATCTACAGCAGTAATTATGCCAGGACCGCGGACGCATAAATATTTTATTTATTAACAGCTTGTTACTCATTTTTATTTTAATCAATGTGTTTTCTTAAATGGCCGCAATTGGCCATATGATCAACTATTTAATGGCCATATCGCCAATCCGGTAGTGTCGATATATAGTTGACATGATTGATAACTGGCCGTTTTTCAGATGTTTTGCAATTTTGTTTGCCGAAGACAACTGGTTGATTTGTCATGTAATTACAGTTTTATGTCAACGAAACACCGACACTACCAATTTTCGAAAAAATACGCTAAAAATTTCGACCGGATATCTTCGGAAGTGGAAACTTTTTTGCTTAATTTTCACTGGCAGGGTAACGTCCGGGAACTTCGCAACCTTATTGAAAGAGGCGTGCTGGTCGGAGAGGGGCCGGCGCTGGCGCTGGCGCATCTCGGCATCAGCACAAACGGACGGATGGTCTCACCCCGGGTTTCTCAAGCTGAGGCACTCTCCCCCTATGCCCCCCTGCCGCCGGAAGGAATCGACCTGAGCGCCGTGGAAACGCATTATATTCGTGCGGCGTACCAACGGGCCGGGGGAAACGATCGGACTGCCGCGAGCCTCTTAAAAATGAGTTACTACGCCTTCCGGTATAAGAAAAAGAAAATAAAGGATCTTCATTAGGGGCAATTGGCGATATGGCCAATCAACTGTTGGCCATATCGCCATGCGGGGTCTTTTAGCCGCATAAGCTGTCCTTTAGTATATCACTCAACCTGCTGTTGATAATACACATTCCTTCAATATCGCCATTCCGGCATACATCCTGCTTATAATAAGCTGACTGATACGCTTAATCGGCCCAGCCTTATTTTTCCTTATGGGGTAAAGGATTCCGGCTCAGCCGGGCTTGCATCGAACGCCATCCATCAAGAATGGAGCCTCTTGAAGCGATATTCAAACACAAAGGAACGGTCCGCCGTGGGCGACTTAAAAAAGATGAACGTGCTGCTTGTGGATGATGATGAGTCCATCAGAATTTCCATGGCATATTTTTTCAAGAATAAAACGGCTGTGTTTAAGGCCGTTGAAAGCGCCGAACTCGGGTTGGACATCATCCGGGACATGGGACAGGCGGATATCGTCATCGCGGATTATAAACTTCCCGGGATAAACGGGTTATCTTTTTTAGAGATCGTTAGAAAAAAATGGCCGAACACCGTAACCCTGCTGATAACGGCCCATAGCAGCGCGGAATTGAAAACAAAAGCGATGAAAATTGGGGTCCATGCGTTTATTCAGAAGCCTTTTTCGGCAAAGGCCATAATGGATGCACTAAAGCCGGTATAGTGTTTCGATGGTAAAATACGACTGAACTCACAGAAAGGAAAAGATAAACATGAAAAATCGAAGTCTCAATTTCAAACTTCTTGCCGGTGGCGCCTTGTGTGTATTACTGCCGCTTCTGGCGCTCCAGATCGTTTTAAATTTCCGCCTGACGGCGGATATAAAGGCGGAAAGTGAACATAACACGATCAACATCGCCAAAAGTCTCTCCGATCTCACGCATTCGACGGTAGCGGGAGAAGTGAAGCTGGTCAAGGACCTGGCTGTCGGCAATACGACCATTGATGTGGCGGCGAAAGTGGCCGAGGCCGGCATTGCAGCCTCCTCGGATGATATTCAGCGGCTCGACCGGAAATTGATAAGTGCCATGAAGGTGATCGGCGAACAGTATGAAACGATAATCGTCTGCGATACGGAAGGGACGGTTTATGCCGATAGTCTGGGCGGCAGCCACAAAGGAATCTCTGTAAAAGACCGGGCCTATTTCCAGGATGCCAAAGCCGGCAAAATCCACCCGCCAACTCCGGTAAAATCAAAAGCTACCGGAAATCCGATTTTGCCCATCTGTACCCCGATTTTATCGTCTTCGGGGAAGTTTATCGGGGCGTTGACCATAATGCTCAAGATGGAGTATCTGGCTGCGAAAATACTGGAAATCAAGGTTGGAAAAACCGGTTATCCGTTCATCGTAAATCGAAATGGCATTGTTATCGTTCATCCAGACCCCAAATTCATTCTGGAACTC
>JAZDPP010000059.1:0-40027 GCA_043797445.1 Pseudomonadota bacterium
GCGGCGTTCACCATTCCGGCCATCTCGCGTAGCATGCCGAAGTTCTCCTTGGCGCCGATTCCCCTGCCGCCGGAAATGATCACTTCCGCATCCTCCAGCGGGATTCCTTCCGTTTTGATCTCTTCCTCGGAAATAAATGTCACCGCTCCCCCGGCGCCGAGCTGAGCGGCGGTGGTCATCCCCTCCAGCACCGCCGGTTCAAAATACTTCCTTCGGATGGTGAGAATAACGGGGGTCTTTTTAATTTTGTATTCCGCAACGGCCTTGCCACCGTATAGGGGCCGCTTGACCGTCATGTCGGCGGACAGGGCGATGACTTCGGAAATCACCGGCGCGCTCAGACGAACGCTCAGGCGGCCGGCAATTTCGGCGCCGACCGTGGTCGCCGACAACAAAATGACATCATAGCCCTGCTGCCCGATTAATTGCGCCGCGGCATCGACAATATTGGCGGCAACCGCCTCATCGGCCCGATAGGCGTTGGCATACGCGCCGGGAATTTCCCCCTTGCCCAGGGCCAGAATATCCGGCGCACCGCCGAAAATCCGGCCCACCGTCACCAGCTCTCCGATCCGTTTCGGGTCGATAATCTCAATGATCAGGCTTTTCATAGGTATCGTCCCTCCCTCAGTTTGGCCAATAGGGTTTTGGCGGTCTGCCCCACGTCATCGATCGGCAAGAACTCGCATACGGATTCCATTTTGGGGATTTGAACGCTCACTTCCTCCACACTCATCGGCGTACCGGGAATCCCTTGCATCTTATCCACGGGTTTTTTCTTCGCGGCAAAAATTGCGCGAACTACCGGAATTCGCGGCACATTTTCAGGGATACTGGTGATCGAAAGCACTCCTTTTCCGGAAAATTGCAGCTCCCGGCTACCGTTTTCATGAATCTGGCGCACCTTCCATCCACCGGCCCCGGACTCGATGAAGGCAATTTTGGGCAAAAAGACATACCCCAGCATTTCGGCGAGAATGCTGTGGACAATCCCGCGATCCATATCGGCCGACTGCTGACCCGCCAGTATCAGATCCACATTTCCCAATTTCTCGACGGCCATTTTCAGATTGGCCGCGATCACATACGGGTCATCCGATTCACCGAGCACCAGGTTTAACGTGTCCCCCCCCATGGCGACCGCTTTTCTTAACAGGGAAACATCATCCGTTTTGCCGTAGGAAATGACACTGAGCGTCGCGTTGTACTTTTCCTTGAGCTGAACGCCCGTCTCGATGGCATTTTCATCATAAAGCCCGATCATTCTCGTATAGCGGGAATGCGCCCGCCCGCCCGCCAGCTCGAAATCTCCGGCGGGAACCTCATAATCCGGCACCACTTTCGCGAGCACTGCGATATGCATTTTTCCCCCCCCTTTGTTACGGCAAGTGCGTTTCTCGAAACGCCCCTACATGTTCACAATGTTTTCCCATTATTTTCCCTGCCATTGGGGGGCGCGTTTTTCACCAAAGGCCTTGAAGCCTTCCTTGCGATCCTCCGTGTCTCTCAGCGCACCCCACAGCAGATGTGAAAAGGCAATGCCATGTTCCAGCGGCATATCAAGACCCATCACCACCGCCTGCTTAGCGGCCTTTACGGAAAGCGGTGCATTCCCGGCAATTCGGGTGGCATATTTTCCAGCAAGATCCATCAATCCGGCAGGCTCCACCACATCGCTTACGAGCCCCACGCGAAGCGCTTCCTGGGCATCGATCATCTCACCGGTCAGCAGCATCTTCATGGCCACCGCCTGCGGGATCGCCCGCGGCAGGCACTGCGTGCCGTTTAACCCCGCGAGGCTTGCCACCTTGACCTCGGTCAGGCCGAATTTGGCGGTGGTGCTGGCGATCCGCATATCACAGGCGAGCGCCATCTCGAGCCCGCCGCCTATCGCAAAACCGTTGATCGCGCAGATGATCGGCTTCCAGGTTTTCATATGGGGAATGATCGGCTGCCCCTCCCGCAGCCAAATGGAAGCCATGCATTCCGCCGGCGGCGGCGTCTTTTTCATATCCGTGCCGGTGCAAAACGATTTTTCACCCGCACCGGTCAGCACGACCACGCGGATATCGTCGTCCATCCGGACCTGTGCCCAGATTTCAGTCAGGCGGCAGATGGATTCCGGATCCAGGGAATTCATGGCTTCCGGCCGGTTCAAGGTAATGGTGGCGACATGGTTTTCTAAAACAAAATCTACACCCATTTTATACTCCTTTTTAAGTTGGTTTTTTGAGATTCGGAGCAAATTCACTTAGCGTTTCATCCCTCGTCCTTTGCGACCATAAACGGATTGTAAGGCTTTTTCTGGGCCAGCAGCGTCCTGGCGATGGTCCATCGATGAATCTCCGAGGGGCCTTCGAGAATCCGCCAAATTCTGACCATGCGGGCCACGTATTCGATGCCAAGTTCCTTGGAAAGCCCTACGCCGCCGTGAATTTGTATGGCCTTGTCGGCGATCTCGGAAAGCATCTCGGTCGCCATGACTTTCAACGACGAGCCCTCAATGCGAAGATCGGTAATCCCCTGATCGCTTTTCCAGGACGCATAATAGAGGGCCCAGCGAACACTTTCAAGTTTCATGGTGGCATCGGCGATCCAGTTCTGAACGCTCTGGCGCTCTGCAAGTGGTTTGCCGAAAGTGATCCGGTTGTTGGCCTGATCGATCATCATCTGAATCAGACGCTCGGCCATCCCCGTGCACCGGCACGCCAGCTCGATGCGCCGTACGCCGAACCGGTTTTGAAGCGGTATGAACGCCTTGCCGAGATCCCCGAGAATGGCATCATCACCGACTACCACATCCTCTAAAATCAAATCCCAGGTCGGCATGGCGCCGATCACCGGTATCTGACGGCCCACCCGGACGCCGGGCATGTCTTTGTCGATGAGAAATGCCGTGAATTTGTCCTTTGTGGGAGCCGTCTTGTCGGTAACCGCAATCAGAATGAAAAAGACATTGTCCTTATCGCACTTGCTGATAAAGGTCTTGGTTCCGTTAATCACCCATTTGTCGCCTTTTCGCACCGCCGTGGTCTTAAGACCGCTCACATCGGAGCCGGCGCCGGGTTCGGTGGCCGCCATGGCGGAATCCAGCTCGTTGTTGACATAAGGCTGAAAGTATTTCTCTCTTTGGCTGCCCTTGCAGCAGGCATGCAGATAGTAAAGATTGGGCGCATCCGGCGGCAGCATGAACCCGTGGGGGGAAAACCCGATAAACGATTTACACAACTCTTCCAGGACCAATGTCTTGGCGAGCATGCCAAGCCCCTGCCCGCCGAATTCCTCACCAACCTCAATCCCCCAGAATCCGAGATCCTGGGAAATTTTAAGCAAGCGCGTCGTGTGTTCCTTGGGAAGAAGCGGGCCCGGAACCGTCCACAGGCTCATATCACGTTCCAGAAATTCTCTTTCAAGCGGCAACAACTCCCGCTTGACGAACTCCCGCATCGATTCCTTTATCATCATAAATTCTTCTGAAATGGCGAAATCCATGAAATTCTCCTTTTCTTTTTACAAATCCGTGCGCCTTGAATTAAAAGTGTTTTTGGGCCTTGATCATCGATTCGGCCAACCCGAGTGGCGAGAAGGTCACGCCAGGGTGTTTTTGGAAGCCCGGCAAGCTGTTTGAGCGATAGCGAGTTCTTGCCGGGCTGGAAAAAATACCCTGGCGTGGCCGAAACCGTGATCAAGGCCTGTTTTTGCTAATCCAACAGTTTTTCCTCAATCATGCGATCCACTTGCGCATCCGTGTAGCCCAGCATGCCGGTCAATACTTCCCGGGTGTGCTCGCCGAGAAGGGGAGCTGCCGTATGCATTTCAATGGGGGTCTTAGAAAAGACCACCGGCGCACGATTGTAGAGCGTGGACCCCACCACCTTATGATCGAGATAGGAATAGAATTGCCTTTTCCTCATGTGCGGGTCCTCAATGGCGCCCCTCGCGTCATTCACGACACCGGCGCTGATGCCCATCGAACAGAGGGTATTCATGACATCCTCCGCGTACTGGCCGCGGGTCCATGCATCAATGCAATCGTTCAATTCCGCCTCGTTTTCCTTCCGGCCTGCCAGGGTGTTGAATTTTGATTCCACCGCCCATGCCGGATTCCCCATGGCATCTTTGAACAATTGCCATTCCTTATCGGAAAAAACGGCGATAGCGACCCATTTGCGATACCCCAGGGTCGTATAAACGCCGTGCGGCGCCGCGTTCGGATCACCGAAACCCAGCGGCCCGAGGATGTCACCGCTACCGGCATACGCCATGGCGTCCGTAGGTTTCATGGCGATGGCCGATTCCAGCTGTGAGATGGCAACGGTCTGCCCCTTGCCGGTTTTTTCGCGCTGAAGAAGGGCCGCCATCAATCCGAAAAGTGTGTGCCCGGGAACCATGACATGGTCGGTATAGTTGGTGCCCGTGCCGAAGGGACGGGCGCCGGGGAAAGCGGCCCTCTCGGTCAACCCGCACAGTGCGTTGAGATTGTATCCAAATCCCATAAAAGACTTATGCGGCCCGGATTCTCCCTGGAGACTCATGGTGACATAGATGATCCGGGGGTTTATTTTTTCCACATCCTCCCACCCGAGTTTCCATTTTTCCATCTGCCCGACCCGAAAATTATTGATGACGATGTCACTCTTCTCGATCAGGCGCACGGCGACATCCCGCGCCCCGGGGAGACTCATATTGAGCGCGATACATTTTTTATTCGGGTTGCGGTTGGCGAAATAGCCGCTTCTCTCCAACCCGTCGCTGATACCGTCCTTGAAAGGATCTCCTTTCCGGAGAAGATCCGGCCGGGTAACGCTTTCGATTTTGATGACTTTCGCTCCGCATTGACCCAACACATTGGTCGTAATGGGACCGGCGCCAACCCACGAAAAATCACAGATGACGATGCCTTCCATGGCGCGTTTCAAATTAGCCAACATAGATGATGCCCTCCTTTGCCAAAGCGGCGATGTCGGATGGGGTGTACCCGAGGTTGCTCATGATTTCGGCGGTATGCTGGCCGAGGGTCGGCGCGGCATTGCCCAGACGCCACTTCAGGTTGCCCAGCTCATAAGGCGCGCCGGGATAGGTGACGTCACCACCGAGCTTTTCATGGCGAATGGTTTGCCAGTATTGACGATACTGCAATTGGGGATTTTCCAGAAGGTCTTTGCCGTTACTGACCGGTGAAATCGCCACCCGATTGGCCTGGCCTCTTTCATACAGGGTGCGTTTGTCGTGTTGCCGGGTGTACCGCTCAAAAACCCGGCAAAAGAGATCATACCCCTCTTTCGAGCTGCGATAATGCGGATTGATCCATTTATCGTCATCAAAAACTTCCCACTCCTCGACGTTATCCTCTTTCATCCATTTCACGAAGGGCTGCCACATGGCTTTATTGACCCCCACGATGGCCACCAGGGCGACATAGCCGTCCTTGGTGGGATGCACCGTGGCGGAGGCCGCTTCCGCGCCGCGGCCTCTCCGGTTAATGCCTTGCAGATCCCAGAACTGGGCGGCGTTTTCGAGTGCCATTCCCACCGCTTCCATGCAGCAAACGTCCACAAACTGGCCGATCCCGGTCTTCTGAGCGAAGAAAAGCGCTATCGAGCCGCCGACAGCCGCGTACGCCTCCGCCATGCGATACGCCTGATTATCACTTACCCGCACCGGCTTTTCATTATCGACCCCCGCCAGAAAAAGAAACCCTCCCATGGCGCTGGTGGTCAGATCCGATCCCGGCAAATCCTTATAAGGGCCGAAACTGCCGAAAGGCGTAATTGCGGTTTGGACGAGTTTGGGGTTTATGGCGCTGAGCCGGTCGTAGGACAATCCCAGTTTATCAAGGTACCCGGGGGCAAAGCTTTCAAAAAGCAGGTCTGTGTCGGCAATGAGTTTGAGAAAAATGTCCTTGCCGGCATCCCGGGTAATATCGAGCGCCATGCCCCGCTTTCCGGCGTTATAGTATAAAAACTCAAGACTGCTGTCCGATCCCGGTTTGTTTTTATAAAAAGGACCGAGATTTCTCAGGGGGTCTCCAGCCGGGGATTCCAGATGGATCACATCCGCCCCCAGGCCCGCGTACAGCTTGGCTGCATAGGGTCCTAATTCTCCCGTGAAGTCGAGCACCTTCACTCCAGAAAGAGAATTTTCATTATTTCGGTCTTCCATCGCGCTTTCTCCTTACGCAAAGTGTTATATAATTGTAAAAACAGCCCGGGACATGGCCGGCGTTACCTTCAGGGTTCATCCATCCTGGGCACGGCCGGCAGCACCTTCAGACGTCATCAGCCCGAGAAAAGACTCCGGCCGCCGCAGACATAAATCACCTGCCCGGTGATAAAGCCATTGTCTTCATCCGCCAAAAACATAATCGTGTTGGCGATATCGTCCGTCTCTCCCAACTGTCCTGTCGGCTGTTTGGATAAGAGAAATTTCTGGTTTTTTTCCGGCAACTCATCCCACATGGGAGTGTAAATAAGCCCCGGAGCAATGCAGTTGGCCGTTACGCCTTTTGCCCCCAGCTCGAGGGCCAACACTCGGGTCAACCCGACCACTCCCGCCTTGGCGGAGGTGTAGGGCGCCTGCCCCGCTCCCCCCAGCCAGGCCCGGGAGGCGATATTGATGATCCGGCCGAAGTTTTTCTCTACCATATGGTTGTGGGCGGCCTGACTGCACAGAAATGTCCCCTTGAGGTTGATGTCCACCGTAATGTCCCAATCCTGCTCGGTAAGCTTTCGCAAGGCACCGGCACGCTCCATTCCGGCATTGTTGACCAGAATGTCGATTCCACCGAACGTGTCGACCACGGCTTTAATCATCTCTTCCACCGACGCTTTGCTGGAGATATCGGCGACTTTTCCCATCACCTGCAATCCGGCGGCTTTAAACTCCTTGACGGTATCCTCGACTTTTTCGGGGACGATATCGTTAATCACCACTTTGGCGCCGTTTTCAGCCATGCGACGGGCGGTCTGTTTCCCGATGCCGCTGGCAGATCCGGTGATAAGGGCGACGCGGTCTTTAATTCCCATTTTTTTCCCTCCTGTTTTGCCGGCTGCCGATTTGCAGCCCGCCTTTATCCTTCGACGTTCCATCCACCCGCTTGATCCGCGCTATATGGACATGGAAAAGTATGCGCTTTTTCCGCCGCAAACAAAGAAAGTCTGGCCGGTGACGTATTTGGATGCATCCGATGCGAAAAAGCACACAGCTCTCGCCGCGTCTTCCGGTGTGCCAAGCTTCTTCACGGGCAAACGGGAGGCCAGCTTTTCAACGTCCTCATCCGACATGTCCGAGGTCTTTATATCCCCTTTGGCAACGCAGTTCACGGTGACCTTGTCCCTGGCCACTTCAAGCGCCAGAGATCGGGTGAAACCGAAAAGCGCCGACTTGGCGGCCGAGAAATTCGACATGCCCGGCAGTCCGATGTATTCAATATTGCTGATATTAACGATACGACCGTGTTGTTGCGCACACATTGCCGGAATGAGTTCCCGGCAGAAATGGAAAACGGGGCTCAGGTTCGCCGTAAAGCTCTCCTGCCATTGGGCGTCCGACATATCCTTAATTTTCGAGAAATTCCGGGACTCCGCGTTGTTGATGAGAATATCCACTCTGCCGAAATCCGCTAGAATTTTGGCCACCGCCGTTTTCACCTCACCCGGCTGGGTGGCATCCACGGCCAGTCCGATGGCGTTCCCGCCCTTGGCCCTGATCGCGGATACGAGCGACTCCACCTTTGCCTGATCCGTACCGCTGACGATTACCTTCGCCCCGTTTTCCGCAAGGCGCATGCTGATAGCCGCCCCCACTTCGTCCGTGGCGCAGGAGATCAGGGCAACCCTGTCTTTTACGATCTCCATCTGTGTATCCTCCTCTTGGGTAGTTAGGCCTAAGGCTAAAAGGGAATCGCCTTTCCGCCTTCAGTTTTGGCCCCTGTTTTTTTTACCAGTCGCTTACGAGCATGTGCATGGTGCAAGCCGCGTGTTCGGTTCCCGAAAGCCCGCCGCCGGTGACATGGCTCATAGCGACCTTTGGAATCGGCTCTACCTGATAGCCGCCACATTGACCTCGTAACTGCTTCACATTGGCCGCGATTTGGGCCGCGCCCGAAGCGCCGATCGGATGGCCGTATGAGAGCATGCCGCCTCTGGGGCTGAAAACGCACTTGCCCCCATAGGTGGATTGTCCGTCCCGTAAATATTGAAGACCCTCTCCGACCTTACACATTCCCATACATTCGTAATACAGCAATTCGGCGATCGTAAAGGCATCATGGAGTTCAACGATATTGACATCCTCGGCGCCGATGCCGGATTCTTCGTAAAGCTGGTGGCTGGTTGCCTCCGTAATGTCATCTCCGGTAATATCCCGGGGGCGGTTATGGTAGGGCCCGGACGTCACCACCGAGCCAGCCACTTTGACCGGCTTTTCAATGCCCAGCTTTTTCACCATCTCCTTGGAGCAGACCACGACCGCCCCGGCGCCGTCGGCAACACCGCAACACTGCTGAAGTGTCATCGGATACGCGATCATGCGGGAATTGACCACCTCTTCAATGCTGATCTTGCCCTTGAACCAGGCATGCGGGTTGTGGGTGGCGTGCTTTCGGTTTTTCACGGTAATCATGGCAAAATCTTCAATGGTCGCCCCGCGCTCATGCATATAGCGGGTGGCCCTCATCGAATATTTTGCGGTCATGACCCCGCCGTGCATGCCTTCAATATCGTTTTCGGCCGGAGGAAACGCGGTTCCGGCCGCCCGGCGAAGCGTGTGATTTTCAGCACCGACCCCAATGGACACGTCGGTGAGACCGCACGCCACGTCCTTTACGGCAAGATGAACCGCCATCGCGCCGGCCGAACAGGCGCTCTCCACATTGATGATCGGCATCGTGGCGAGCATTCCCAAATCCTTGAATATGGTCTGTCCCGTAACGAGGCCGTTATGGGCGTTTCCCACGTAGGCGCTCTGAACGACGTTGGGCCCGGTGATATGGGCATCTTTCATCGCCTGAAGGGCCGCTATTCTTCCCAGGGCGTCAAAATCCAATTTATGCTTGCCGAAAACCGTTTCACCGACCCCGGCAATGTAAACTTCTCGCTGCAGTTTCATTTCGATCCTCCTTTTCCGGTGGCGATCATGACGCCGCTTTCTTGAATTTGTAGCTGATAATGGGATTTCCGTCCTGATTCAACCGGATCGGGCCGACTGTCAATTCCACTTCTTCCTCGCAACGAAATGTTTTCACCTCTCCATCGAGTAGCGCGAAAATTCTTAAATTTTCGGGAAGATCGATATACCCGACGATGTATGGGGCCGCCATTCCCGACTGCGGGGTATATACATCCGCATAGCTGTAAAGAATTCCTTTTCGGGACAGCGGCACCATTTCAAAGTCTTCTCCCCAGCATTGCGGGCAGGGGGAAAGCTTGGGGAAATCCAATTGCCCGCAGTTTTTGCACCGGTACCCTTTGAGGTAGGGCGGTGAGCCGTCCGTCGGCACTTCCAGCAGGTCGGGATGAAAAAAGGTGATGTCCGGCTCTTTTTGTTTTTCCTTGGCCATATCGCGCTCCTTCTCTATTTGTCCGAATGAAAATCGTGTTAAGTTGTGCTATTAAAAATTTCTAAAAAAACATTTTATCTTCTTATTTCGAACTATTAAACTCTTAATCAGGATGGGAATCATATATTTTTTAATATGGCAGCTATAAATTTCCATTGAATTGAGGCTAATTCAATCACATAATAGAGTCGCATGTCAACATTTTTTTCTTTTGTCATAAAAAAAACCTGTTTTTATCGGTCAGGTTATCCTTAGATATAGGGTAGAAGAGGCGAGCGCTCGCCGGCAATTGAATAATTGATGGCATTGTTGATCACTACTCATGAAATACGATTCAGTGAATCATTGCCAAATTCCAAACGGAGTTAGGTATCTCACCAATAAGTGCTTCCAGCCGCGACGGGAATTGTCGGCTCGTGAAAAATCGCGGCTGGAAGCCGCTCCTACAGGCCAATTCCGAAAAATTTGAACATCGAGTAAAAGGGTCATCCCTGTAAAAAAAGAGTCCCGTTTATCGGGATTGGCTGTGAGCACGATTACGCTTCATGAGCGATGACCGCCCGGCAGAGAAGGTCGGTGGCCTCATTGAATTCTTTAATGAATGACCGGAGCGGCGGGTTTGAAATGGAGAACCACCTGAGCATGAGATGAGTGAATGAGCCGATGAACAGGTTCCGGTAGACACGATTGTGAACATCCTTGCGGAAGATCCCGGCGCGTTTCCCCTCGCCCAGAATTTCGGATAATTTGCTGTAGTAATTGATGAAAAAATTGTAGGAATCCGTGGCGTAAAAATTCTTATTCAACTTGATATCGTTTAGAAAAATCGTCAGGAAATCGATGTCGGAAGCAAATATCAGGAAATGGTTCCAGATAAGCCGTTTAAGTTTTGTCAGCGGGTCAACCAGCTTGAAGGTTTGGTCCAGATCAACTTTGTAGGTTTTGAACCGCTCCTTTGAAATGGAGAGCAGGAGATCCTGCTTATTGGTGTAGTACTCGTAGATGGTGCCTTCGCCGACAGCGGCCTCGTTGCCGACTTCCACCATGGTGGATTTATGAAACCCCTTGCGCGCAAAGGCAGTAGTAGCGGCTTTAAGCAGCACTTGAGCCTTGTCCGGTTTTTTGGCCGGACCGCCCCTCTCCGGGCGGTTTTCGATCATGGACAGAATGAGGGACATGATCGGGTCAAAATCCGGAGTGGTCTCGGTAAGCTCCCCGGCGGCCAGACAAGAAAGGGATTCTTCGTCCAAAAGCCCGAAAATCATGTCCCGGACAACCGAAAGGTTCAGATCATTGCAAAAGCATCCTTCGGCAACCCCCTCTCTGAGGATGTCCATCAGCACCTCGGAATATTTTTTCAGGGAATTATAGCTTTCGTGCTTGAAAAAGTTTTTATTGGCCCGGCATTCCAGAAGCAGGTGCTTTCGTATCCTCTCATCCCCCTGCTTGAAATCGTTCGCATGAAGATGGTACCATATCATTTTGCCCAGTTTTGAAACCGGACCCATGACACCCTTCAGATTGAACAGCAGATCCGCGGTAGCGGATTTCATCTGCGAATCCAACGCGCGAAAAAGGAGATCCTCCTTGTTTTTAAAGTAATGGTAGATAATGGAATCGACGACGCCGGCTCTGCGGGCAATCTCGGTAATGGTGGATTTCTTCAATCCTTTTTCAGATATGGTTTCCTGCGCGGCATTAAGGATTTTTTGTCGTTTATTGTTTTCGCTCAACGCAGGCTCCTTGGACGGTATACCATTATATTTATCCCCGGGGAGCGGCTCCCGAAAGCGAACTTTTCCCCCGGCCCTGATTTATCGAAATAAAACGCTTAGTCGAATCCGATTCTGCCGTTTTCCTCCGGCATTTCATTTTTCTTTTCGGCGATTCAAAAACAGCCGCTCTCGATTATGAACGCCAACACCCATTTTTCAAACAAAATTTCTAAACCAATACCGCTAAAATGTCCAATTAAAACTAACCCTGCGACGGGATAAGTGCCTTAAGGATTGTTTTCTTGTTTTTTTAACAAGAAAACAATCCTTAAGGCACTAAAATCCGGAAGAAAGGGAACCCATTATGCTTGAATACAGCTCAATTAAATTTATTGCCAAACTTAAATCTAATTCGATTTGCAGCATTTCGACCGTATCGCTTTTCCGATACCCGCCGTTTCAAGAGGTGTCCATGGCACCGGGAAGTACCCCTATAACTCATTTTAACTTCCGAATATTCAATATATTTTTTATTCCATGAACTCGATTTGTGATGCCGCGCCGAGCCTATTCCGTGGCTGTTGAAACGGAAACGCTCCGCCCAGTGAAAATCGCCTCATTGTGGTATGACAAAGCGTAACTTATGCTTTTTAACTATTTATTATTTAAATGTATTAATGATTTTTTGATCTTTTCCAGCTTCAATACCCACTCTTTTCATGTTCCGCGAGCTCGTTCTTTTTTCCCGCCATGTTAAAATCGTGCCGGTGAAGAAAAAAAACTTGACAAACCCCGGCCGGATAGTATTGAATAAAGCTCAGTGAACCGTGTTTATCAAATAATGATCAGCCAGTATCTGACAGTGGTTTTCGGATTCCAGGGTTCCCGGCTCGCAAGCGTAACAATTCCCCAGTTCAACACGGCGTTTAGTGCTCATGCAAATCCCTCTGAGATGAGCACTTCGGTTACCACCATGTTAAGGCGTTATTAACACTCACCATTTTTTGTTTAAAGGAGGCCCAGATGGCAATATGTGGAGAATGTGCACAATTTTTCAAGATTCCGGAAACGGACCTGGATTTTGCAAAAGGCAAAGGGGATTGCGTTCGGGAGAAGCGGGATCAAAAGGGCCAATTCTGGCTGTCCAAACCGGTGTTTGAAACGGATGCCGGTTGTGAGGAAATGAAAACCAAGCATTAATTATCCGCAATAAGGAGGCCCGAAAAATGGCAAGCACCGAACGAACCAAAAGATTAAAGGAAAGATGCCGTTATAAACACGTAGCCGGCGGGGAATATGTCGATCCGGCTGTCAGGGCGGGCGTCGAAAGAGCGCGCTATGTCACCGAAGCCCACAAGGCGAACATCGGAGAGCCGATTTGTATTCAGCGGGCCAGGGGGCTTGAAAACATCCTAAAAAAGATGGCGGTTCACATTCAGGAAGACGAATTGATCGTGGGCGCCAATACCGAGCATCCCAATTATTTTCCCATGTATCCGGAACTGTCCTATTTTGCCACCGTCGACATGGTGGAAAGTCCGTACTGCGAAAACAAGGAAGAGATGCGCAAAATCGCCGAGTACTGGAGACCGTATACCATCCAGACCAAGGGCGAAAAATATTTTACCCCGGAAGAGCTGGGAATCATGTATTCCGCAACAACGGTTCAGCCGCCCATGTTCGTAACGGCGTTTTCCAGTATCATGCCGAACTATGAGTCGGTTCTGGAGGATGGGCTCGAAAAACGAATTGCCGTCATAGAGGGGAAGATCGCGGACGCCAAGGCGGAAATGCGCCGCTCCCCGTGGATTGCCAAGGACAAGCTGCATTTCATGGACAAGATCGACCAGTGGAACGGCATGCTGATTGCGCTGAAGGCGGTGATTGCCTGGGCGCAGCGCTATGCCCGTCTTGCCAAAGTCATTGCCGAGAATTTCGAGACCAACGATAAGCGAAAAGAGGAATTACTGGAGATTTCCGACATCTGCCGGCAGGTTCCGGCCAAAGCGCCGCGCGGCCTTCGCGACGCCATGCAGGCCAAGTGGTTCACCTACCTGCTCTGCCACTCCATCGAGCGTTACAGCAGCGGGTACGGCCAGAAAGAGGACAAGATCCTCTGGCCCTTCTACAAGGCCAGCGTCATCGACAAAACAGCGCAACCCATGACCCGGGAAGATGCCGTGGAACTCTTCGAGTGCGAGCGCTTAAAGGTCTCCGAGCACGGCAGCACCAAGGGCCGTCAGCTGCGCGAGTTCTTTGCCGGCGCCAACGATCTCTTTATTTTAACCCTGGGCGGCACAAACGCCGACGGCAGCGACGGCTGCAACGACTGCACGGATGCCATTCTGGACGCAACGGAAAACATTCTGACCACCGAGCCGTCCATCGCGTTTCGCTGGAACAAGAACGGGAGAATCGAAACCAAACGCCGGGTCTTCAACAATATCAAAAAGGGGTTTGGCTTTCCGTCCATCAAGCATGACGAGAAAAACACCGAGCAACTGACCAGGTATTTCAATGTTCCGGAAGAACAGGCCCGCGAATGGGCGCTGGTGCTGTGCATGTCCCCGGGCGTCACGGGCCGCCGCGGAACCCAGAAAACCAGAAGCGAGGGCGGATCCGACCTGTATCCGGCCAAACTGCTTGAGATTGCGCTCAATGACGGGTTCGATAATTTTTTCACGGATACCCAGCTGGGCGTAAAAACCGGCGATGCCAGCAAATTTTCGAATATTGAGGACGTCTGGGACGCACTGCGCGCTCAAGCCCGGTTTGCCATCGATCTCACGATCCGCTCGAAAGACGTCGGTCGCGTGCTGGAAGCCAAATATCTTTGCTGTCCGTTCATATCCAGCATTGATGACGGATGTGTGGAAAAGGGCATGGACGCCAATGAGCTGGCGGAAATTCCGAACCCCTGGCACAACCTGATCGGTGGAAACATCGTCGTGGTGGACTCGCTCGCCGCCATTCAAAAGCTTGTGTTCGATGAAAAGAAATACACCATGGAAGAGCTCTTAACCGCTCTCAGAAACAACTGGGAAGGTCACGAGGAAATGCGGCTCGATTTCTGGAACGCCCCCAAATTCGGCAACGACGATCCCTACGTGGACGGTATTGCACAGCGCTACTACGACATGATGGCAGACGAGTTCAAACGGGTTCGAACCTATTCGGGGACCTATCCCCTGCCACTCGGGCAATCCGTGGCCGGCTATATCGTGAACGGCCCGAAAACCGGCGCCACCCCCAACGGGCGTCATGGCGGCGAGGCACTGGATGACGGCGGTATCTCCCCGTACATGGGGTGCGACAGCAAGGGCCCCACGGCGGTACTCAAATCGGTTGCCAAGGTGGACACCACCAAGTACAAGGGAATGCTGCTGAACCAGCGATTGTCCCCCGAAATGATGAACAGCGATGCGGGGTTTGACCTGTGGCACGCCTACATGAAGACCTGGCATTCGCTCAACATCGATCATGTTCAGTTTAATGTCGTTTCCACGGAAGATATGCGGGCGGCCCAGAAAGAACCGGAAAAGTATACGGACACCATCGTGCGGGTGGCCGGCTACAGCGCCAAGTTCATCGATCTGGCCCGATACTCTCAGGATACGATTATTGCCCGTACGGAGCAGCAGTTGAACAACTGACGGTAAATTTCTCTATCGCCTCAGTGTTAAATCTGTTATAGAATACACGTTATGATCGCCGCTCAAAAATTTAAGGGTGGCTGTCATAACGTGTATCGGACCGTTTTTTTTTAATGATCCATCAATGATTGGAGTTAACTTACATGCCAACCTGCAAAGAGTGTAAGCACGTTACCCCCGCTCCGACCGGAGACCCGGCGAAGGGCGTCTGTATCCAGCAGCGAACAAAGCTTCCGGGGACTCAGAAAACCAGCACGGCGATCAAAGGAAAGATGATCAACAAATCCGATGAAGCCTGCGAGCATTTTGAAGGCGGAGAATCCTGGAAGGATATCAAAGAGTTACTTTGATCCCCGAAAGGCTCTCCTGTTGAAATGGCGCTGCTGCTCCGCGGCTTGGCCGGCCTGATAAACCGGAAGCCGCTTATGCGGTTACCCACCACACCGCAAGCGCTGGCGGCGCCCGGGTTTTTATGCTTTTTTTATTTTTTCGGTTTGCGTTACCGGTCGGGAAAGGTTTATGGAAGTGGACAGTGAGCCGGCAAACCCCACGGAAACATTTTTAATCACAAACATTCAGCGCTTTTCCATCAATGACGGTCCGGGAATCCGGACCACCGTTTTTTTAAAAGGATGCCCGCTTAAATGCGCGTGGTGCCACAACCCGGAGGCCATCAATCCCCGGCAGGAATTTTTTTACGACGAAGAGAAATGTGTTCGCTGCGGCGCCTGCGCGGAAGCCTGCCCCGAGAAAGCCATCCGGCCTCCCCTGAAAAGAAAATTTATAAAGGATCCGGAGGTGGTGCCGATCATCTCATCTTCCGGTTCCCTTCTGGATAAAATCAAGGATGGAACCTTCGGCACGGAAGGCAATAGAAGATCTCTGGCGGCGAGAGTTCTTGAGGAAGTCGCCGCCGATATCGCACCTCCCGCCTTTGACCGGGATAAATGCGTCCATTGCATGAGCTGCGTCGATGCGTGCACCCACGGCGCGCTGAGCCGGGCGGGCCGATACACGACGGTTGATGAAGTCTACAATGAAGTATTATCGGACAGAATATTTTACCAGAGTTCGGGGGGTGGTTTGACTATCTCCGGTGGAGAACCGCTGATCCAGCCTAAGGTGACGCTGGCGCTTTTCAAACGCGCCCGGGAAGACCGAATCCACACGGCGCTCGACACCACCGGGCTCGCAAAATGGGAAACGATTGAAACGATTCTGCCCTACGTCGATCTTGTCCTCTTGGACATCAAGGTCATCGATGATGCAAAACACCGGAAATGGACCGGGGTTTCAAACCGCCTCATTCTCGAAAATGCCCTAAAAATTGCGGAGACCGGCACTAAAATTCGAATTCGATCTGTCCTCGTTCACGACGTCAATTACTGGGATCTGGACCACGCCCGTAGCATCGTCGAGTTTGCGAAAACATTGGGTAAAAGCGTAGTGGGTATCGATATCATGCCGTTTCACAATTTTGCCGACAAGAAATATGAAAAGCTGGGAAGAAAAAATTTTTTCAAGGGCTTCCCGAGCATTGCCAAGGAAGACGTTCAGGATTATCTCGACATCATGGCGAAAAACGGCCCCTGGAAACCCACTATCGGTGGGTTGTCGGAAATCGATAAAGGGCCTTGATCATCGTACCGGCCACGCCAGGATATTTTTTCCAGACCGGCAGGAACTCGCTATCGCTCAAACAACCTGCCGCTCTTCCAAAAACACCCTGGCGCGGCCTGCCTGCCGTGGGAAATTGGCCGAAACGATGATCAAGGCCCGATAAAGATCAAGAGAAGAGTAAGAGCACGATAAACGGTATATATGAAAATATGAGGATTTTCTTTGAAATCACAAAATATTCACAACACACTGCTCATTCCGGACGCCGATCCCTATTACTACACGGACAGTGAAACACTCAATATACTAAAGATTATTCACACCATATCCCGAAAGCATCCGGTCAATGTGCTGGTCGCCGGAAGACAGGGGTGCGGGAAATCGTCCCTGGTGAATCAATATGCCGCCGTCTACCGGAAACCATTGGCTACCTTTCAGGTCGGCATTCTATCCGAACCCGGACAGCTCTTTGGCGAATATACGCTCGAAAACGGAGAAACCCGATATAAGCAATTCCTTTTCCCCCAGGCGATTCAGACGCCGAACTGCGTTATCCATCTTGAAGAAATCAACCGGCCGGAACACCCGAAAGCCCTCAATATGCTGTTTTCAATCCTGTCCGATGATCGTCAGGTCTGGATGGATGAATTGGGCACCTTAAAGGTCGCCGACGGCGTGACCTTCTTTGCCACCCTGAACGAGGGTGACGAATATATCGGCACGGAACTTCTCGATCCGGCGCTGCGGGATCGGTTTTATGTGCTGCTGATGGACTATTTGCCGCAGGAGGTCGAAAAGGAAGTTCTCATCAAAAAAACCGGCGTCACCAAGCGCGAGGCCGATGAAATCATCGGCGCCATCTCCGCGCTTCGGGGGAATTCGGAGCTCGCTATCGAAATCTCCACCCGAACGACGCTGATGATCGGTGAGGTGGTGGCGGCCGGCGGCACCCTGCAAGACGGCATCGTGACCAGTCTTCAGACCAGCAAAGACGCCCTGGAGTCGATTCTGCTGTCCCTTCAGATGGAAAAAGGCCTGGTAGGAAAAAAGGTGCTGGATTTCATCCGATTCACTCCGGATGTTATCACCCCCGGATAAAGTGAAATATGGAAATAACGAAAATAGACGGGCAAACGGTCGTCAACCGGTTTCATCTTTCGGGAGAAGAGGGGTATTCCGAGTTCTGGCGGAGAAACAAATCCCCCATCGAGACGTATGAAATGGCCCGACTGCTCACCGGAATGCGGAAAGTGGCCTCTTATGTCGGCAGAAACATCGGCGATATCATATGGTCCGGAATGGAGGGAACCGGCGCCATCGCCATCGATCCCACCCCGGTTATGGGCCAATATCCCGTGCCGGCCGCCAAAACCGATCGCGTCATCGGCCAGACCATCCGCAAATCCTACCAGAAAACGGAATGGTCGGACCGCTTTGCGGAATTGGCGCAGACCCGCGCCAAACTGCCCAATCGCTATGCCTACAAGTTTCAGTTGTTCTACAGCATGTGCGAAAATGTATACCTGGATTGTCTCTCCAACCGGACGGTGCTGGGATATTACACCGAGGCCCACCGTAAATTCACCATCATCAATTCCTTCGATGCGGCGTCCCACCCCCCGACCATTGCTGAATTACTTCATATCTGGTGGGAAATCGCCGCGGACAGAAGCGGAGAAAGATACAAAGCGCCTTATGTGGATTGCTCCGCCAGAGCCGTATCCGCACACCTGAGCCTTGAGAAGTTCTACAAAAAACCCATCGAGCTGATGAACACTATGGTCGGGCGCCTCATCGATGAGTGCCCAAAAATCCAGGGCGTTACGGAACGGGGCAATTTCCGGGTGGAGCTCTATCTGTCCCTCTGGCCCGAGCTGTTTGACATCATCAAATACTGGGCGACAGACTCGAAGGATCCGTTTTTGCTCCTTCGCAAGGTGGGAAAAAATGTTCTCGGCCCGGAGGGCCACGAGAACCGTCCGCCGCCACCGGTTTATTTCTCAAAAGAGATCCAGAAGATACTGCCCAAACGGACGATTGATTTTACGGACCGCGTCAAAGAGATGATCTTCGACGACGAAGAAAAAGAGCCGGTCCGTGTCGAGAGCAACGATATCGTGATGCCGGGCCGAAACCGGCTGAATAAAAAGCTGCTGCACAATTTACAGTTCGTCATCAAAACGGCGGCCCAGAAAAACACTCTGTTCAACCGGGGGCTCAAAACCGGCAAAATCGACCGGCGGCGGCTGTACCGGGCGCCCACCACCGGCGCCATCTTTCAGATGGGAAAGGACGAATTCGAGCTGGTAAACGATATCATTATTCTGGTGGATGCAACCGGCTCGATGGCGACACCGAATCGATGGGAGAAAGCCGAGGAGATTTATCAAACCCTCTTTACGGCCATCAAGTCCTACAATAAGAACGCAAGGCTTTTTGCTTACAATGAGGTCAAAAGCGTTTGTCGTCTGACGGAGCTGTACCTGATGGATAAATTCTACAGCATCTTTCCCCACGGGAAAACGGCCTCCGGAGAGGCGTTGATTGCAACCGCCCTCACCCTTAAAGGCCGGCATAAACGACCGTTTATCATTCATCTGACCGACGGCGCCTCCAACTGGGGCTGCGGCGTGGAGAGCGCGATCGCCGCCTGCAGGCGCGGCAGAATCAATTTGCTGACCCTCGGCATGGGATGCAGTGAAGACAATAAAAAGCAGTTGAAAATCGAATACGGCAATCTGGTGCAGTTCGTCGATAACATCGATTCGCTGCCGCACCTCATCAGGACACTTTTAAACAAAAGCAAATGGAGTTAACCGAATGGAGTTAACCAAAACAAGTGAAAAAGCCCGCTTTATGCAGGAGATTCTCGACAGGGAGTGGGAGATGTTTCAGGAGGTAAAAAGCGCCACCCCCGCATCCTGCCAAAACTCACCGGACACCTTCCGGCAGGTGCGCGGCAGTATTTTTCAGCTCTGGCCCCATGACTTGATGGCCGCCTATCTCATCGAGCTGACCCGGGCGAGGCGTCTGGGACGAAACCTGCTGACCGAAAAATACGCGCGCATGGACAATCTCATTGCGCCGATCAACACCAATCCGGTCATTGACAAGATTGTTGAAATCGAGACGCGGTGGCAGGAAGAGATACGGCAGAAATATCCGGCCCTCTATAAACGGTCCTGCCGCGGCACCGAGCAGACCGATGACGGATCGAATTTCTCGGTATATCTGAAATGTGAACTGGAAACCTACGGTGACACGGCCCTCGGGATCTATTACGAATGGGTCTACCAGGCAACGCAGCTCGGAATGAATTATTCTCTCACCATGCTGAACCATATCGTTTTGAAGAGCGGGTATAAAAGCCTCGATGAGGCGGAGGCGTTCTGGGCCGAAAAGATAAAGGGATAAAAAATGACGACTCAGACGGGAGAGCCGGCACCGAAGCTGGCCTGGATTCGTGAAAACACCCGGGCCGCACATTACCAGATATCCGAGCATGTCATCAAATTTCTCATGGCGGGCCTTCTCACCGTTTCCGAAATAGAAACGGCCATTGAAACCGGTGAGGTGACAGAGATCCGGAGAAACCCGCTCAGGGGCGGCAGCACGCTGGTCCGCGGCTATGCCGGCGACAAGGCCATTCTCATCCTCTGCTCCAGGGGGCATGATGACTGGCTGATCATTTCACTGGCGTACCTGACGATTCATCCGGAATGGGCGGAACTTCAGTGCGCCAAACCCAGCGAGGGTAACCCTATGGAAAACCCCTTCCGTAAATGCTTTTTCTGTGGCGGTGACGTGGATTCGATCACCATCGGAAATTTTGATTATCGCCTGGAGGGAAAACTCTACGTGATTAAAAATACGCCCGCCGGGCTTTGCCTTCAGTGCGGGGAGAAATACGTTACCGCTGAAACCGCCAAAAAGATAAACGCCCTCATCGAGGCCAAAAACTTCTCCGGCACCGAAGCGGTGCGAGTGATGGAATATGCCTGAGATCCCGGCGGGGGAACAACCGATGAAGGGATTAGCCCTGTCCGAAGCATACTACCGCGCTTTCGGCGCGGCAATGATCGGGACAAAGTTTCCGGCTCACCGGAACCGGATTGCCGTGGGACTCGCCGGGCTCGGCTCCGAATGCTTCGGCTTCGATGATGCATTGTCCCGGGATCATGACTGGGGCCCCGGATTTTGCATGTGGCTTGACGGAAACGATTACAACGCCATCGGCGTTTTACTTCAAAAGGCGTATGATGCGCTGCCGGGCTTCATGGGGTTTCACCGCCGGGAAAGCACCTGGGGCCAGGGGCGCGTCGGCGTACTGAGCACGGAACGTTTTTATGCTTCCTTTATCGGGTCGCCGCATCCGCCTGAAACACCGGGTCAATGGCTCACCATTCCGGAATCAGGTCTTGCCGCCTGCACCAACGGACGGGTTTTCGGTGATCCGCTGGACGCATTTTCCAGTATCCGCCGGCAACTTCTGAACCATTATCCCGAAGATATCCGCCTCAAAAAGATTGCCGCCCACTGCATGACGGCCGCCCAGTCCGGCCAATATAACTACTCGCGAAGCCTGCGCCGAAACGCGGATTACCCTGCCTTTCAGGCCCTGGCCAAATTTTGTGAAGAGGTGCTGGCCCTGGTGTTTCTTCTCAACAGGCGCTATATGCCCTTTTATAAATGGGCCTGCCGTGCCGCGAGCGCGCTTCCCCTCCTAGGCGCCGAGCTATCCGAAGCGGTTGAGAATCTGATCCGGGAGACGGAACCGCGAGAAAAAGAGCACCGTATTGAATCGATCTGCGCGAAGCTGATCGAAGCGCTGAAAGAACAAGACTTGAGTGATTCACCCAGCGATTTTCTTCTCGATCACGGCCCTCGGGTCCATTCACGGATTCGGGATGAGAAGCTGAAACGGCTGGATATCTGGTGGCCGGGCGCTTAACCGCACGGCCGAAAAGAGGAATGGAATGAAAAACGTTCTGGTCATCGGCGGAAGTTATTTTGCGGGAAGAGTCTTTGTCGAGACGCTTTCAAAATCGAACCGGGTGAATCTTTATGTGTTCAACCGGGGTCATCTTCCCATCGGAATTCAGAGTGTCGGGCAGATCATAGGCGATCGGGACATTCCCGAAACCATCTCCAGAGGCATCCCCGAAAAGCACTGGGATGTCGTAATTGATTTTTGCGCCTACACACCGGAGCATATCACGACCTTGCTGCAATCCATTCCCGGCACCCTCGGTCACTATATTTTTATCAGCACCACCTCGATTTACGCGCCGACCCGAAACGTGCCCATTTCCGAGAAGGCCCCGAAAGTCATGGCCCCTCAGCCCGAACTCGGGGAGTTTGCCGAGTACGGGTATCTCAAATGGCTCGCCGAATGCGCCTGTGAGAGAGAGTGCCGGCAAAGAGGCATCCCCTATACGATTTTACGCCCTGCTATCATTTACGGCCGCTACAACTATGCGCCGAGGGAATCCTTTTTTTTCGATCACGTCATTGCCAACAAGCCGCTGGCGATCCCCGAAAATCCCAACTTTTTTTACAGTTTTGTCTGGGTCGAGGATCTGGCGGAAATCATAGTCGCCTGTATGGAAAATGAAAAAACCTACGGTCAGGCATTCAATGTCGCGGGGGAGGAGCGCATCTCTTACTGGACCATGGCGGACATGATCGAGGAAGTTTGCGGAAGAACGCTCCAAAGGCGAAAGATGAGCACAGAGGACATCATCCGGGAAAGAGTCCCCATGCCGTTTCCCCCGGATGAGCATCTCCTCTACGATGGCAGTAAACTGCGAACCGTGCTGGGATATGAGCACACCCCCTTTCTCCTCGGCATTGCCAAAACCTGGCGCAATTACCAGGCGGTGGTGCAACGAAGAATTGAAATGCAAGGCGGCGCCTGAAAGTCCGATTTGTCGCTTGACAGTTGCGCCAAGCTCAATCTTCAAAAGAAATGATTTCCCCGGGATCGAGGCCGATCAGCGATTCCCTCGCATCACAAGCGTCCGAAGTCAATGGTTTCCGTGGAAGGAACTACTCATTTTACGACTCGCAGTCTGGACCTTAATTCCGCGGCCGCCACCTTTTTTTTTCTTCTTAAAACAGCCCGCAAAGCCGCCTTGCAGATGATTTCCGGTCGATCTTCGGCCTGCCAGTAAGCGGTTTCATCATGGAAGTCCAACTCAATCATTCTGGCGATGACACGACGGGCAAAGGACATATCCTCCGAATAGGCCCGTAAGGTGATGAAGACATTCTCCCCCTTATCGGTAATGATCATTTCCATGAGCCCAAAGATTTCATCGGTAACGACCTTTGTTCCCATCACCTCTTTTGCAACCAGAATATTCAGCTCCCGGCCCGGTTGCATTCGGTCTATTTGTCCATTATCCATCACTCGAGTCACAATTTAAAAATTGCGATCCGAGCGGCTAAACGTCGGCTTTCAGCTCAACCGCTCAGGTGGAAAAATTGGGCCTTGATCATCGTTTCGGCCAATTTCCCAAAGCAGGGAGGCCGCGCCAGGGTGTTTTTGGAAGAGCGGCAGGCTGTTTGAGCGATAGCGAGTTCCTGCCGGTCTGGAAAAAATACCCTGGCGTAGCCGGTACGATGATCAAGGCCAAAAATTGTGTTACCTGCCGTGAATATGGGACCTCTATCATGAATGCCCCCGCCACGCAATACGCAGAGACCGCATGTCTTTCTTCCGGCATTTTTTCATCGAATTTCCCATTATTTTAATCTATAGGGAATCCCAGGATCACGGAAGCGAAACAGACTGCTTTCAATAAATGGACCCCCCCCTCTGTTGAGGGACCAAATCCGTTGGCCGTTGCCGATGGAGTTGAACGAAGGAGGACGAAATGGCGTTACAGCTGAAATCGGTGGACCTGAAAAAGGAAAAAATCGATTATCTGGTGGTTCCGGTTTGTGAGAAGTTGAAGATGGAGACACTCGGAGCTCCTTTAAAGCCGCTAGTGGAAAAGGCGAAAGCCATCAAAGAGTTCAGCGGGAAAAAAGGAGAAAGCATCACGTTTTATGAACCGGCCTCCATCAGCGCCAGCCGGGTGGAGTTTAAAGGGCTGGGGGAAACGGGGAAACTGGACCGGGAATCTCTGCGATCCATGGCCGGAACGGCAGTGAAATCCGCCATTGGGAAAAAGCTTTCCCACCTCCATATCGCCATCCCCCGTATAAAAAAAACATCGCTCACGCCATCCGATATTATAGAAGCCATCGCAGAGGGAGCCTGCCTGGCAAACCACGTTTTTGACAGATACAAGAAAGAAAAAGAACAAAAACCCCTTGAAAAAATATTCCTCGTGGTGACGGCGGCGGAGGCAAAAAAATATCAAAAACCGATGGACCGAATAGAAACCATCTGCGCGGGAACCCTGCTGACAAGGGACTGGGTCTCCACCCCTTCCAACGACAAGGGGCCCGAGGTGCTAGCTCAAGACTTCGCCTCCCGGGCCGAAAAAGAGGGGCTGACCGTTGAAATCCTGGATGAACAAGAACTCAAGCGATTGAAATTCGGCGCGCTCCTGGCTGTATCGCTCGGCAGCGAACAAAACCCCGTTGTCATACTGATGCGGCATTTTGTTCCCAACGCCCAAAAAACGGTCCTGCTGGTGGGAAAAGGCATCACCTTTGACAGCGGCGGCATCAATATCAAGCACGGCCCGGCCATGGAAACCATGAAAATAGATATGGCCGGCGCGGCGGCCGTGGCCGCCACTCTGATAACCGCGGCCAGACTGAAACTGAAAGTGAATCTCATCGGCATCATGCCCCTCGTGGAGAACATGCCATCGGGAAAGGCCACCCGCCCGGGAGATATCATAACGAGCTTTCAGGGAAAAACCATTGAGATCGGCAACACCGACGCGGAAGGCCGCCTCATTCTCGCCGACGCCATGGCCTATGGCATCGATCGCTTCAAGCCCGACATCACGGTGGATCTGGCCACCCTCACCGGCGCCTGCATGGCGGCTCTCGGCGAAAAAATTGCCGGCGTGTTTACCATGGATGATGAACTGGCGGAGCGCCTCACGGGGGCCGGCGTCAAAACCCACGAGCGCTGCTGGCGCCTGCCCCTGCCCGAGGACTACAAGGATCTCATAAAAAGCGACCTGGCCGATATCAAAAACATGAGCAGCAGCAGCTACGGCGGCGCCATCACGGCTGCCCTTTTTCTCTCCGAGTTTGCCGGCAACACGAGATGGGCGCACCTCGATATTGCCGGAACGGCCTTCCTCAAAAACGCCACCGATTACACCCCGGCCGGCGGCTCCGGCTACGGAGTGAGACTGCTCATGGAATTGCTGGAAACCCTATGATGCCAGCCGGACTTCAATCCGCTGCTTGCCGATTCGATAGTCGCCGGTCTTGGCGAGCACTTTTTCGACAAACCGCTCCGGCACATCCACCAGGGTGTGCCGGTCCTGAATGCTGATTCTGCCAATTGCGTTCCCCGGAATATCGGCATAGTGGCTCAGGGTGCCGACGATGTTGTTGACCTGGGTCCCGTCTGATTTTCCCAGGCTCAGCGTCAGGCGCACCATCCCCCTCTCGTGAGACGTACGGGCCTGCATCTGCGGGGCATCCCCGTTTCTCTTTCCTCCCCGCCTGCCGCCAACGCGCCGGTACTCCTCTTGAACCGGTTCCTGCACCTCGCTGACCTGGGCAATGGGCCGTTTTTTATCCTCTCCCCGGGCAATCTTCAACGCAATAGCGGCAATCTGCAACGGGTCATGCCCGTTTTCCACCAGAGTTGAGACAATCTCCCGCTCCCGGTTGCACCGGCCCCGGCGCAGCCAAACCTCCACCTGTTCCAGCAACTGAGCATCCCGCCGCTGCTGGATGTCTTCCACGGTCGGCAGGTCAAATTTCTTCATTTTCTGCTTTGTAAACGTTTCGATGCGGGAAAGCCGCCAGCGATCGGCCGGGGCCAGCAGCGATATGGCAATACCGGTCTTTCCGGCACGACCGGTACGTCCCACGCGATGCACGTAGATTTCCGGATCCCGCGGCAAATCAAAATTGAACACATGGGAGATATCGTCGATATCCAGTCCGCGGGCCGCCACATCCGTCGCCACCAGAACCTTTATCTGATTTTTGCGGAACCGATCCAGTACCTTTTCCCTCGCATCCTGACTGAGATCACCGTTTAAGGCCTCGGCCGGAATCCCCCGAACGGAGAGCGCATTAACGAGTTCCCCCGTGCCGAGACGGGTCTGAGCGAAGATGAGCGCGCTTGACACCTGTTCGGCCTCGATCAACCGGGTCAAGGCAGCGAGCTTATCCGCCTCGTTGACCAGATAATACCGCTGCTCCAGAGCTGCCACGGTGACTTCCTTGGGCCCAACCGTGAACGATTGGGGATCTCGCATATAGCGACCCGCCAGCCGGCGGATTCGCTGAGGCAGCGTGGCGGAAAATAGGGCTGTCTGGCGTTCGGCCGGAGTGGTCTCGAGAATGGCTTCGATATCCTCGACGAATCCCATGCTGAGCATTTCATCCGCCTCGTCCAGGACGACGCTCGACACCTGGCCGATGTTCAGGGCCGTTTGCCGGATAAGGTCGAGAAGGCGCCCGGGCGTTCCGACCACCACCTCCACCCCTTTTTTCAGGCGGCTCACCTGTCGGCCATAGGGCTGTCCGCCATACACGGCCAGCACACGGACCCCCAAATGACGGCCGTACTGGTGCATGGCTTCCGCCACCTGAATCGCAAGCTCCCGCGTGGGAGCTAAAACGAGACTTTGCACATGGTTCTGACCCGTCTCCAGGTTCTGCAAAATCGGCAAAGAAAAGGCGGCCGTTTTTCCGGTCCCGGTCTGGGCCTGCCCGATAACGTCCCGGCGGGCCAGCATGGCGGGAATAATGGCGGACTGGATGGGCGTAGGTTCCGTATAGCCCAACTCCGCCACTGTCCGCACCAGCGTGGGGTGCAACTCTAGTTTGGTAAATCCTTCTGTCATGTTAAAGCTCCTGCTTATGGTTTTGACGAATCCGCTGTGCCGCGTTCCCCTTGCGGGGTCCGCCCCCTGTCGATCAACAGTCGACTCGTCCGTAAGCAAGAGCCTCTCTGTTGCAACAAAAAATGCCCGGCCGTCAAGCGCTCCGGGCAACCACTTTGATTATTCAAAACAGTCCGTGGGTCCAATTGATCCGAAATCGAATCGTGCCGGTGTCATAGCACGTTTCGAAAAAATGTAAATCCTTTTCGTAACAAACCCCATTCGATAAATTCGTCAAAAGGGCCGTGATCATCGTTTCGGCCAATTTCCCCCAGAGGGGAGGCCGCGCCAGGGTGTTTTTGGAAGAGCGGCAGGCTGTTTGAGCGACAGCGAGTTCCTGCCGGTCTGGAAAAAATACCCTGGCGTGGCGCCGATACGATGATCACGGCCGTCAAAAGCCCCTACACTGCCGATAGCACTCGAACCACCTCGTCAATCCGGGCGGGGGAAATATAGATGTGCGGTGAAAACCGGATTCGCCCCAGACGCTCCGCGGCAACAATTTTCTTTTTTTTTAGCCGAGAAAGGATCAAAGACGCGGGTGTTCCTTCTTTTTCACACACCACAATGCCGGTGGGCCAGTCCGGATGCGCGTCGGATAACACGTGAAAGCCGATTCCCGTCAATCCCCGGCTCAACCGCCGGCTCAGTTCGAAAATCCGCTCCCGGACCGTCTCAAATCCCAGAGAAGATAAAAATTCGAGTGAGGCGGCAAAATAAACCCAGTCGTTCCAGTTGCCGGTCGAAAAAGTGAACCGGTCGGCCGTGGGTTTCAGCTCCTCCCGGTACGGAAAATACTCCTGTTCCCTCACCACCGAATCCGTACCGATAAAAATCGGTTTCAGGCGGGTGAGATTTTCCCGCGCGATATAAAACACCCCCACTCCGAGGGGTCCCAAAAGCCATTTCCAGGCGGAAAACGACATATAAGAGATTCCCATTTTTTTAACATCGACAGGCTGCATTCCCACGCCCTGGGCGCCGTCCACCACGAAATCGATCCCTCGCTCCCGGCACAAGGCCCCGATGGCGAATAACGGCAACGGCATGCCGGTGCACCAGTGAACCGCGGAAAGAGCGATCAGCCGGGTCTTTTCGGTCACCCGCGCCCGAAGCGATTCCAAAAACACTTCGGGAGTCTTTGCCATGGGTGCAAAAATCAGCCGGACACCCCGTTCCGCCCAGTGCCGCCAGGGATAAACATTGCTCGGGTACTCATTTTCCAGGAGAATCAATTCATCCCCCGGCAAAAAAGCCACCCCGTGGGAAATAAAATTCATACCTTCGGCCGTGTTGTGGATGAGGGCAAGTTCCTCTTCGCGACAGTTGAGAAGACCGGCCAGAATCGTTTTGATCCGGTTCCGAATTTCGGGATAAGTGGAAACCTCGGTCAGAATGCCTTTTTCCGCATAATCCTGTATAAACCGGGTAACCGCGGCGACGATATGGCTGCCGGCCGGTGTGGTGCCACAGTTATTGAGCCAGATCATCTCCCGATTCACCGGAAATACGTCGTATATCTTTTGCCAGTCCATGGAATTTCCTTTCCTTTAACCGTTTATCTTGCGCTTATCGGCCTCGATCATCGTTTCGGCCAATTTCCCATGGCAGGAAGGCCGCGCCAGGGTGTTTTTGGAAGAGCGGCAGGCTGTTTGAGCGATAGCGAGTTCCTGCCGCTCTGGAAAAAATATCCTGGCGTGGCCGAAACCATGATCAAGGCCCGCATATCGAATCCCACCGTTGCCTTCCCCGCACCTTTTGCTTGTTACCAAACAACCACAGTGCTATGAAACTGGCCATGTTACAAGCAGACCAGCCCCAGCGGATAGACCGCCGAATTTTTGCCACCCTCTTTGTGGCTATTTTTTCCTGTGTGACCGGGGTGGGAATTGTTGTCCCCCTGCTCCCGGTCTATGCCAAAAACCTCGGCGCCAGCGGCCTGTACGTGGGGCTTATTTTCGGCGCGTTTTCCTTCTCCCGCTCCGCTTTTCTGCCTTATTTCGGCCGCCTGTCCGATCGAAAGGGGCGAAAACCGTTTATCGTCATCGGCCTTTTTTGTTATGTGCTCGTCTCCATCGCCTTTATGGGCTTTGAAAAGATTGAAGCCCTGATCATTGTCCGGTTTATTCAGGGAATCGCCTCGGCCATGATCATGCCCGTGACGCAGGCCTATGTGGGCGACATTACGCCCGCGGGGGATGAGGGCTTTACCATGGGGCTGTTTAACATGTCCCTGTTCATGGGGTTAAGCCTCGGCCCGCTTATCGGAGGCCTTATCAGCGAAGGCTTCAGTCTTCAGATGGCGTTCGCCTGTATGGGCGCCATGGCCCTGGTCGGATGCCTGCTATCGGTACTGTTGCTCCCTCCGACCCGCCTGGAGCAAGTGGTCACCCAACAAAAAAAACCGCTTGACTGGAAATACCTGGTGACGGACAGGGATATCTCCGCCCTGTTTATTTTTCGGTTTACCTACACCACCTGCATCGGAATTCTATGGGGATTTTTACCGGTCTACGCCGATATGGAGTTTTCCTTGTCCACCGGTGACATCGGTATTCTTCTCATGCTGGGCGTTTTTGTCAGCGGTATCGTTCACCTCCCCATGGGCGCGATGGCCGACCGGTTCAACAAAACCGCATTGGTGACAGCGGGCGGACTCATCGTCGCCTATGCCGTTTTTTCCTTTCAATGGGCCAATGGGTTCTGGGATCTTTTTATCGCCAATGTCCTTTTCGGTATCGGCGGGGGAATTTCCGGGCCGGCTCTCATGGCGCTGGCCATCATCGCCGGCAACCGCACCGGAGCCATGGGATCGGTCATGGCCCTGCTGACAATGGCACATAGCCTCGGAATGCTTTGCGGCTCACTTCTCGCCGGCATCATCATGGACATTGCCCAGCTTCGCCTGGCGTTTAGCTATGGAGCGGCCATTATGGGAATTGGGTTGGTTTTCTTCTGTGCCAAGTCCATCCATAATGGAGTCAAAAACCGGAAGTCGAAAACTGAAAAAGCCGATTCATCCTGTTAGCCCCGTTTCCCCTCCCCCTTCAGCCCGCCACCTCACCCCCTGGATACCTAAGGAACATCGTATTTTCAAATATACCACTTATCCTGCTCTTGCTCCTGCTCCTGCTCTTGCTCTTAATCTTAATCTTTCTCATAATTACTGAATCAAGAGCAAGATTAAGAGCAAGAAGAACGGTAATACCGGTATGTTAATATTTTCTGATTCCCTAATGCCTGATACCTGACACCTATCACCCCCTACCGTTGCGGACGATGCCGAAGCTGCCACAACTTCCCCTCTCTTCGAAGCACCACCTGCTCCTTTTCGATACGCTCCACCTTTGCGCCGCCAACGCTGTCACCCTCCCGAACGATCTGCGAGCTAATGACCGCAAACCGGCTTTCCGGCGCCGAAGCCCAGGCCAGCGCTTCGAGCTTTAGCCCTGTTTCAGTCGAGAGAGCCGCCGGTTCAGCGTCATCGGCTCCGGTGGTGGGTGATTTTTCCCCTGAAGCCGGCGGGGTTGCCCCCGAGGGGGACGACTTTGTCCGTGGGGAAGGCGGCAAATCGCTTTTGCCCGGATATTCCAAAGCGTTTTCGTCAGAACGATCCGCCCGCGCGGGCAATTCAGCCTGGGGGCGTTGCGGAGGAGACCCCTTTGAGCGAGAGGCCATCGCCTGCTTGATCAACGAAGTCGGGTTCCGGGACCCCGCCGCCTGTGGCTCGGCTGGAAAAGGCGCGGAGGAGGACGGCTGACTTGCGGGAAGTTCGGGCGGCGGCCTTCGTGGGGAAGACGTGATGGGAGAAGATGCCTTCCGCGAATTTTTTTCAGGCTTTATCCCTGCCGACGACGATGGGACCGGCGGCGCCGAGGGCGGCGGAATGGGCCGGGAGCGGGTATAAAACCATCCACCCACCGTTAGAAAACCAGCGACGATAATAGCAAAAAACCAGAGCCGAATGCGCCGACGGGGCCTTATTCGTCGCCTCAGGGTCAGGCGGGAATTGACAGCCGGGGTCTCGTTTGCCGAAAGGTTCCGATCGGTTTCACTTTCAAGTTTTTTTAATGACTTCAGTATAGAACTCAATTTAGTCGCGCTTTCAGTTGGGATGCCGGTGTCGGTAATTGGGTTGACGGTTGAGGAGTATCGGCAGACGGTGCCGTTGTCAGAAAGGGAATATTATAGGTCCCCTGTTCGTTGTAAAGGAGAATCTTCGTTAAAGACCCCACGATTCCATCGACCGGCAGACCGTATTTTTCCTGGATCGCCTCTACCGCCGCCCGCGCCCCCTCATCGTAAACGGGCCCTGGGTCAATGCCATCATAACCAATATTATTGAGAAGCTCTTTTAATGCCAGAACAGAACTTTCGGTTGTCCCCAAGGGGATGGTGCCGCGGCAGGACAGGAAATTTTTCCAGGGGATATAAGCGACTCCCGCCCAGCAGGCCGCCACCTCTCCCGCATCGAGCGTAACCCCGTCCCCCTCCCCTGCGCCGAAAAAGACCATCTTCCCCCCTTCCCGTCGAACCAGGGTCAAGTATCGCGGAGACCCGGCGCCGGGTTCGGAAAAGCTCAGGATGGCCGGCAGGTTCAACACGAAAAGAAAATTCAGGTTTCCCTCCAGCCGATACATTTCAAATCCGTTTTGCTCCGCGGCGGCGCGAAAAAACCCCGGATCGTTCCGGACGGCCTGAATCACCGGGCTGACCTCAGCCGCCGCCCCCCAGGAGAAAAGGGCACTGTTAAAAGCTCCTTGCCGTCCAACATATGGCAGTGATACCGGCATGCGGGTTTCAGGCTCCGGCGCCGCATCAGAACCGGTTTTCAACTCGCCGGCTGCAACGGAAACCGGTGGAGAGGGGGAAAAATCCGGCTCGGCGGTTTCACCCTTTTCCATGGTGCTCTTTTCGATCTCGCCGGGTTCCCCCCGGCTAAAAAGCTTTTTTACCGGGAAATCCGATGGGGTAACCGAAAAATTCCCCCAATGGACAGTCCCCCCGGCCAGAGCGGCAATGCACATCAGTATGCCAGCAAACGCCCAAACCCGAAAATTTTTACGCCCGCCCCGTTTCCATTCCCCGCGCCCCGCCAGCTCCTGAATCGCCACCCGGACAATACCGCCGGTGACGTGCTCTCGGTTTAAAACATAGGCCACCAGAAGGGCCCGGTCACAGACAATATGAATGAGCCGCGGAACGCCTCTTGAATATCGATAAATTCCGCGAAAAGCCAAGAGAGAAAACCGCACCTTCGCCCCATGGGAAGCGATATGGAGCCGGTGGTACACATACCGGACCGTATCCCGATAGGAAAGCGGCGTTAAATGCGCGCTCAGCGTGATGCGCTGGCTCAGCTGACGAAGCTCGAAGGAATCGAGCATCTCGCCCAGCTCCGGTTGACCGACGAGAATGATCTGCAGCAGTTTTTCGGTATTGGTCTCAAGATTGGAAAGAAGCCTGACCTGCTCCAGCACGTCCCGGCTTAAGTTCTGAGCCTCATCAATGATGAGAAGCACCCGCTTCCCTTCCGCCTTTTTCTTGATGAGAAACCGATTCAGGGAATCGATCAGAGCCTTGGTGGAACCGCCCGCTTCGCTCGGGATACCGAATTCGTCATGAACCGCCGCCAGCAGTTCCACCGCGGTCAACATGGGATTGAAAATATAAGCAACTTCCGTCGCTGAATCCAGGCTCTCGATAAAGGCCCGGCAGAGCGTGGTTTTTCCCGTTCCCACCTCGCCGGTGATCTCAACGAATCCATCGCCCTGGGAGGTGGCATAATTCAGATGGGCCAGCGCCTCCTCATGGCTCTTGCTTAAAAAAAGGTAAGCGGGATTCGGAACGAGCTGAAAAGGTCTTTCCCTGAAACCGAAATGCTTTTTGTACATACCGTCCCTTAGGGGCCATCGAGTCCCACCAGCAATCAGCGAACAGGACCGATTGCTAAAAATTCAAAACAAGTCAGCGGAGTATAGAAAAAGGGGAATTGCAAAGTCAAATTATATTTCTTTTCGGGAAATGCTCACTTAAAACGCATCTCTTTCACCTCCCTGATGGTCCTGCAAAGATATCCCACCAGCCCCTTTGTCCGACCTTGCTCAAGACGAACCAAAAGATTCCCGGAGGACGTCACACGTCCAACCCGAGGGAACCGCAATAGCCGCTCATGGCGTATGCCAATAAAACAGGGAGAATCATCCCCGCTGAAAACCGCTGGAAAAGCTTGACGCCAGCTTTCAATGCGCTACTATAGGCGGAAAATCAAAGGCAACCCTTCCGGTTGCCTTCACTCTTTTATAACTTTCATAAAAAGTGAGCCAGGTGCAGATGGATTCCCTCAACAAAATAGAGTTTGAGAAGCCGGATCTTTCAGACCTCACACGACATTACACCGTCGCGGATCTCCATTTCCACACCCATTATTCCGATGGGATGAATCCCGTCAAAGCCGTCGCCAAGCGTGCGGAAACCTTGGGCATCGGAATCGCGATCACCGATCACAACGATATCCGGGGAGCGGTTGAAATCGGGAGCTACAAGCAGATCCTGAGCATCCCCGGCATTGAAATCACCTCCCGGGAGGGCACCCATCTTCTGGTCTATTTTTACGACACCGCGAGCCTCAAGGCCTTTTACCGGGAAGATATAAAGCCCTATATGGGAAACGGGGTCATGAGCTCGACCCTGCTGGAGATGGAAGACCTCATCCGCCGCGCCCGGAAATTTAAAACCGTGGTTATTTTACCGCACCCATATTGCGCCGCCTATACGGGCGTTCAGAACCTTCAATTCCCCAAAGAGCGACTCGACAAGCTCTTTCACATGGTGGACGGCGTGGAAGTGCTGAACGCCGGAAATCTGAAAAAGTGGAACCTGCAATGCGCGGTCCTGGGATTCAATCTCGACAAGGGGATTGTCGGCGGCAGCGACGGGCACTGCCTTTCGCATATGGGCCGCGCGGTAACCTATTCGGATTGCAAAAAAACCCGAAAAGACCTTCTGGATGCAATTCGAAGAAAAGAAACCAAGGTGATCGGAAAAGAGGTCAACTTTATCCGGAAAGTCACCGACAACAGCCGGAAGCTGCAACATAATTTTAAGCATTATCCGGCGCTGGTGGAAAAAAACCTGCGTTACGGCTGCACGGTCATCAATTCCAAATCCCGGACCTTTCGGGATACGGTATTGCGAAGTATCAATGACCGGCTGCAAAAGGCGAGTTAAGAGATTCGGCGCGGATTGCCACTCGAAAAGAAAATACCATTGTCGATCGGATCAATTTGCAGGCGGAAAATCATCCCCCGATCATCCCCACCACCGCGCCGGCCATGCAGGTGGCAAGCGTGCCGGCAAGAATCGATTTTACCCCCAGTTGAACAATCTCGGCGCGGCGCTCCGGCGCCATGACGCCAAGCCCCCCGATCATGATTCCCAGTGACCCGGGATTGGCAAATCCGCACATGGCATAGGTAAGAATGAGACGGGATCGGGGAGAAAGCGCCTCGGCCGAAACCCGCGAAAGCTCGATATAGGCGAGAAATTCATTCAGGACGGTTTTGATTCCCATGAGGCCTCCGGCCGTCATGCACTCGGACCAGGGGATGCCGATGAGCCACATGAGCGGCGCCATCATCACGCCCAGTATCCGCTGCAGGGTCAGCGGGTCTCCCCCGACGGCCGGCAGCCAGGCAAGAAAGAGATTCGTCAGTTTCACCAGAGCCACCAGCACCACCAGAAGCGCAACGATATTGATTAACAGCGTTACCCCCTCCATCGTCCCGTTGGCAACCGCTTCCATCGCGCTGCCTGCCTCGGACGGAACCGAAATATCGGCATCGGTCACCCGATCCTTGGGCGTCGGCACCATGATTCGGGACACCACGATAGCCGCGGGTGTGCTGATAATGGACGCGATGAGGATGTGCCCCATGGCATCCGGCAACACGGACGAAAGAATGCCGGCATAGAGGACCATCACCGTGCCGGCAACGGTGGCCATGCCGCAGGTCATCATGGAAAGAAGCTCTCCGCGGGAAACTTTACCGAGATACGGCCTGACAAATAGCGGGGCTTCCACCATTCCCAGAAAGACATTTGCCGCGTTGGCAAGCCCTTCGGCGCCGCCGACGCCCATGGTGCGGTTCAGCAACCATGCAAACCCGCGCACCACCCACGGCAAAACGCGCCAGTAAAAGAGAAGCGAGCTCAAGGCGCTGGCCAGCAGGACGAGGGGAAGCCCCCGAAAGGCCAGAATATAGGTTGCCCCGCCGTTTGTTCCCGCCGGATCGAAAGGCAGCGCCCCACCCCCCAAATACCCGAACACGAAGGAGGTTCCGGCCTGAATGGCCGTTTCCAGCATCTGCACCAGGTGATTGAGTCCCACAAAAAGGTACCGCGTTCCCGGGAGCTTCAGGAGCGCGAAGGCCAGCAACCCCATCAGCACCATGCCGCTTCCCACGGTCTTCCAGGCGATCCGCCGCCGGTCTTCCGAAATGGCGTAGGCCAACAAGAGGAGCACCATCAATCCGAATGCGCTTTGCACCATATGGGATATCTCATTTTTCCGATCCGTTATGCCGATACCCCATATCAAAAGAGATACGTTCGGCCGTCTGAACCACTTTTTGGCTGTACGCATCGATCAGCTTGTCCCTGGTCACCCGCGCCGTGGGCACCAGCACCGTCAGGGCGGCAAGCACATCCCCATCATTTCCCCTGATCGGGGCGGCGACAGCACCCAATCCGGGAATGTTTTCGTCGACGGCTGTTGCAAATCCGCGTTTCTTTACCTTACGAAGCAACGATTTAAAAGCGTTAAGCGACGTGGTGGTGGTGTCGGTGAATTTATTCAGATCGGTTTGCCCCAATATGGTTTCCATTTTGGATTCCGGCAAAAAAGCCAGCATGGCTTTGCCGGAAGCTGTCGCGTGAAACGGAATGCTGACGCCCTCACTGATGTTGACATTGAGTATCTGCTGGGTTTTGATGGATTCAATCAGAATCACCTGCGTGCCGGACAAGACGGCCAAGGCAACAACCTCATCTATTTCTTCGCTGAGTTTCCGCATATGCGGATAGGCGACTTTCTTGAGTGTCAAATTATCGATCACGGCAAATGACAGGGTGATCATTTCGGGGCCAATTTTAAACTTTTTGGTCTGCAGGTCTCTATCCACCAGTCCCATCTGAAGCAACGTATAGGAAAGACGCTGAATGGTGCTGATGCTTAAATGACTCTCCTTTGCCAACTCGGAAAGACTTAAGGGTGAGGTGCTTTTGCAAATGATCGTGAGTAATTTGAAGCCGCGGCTGAAGGATTCTACGAATTGTCTTGCGTCAATCATGGCTGAGCCTGTCGATAAAAAAAGGGGTTTACATTAAGCCAGGCTTGAAGATGACTATCTTCGGTAATGCTCGGACATTTAATGGGCCACCCGGCGGATTCAACGCTTGATTTCGAAGGCAGCCAAAACCCGCATCCCTGTCAGATGCGAAAGAAGTCCTTGTCCATCACCTTCAAATTTTCCGCCAGCAGCGGCTTGAATTCCATTTGCTCAATAATATCTTTCCGGACATCGACCCCCGGAGCGACTTCGATGAGTTGCAATCCCTCCGGCGTGAGCTGGAATACACACCGTTCCGTAACGTAGAGCACTTTCCTCTTTTCTTCCATGGCAATGCCCCCGTTAAACGATATCTGATCTAATTTATCAACGAATTTTTTAGTATTCCCCTCGGCGGTAATTTCCAGCCGGCTGTCTTCGTAAGCCATTTTGAGGCCCTTGGTGGTAAAGGTCGTTAAGAATACCACTTTGCGGCTTGCCTGGGTGAGGTTGACAAATCCGCCCACGCCGACCACCTTTGGCCCGATAGTTCCCACATTGACATTCCCCCTGAAATCGATCTGCGCGGCGCCCACACACACCAGGTCCAGCATCCCGCCGTCATAGAGGTCAAACATGGTGGACATATCCGTCATATATACGGGATTCAGGGAAGCACCAAAACTGCCGGCGGGCGCCGGTATGCCGCCGATGGTGCCGGCCTCGTTGGTCATGTGAATCTGATCCTGAATTCCTTTTTCAGCGGCAATTGCGGGAATCAGCCCCGGAATTCCAATGCCGATATTGACCACAAAGCCGGCCTGAAGTTCTTCCGCCGCCCGGCGGGCAATGATGTAATGGGCCAACTCCCGGGGGGCAAAAAAGCCGCCTGATTTTTCCAGAACCGATTGCATATGGGCGTTGATATGCTCCGCCGGCATGATGGTTTGACCGCTGTAAGCCGAATTGTAGGGTTCGATATAGGTTTGGCGTTGTTCGGAATCGACGACGATATAATCCACGGCCACATAGGGAATCAGGATTTCTTTACAATACGCTTTGCGGGCGGAAATCCGTTCGACCTGGACAATGACCGTGCCGCCGTTGGCCTTGGTGGCCAGGACAAGCTGGAGCGCATCGATATAGGCGGCCTCTTTTTCCACCGTGATATTGCCCATGGGGTCGGCCGTTGTGCCGCGAACAAAGCAAACATCGATTTTCGGCGTCCGGTACTGAAGATATTCCTTCCCGTCAATGCGGACAACATCGACATAATCTTCCACCGCCCTGGCATTCATTTTTCCGCCACCGTATCGGGGATCCGCAAATGTACCCAGGCCGACCCGGCTGACAACCACCGGTTTCTTTCCGGCGGCCGCCCGGTATAAATGAGAAATAACCCCTTGGGGAAAATTGTAGGCGGCAAACTTGTTTGCCGCGGCATCCGCCACGAAGGTGGGCGTCGTGGACCAATGTCCCATAATGACTTTCGAAAACATTCCTTCACAGCGGGCCAGTTGCTCAGTCAAGGCATCCAGCGCATTCATCGCCTGCGCCGTTGACCCCCAGAAACACAGATCCCTTGGCTCTCCTGTTGCGTCGAAACGCTTGCGCAACGCTTTGCTCAGCGCATCGGGGTAACTTACCGCCGACATGGTATTAACCGACAATGTCATACCGTTTCGAACAAGGGCTGCCGCTTCATCGGCGGCTATGATGGGGGGATTGATGTAGGGCATCCGGATACTTCCTTTCAGATAAAAATTTTCCTGTTTATTCCTGTTTAATTTAATGCCGTCCTGAAACGATCCATTTGACATCGACTCCATAAATCCGAGCGGTGGAGAAGCGGCCTTAAGGAGGCGATGGAAACAAGCTATCCGCTGAGTAACAGTAAAAATACGGTAAGAATAAAGACTTTTGCCTTTTATTCGGAAGATAGTCCTTTTCGACCGCCTTTGCCGGGCCACCCACCAATCCTGCTGTGCGGTATTATTTTATCGCTTAGCAATATTTATATGCCCTAATGACCGGAGTCAAGAAAAAAAGTCCGGAAAAAAAGTTTTGCGGCAATTCTAATTGCTGTCATCCCGTTAGGGCTGAAGAAAAAATAAAATATCCCAAAACCGTATCCATTCGGCTTTGGGGTGTTATGGAAAACCGATGATCAAGGCCGGCTTTTATCAGTTCCGGAATATCGGAAAGCCCTTGCACCCAGCGGGTGAAAAATTCGTTGAACCCATTGGGATCAATCGAGAATCCGCGACCTTCGCCTGCCAGGCACTTGAAATGTCCGACCTGTTTCCCGAGTGTTCCCTTTGGATACACAAAGCATATCACATTAAAATAATTGATATAAAATTTGTGAATATCGCATCTTGAATGTCGGTGTGTTTCGTAACGTAACACTCTTTTGGGTTCTCCCAAAGCTAAAAATTCCACATTTCGTTAAATTACAGCATGTTAAATTTTATAAACAGGATGGCATTCCATTTGCTGATGCCATAAATAAGATGAACATTATTCGCTAACTTGAAAACTATATATTTTCCGCATGCGTTTTGCTGCATGTAATCACCCGCCACACGGGTTTGGGCGATCGCTTTTTAATTTTTGCACGATTTTCCGAACCGCTCTCAGGAAAATAAAGGACGAACCGTTTTTTTCTTGACTATTGTTTTTGAGAATTATAGATACTGCCAAGCGATAAAATTATACCGCACAGCAGAATAGCCAAAAGAGCTCAAACAGTTGACAAAACGGGTTCTTACCCAAAATCCGATCGGGGCGGAGGTTTATGGAAGAACCGTAACATCAGCTTCCAGAACGGTTGCGCTCTGTTATCGATGTCTTCAACGCTTTTTTTATCCGCCCCCGCGGCTTCGGCAACTACCATATTGCCCAAACGTTTAGCCTGGTTGCCGTCCGCGGAAAATAAGCGGAAGCCGATACGCAACCCTTATCAACCCGCGTCAAATTCCCTGAAGGGGGACGGGACAAAGGGGAATGTTTTATACTCCCCCGGCCCATCGTCTGACTTCTCGGAGAAAGGAGGTGAAAAGCGATCATCCGCCCATCCGGGACCGCTTTACTACTGGTGTGAGAGGTCTCGCAACCCCATTATGGCTCTGTTGAGGTCTTTGTCGAAACCTTGTGTATCACGTCAACGTTAAAGGAGAACACTATTATGAAAAAACTGGTTCAAGGCGCTTTTTTTAAACCTGCCGGATTACTTATGGTTGCGGCAATGATCCTGTTATTGACGGGTTCATCCGCATTTGCATTTACGTTTGATGTTAAAGGGACCGAAGTTCAAGTCGGCGGCGCTATAAAGGCGATGCTCACGTATGATATTGACAACCTCAACGACAACACCAATGCACCGTATCAGGGGGATATCTTCAACCCGTACTCCGTTGTACTCGATAACGATGCCAGCAAGAAAGACAAGAAAGATGATTTCCGGTTTATCGCCCGGGAAAGTCTGCTCTTTGTCAAGACCTCGAGCAAATTCAATACCTCGGTTATCAACACCCATATCGAAGGTGATTTTTATGGAACTTCGGACTTAAACGGGGGGGGTGGCTATGAAACCTGGTCCAACCAATACACTTTTCGTATCCGGCATGCCTATGGCACGATAACGGACGGGAAGCACACCCTTCTCGCGGGTCAGACCTGGACCACGTACATGGACCTTCCCGGGCTTACGCCGGTAATGGATTTTAACGGTGATATCGGTAGTCCTTTTGCCCGTCAGACCATGCTGCGCTATACGTTTAGTATTGCCAAGGGAAATAACATTTCGGTTGCCGTGGAGAATCCGGATCGCGGCTTTATCGGCGCCCCTTCGGGAACTCCGACGGCAAATTTTATCAATGCCGGGACATCGGAAACGCAGCTTCCCGATCTTATCGTCAAATACTGGTTCGGCGGCGGCTGGGGCCACATCGCACCGTCATTTGTTGTCCAGCAATATAAATTGAACGACGAGGAAGCCACCTCCTTTGGCGCCCAAATAAACGGTCATTTGGATATCCTCAAACATAAGGTGTATTTCGGCGGGATGTATGGGGACGGTTTGGGACGATACGGCGGTCTGGGGGTTCTC
>JAZDPP010000060.1:0-15429 GCA_043797445.1 Pseudomonadota bacterium
CAACGGCCAGGTGCCGCCTATCACGTCAGCAAGATTGTATCCAAATATTTATGGCACCATGATGATATAAAATATTTGCCAAGCCATTGACATATCGCATTGTAACCTGTAAACTATCATTTAGGGTCTCTATTCCAAAAATTGTATCCAATTTTGAGAAAGTAGCCATGCCAAATCAAGTCGAAAAAAAGAGCCTTCCCGTCCGCAAAAGAGTTTACGAGCACTTGAAAACGGCAATTCTGTCCAGCCTCCTCGGTCCAGAGGAGAGGCTTACGGAAGAACATCTGGCGGAAATGATGGGAGTCAGCCGTACTCCAGTGAGAGAGGCACTGCATAAACTGGAATCAGAGGGGCTGATTCAGCCCCTTGAGACAAGAGGGTTTATTGTCTCAGGATATTCGAAAGAAGAAGTGGAAGAACTCTTTGAAATTCGAGCCATTCTCGAGGGATACGCATTAAGAATCATTTCCGAAAGAATTACCGAGGAAAGTCTTCACCAGCTCGAACGGTTTATTGAAAAGACGGAAGCGGCTCTGAAAGAGCACCAAATGGACGAGGTCTTCAAGTGGAACACGCTCTTTCATGACACCCTTCATGAGCTGGTCTCAGACAAAGCACGTCTCTATCGAATGATAGTCGATATGCGAAAACAGGTACTCCGATATCGTCGAGAGACCCTTCAGTCTCTGGAAGGGGCAAAAAGGACTCTCGAAGGTCATCGAAAGATACGGGGGCGTGGATTGAAACTACTGTAAAGTATCGTTTCGCCATTGATATTCCTAGGTCGCCCCCCGCGCGGGGGCGTGGATTGAAACGTTGTAAAGGCCGATGAAGCGGAAGGAAAGGTTGGTCGCCCCCCGCGCGGGGGCGTGGATTGATACTTTTTGTCCTCATCGACTGCGGCGCCTTGTCCGAGTCCCTGCTGGAGGGGGAACTCTTCGGATATGTCAAGAGCGCCTTCACCGGCACGGACACCAACCACGTGGGGCGTCTGGAGGCAGCCCACCGGGGCACCCTCTTTGCAATTGAGCACGCCAAAGCGTTTAAGGCGCATATCATTCTGGTCACCTGTCTGACGGGCGATTCGGCTACGATCGGTGAAGAGATCAGCAATGCCGAAGAGCGGTTGGCGAAAGCGAAAAACACGGTTATCAATGAAGGCGTCTCTTGCGGAACCGAATTGCTTATTCGGGGCGTAACTCCCGGCGAAGACCTGGCAACCCTCGCACAAGAAATTGATGCCTATGAAATCATTCTGGGTATTAAAAAACGTTCAAAGACCGGTATATTGTTCTTCGGCTTCAATGTTCAGTATGTTGTTCTCAATGCGGACTGTGCTGTGGTGACGGTCAAATAGATAATCCTGCTATTAAATGCCTGCATCAGGTGAATTCATGGGTTGCACTCTGTCCACCAACGATGTTCAAGTGAGCGAACCCTCTTTTCCGGCGTGAAAGCCATTGCGGTCAAATTAAGAATGGTTTATTATGCAGTTTGAAAGTTAAGCACTCAAATTGCATAATATCGGACAACCTGCTGCCATGATTGATAGAAACATTGAACCAATCCTTGTCGGTTTGGCAAACGCCTATCCGGTTGTAACGCTTACCGGACCTCGTCAGAGCGGCAAAACCACCCTGTGCCGGAAGGTTTTTCCGGCAAAGCATTACGCCAATCTCGAATCCCCTGATGTCCGCCGCTTTGCCATGGACGACCCCCGTGGTTTTTTGGCTTCATTCCCTGATGGAGGGGTTTTAGATGAAATTCAACGCGTTCCCGATCTGCTTTCGTATATCCAAGTGATTGTTGACGAACGCAATACCCCAAATCAATATATTCTCACCGGAAGCCAGCAGTTTGAGATAATGAACACGATCAGCCAGTCTCTTGCGGGAAGAACCGCTTTGCTGAAACTTCTTCCATTAACTATTTCCGAACTCGAACCGACTTACCTTCCGGAAAGCGTTGATAGGCTAATTTTGAATGGGTTTTATCCGAGAGTTTATGATCAAGGGCTCGATCCCACGCGCGCAATGGGAGATTATTTTGAAACTTATGTTCAAAGGGATCTGCGACAGCTCATATCACTGAAGGATATCGGCCTTTTTGAAAAATTCGTGAGGTTGTGTGCGGGAAGGGTGGGGCAGATCCTGAATCTTCAAAGTCTCGGAAACGATGTCGGTGTCTCTCATTCAACCATCCGATCCTGGATAACACTGCTGGAGGCCAGCTATATCGTTTTCCTGCTCCAGCCCTGGCATGCCAATATATCCAAAAGGCTTATCAAGTCTCCCAAGCTATACTTCTACGACGTGGGCCTTGCAGCATTTCTTTTGGGATTGGAAACCGAAAGCCATGTCAGTCGTGATCCGTTACGGGGTAACCTTTTCGAAAATATGGTTGTCATCGAGGCGTTGAAATACCGTTACAACCTTGGCAAACGGAGCAATCTCTTTTTCTATCGGAGTAGTAATGGAAATGAAGTGGATCTGATCATGGAAAGTGGCCGGGATGTTATCGCAATAGAGATAAAAGCCGGGGAAACCATCAATCCGGATTTTTTTAAAGGGCTTAGGAATTTTAAAAAAGCGCTTGGTGACCAGCGCCGCATTTACAGCGGTATTCTTTACGGCGGAAATGAAGTTCAGCGGCGCAGCGATGCGGCAATCTATCCGGCCGTAAAGTGCCGGGATCTGTTTGATCAGTTTTTGGCTGCCAACGAACACTCCCCCCTTTAACTATAAGCCCTCATGCCCTTTCTCTGCTGCTTCGGCATGGCCTTCCAATACCACCACTTTACTTCATTATAGTCCCCATGCGTTGAAAAACACGATAAAGGATAGGGGATAGACGATCATATCCACGTATCCGTGTGCTCCTTCTATAGATGAAAATAGTAGTCGGGTACGATAACGCCGCGGTATCGTCAAAAGTGCTCTCCCTGGCAATTGGGCACGCAAAAGCATTTAAGGCGCATATCATTCTGGTCACCTGTCTGACAGGCGATTCGGCCACGATCGGTGAAGAGATCAGCAATGCCGAAGAGCGGTTGGCGAAAGCGAAAAAAACGGTTATCAATGAAGGCGTCTCTTGCGGAACCGAATTGCTTATTCGGGGCGTAACTCCCGGCGAAGACCTGGTAACCCTCGCACAAGAAATTGATGCCTATGAAATCATTCTGGGCATTAAAAAACGTTCAAAGACCGGTATATTGTTCTTCGGCTCCAATGTTCAGTATGTTGTTCTCAATACAGACTGTGCGGTGGTGACGGTCAAATAGATGAGCCGCTAAAAAAAACCTGCGATTTTCAGTTGAATACAACCATATCGTCCAAGTACTGGTTCACGAGGTGGCCAAAGCTTTAAGCGGGTATCCCTGGAAAGATCCTAATTTCAGGAAATCTACCGAAATGTTTGATATTCAGAGTCGCAAGGGGGTATTTGTGATAAAGAGCTGTTGCCGCGATAAATATATCTCTGAATTCTATCCCTTCGTTACGGCTTTTCAGATCTTGGTGGAAACGAGCGGATATTTCCGCTATTGAGCTATCGAACGGAATAGGTTTTATCCACTTGACAATTTTTGTAATATCTTCCTTTTTCTGCTCAGTGAGAGCTCCAGCCCACAATTCGAATTCCGATATCACGGACATAAAGCAATTGTAGCCAGCTTTAATATCCCACAGTGCAGATTTTCGCTTATTTTTCTTGCGCAGGAAATCAATAATCACCGAGGTATCGATTAGAATGTTTCTATTGTCCACGAGGTAACTCTCGCTATATCATCATCTTCTTCTTCCCATTGGGAGATGGAAAGAAAGTCCTTTTGCCAATCCGCGTTCGATTCGCAGAGATACTCTCTTTCTTCTTCGATATATGGCAAAACTATTATTTCAACTTGATCCGATTGAAAATCATCGGGCAAATCCAGGATAATTTTCCTGTTCTTGACGCTTATCACTTTTTTTAAGGCCTGCATATTGATTCTCTCTTTTCCTTTTTCATCGGCCTGGCGTAATGCATCGGTATTCCCGCCATTGAATTCACTCAAATATCAGTACAAAACTATATGTTAAAGATATAAAAAGCAAGTCAATTATTTCCGACCCTCCATCCATGCACAAATCACGTGGACCTCGTAAGAAAGCCGATGACGAATGGCCAGCCGTAGTGGGTTGATCCTCTCTCTCCCCTTTAAAGCCATTGCTGTCCGGCAGTAAAGTGCCAGGATCTGTTCGAGCAGTTTGGGCTGCCGGTTGCTGATTAAATCCACATCCTTGGTTACCCTGTAAGTTTGCCCTTTCCAAACAAGGAACAAACTTGATCCCTTAAGAATGAACCTGTCGGCATGGGCCGAAACGCTGAGACGATATAATAGGCGCTCTATGCCATAACGAAAGAGCAGAAGATTGAAGTCCTCCCCCCGGATTCTCGCGATGAATCGACTTCCACCTCCACCAGAAAGACGCTCCATTGCTGAACCGGGTAGGGATTGCCCTGCATGTTCTCCACGATATTGGGGAACTCCCCCGCGGACGTCCAGTTGCCCGTGTATTTCACCGGGATATTTTCCGCCCGCATCTCCTCAAAGCCGCGATAGGTTCCGTCGGGTTTTCGCATGGCGGAAAGAAGCGCTTCGCAGGCATTTTTTATCGCCTGGCCGATCACCACCTGCGCCCGGCTCGCTCCGGCCGGACCGCTGTTCGGTACCCGGCTCATATCGTTCATCACGAGTTTGATTCTCTCCGGTGAAATCCCCAGGGGACGCAGACCCTCGTGGGCTGTCGCAAGCGTTCCCATATCCCTGCCCTGGCCGGGATCTTCCCAGGAGGTGTAGGCGATGGCGCCCTCGCGGGTCAGCTCGATCCAGGCCTCCGCCGTATCCGGTCCCTCCGTGCCGCAATTGTACTGCCCGCAGGCGATCCCCACGCCGCGTCTCTTTTTCGGCAACGATTCCCGCCTTGCCCGCTCCAGCGCCGCCTCATAGTGGGGGCGCATCATGTCCATCAATCCGGGCATGGCATAAATATCGGGGGGACATCCGGTGGGGGTGGTATCACCGGGCCGTAGAATATTTTTATACCGCAACTCGAAGGGGTCCATCCCCATTTTCTCCGCTTCACGATGCAGGAGCGGACGAGCTTGCCGTTCAGAACTACCGAACAGGCCCCGCACTCCCCCTTTCCGCACCCCACCTTCGTTCCGGTGAGAAAGAGATGTTCCCGAAGCACCTCGGCCAGCGTGGCGCCGGGATCGGCCGCGACGGTCTTTTCAACTCCATTGACAGTAAGAATTCTTCTGATCATTGATAATTCTCCTTTGGGCGTCGTTTTCCTGAAATCAACCCCTTTTGACTTCATTCGGAACCATGAAATCGGCTATCTTTTACATCATCAGATATCCTGGACCGCCGCCGCCTTCGGGGCATGTCCAGGTAATATTCCCGCAGGGGTCTTTGATTTCACAGGTTTTACAGTGAAGACAATTGGTGGGATTCAGCTTTAACTGTCCGTTATATAAGTTAGGACAAAATTGGTAAGCTCACTAAATTTAGTGGGCATCACTAAGTATCGCGGCTTGAATTGAAGCGATGAGACGTCGGCCAGGCGGGGGAACGGAGAATCGAGGGCCGCTACCCCACTGCCGTTTTTGGGGCTTTCAGCAATTCCCTCAGAATCAGCGATGCCTTGTCCGAAAACGGGTATCTTCTCTGGCGTTTCGTGTGGAATTTGTTGGGGAATCCGATCCGTTCAAGTCTCAAGGTGTTTCAGGGTTGTGACTCCTTTTCCTTTGTGGTATAGGAGCAAGTATGGTCAATATCATTAAACAGATAATGCATTGGCGAAGCGGTGCGGACGAGGATTGGGCTGTCGCGCGGGAATTACTGGACCGAAACCGGATCCGCCACGCTCTTTTCTTCGGCCATCTAACTCTTGAGAAAATGCTGAAAGCGCATGTTTGCCGAAATACGGGAGATCTTGCTCCTTTAACGCACAACCTGGTAAGATTGGCTCAATTGGCGGAGATTCAATTGTCATCGGAATAGCTTGATCTTTTGGCGGATGTGAACGAGTTCAATATTGAGGGACGTTACCCGGAAATGCTTCTGCCCGCGCCAGGCAGGGAAGTTGCAGAGGAATACATGAAAAAAATCGAGGAAATACGGGAATGCTTGATCAATTTGTTCTGAAATCTGTTCGAAATTATATCGAAGCACTCAAGACCGCGGGTATTTTCGTCGAGATGGTGGTGGTCTTCGGCTCACGGGTGAAAGAGCGGGTCCATGAATGGAGCGACATAGACCTGTTGGTTATCTCTAAGCAGTTTGACGGGATGAAGGACCGTACTTACATCAACATGCTTTGGCGTATCGCCGCTCGCACAGACAGTCGTATCGAGCCCATTCCGTGTGGATTGCAGCAATGGCATGAGGATGATTCCAGTGCAATCATCGAGATCGCGCGGCGGGAAGGGGAAGTGCTGGAGGCTGCGTGAGAGAACGGGCTTCCTCCCTCACGGGTATTTAATCAAGATGATATATGACAAAAGTAATCTAAGCCCGCCAGGATCTTACCTGCATCGCCAACGGCCCAGCCTTCTTTGTCATTTACAAAAGATACTCCCGTAAGGCTCGTTGCCGTGCCGGCCTGCTGGCGAATCCAGGTTTTGCCGCCATCGGAGGAGTGGACAATGGCTCCGAAATAGCCCACGGCCCGGATGTTTTCGTCATCCGACACGGCTACATCGTATTCTTTTTTGACGAACCTTGACTTTTTGCATGCGGTGGCCAACCGGTTCGCGCCTCGGTTCAATTCTCCGTAATGGATCTTCCTGCCTTCAAAAATTATGGCTTCTTTTTCCGGGAATAATTTCGCCGCCCGTTCGACATTTTCAGTCACATTCATGGGATACCTCCGTTTGCTGTTTTTTCATTCGCGGACGTCCAGTTGCCCGTGTATTTCACCGGGATATTTTCCGCCCGCATCTCCTCAAAGCCGCGATAGGTTCCGTCGGGTTTTCGCATGGCGGAAAGAAGCGCTTCGCAGGCATTTTTGATCGCCTGGCCGATCACCACCTGCGCCCGGCTCGCTCCGGCCGGACCGCTGTTCGGCACCCGGCTCATATCGTTCATCACGAGCTTTATCTTCTCCGGTGGGATTCCCAGGGGACGCAGACCCTCGTGGGCTGTCGCAAGCGTTCCCATATCCCCGCCCTGACCGGGATCTTCCCAGGAGGTGTAGGCGATGGCGCCCTCGCGGGTCAGCTCGATCCAGGCCTCCGCCGTATCCGGCCCCTCCGTGCCGCAATTGTACTGCCCGCAGGCGATCCCCACGCCGCGTCTCTTTTCGAGCAACGTTTCCCGCCTTGCCCGCTCCAGCGCCGCCGCATAGTGGGGGCGCATCATGTCCATCAATCCGGGCATGGCAAAGACATCCGGGGGGCATCCGGTGGGAGTGGTGTCTCCGGGCCGTAGAATATTTTTATACCGGAACTCGAAGGGGTCCATCCCCATTTTCTCCGCCAACTCGTCCATCAAAGAAATTTCCTTTCAAGGCAAGACCGCCTCGTGCTAAAGAAGCCGAAACGGAGCACAAAAACAAATAGGACGGTGAAGAAACCCCATGCACACACCAGCTGTTTCACTGTATGAATCCCCGGAGATTCGGGAGGTAACCGGAGAGACGATCCGGCCGGGCGGCTTTAGTCTAACAGACAGAGCCGTTCCCCGATGCGGTTTTTCGCACGGGAATCTGATTCTCGACGCCGGTTGCGGCACCGGCGCCACGGTTGAACGGCTGGTAACCCGACACGGGCTGCGTGCCGTGGGTGTCGATATTTCCCGGCTGCTGTTGTCCCAGGGTGCCGCTAAAAATCAAAATCGAACCTTGGCGGTGGCAACGATTCCCCGGCTACCCTTTAAACCGGGCGTTTTCGATGGGGTCTTTTGCGAGTGCGTATTGTCGCTGGTGCCGGATCGAGCCGGTACGCTCCGGGGCTTTTGCGATGTGCTGAAGCCGGACGGTTATCTCGTTTTGACCGATATCTACGCCCGTTCGGACCGGATGACTCCGGATCTTCCGGTTCCAGGCGTGCGAACCTGCATCAACGGGGCGCTGCCCCTGGATACCCTTTCCGGGCTGGTCACCGGCGCCGGTTTTACCATTCACCTTATCGAGGATCATTCGGCCTTGCTGCGCGAGCTTGCGGTCCGGCTCATTTTCGAATTCGGTTCTCTATCGCAATTCTGGGGAAGCTGGTGCTCCAAAGAGACGGCCACGGAAACCCGCGAAACGGTAAACCGCCTGAAACCGGGATATTATCTGCTCATCGCCCAAAAGAACTGACTCCCATGGCTGGCTCCCATGTGATCAACAACAGCCTCACGAGATAACCAATGAATGCAATTAATCCCCTGTCGACCACCACCAGCGTCTGTCCAGTCTGCCTCGATCGAATCGATGCCCAATTGATTTCAAGGGATGGGGATGTCTTCCTTGAGAAAACCTGTCCCGCTCACGGAGCGTTCAGCACGATCGTCTGGCGGGGCGCGCCGTCATTTGATTCCTGGCGCCGGCCCAAAATCCCCTCGTTTCCCGCCCGCCCGGCAACGGCCGTTCAAAAGGGCTGCCCCTTTGACTGCGGTCTTTGCGCCGATCACCGGCAGCATACCTGCACGGCGCTTTTGGAAGTGACCCAGCGGTGCAATCTTTCCTGCGCTTTCTGTTTTGCCGAATCCGGCGTCCCCGGGGACGAAAAGAGCAAAAGAACCGACCCGCCCCTGTCCGTCATCCGGCAATGGTATGAAAGCGTTCTTCATTTTTCGGGTGCCGCCAACATACAGATTTCGGGGGGGGAGCCAACGATGCGGGACGATCTATCCGAAATAATCTCCATGGGCACGGCCATGGGGTTCGGGTTCATTCAGCTCAATACCAATGGCATCCTGCTCGGTACCCGCGAGGACCTCGCCAACACATTGAAACAGGCCGGTCTCTCATCGGTCTTTTTACAATTCGACGGCACCTCGGATGACATTTATCTCAAAATCCGAGGCAAAAAGCTTCTGGATATCAAGTTAAAAGCGATCGATCGATGCGCGGCGGCCGGCATCGGGGTGGTCCTGGTGCCAACGCTCGTTCCCGGAATCAACGACACGGACATCGGGAACATCGTGAGATTGGCGATTCAGCAGGCTCCGGGAGTCCGGGGCGTTCATTTTCAGCCGGTGAGCTATTTCGGCCGCTTTCCGAGGCGTTCCGGAAATGAAGGCCGCATCACCCTTCCGGAAGTACTTCAGGCCATTGAGCGGCAAACCGAAGGGGCCATGGCCGTAAAACATTTCAATCCGCCGGGATGCGAAAACGCCCTGTGTTCGTTTCACGGCAATTTTCTCATTCTAAAAGACGGGGGACTCATGCCCCTCACGCCAGCTGCCACCGGGTGCTGCGCCCCCCCCGCAATTGCCGAGGAAGGGGCGAAAAAGACGGTTTCCGTTACCGCGAGGCAGTGGTCGGCCCCCGAAAAACCGGCGTCTATGTTACCCATGGCAAATAGCAGCGTCTGCTGCCCCGGGAAGTGCACGTCGCCCGGTGAATCCGCCATGCCCCTGGACTTGAACGAATTTGCCGATCGTGTCAAAACCCACACCCTCTCCATCTCCGCCATGGCCTTTCAGGATGCCTGGAATCTGGATCTGGAACGGCTTAAAGACTGCTGCATTCACACGGTCAGCCCCGACGGCCGGCTCGTGCCGTTTTGCGCCTATAATCTATCGTCCACGGACGGCATATCGCTTTATCGAAAAAAATTCTGAATTCTCTTATGAGAGTTTATCAGGGGAGTTGGATACTTCCACTACCGTTTGTACTTTCCCGAAAGACCGACCCGGTTTTTGAAACCGAGTCGGTCTGACCGGGTAAGCGGTAAGTTAGAAAATGCGATTCCCCTGCCGGCCGGGCACTTATGCTACTGGTCGAATAAAATTAAGAGCGCAAGAACACCATCTCCGATACCGTCATCACCTTTTGGTCCTCCTGGGTCAGTTCCACCAGAACACGGGCGATACGGCCCTGGGTATCGATCACATGCGCAGCAGCGATTACGTCCTTCGCGGGATCCGCCCCTTTAAGCAATTGGATATCACAATTGAGCGGCAGGCCCACCGAGCCCAGTGAGTTCGCAACCGCCGCCATGGTTTGCTCCGCTAAGGTAAACAGCGCGCCCGTGTGAGTGTAGCCGAGAAAGTTCGGCAATTGGGCCGTTCCGGGTAAACGGGCGGTGGCGCGTCCCGATTCAAATTCCGTAAACTGAATGGAAAGCGCGCGGGCCAATGGGGAAAGCTCCAAAGCGCGCCGCAAGGCCACCAGGTCTTCGCCTTTGATGGCATTCCGGACAGCCTCCGGTGTGCTATCCGCCTCCACCGCGGAGAGTTTCCGGCGATTTCGCTCCTCTACCCCCCGAGTCAACCAGGAAACGGCCTCGTTATATGGGGTCGGGATGTTCAGGCGACGACCTTCCGAAACGATTACTTCATTTAAATTGCCGATTTCGGTGAGACGCCCCGCCTCCACATCCTGGAGCATGGAAACACGGTTGTTTTTGGTGGAAGCGAACGCCTTTAAAGAAAAGCCCAGCGGATCATCCAACTCAGGGAAATCAATCCCCTTGGCCCGGGCCACCTTGGCCAGTTCCAGAGAGAGCGCTTCGATGATTTTAACGGAGGACTCGTGTGTGACCGCGATGCCGCCGGTCAAACCGGTCAGGGCGGCCACCACATTGGTGGACACATTGGCGATCAGTTTTTTCCAGATCACATTGTTAATATTGTCGGTAGGGTGAACGTCCAGGCCCACATCCTTGAATCGTTGAACCATTTTTTCAAAACCCGGGCGGGATACCCCGTCGTAAGGCCCGATTACCAACAGCGGTCCCAGGCCGCCCACATACCGGACCTCGTTCATGCTGACGGGCATGCCGGAATGGGCCGTAATGCCGCCGACAACCCGTTCGGGCCCCACGGTTTCCGCGATGATTTCCAGATTGCCGAGACCATTTTGAACCGAGAGGACAACGGTATCCGGCCCTATCATGGGAAGAGCGCTCTCGATGGCCGAGCGGGTATGATACCCTTTAACAGCGATGATCACCAGATTCTTCACGCCGGCCATGCGGACATTTGAGGTGATCTCTATCCGTGAATGCGTTCGCTCCCCATCGGGCCACTGCATCCACAGCCCCTCTTTTTCGATCAGACGAACCCGCTCCTCAAGCACTTCGATCAGGGTCACCTCAAACCCTTTTCCCGCAAAAAGACTGCCAAAAATGGATCCTAAAACACCCGCACCGACAATCGCTATTTTCATGACTTCCTCCCATTTCGCCGCATTTCGGGGTTTTCGAAATCATTTCATTTCCGATCCCCCGACCGGGCAACGTCTGTCATTGATGTGATTTTCACTTCGCAAAGCCGGCCGCTAATTAAACTCCCTGCCCTTGTCAAAGGCCACCAGGTTGAGTTCCTTGAGTTTGGGCGGCACCCGCTCGGCAATGACCGTTTTCCACAGGTCGATGGGAAGATCCAGCAGGTTCGAGACGACCCCCAGTAAAAGAGTGTTCACCAGCTTGGGGTTCCCCAGATCTTCGGCCAGGGACAGGGCATTCAAAAAAATCGGATTTTTTATCCGTTCCTTGATAATCTCTTCCGAATTTTCCGGATAGGTCCCCATACCGGCGTACACGGCGGGTGGAATGATTCTCTGCAGGCTGGTAATCACCCGCCCTTCGGGCTTTAAGAAATGGAGCCACCGGAGCGTTTCCGCCAGTTCAAAGGAAAGGATTATGTCCGCCTCCCCCTCCATAATCATCGGAGAGGCCACCTTCTCGCTGTATCGTACATGGCTGGTAACCACGCCGCCACGTTGGGACATTCCGTGGATTTCACTTTTTTTGGTGTCATATCCACTAAGCATTGCCACATCCGATAATATTTCGCTTGCCGTAATAACCCCCTGGCCGCCGGTACCAACGACCAGCACGTTGGTCGTTTTATTCTTTTCCCGAGTCATTGTTTATCTCCTTTTGAATTCGTCATTGCGGACAAGCCTATTTTGACGCGCGAACGATGGCCTTCGATTTACAAACCTGCTCACACTGCGTGCATCCGTAGCATGTCGCCGCGTTGATAAAAGCGTAGCGGCGCTCCTTTTTCCCTTTCTCGTCGGGAATAACCTCTCCCTGAGAAATGGAAGGGCATCCCAGTTTCAGACAGAGTTGGCAACCGATGCAAGCTTCCGTATCGACGGTCAGAATCTGGCTCGGATCCTGACGAAACAGCTGAACACAGGGGCGTTTGGTGATCAGAACAGACGGCCCCTCATAGGCGATTTCATCCTTCAACGCCGCTACCGTTTTCTCCATATCAAACGGATCGATCTCCCGGGCTCGCCTGCACCCCAGGGCCTTGACCAGCTCCAGAATATCCACCGCATGGGTTCCTTCCATCTGCAAGGTCAGGCCGGTACCGGGGTTCTGCTGCCCGCCGGTCATGCCGGTGATGCGGTTGTCCAGGATAATCACATTGACATTGCCTTTATTATAAATGACATCCATGAGACTGGTGATGCCGGAATGGAAGAAGGTGGAATCACCGATCACCGCGAAAACCGGACGTTTCTCGTCCAATCCCGCCTGTGCGATAGCTTTTGCGGTGCCGTGGGCCATGCTGATACTCGCCCCCATGCAAAGCGTGGTATCGATACTTTGAAGGGGAGGTAAAACGCTGAGCGTGTAACAGCCGATATCTCCGTGAACGATGGCTTTCATTTTATTCAGCGCATAAAACAGCCCCCTGTGGGGGCAGCCGGAACACAGGAGCGGCGGCCGGGGCATGTCCCCGCCCGGCGCCTTTTGGGTCGGCACCGGCAAATCGTATGGTAACACGCCGGCTTTTGCAAAGCCGGCCGCAACGGCTTCAGGACTCATCTCATCCAACCGGGAAAAGAACGCCTTTCCTTCCACAGCCAGGCCCATGATTCGAATCTCATCCTCGATGTACGGCTCGAGCTCTTCTACGACAAAAAGCCGATCGACCTTCGCGGCGAACGCTCTTATCATCTTCTCCGGCAACGGAAAGGTCATCCCCAGCTTGAGAATGGAAATATACGGCAGAATCTCCCTTACATGTTGATACGAGATGCCGCCGGTAATGACACCAACTTTGGTATCCCCCCATTCGATCCGGTTAAAGGGTGTCGCCTCGGAAACAACTCTTAATTTCTCTTCTCTTTCCAGGACCAGCGGATGTCTCAATTTGGCAAATGCCGGAATCATGACAAATTTCTTCGGGTCGCGCTTAAACCCTTGCGCAAGCGGTATATCCGCTTTCTTTTCCGCATCGACCGTGACAATTCCCTTGGAGTGACAAACGCGAGTGGTCATATGCAGCATCGTAGGGGTATCATACTTTTCAGACAACAGCAGCCCCGCTTCGACCATGTCCTTTGCCTCTTGGCTGTCACTGGGCTCCAGCATGGGTATCTTTGCAAACCGGGCGTAATACCGGTTGTCCTGCTCATTTTGAGAGCTGTGCATGCCCGGATCATCCGCGCAAACCATGAGCAGCCCCCCGGGTGTCCCCGTGTAGGCCAATGTCATCATGGGGTCCGCCGCCACATTGAGCCCCACATGCTTGGCGGTAAACAGCGTGCGAACACCGGTCATCGCGGACCCGATGGCCACTTCGAGTGCGACCTTTTCGTTAGGCGCCCATTCCGCATAGACGCCTTCATATTTCGCAAAATTTTGCAGGATCTCCGTACTCGGTGTGCCCGGATAAGCGCTGGCGATCTTTACGCCGGCTTGATATGCCCCCAGGGCCACCGCCTCGTTTCCTGAAAGTATTTGTTTTTTCACCTTATAACTCCCTAATTTGTTAAAACTAACTGTAAAATTGAAGTGTGAGCCGTGTATCTCCCCACGGTCCACGACTTGCTTTTTTTGGAAATCACCGGAACTCAGGGATTTGGATATTTCCAAAATACCGTTTTCGCCTATCTCGAAAGACCGACTCGGTTTCCAAAACCGAGTCGGTCTACCTCTGGTAAACGGTATATTGGGAAATGCTGCATCCCTTAAATTCAGCTTCTCATCCAACCCTTGACGGGACTTTTTTCAGTACCCCCTTGTGGGGTAAAAAAACGCAGATTTTTTTTTCTAAGACGCTAAATAGCGATGCGCGCATCCACGGCACAAGCGCTGTCCCTAAGCGCCATTACCGGGTTCAAGTCCATCTCCTGAATCTCCGGCAGGTCGGTCACCAGCTGGGAGAGGCGCCCGATGAGGTCCACCAGGGCCGCCCGGTCCACCCCGGCCTGGCCGCGCACCCCTTTGAGTAAGGCCGCCCCTTTGATAGAGGCAACCATTTGTTGGGCTTCCGTATCGGTCACAGGCGTTAAGTCGAACACGACATCTTTCATGATCTCGACGTAAATTCCACCCAATCCGAACATGATGAGATGCCCCAGACCCGGCTCGGCCTTGGCGCCCATGATCACTTCCAAACCACCGGGTTGGAATTTTTGGATGAGGAATTTCAAATCCGTTGTCCCTGCCAGAGCGGTTTGCATCTTTTGAACAGCGGCACGAAGCATCGTTTCATCGGTCAGATTGACGGCGACCCCGCCCATATCGCTTTTATGCACCACGGTTTGCGCATCGGCTTTGACCACTACCGGATAGCCGATTCGCGCCGCCGCGGCGGCAGCCGAGGCGACATCGCCCACCACCTGCCAATCCGCGACGGGAATCTTGTAAGCGGATAGAAAGCCGTACACCTCCGCCGCTGACAGGTTGGATCTTCCGGCGGCACGGGCCCCTTCCAATAGCGCCCGGGCCCCGGATTTGTCCACGTCACCGTATACCGGTACCATGCCGGTTTTGCGGTTACGAATGCCATTATATCGCACCAGGGCGCTCAAGGCCCGGGCGGCCGCTCCCGGCAAATTGAAACAGGGGACACCGCCGGTTCGCAAAATCGACACCACCTCTGTCCACTGTTTGGGGTCTGTCATCAGGTTGCAGACGATCGGTTTTATTCGCTGTTGACTCACCGCCACGATTTCACGGGCGATGCTCTCGTTGTCGACAAAGAACGGGGTCACGAAATTGATGTAGACGCTGTCAAAATTATCATCATCCATCATGGCGTCCATGCACGCCCGGTAATGGGCCGCCGTTCCGGTGGCCAGCACGTCCACGGGATTGTGGACTGATGCTTCGGCATAGAGGACAGCTTTCAACCGGGCGGCGGTTTTTTCGGAGAGAGGCGGGAGCTTCAACCCGGCCCCCACCAGCACATCGGTGGCGATAACCGCCGGGCCGCCGGTGTTGGTGATAATACCCACCCGGTTGCCCCGGGGGATGGGTTGGGAG
>JAZDPP010000061.1:0-14485 GCA_043797445.1 Pseudomonadota bacterium
ATCCGGATCATCACTCTCCAGCGCTTTGAGCGCGCTGCCACGAATGATCGGCGTATCATCTCCGGGAAATTCGTATTTATCCAACAGTTCCCGAAGCTCTAATTCCACCAGTTCGATCAGTTCTTCGTCGTCCACCATGTCACATTTATTCAGAAACACCACGATCTTGGGAACACCGACCTGACGTGCCAGCAGTATATGCTCACGGGTCTGGGGCATCGGGCCGTCATCAGCACCCACTACCAAAATGGCGCCGTCCATCTGCGCGGCTCCAGTGATCATGTTCTTGATGTAATCCGCATGACCCGGGCAATCCACATGTGCATAGTGACGATTGGGCGTCTCATATTCCACATGGGCGGTCGCTATGGTGATCCCCCGCTCTTTTTCTTCCGGCGCCTTGTCGATCTGATCAAACGGTATGAACTCCGCCATCCCCCTTAGACCGTTGTGTTTTGTGATCGCCGCCGTCAAAGTCGTCTTCCCATGATCTATATGGCCGATCGTTCCCACGTTTACATGCGGCTTGGTCCGCTCAAATTTTTTCTTCGCCATTTTTCATTCCTCCACTTTAATGGGGCAATACGCTATATCTTTTCTAAAATAAAACCCATCTTGCCACTGTTACCAACGGAAGTGCGCAAACGCTTTATTGGCCTCCGCCATTTTATGGGTATCTTCTCGTTTCTTGACCGATGAGCCTCTCATATTGGCGGCATCCAATAATTCGCCGGCCAGCTTATTTGCCATATCCCGCTCGGAGCGGCCCTTTGCAAATTTGATGATCCACCGGATACCCAACGCCATTCTGCGGGAATGACGAATCTCCGTGGGAACCTGATAGGTAGACCCACCAACTCGCCTGGACTTCACCTCTATGGTGGGCTTTACGTTTTCGAGCGCTTTCTCAAAAATTTTCAGCGGCTCTTCTTTCGCTTTTCCCTGTATAATTTTGAAAGCGCCGTATAATATCGCTTCGGCTGTGCTTTTTTTCCCATCACGCATTATGGAATTAATGAACTTTGCAACCAGCTTGCTGCTATGTTTCGGATCCGGAATAATGGACCGCTCTGGGACTTCTCTTCTTCTTGGCATAAGTTACACCGTCTCGGTTAATGAATCCGTTTAGAATTTTTCTATTTCAAAACCTGTTATTTGGGTTTCTTTGCCCCATATTTTGACCGGCTCTGTTTTCGATCCTCTACACCAAGCGTATCCAGAGTCCCCCGCACAATATGATACCGGACACCGGGAAGATCTTTCACGCGGCCACCACGCACAAGCACAACCGAATGCTCTTGAAGATTATGACCCACCCCAGGAATATAGGCAGTTACTTCCATTCCGGTTGTCAATCGAACCCTCGCCACCTTTCTAAGGGCTGAATTCGGTTTTTTCGGTGTAGATGTATAAACCCTTGTACACACTCCCCGCTTTTGGGGCGCCCCCTTCAGGGCCGGCGTGGTGGTCTTCTGATTGACTCGCTTTCTTCCATTTCTAACTAACTGGTTGATGGTCGGCATATTTTCCCCTTGCTGACGAAAATCCAATCGCAAATTTCACATCATGACAAAAACCGGACTTGTATCTAGATACACCCATATTGTCAAGCATTTTATATTTTTTAAATTAAAAAAATGCATGCCCCCCATCTCAAACCGTTTCAACAGCTATGTGAGCATAACTCGGCAAGCCGGTACCGGCAGGGATAAGGCGCCCCATTATCACATTCTCTTTGAGGCCCCGAAGATAATCCACGGCGCCTGCGATGCTGGCATCCGTGAGCACTTTGGTGGTCTCCTGAAAGGACGCAGCGGAAATGAAGCTATCCGTACTGAGGGAAGCCTTTGTGATGCCAAGAATGAGCGATTCCGCCATGGCCGGTTTGCCGCCACTTTCAATTACGTCCAGGTTAGCCTCCTCAAACCGCGTGCGGTCCACCTGTTCCTCGAGAATAAATTCCGTATCTCCGATATCGGTTATTTTAACCCGCCGCATCATCTGCCGAACAATGACCTCAATATGCTTATCGTTGATTCGAACACCCTGAAGTCGGTACACCTCCTGCACTTCATCCACTAAATAACGGGCCAGTGCAACTTCCCCCTTGATGTTCAAAATATCTTGCGGATTGGCGGACCCTCCAATAATCGGCTCCCCAGCTCGCACGTAATCCCCCTCATACACATTAATATGCTTCCCCCGGGGAATCAGATACTCTTTATTCTCCCCAACCCCGACCGGAGTAATGGTCACTTTCTGTTTCCCCTTTTTAGTCCCCTTTGAAATGGAAACATACCCATCAATTTCGCTCAAAATAGAGGCCTCTTTCGGTTTTCGCACTTCAAAAAGTTCCGCGACCCGCGGAAGACCACCGGTGATGTCCTTTGTTTTTGTCGTTGCCCGCGGCAACTTGGCAACAATATCCCCCGCCTTAACCTCGTCACCCTCTTCCACCAGCAAAATGGCATCCGTGGGCAATACGTACCGGGCTAACCCGGAGCCGCCCTTTAATCGCGCCGTTTTTCCGCTTTCATCCTTGATGGAAATTCGCGGCCGGACATCACCCATTTTTGACTCAATAATGGTTCGACTGGACTTCCCCGTTACCGGGTCCACTTTTTCCTGCATGGTTTTTTGAGGAACGATATCTCCAAATTTTACGGTACCGGGAACTTCCGTAATAATGGGCGTGGTAAACGGGTCCCAGGTTGCCAATGTGTCACCGGCCTGGATCTCCTGTCCATCCCTTACCAGCAGATGCGCACCATAAATAACCGGATGCCGTTCCCGTTCACGGCCGGTACTCCCGACTATTGAGAACTCCCCCCCCCGCCGGTTCATTACAATCGTCTCATGCTCGGCATTGAGAACCACTTTAAGAGACTCATCAAACTTTACGGTGCCATCCACGCGCGCCCGAATATCAGCCTGCTCAACCCGTCGGCTTGCCGTTCCCCCAATATGAAATGTCCGCATGGTCAACTGCGTGCCCGGCTCACCTATCGATTGGGCAGCCAAAATTCCGACAGCCTGCCCGATCTCCACGCGATTACCGTGAGCAAGATCCCTACCATAACATTTGGCGCAAACACCAAATCGAGTGCGACAGGTCAAAACGGAGCGTATCCGGACGCTGGCAATAGCGGCCCCTTCGATTTTTTTGGCGGCAACTTCATCTATTTCCTGGCCGGATGCTACCAAAACTTCATCCGTAAAGGGGTCCAGAATATCCTCAACAGCGGTTCTCCCCAATATTCTTTCGCCTATTTCCTGAATAACCTCTCCGCCTTCCATCAGCGGTTCCACCTCAACACCCATCATCGTCCCGCAGTCGTCTTCCATGACAGTACAATCCTGGGCAACATCAGCGAGTCGACGTGTCAAATAGCCGGAGTTCGCTGTTTTTAGGGCCGTATCGGCAAGACCCTTTCGAGCCCCATGGGTGGAAATAAAATATTGGAGCACGGAAAGCCCTTCCCGGAAGTTAGCGGTAATCGGAGTTTCGATAATCTCTCCGGATGGTTTGGCCATTAACCCCCTCATGCCAGCCAACTGTCGCATCTGGTCTTTGCTACCCCTGGCACCCGAATCCGCCATCATGAAAATTGGATTAAAAGCCTCTCGAATTACCGGCCGCCCCTTTTCATCCAATACCGGCTCGGCATTGTCATCCAGTTCCGGTGAGGATTTCATGGCATCCATCATTTCGTTGGCAATATCGTCGGTCGCCTTGGCCCAGATATCGACCACCTTATTATACTTCTCTCCTTGGGTAATGAGACCTTCCGTGTACTGTCGCCCGATTTCCGTGACATGATCTTCGGCCTTTTTTAGAATATCCCATTTCGACTTGGGAATAATCATGGCATCGATAGAAATGGATAAGCCACCTTCTGTTGAATACCGGTAACCGATATCTTTCAACCTATCCGAAAGAATTACAGTGGCTTTAGGTCCCAGGTTCCGATAAACATAATCAATGAGTTCACGAAGTGACTTCTTATTTTGAAGTGTGTTTACACTTTCAAACGACACTTCGGGCTGCTTTTCGACTACTTCGAAGAAATGAAACAGATTGTTTTCAACAATGACATCGCTCACTTGCCCAACGTCAAGATTAAAAAGCGCGGCGGCCGCTTTTTCGTCTGTGCTAAACACCCGGGAAAACTCGTCGGATCTGACCCGCCCCAGCAGGCCGTCATTTTCCTTATCCACGCTCTGGGAATACGCTTTAACCAGCTCAACAAAGGCCACTCCCATCCGCAGTTTTTCTTTAATTTCGGAAACCGCCTTCTCATCGGAAACCATTATATGCCGTAATACCAACACTAAATCCGGTGGCATTATATCCCACAGCAAAATCCGGCCGGCTGTTGTTTTCACCCGCTTGCCATCCATCCGAACCATAATTTCAGCATGTAAATCAATGACATTGGCATCATAAGCGCAACGCACTTCTTCCTGACTGGAGAAAAGCCGACCTTCTCCCTTAGCACCCTTAAATATTTTTGTCATATAATAGATGCCGAGAACGATATCCTGGCTTGGGACGATAATCGGACTTCCGTTTGCCGGCGAAAGGATATTGTTGCTGGAAAGCATCAACACCCGCGCCTCGATTTGCGCTTCGACGGACAAGGGGATATGCACCGCCATCTGATCCCCATCAAAATCCGCATTAAATGCGGTACAAACAAGAGGATGGAGTTGAATGGCCTTGCCCTCAATAAGCGTCGGCTCAAAAGCCTGGACGCCCAGCCGATGGAGTGTTGGTGCCCGATTGAGCATTACCGGATATTCCTTTACCACCTCATCCAGGGTATCCCAGACTTCCGGTGTCTCTCTTTCCACCATTTTCTTTGCGCTTTTAATCGTGGAAACAAGCCCTTTTCTCTCCAACCGATAATAGACAAAGGGTTTGAAAAGCTCCAACGCCATTTTTTTGGGCAATCCGCACTGATGGAGCCGAAGGTTTGGACCGACGGTAATAACCGTACGTCCGGAATAATCAACACGTTTACCCAATAAGTTCTGCCTGAACCGCCCCTGCTTTCCCTTCAATGTATCACTTAGGGATTTTAAAGGCCGCTTATTCGTGCCGGTAACCACCCGGCCGTGTCGTCCATTATCAAACAGAACGTCCACCGATTCCTGAAGCATCCGTTTTTCATTTCTAACAATAATTTCAGGAGCTTTTAAATCAATAAGCCGCCGTAGCCGATTATTCCGGTTGATTACCCGACGGTATAAATCATTTAGATCCGAAGTCGCGAACCGTCCCCCCTCCAAAGGCACCAGTGGACGCAAATCCGGTGGCAATACCGGGATGACATCCATTATCATCCACACCGGGTTGATCCCGGATCTGCGAAACGCGTCCACAATTTTAAGCCGTTTGGCGAGTTTTTGGCGCTTCGTGGTTGACCCGGTAGCCCGAATATCGATTTTGAGCTGCTGATATATCTCTTCCAGATTCAAGCCCTCTAGCAATTTATATACCGCTTCGGCGCCTATTCCGGCTTCAAATCTGGCCCCGAACGTTTCGACGGCCTCGCGGTACTTGTCATCGGTGAGCAATTGCCCTCTTGCGAGCGTTGTTTCCTTTGGATCGGTAACGATATAACTGTCAAAATACAGCACCTTCTCCATATTTTTTAGCGTCAGATCAAGCAAATTACCAATTTTACTGGGAAGACTCTTTAAGAACCAAATATGGGAAACCGGCGTGGCAAGCTCAATATGTCCCATTCGTTCCCGGCGAACCTTGGACTGAATCACTTCCACACCGCATTTCTCGCAAATGACCCCTCTGTGCTTCATGCGTTTGTATTTACCGCAATTGCATTCGTAGTCTTTCGTCGGGCCAAATATTTTCGCACAAAACAGCCCTTCCCGTTCAGGCTTGAATGTACGGTAATTTATCGTCTCAGGTTTTTTTATTTCCCCATGGGACCATTCACGAATCTGTGCCGACGAGGCAAGAGCGACCTTCACTCCGGTATACAATCTTGGATCCGTCGGTTTTGCAAAAAAATCGTAAATTGTTTCCATCTTATATTCCTAGCTAAGGGTTAAACGGGTTAGGGTGGCAGCCCGGTAAACCGAGCATCAAATCAAAAGCCAAAAAAAAGCTTTATTTTCCGGATTACGCCTCCCCTTGGAGCAGGGTCACATCAAGTCCCAGACTCTGCAGCTCCTTTGTGAGAACCCGGAAGGATTCGGGAAGACCAGGTTCCAAGGAATTCTGACCTTTCACGATCTTTTCGTACATCCGGGTTCTTCCCGCCATGTCGTCTGATTTGACCGTCAGGAACTCCTGAAGCGCATTGGCAGCACCATAAGCTTCCATCGCCCACACTTCCATTTCCCCTAATCGCTGGCCTCCAAACTGCGCCTTGCCACCCAGCGGTTGCTGGGTCACCAAAGAATATGGCCCGATGGACCGGGCATGAATCTTGTCATCCACCAAGTGGTGGAGCTTTAGCATATACATGGTACCGACGGTGATCTTCTCATTGAACGAGTCGCCGGTTCGGCCGTCAAAGAGCGTAGCCTGAGCGGTTTTACTCAGGGATGCCTCTTGCAAAAGATTCTTAACCTCATCCTCTTTGGCCCCATCAAACACCGGCGTTGCCATATGGACTCCGTTTGAATATTTGGCAGCCAGCTGGCAAAGTGAAACATCATCAATTGCTTCGATCTGATTTTTTTCACCTGGTGCACTAAAAATTCGCGACATCTTCTCTCTAAGGTCAATTAGATTTTTTTCTTCCAGCATGCTGGTAATCTGATCCCCAAGCCCTTTCGCTGCCCAACCGAGGTGAATCTCCAGAATTTGCCCGACGTTCATTCGTGATGGGACACCTAATGGATTCAAAACCATATCCACCGGTTTGCCGTCTTTAAAATACGGCATGTCTTCAACAGGCAATATCCGTGACACAACCCCCTTATTTCCATGACGACCGGCCATTTTATCTCCCACGGAAAGCTTTCGCTTCATGGCCACATACACCTTGACCATTTTGATAACCCCAGGCGGCAGATCGTCTCCTCTTTCATACCGGCCAATCTGCTTTTCAAAATCTTCCCGGAATTTATCACATTGCTCCCGATACCGCTCCAGCAGATCATGGGCTTGCTGCGTAACTTCACTATCGGCAAGAACCAATCCCTCAAACTGAGCCAGGGAAATATCGTCCAACATCCCGGGTTTGATCACATCCCCTTTAAGGAGCTGGTTTTTCTTCCCTTTTCGAAGGGTCGCCGTCACTTCCTGACCTTCAAGCAGTTTCGCCAGACGAGCATGAATCACATCCCCGGTAACCCGGATTTTATCGTCACGATCTTTTTCCATCCGAGCAATTTCCGCAGCTTCAATGTCTCTGGATCTCTCGTCCTTATCTACACCACGCCGCGCAAATACCTTAGCGTCAATAACGATCCCCTCCACACCCGGGGGTACTCGCAGCGAAGTATCCTTCACCTCACCGGCTTTCTCACCGAATATGGCCCGAAGAAGCTTTTCTTCCGGGGAAAGCTGCGTTTCCCCTTTAGGGGTCACCTTTCCCACCAGAATATCCCCTTGGCCAACCTCCGCTCCCAAACGGATGATACCGCTATCATCGAGATTTTTTAGCGCCTCTTCACCTACATTTGGAATATCCCGGGTAATTTCTTCTTTTCCAAGCTTCGTGTCCCGAGCCACCATTTCAAATTCCTCTATATGAACAGAGGTATAAACACCATCCCGAACCAGCCGCTCACTCACCAGGATCGAATCCTCGAAATTATAACCGCCCCATGGCATGAAAGCCACAACCACATTTTTACCAAGCGCCAATTCCCCCTGCTCGGTCGCGGGACCATCGCAAATGATTTCACCCTCACTTACCCACTGCCCTTTTTTTACAATGGGCCTGTGGTTGAAACATGTATTTTGGTTGGAACGAACAAATTTCTGCAAATTGTGGATGGTAACACTCGGCTCAAAATCATCATCCTCCGGCTCATGCTGAAGAACAATTCGCGAAGCGTCTACGTCCACTACCCACCCATCCCGATCCGCCACGATGGTCACACCTGAATCTTTTGCCACGACGCCTTCAATACCGGTTCCCACCAGCGGCGCTTCACTGGTCATGAGCGGCACCGCTTGCCGCTGCATATTGGATCCCATTAGCGCCCGGTTGGCATCATCATTTTCCAAAAAAGGAATCAGGGAAGCGGAAACACTAACCAGCTGGTTCGGAGAAATATCCATCAGCTCAATCTGGTCCCTTTCCACCATCATAAACTCACCGGCAACTCTCGAAGTTACCAGCGCGTTGGTATACCGGTTACTTTCATCGACCGGTGCATTGGCCTGGGCAATGGGATGCTCTTTCTCTTCAAACGCACTTAGAAATTTTACCTCCCCTGAAACGGTGGCATCATTGACCACGCGATACGGGGTCTCGATGAATCCATAATCATTCACCCGTGCATAGGTACTGAGAGAAACGATAAGACCGATGTTCGGTCCTTCCGGTGTCTCAATGGGACAAATCCGGCCATAGTGAGAGGGATGTACATCCCGTACCTCAAATCCGGCTCGCTCCCGGGTAAGTCCGCCAGGCCCCAAAGCACTCAAACGCCTCTTATGGGTAGTTTCTGATAAGGGGTTGGTCTGATCCATGAACTGGCTAAGCTGGCTGGTTCCAAAAAATTCCTTAACCACCGCCGAAACCGGCTTCGGATTTATCAAATCATGTGGCATCAGTGCATCCACTTCTTGAAGGCTCATCCGCTCTTTAATCGCCCTCTCCATTCGAACAAGTCCGATGCGATAGTGGTTTTCAAGCAACTCTCCCACGGCCCGCACCCGCCGGTTACCCAAATGGTCAATATCGTCCACCACTCCTTGGGTGTCCCGAAGCTCAATCAATGTTTTAGCGGTCAGAAGAATGTCTTCTCTTCTAAGAGTCGTAACGTTTAATGGGGCGTTAATTCCGAGACGCAAATTGATTTTCAAACGCCCAACGCCGGAAAGATCATAATAGGCCGATTTAAAAAAGAGGTGATCTAGAAAATCCTGAGCCACTTCAGGCGTAGCGGGATTCCCGGGGCGAAGCCGCCTGTATATTTCAATGAGGGCATCCTCTTTGTTTTCGACCTTATCCATAACCAGTGTCTTTCGGATCGAATCACTGATTGCCACTCCGTCGTTGAATAAAATCTCAAATTCGGTGATGCCCATTTCGCTCAATCGTTTAAGAAGCGCCTCATCTACGGCATCATTGGGCTTTTGAAGTACTTCTTTTGTTTCCGGATGAACGATGGTTGAAGCAAAGGCCTTATCCAACAGCTCCTCCACATTGATGGGAAGCTTTTCAACACCGGATGTTTTTAACTGTCGAATCGCGCGGCGGGTAAAATGACGTCCTTTTTTAACAATCACCTCTCCCGTCTCGGGAATAATCACATCCTGGCTAGCCCGTTGCCCTTTTAGCAGTTTTTCACTGAAGACTTTAAAATACTGCCCATCCTGAACGACAATTTTATCTTTCTTATAAAAGTAGGACAGCAGATCCTCGGTTGAATAACCAAAAGCTTTAAACAACAATGTCACCGGGAATTTTCGGCGACGGTCGATCCGAATATACACAATATCCTTCGGATCAATTTCCATGTCTATCCACGAACCACGAACCGGAATAATTCTGGATGTATAGATAATTTTTCCACTGGAATGTGTTTTACCTTTATCATGATCAAAAAATACGCCGGAGGAACGATGCAACTGACTGACGACAACCCGCTCCGTGCCATTGATGATAAAAGTGCCTTTTCGAGTCATCAGCGGAATCGTTCCGAAATATATTTCCTGTTCCTTTATGTCCCGAATATTGGAGACCCCTGTTTCCTTATCAACATCATAGACGACGAGTCGAACCGTAATCCGTACCGGCAACTCATACGTCATGCCACGATTTATACACTCTTCAACACTGTGTTTTACTTCGCCAAACCGATAAGAGACAAATTCAAGTGAAGCACTTCCCGTGAAATCTTTAATGGGGAAAACAGACTTGAAAACAGCCTGAAGACCGATGTCTTTCCGTTTTTCCGGAAAAACACCGATTTGAAGAAATCGACTGTAGGATTCCCGTTGCATCCCGATAAGATCCGGAATATCAACGATTTTTCGAATTTTGCCGAAGTTTTTTCTAAGTCGCTTAATTGCCGAGGGCCTTACCGACATAGCATCTCCATATTGGGCTCGGAAAAGCGCGAAAATGGGATAACCGGATTATTTCCCTATTATCCCATTGACACGCTTCCAATTTATTTCAAGCAGGCAGGCGATGGCCCGCGCCCTATCTTTTCTTCGATACCACTACCAAAAACCACCTTAACCCCTAAACCATAAGGCGGTTTGGCAGGCCTTGTATCAAATAAAGCGCCTGGTTACTTCACATCCACTTGTGCACCAGCACCTTCAAGTTGCTCTTTGATTTTTTGGGCCTCTTCCTTGGTTACGCCCTCTTTCACCGGCTTTGGAGCAGAGTCCACCAGATCCTTGGCTTCTTTCAAGCCAAGACCGGTAATCGCCCTGACCTCTTTGATAACATTTATTTTCTTGTCTCCAATAGCGGTGAGAATGACGTCAAATTCAGTCTGCTCCTCAACAACAGCGGCACCGCTATCGACAGGTCCTGCCGCCATCATTGCAACGGGTGCTGCCGCGGATACACCGAATTTCTCTTCCATCTCCTTGACAAGTTCGGACAGTTCAAGAACCGTCATATTCGCAATAAAATTTACAACATCATCTTTGGTAACATCTGCCATTTTCTGATTCCTCCATTCATACGAAGACCAGGTGCCAATCGGCTACCGGGTTCGACTAAAATCTTCTTTATTTGAGACTGTTTTTCAGGCAGCCTCCTTTTTCTCCTTAATGGCCTGCAGAACGTTCAAAAACTGAACGGGAACACCGGCAAGAACTCTCACAAAAGATGTCGGCACGGCATTCATCACAGACAATACCCTTGCCAAAAGCACTTCTCGGGACGGCAGCGCGGACAGCGCCTTAATATCATCTATATTAAGTGCCTTCCCGTTCAAAACCCCGACCTTAATTTCCAGCTTGGTATTCGCTTTCATAAAGTCGGTGAGCACTTTAGCGGGCGCGACCGGATCATCGTAGCTCAAAGCAATGGCGTTGGGCCCCTTGAACTGACCGATGATCGCTTCAACACCCGTATCCTTTGATGCCCGAGCAAGAAGTGAATTTTTGGCCACTCGATACTCTATGCCAGCTTCTCGAAGCTTTCTTCGAAGTTGATTGGTGGCGGCAACATCCATGCCCTTATAATCTGTTACGATCACCACCTTTGCTTTTGCAAACTTCTCGTGAAGCTCTTCGGCAATAGCTTTCTTCTGTTCAATTTTCACGCTTTTTGTACACCCCCTTTCCTTGCCTGTAAAAACCGGAGGTTAGACATTACCAAAAACATGCCTGTCTCTGTAGGCCGGCACTGCCGATTAGGCGTCCTGAGGACACACCTACGGTCTTTGACAGAATATTGTCAATTATAAACATACGCTACTGTTTTCCTCATAAAACCACTCCAAATAGCGACAATTTCGGAAAACAGGCTTATGCCCCCAAACAAAGTAAGAGATTGTCGATCCGCATAAACTGTTTTCTGTAATTAACGCTACTTTATCAAGTCTTTCACGAAGGCCGTATCAATCTTGAAACCGGGTCCCATTGTGGTGGAAATAGCAATGCTCTTCAAATAGATGCCTTTGCTTGAGGCGGGCTTAATTTTGGTAATCATTTCGATGAAAGCAGCGACATTCTCCACAATTTTCTCTGCTCCAAAAGAAACTTTTCCCATGGGGGCATGAACAATGCCCGCCTTTTCAACCCTGAAATCAATTTTCCCCGCTTTGAGTTCCTGCACCACCCTGCCAACATCGAACGTGACTGTTCCGGTTTTGGCATTCGGCATTAGACCTCTCGGCCCTAATACCCGCCCTATTTTCCCAACTGGGCCCATCATATCCGGTGTCGCTATCGCTTTATCAAACCCGAACCAACCTTCCTTGATTTTTTCAATCAGCTCGTCGTTTCCAACGAAATCCGCACCGGCTGCCTGTGCTTCGGCTTCTTTCTCGCCTTTCGCAAAAACAAGCACCTTCACTTCCTTGCCAAGACCATTCGGTAAAACGACCGTCCCCCGAACCATCTGATCGGCGTGTCGCGGATCAACTCCGAGCTTCACGGCTACATCGACGGTTTCATCGAATTTAACATGGGATGCCTCAATAGCCATCCGAGCCGATTCCAAAAAATCGTAACGTTTTCGGATATCGAATTTTTCAATGGACTTTAAGTATTTTTTCCCCCGCTTCGGCATCGTTACCTACTCGCTCCTTTTACCTTATGCGACTTCAATCCCCATGCTCCTGGCCGTTCCTTCAATTATCAGGCAGGCAGCTTCCAGATCGTTCGCATTCAGATCGACCATTTTCAGGCTGGCAATCTCTTCAACCTGTTTCCGGGTTACTTTCCCAACTTTATCCCTTTTGGGATCGCTCGCGCCTTTGGCAATCTTAGCAGCTTTTTTAAGCAGCACGGCGGCAGGTGGGGTTTTCGTTATAAATGTGTAAGTTCTATCCTGGTAGACCGTTATTACAACGGGTATTATCATCCCCTCTTCTTTTGCAGTCCGCGCATTAAAAGCCTTGCAAAAGTCCATAATGTTTACCCCGTGCTGACCTAACGCGGGACCAATGGGCGGAGAAGGATTGGCCTTTCCAGCAGGCACCTGCAGTTTTATTAATGCAACAACCTTTTTTGCCATTTTCCTGTTTTACTCCTGATGCTGAAATAGAATTGTGATGGGCTCCGGTCTCAGGAATCAAAAAAAAATACCGAGCCACCCCGTTTATAATTTGGTAACTTGTACAAAATCAAGTTCAACCGGTGTGGATCGTCCGAATATGCTCACCAGCACCTTAATCTTGCCTTTTTCCTGATTTGCTTCCTCGACCGTTCCGTTAAAATTGGTAAACGGACCGTCAACCACCCGAACCTCGTCACCGGGCTCGAAAAAATATTTCGGCTTCGGTTTCGTTTTACCAGCCTCCATCCGATTCAGGATCTGTGCCGCCTCTTCCTCGGTAATCGGCGTGGGCTTTTCGCGGCCCCCTAAAAAGCCGGTCACTTTTGCCGTGTTGTTGACGATATGCCATGTTTCATCATCCAAAAACATTTGAACCAATATGTAGCCCGGATAAAACTTTCTGGAAGACGTTTTTCTTTTTCCTTTTACCAGTTCCAATACCTGCTCGGTTGGTACCAGTACTTCTCCAAATTTTTCAGGATGGGGCGATTGAGCAATGCGCTCCGTAAGAGCCGTCTTGACTTTATTTTCAAAGCCCGAATATACATGGACAATATACCATTTCAGTGCCACGGAGCCCTCTCCTTAAAATTTTTTATTGCAGCAGCACCTGAGCAAGCTTGGACAATCCGATATCCACTACCCCCAAGAACAGCGATACGATCATGACAAGTACAATCACCACCACCGTCGAGCCAACAGTCTGCTTCCGGGACGGCCATGTCACTTTCCTCAATTCGACTTTCACTTCCCGAAGGAACTGCATCATCTTTTCCAAATATTCCCTCCCGGGATAAACTCGGGAAGTCTTGGCGGATTGCTGCATAGCCATCGGTCGCCGTTTCTTCTCCGGCGCTGAAGGGGGGGGCGAAGACACTGTGCTCTTAGCGGGAAAATTGTCCGCCGCCAGGCCGGATTCCACCATGCCAACACTACTTCCTCTTTTCTTCGGAATGAAAGAAGGCTTTTTTCTTAGTAACCGTCCCATTAAGCACCTAAAAATAGAAAATCAGAGAATTGGTGGTCGCGATAAAGCTAACCTTCTTCGCCCATTTTACACTGATCTTTAGGAATAAAATCTGTTTGGCAGGCCAGGAGGGACTCGAACCCCCAGCACCCGGATTTGGAGTCCGGTGCTCTACCATTAGAGCTACTGGCCTGAGTTATTGCTGATTCCATCTGACAAAATACCACGGCAACCCGAGATAGCGACGTTCCACCACCTCCGGTATCGCTACTTCGTCTCCTTGTGCGGCGTATGCTTTTGGCAAAAACGGCAATACTTGGAGAACTCCAGCTTATCCGGCGTCGTTCGCTTGTTTTTTGTTGTCGTGTAATTTCTCCGTTTGCATTCTGAACATGAAAGCGTAACAATTACTCTCACAGGAAATCTCCTTCGTTCTTATTCTATGATATCGCTTACAACACCCGCGCCGACGGTGCGACCGCCTTCACGGACTGCAAACCGCAATTCCTTCTCCATGGCAATAGGCGTAATCAACTCCGCGGTTATCGCAATATTGTCGCCCGGCATTATCATCTCAACGCCTTCCGGCAAATTCAGCGTGCCGGTTACATCCGTC
>JAZDPP010000062.1:0-15897 GCA_043797445.1 Pseudomonadota bacterium
AAAGCCGGAATAGGTTACATGGTTTGCCACCCACTGGAAGATGTTCTCGGCTGTCTCGGCTGAATCAGGGGTTTTTAAGGTTTGGGCCAGGGTTACCAGTTTGACATGATCGGATTCGATGTATCTTTCAGACCCGAGAAATGGCTTAAGATCCTCAATCCTGACCGGATTGGGTTCTTGAGCGAGCATGAGGTCGGCTTTGACGGTGATGACCCGGCAGGCATAGGGCGGAAAATTTTCCAAGACAAAAAGGAGAATCTGGTTGCCCAGGTTGTCCATGATCAACTCATGAGAATGAGAAGTCTCAATATTGACGCAATGCTGGGTCGGCGTCTTTTTTACGGGTGCATAGGTCCAGAACTGCGCTTTTTTGAGCAAGCTATTGGAAGTATTTTGCAGCGTGAAAGCATAGCGGATCTGCCGGGGTATCGTATAGACAGGTTCCGGCACCAGCGGCTCCCGCCTCAAAACCGAAATAACCACTGCTGCTATTGCGAGAATAATAACCGATCCAAGAATGGTCTTTTTCAGGGGCATCCTGTGCATTTTTTGCCCCCCTTTGTTGACAACCGCTTAGGCTGTTTCATTCTTTCCTGATCCAATAAATAGTTTTCATATCCCAGGATTCCTTTACCAAATAAAAAAAGTCGTCCATTCCAATGGATTGCATCACTTTTTCGATTCGGCCATAGTCTTCTCCGCCTCCGGTAAAGACCAGAACCGGCCTTGCGGCAGCCCCATGATCCTGAAGTACCGTTCTGACTTTGTCCGCAAATTGGGGAGCCGGCATGTTGAAAGGAATGGTGACGGCTTCAGGAAACACGGATCTGTTTTTCGCATTTCCGGAATCCGACACGTCCATCAGCAGCATCCGCCCATTTTCTTTTTCCGTGAACAGGAGATTTGGAGGAATACGGTTCAACCCATGTTTCCTAACGGGCCAACATTGTCTCCATGTCACCTTTGACTATAATCATAGGCAAATCCGCAAAAGCAAAGCAGTCAACCCTGCGGCCGGCTTGCGCAATTATGACCGGCCATCCGCCGGCATTTCGCCAGTCCCCACATTCCTATTCCGAACATTTCACAACAGCCCCGTTTTTCATATTTATCATGTACCCTTCCCCCTTGATAATGGGAAAATCCACTCCGCAAGGCTGATCCGTCGTCGCACCGTCCCCACAAAACCCGCAAGACTCGAATGCACCGGTAGTCGTATTAAACCGTTGGATTGAAGCCACATTGGCCCTGCCTATGGCCTGCAACCAACCGTAAGCGGAAATGGATGGAAAGGGGCAGGGATATCCCGCAAAATTCACCCCCTGAGACAGCTCCAGGTCCGCTCGGTGACACTCGCCTTCCATGCGAATACGCTTGGGAACTTTCATGCGCAGCACATAGGACAGCCCTGATTGAATGGGGAAATCCGCATCATTTTCATGGGAGACCACCTCCATGGCTCCGGTGACCACGTTGAACCGCTCAATCGCTTCAATCTCACTCCCATTGCCGATCAATACCATCCATTTTCTGGCTGTGTTGCTATCCTCTTGAACATCAACCGGATAGGTCACCAGGTTATACCCCGTGGATAACGCCACATCGAGAGATAGATATACGGTCGTGGGATCAGTGCCGTTCAGGTATTCGTCACGATCCGACACCCCATCTCCATCAAAGTCACCGCTGCCGTCCCGGTCCAACGTGCCGAAGTGGTCCAGTTCCCACTGGTCGTCCATGCCGTCATAGTCAGTATCGCCCGCTGTACAGATGGTAACCGTGGCAATTTGGGAATCCTTCAGCACGCCGTCCGATGCCATGAATTTCACGGGGTAGGTGCCGGCTTGGCCAATCGTCGGGGTCCAGTCTAACAACCCGGTACCGTTGCCGTTATCCACAAAGGTGGCCCCCACAGGCAGAGGAGATGTAGAAAGGGTCGGAATCGTGCCGTTTGGATCACTGGCCTCGACGATAAAGGAGACTTGCTGGCCCTCAACACGCTGCCGATCCGGGATGAACTGAAGCACCGGCGCCCGGGGCAAAACCGATGGGTCTTCGAAAACGATGGTATAGCGTCCGGGCGTATTGACGTCGAAAAGATAGAAATAATGCTGCCAGGGATTGTTCTTTACCCGGGTCTTGAAAAGCCAGACATTGTCCAGGGAAATCTGCTTTCCGTCCGAACGATAGGCCGATTTGATCACCTTGCTGCCGGCCAGAGGATCATCGAGCTTAACCACCATCAGTCCGTCGGTGACCGGGACGGTAAGGGTGTAAAGGATTTGGGTGCCGTTGGTGCCGCTTTGTACCATACCGGCCGAAGCACTCCGGTCCGCCACGGCACTGTCCACGTTGTTCGACTCATAGACCCTGTAACCGGCGCCGTCCAGGGCCAGGAAATCCCGGATGGCATCCCGGCCCGGCAGGTCCACCCGCACATCGTGTACCAGAAAATGGGTGTTGACGGCGGAGATGAGGGAGGTGAGTTCCCCGCCCAACTCGTCGGCGTGGGTGAATTCCGCGGTAAACTCCACAAACTTCCCATAAAGGGAGCAGGTCATGATCCAGCGCGCCGTGCCAGCCTCGTTGGGATCGATGTTTCCGAAGTTCACCAACAGACTGGGGGTTGCGGCCGCACCGTTAACCTCACTGCCCCGAATCTGAAAGTTGATCAGCAGCCCCTGTTCGTTTTCAACGATCTTTGGCTGGGCTGAATCGATTTTCAGGGACCTGGCCACACCCTTGCCGGTGTTGCTCACCCGGACGCCAAAGGAAAACGGAATCTCCTCCTCTATCTCGCTGGTGAACGGATCATCCCCGTATACATCGTTGGGAAGAAAATAGTCCAGAACCAGATCAGGCATGGGTTTGACAAAGATATAATCGGGAGAGACCTCGGTGACATGTTCTTCTCCGCCGATGGTGTAGCTCAGCTTGGCACCCACATAGTATAGGGTGCCCTGCTCCAGGCCGTTGCTGGCCCCCTGGGCCGGGATAATCAACCAGTGGATGTCGGCCACGGAATCGGGAATGACGATACCGGCACCGTCAATGTCGTCGAGGCCGCTCATGGAATCGATGCGGATAAAGAACAGGGCATCGGTGTTGTTGGGATCAGAGGACGCCAGAACAGGGTTGCCGTCTTCATCGGCAAAAGAGACGTCGATATTCACGTCCTCCAGGGATACATGGGTCAGCCCGTTGGTGATGCGCATGTTGGCGTCGAAGGCCTGTCGCTCCAAGGTCAATTCCTGCCGGATCTCGATCTTCACTCGGGCGCAGATCGACTCTTCCCCCATTACATTCAAGGGCTCAAGCCATCCCATGATAGTCAATATCACCAGCGCAACAGCGCAATTCAAGTATCCATATCTTCCCATTGTTTTCCCCATGCCTCACATCTTATTAAAACCAATGTCGCAGATTGGTGGCTGGCAAACTGTAAAAGCCAGCATTCCAGTCTATAATCGAGCCATTGATTCGTCTGTTTTTGATCCTTATTGTCTGGCTAAGAATCTTTTCTTATTTATTTTCGACCATCTGCCTTGTCGCTTTTATCATTCACAACATAGTCAGTTGTACTTCTTGCTATAAACTTATAGTTCCATGGACATCCCCATTGCCCTAAGGCTGTAGTATTAAAAGGTCCTTTTTGCCCCCAAAAACATCGATTTAAGCAAAATATCGCTATGAATATCTACCTATTTACTTCAATTTCAATAGGTTGGTTTGATCCAACCCCAGTTCACCGACCCCAGTTCACCGAAAAGAAACCGGAAGAAGTCATCCGGGAAGCGTTCGAGGAAGCTCGACACCGGAACCCGGGCGGTGAAAAGACATGGGTCGCGCTGGTCGACGGAAACAGGGATCAGATTCGAATTCTGGAAAAGACCGCGAAAAACAATGGGCTTCACCTCACGATCATCGTCGATTTGATTAATGTCATCGAGTATTTGTGGAAGGCTGGCCTCATGGCCGGAGGCATGCGCCGGAGCGCAACGATTCGAGAGCTTTCCGCTGATGTCCGCAAACCCGTCGACACCTGCGTCAGCTATCTTCTTAACCACGTCCAGTATCTTTGCTACGAGCGCTACCTCGCCCAGGGATTGCCGGCCGTGGCCACCGGCGTTATCGAAGGCGCATGCCGGCATCTCGTGAAGGATCGCATGGCCGTGACCAGCGCCCGATGGAGCTTGACCGGCGCCGAGGCCGTGCTCCGGCTTCGTGCGCTCAAGTCCAGCCACGATTTTGAGGAGTATTGGACATTCCACGAAGCTTGTGAATATGAAAGAAACCATAAAAATCTCTACGCGGGTAAAAAAGCCCCCGCCGTCATTTCCCCGAAGCAAAACCAAAAACGCAACCACTTGAAAGTAATTAAATAAGAGTTTCCATGAAAAAAGAGATAAAAATACTATCAAACAATGTTCAAGTTTGTCGTCTTAAAAGAGCCGCAACCTAATGAATTAATGGCACCACTGTGTGAAAGGCTAATGCCTCAAACAGGGTATTACCAGGCAAAATAAAGTTGTGGCCGCTCCCAAAGTCTTCTATCGGTGTTATCCAAAATTCAGGTGCCCAAGGCGGAATTGCAGATAAGCAATACCCTAGTAAGTGATCGCAATTTTCTATACAATCACTTATCGGCTCTGGGCAGACATTCTCTTGATAACAATCCCAGATACATATGTCATGGCCTTTATAACATTCATCTCTGCGGTCTTTAGCAGGAGTCAGAAAATCTTCCCAACTTAAATCTCTTTCTGCTTTATGCTTTTTAGAACTCCAACCAGGTCCTCCCCAATTGCCATGCCAAACAAAATTGTTAAGAAACAAACCCAGAGAATCTATAACAGAAATTGGGTTATTCGAAACATAACTATATTGATTTATCCCACCAGCCAATCCAATTGGATCTGGTCGGTTATATCTTCCTAACCCTGGATCATAATATCTATGAAAATTATAATACATTTTAGTCTCTGCGTCATAATACTGGCCTGGGAACCTTAACTTATTATCAATAGCCTCTCCTCCAACCGACGCTTCACCAAACGAAGTATAAGTCGTACTCCAAACCACCGCCCCATTCATCCTCGTCAGCTTTTCCGGACTGCCTAAATGGTCGTTGTGATAAAAATAATACTCAGCCCCCACCTTCATAAATATTGGATTAGTAGTCCAGATAGAATCAGGGTAATAGCCGTAGGTCTTAATCACCGTGCCAGAAGCGTTATACTCACCTACCAATCCCTCGTAGCTGTAATGATAGTAAGTACGAACCCCTGACACATCCTTCCACAAACGCCGGCCAAAGGGATCGTAATAGTACTCGGCGATCACGCTGCCCAATCCATCTTCTACACGTTCCAAACGATTCTCAATGTTATAAAAGTAGCGCATCACTACACCGCCGGCATTCTTCTCGACCATGTTGCCATTGAGGTCATATTCAAAGGTTACAGCATCATAACCGGTCAGTTCGTTATTCTCATTGTAGGTCCAATCGGTTGGCGGGACGGCGGATGTCAGCCGGTTGCCAATGGCATCATAGGTAAATGCTTCGTCAACCAGCATTACATTGTCCACATCGGTGATACGATAGAGATCATCGTACCCATAGGTATAATCCCCATGCTCGGTGGATTTGGCAGTGATATTGTCCATCCTGTCATAAGTATATGCATAACTTGCCAGCAGGTTCTCTGCCGGATCGATATCCGTGATCTGCTCCACACGCATTAAGGGGTCGTATTCAAACTCTTTTTTGTTTCCACCGGGAAGGGTCATATTCTTGGGCCGGTTCAATTGGTATTCGCCGATGGTGACATACCCGGCATTGGGGATCCGAACTGTTGAAAGCTGGTTATTGGCATCATACCTATAGCCGTAGGTGACGGCATCCGGTCCAGTGTAGCTCGCTTTCAGACCGTTCCTGTAATAGGTGTAATTATTTTCAAGACTAAATGGGCCATAGTTTACGGTTTCCCCGGTTTTACGATAAGATGCATCATAATCATATGTGGCTGATGTGACACCATCATCAAATGACTTGAGATTTCTGGCATTATCATAGGTGAAGGTTACTGTTTTCGCTGCGTCAGTGTCTGTGGACACCGCATAATATTGAACGGTCACCAATCTTTCGGCTTCATCATAGATATATACTGTTTTCTGATTTTTGGGATCTATCTTCTGGACAAGGTTACCCATACTGTCGTAGGCGTAAGACGTTTCCTCACCCATCGGCCTTGTTTCTTTCACCAGCCTATTGTTTCGATCATATTCGAACAGGGTGGTATGCCCTCCAGCATCTTTCAAAGAAAGGAGGTTATTTCTGTCATCATAGGCATAAACCGTTTCACCACCCATTGAATCTATCACCTTGGTCAATCGGTTCAGTGCGTCGTATTCATACGAAGTGACGTTTGATTCCTTATCGGTTTCAGCTATCAGGTTTCCTGCAAAATCATATTCAAAACTTGTTGTATACGTCTCTGATGAACTAAGGATGTCCTCCTCAGCTATTTTTCTACCCAACACATCATAAGTATATGCTTTTGAAAATGTCGGGAAAATGACTTTCGACGGTTGGCTTGACCCGCCACCGGAACATGAAGAACAGCCTATTGTCACACCATTTTCATATTCTGCTTCTATAACATTTCCGTTTCCATCGGTTACTTTCAATAGCTGGCCTTCATTGTTGTATTCAAAATGAAGTTTCTTGCCTTCAGGATCGATCCGCTTTACCACCTTTCCATCGACATTCAATTCATTGGTAGTCGTATTCCCCAAGGGGTCTGTTTGAGAGATTAACCGGTCTTTGTGGTCAAAAGTGTATTGGTATACATTTCCTGACGCATCCGTGAAAAGGGTCTGATTCCCAACAGCATCATAGGAGTACGTGGTGGTGTGTCCCAAAGGATCCGTCTGGGTAATCATATTCCCCACATCATCATATGTGTAGGCCCAAGTATACCCACGAGGGTCTTCCTGTGCAAGAAGCAAGCCCATATAATTGTAGGTATAATAGGTTGTATTTCCTTCCGGATCGGTTTCTGAGGCCATGTTCCCGTAATCATCGTAGGTAATGGTGGTCACACTCTCTATCGTGTCTTCATCCCCTGCAATCTTCCGGGTCAACATACTGTTGTCATCATCATAGGTAAATTCGTAAATTACTTCATCGGAACTCCCCTTCGCCAGCACCTGTCTGATCAGGTTGCCGTTGTCATCGTATTCATAGATGGTCACGGTTCCGTTTTTCTCAATCTGTTTAATTTTCTGCTTGCTGACCGGGTCATACGCGGTCTCTTCAATTGTCCCATCCGGATAGGTCTTCCTGACCACCTGATCCCACTCGTTTAATTCATAAATGGTGCGATTACCGTATGCGTCGCTTTTATATCTCTTTCTGTTTTCATAAATATTCTCCTCCATGGTTGATCCGTTCATATCGATGCGGATGACACGGCCCTTGTCATCGTACCAAGTCTCTTTGACCCGGCCGTTGGGAAATATAATCTGATTATAGCTTTCGTTCTTTGCCGAATCCTGGGAATACCTGAATTCGGTTCGATCTCCCTGGTCATCAATGATGGCGGATACCCATCCGAAGCTGTTGTATTCCATGGCCGTTGTTCGGCCCTCCTGGTCCGTCTTGGACGTCATACGGCCATCGGCATCGTAGATGTAGGTGATTTCATGTCCAAGCACATCCGTTACACGGGTAAGACTTCCGTTTGTGTACGCATACGAGACACCTCGGCCGTTGCCGTCTCTTACGGCAATGATGTGTCCATCCTCATCATAATCATACCAGAGAACGGCCGTGCCGTTTTTATCCTGAATCTGCGTAATACGATCCGGCTCCAACGTGTCGTAGACATACGTGTATGCGGTCAGATTGTACCTGCCTTGTGAGAGGATCTTTCCGGACAGGTTATACTGGATCCAGTTTCCACTTCTGTCTTTCCAGATGTATCCGTCTTCTTCCTTGAATATATTTTTCGTTTTATTGAATGAAAAAACGGTTCCTGATGAGTCAGATTTTTCATATTCAACCCCGTCTTTTAAAATACTTACGGGAATCGCACCATGGGTGCCGTAATGAAACTGCAAGCCGGAAGCAATGTTATTAAAATGCCAGGCGTGGTCATAGTAATACCGTTTGACTTTTAAATAGGTCCCTGGAATTTTCAAGGATAAATCAACGGTGTCATCTTCATAGGAACCATTTCTTAGATCCACATAGCTTCCCGCGGATTGGCGCGCTTCGGCCTTACAGCATTCATCATTAACTTCACAAACGGCGGCCGGTTTACATACCACGCCTTCCGGCACTTCAGGCGGTGGACTGTAGCCACCGCCGCCGTCAGAGCCACCGCTCCAGCCGCTACCGCCACCTGAACCGGAACCGCCGCTCCAACCGCCACCACCACCGATGCCGCCACCGCCGCCACCGCTGCCGCCGCCGCTCGCGGGAGTACCTGGGCCACCGGGACATTCACCGAAGACTTTAGTGAAAACAACACATTCAACGCTCTCATAGGTGGTGCCATTGGAGCATTTGTATAAATACCATAAACAAGAACGGTCATAGTGGGTAACACAACCGCCGGCGCCATCATCCTCACCGGTCAGGCTGGCCAGGCAGGTCACCCGATAGGGCACGGTGATCGATCCCTTGGCCTCGATGCTGTCGGGGATATTGGCCAGGAACTCATACTTGAAATACTGGTTGGAATCGGGGAGGGCAAATCGGATGTCATCCGCACGAATGAGCCCATGGTTGGTAAATCGGATTTCACCAACAAACACATCCCCCGGTTCCATGTCCGGCAGGGTGATGGATTTGGGTTCGGCGATCACCACCGCTGCCGGGACGTCGGTCTCGTAGGTGGCGCTCAACACGATTTCGTATTGGTCCTGGATGGTGGTCTCAATGACCGACCACTCCACCGTCACCAGGTTGTATCCCATGAAGACATCTTCGGTAATCGTAATGCCGGGTTTGATCCAGATCCGGCCGATCACCTCCTGATGATTGTCGGCCGCCAGGCGATATTTGTAACGACCGGCGGGGATATCCGAAAGGAAGAACTCACCGTAACTATCCGTGGTGCCGCTGAATTCCCGGGTTGGTACCTGTTCATTCTGCAACCTGAGTTTCGCACCGGCCAGCCCCTGAATCAATTCTCCGGATTCCGGATCGATGGTTGCGGTGTAAATATCCGATACTTTAAAAAGAATTTTGCCTATTCCCGATTGGGTTACGCAGACATGGACCAGAATATTCGTCACCGTATAATTGGAACCGCCCACTCGCACATAAAAATCATACTCCCCTTCAGCGGCATTAGATTCGGTGGGCGATAACTGCAAGGTAACGTCTCGGGTCTCTCCAACGTCAATGGCTTCCATATCCGACGGTAAACTCACCCGCGCCCATGCGGGTGCCGCGGAGCCGTCCGAATTCACCAATTCCACCGCAACCTCGGTGAGCGGGGCAAAGCCCTTGTTTTCAAGGGCCAGGGTTTCGGTGACCGTTTCACCTAGGGCCAATCCCGTTTCCATGTGGTTGGGGGTGTAAGCAAGCACGGGGCTGGCCGTGGTGAAGTGAACATGGATGGTAACGGTCCCCCAATCACCTCCCGGTGTCTCGTCGCTGATCAGCCGGAGCACCAGGGACGTATCTTCATCGGCGGTATTGTCGGCCCACAGGTTGATGGGCATGGTTGCGGTTGCGCCGGATGCCAGCATCGATAGGACATCTCCGGTATCCACATGAATCCCCTGGGGCAGAACACCTCCATCCTGATCCGCTGCTTCATAGGCAAACCGTAGATTGGTCGCCTCCGCCGCTTCACCGGCAGCAACGGTTATCACAATTTCCTGCTTGTAGTTTCGAACCGTCGTGAGCTGATAGGTGCATGGTGAAAAAGCGATTTGGCTACTGCCTATGGGAGTGATGGAGAAACGCCCCTGGACCGGACGATCCTTCAAATCCGGGTGAACGGCACATACCCGGTAATCTCCGAATTCTCCATCCGGCGGCGCGAAGGTATAAGTGAATCGCCCGTTGCTGCCGGTGAAGACATCAATACTTCGTTCAAATCCTTCCAGGGTAATAACCAGTTTCAACGGGACTTCGGGCAGCGGTTGGCCGGTGGCCCGGTCCATGGCGCGGCCGACGATTTCGATATCCTGGTCGCCGTTGGAACTTTCAGGGGAAATGCTGATGATCCCGCCATAGAAGGCCGTGTCGATCAGGCTGATGTCCCTGCGCGTGCGAACACCGTCCATCACTACCGCTTCCGGAGTGCCCTGGCGGTAGTAAATGCTGCCGATTTCCAGAATCAATTCCACATCGTCCGGTGCACCGGCGGGCACGGCGATGCTCATCGGCTGTGACTGGAACACCGCTCCCGGCGCAATCCGGGCAACGGTGCGGCCTTTGGAAAGTGTCACCACATTGCTGCCAAGGGTCTGGGCATAACTGCCGGTAGAAAGGATATTGCCTTCCGCATCGCTCAAATAGAGGGTAATATCCGCCGATGCCCTTCCACCGGGCTCTGCCGTGACGATTTCGATTTCTTCATCGCCGGTGTTTTCCAAGGTGAAAACGATCTCTCCGGAGGCACCGCGGACCAACTCGTTATTGGTAAAGGTCAGTGAAAGCATGCCGGCGCCCACGTCTATGTCACGGTTGTTTTCGATGCGAACCATTTCGCCCGCATTGGGGGTGATCTCGATCGAAGTGGTGAGGGAAGCGGTGCCGGGCAGATCGCTGTAGCCACCGACCACCACGGGCACCACATGGGATGCACCGGCAGAAACCCCAAACGTTTCCGATACATGTTCTTTACCCTCCACCGTTACCCGAAGGCGGGCTTGGCCGATGGCGGTGGAACCGCTGTTGCTCACGGCGTATTCAAGGCGGTTCATGAGGCCGCGTTTCAGGGTGGCGGTATCGGACAGATCGGCACGCGCCATGGGCAATACAATGCTGCGGCCCAGGCTCTCCCGGTCGTGTTCGTCCAGAGCCACCACCGTGAAGCGTCGCTCGTTACCGTCGCATCCGCTGTCCGTATAGGTCGATTCGGTCAACCGCCCGGTATTGAGCTGTGTGGTACTGCCTTCCGGCCCAAGATAGATGTCATAACCGATAGTGCCTCCGCCGGAATGGGCCCAGGAAATCACCGGCCTTTCTTCGTCTACCTTGACTACCGTCAATTCCCCCACCGGCAACAGTTCAAAATTAAGGTAAAAAGAATTGGACGGCGCCGATTCGTTGCCCGCACCGTCAACGGCTGTCACCACATAGCAGTGATCGGTCTCTGACGGGTGGGCATCCGTGGCCGTGGTCCCGTCGATTCCGGTGAGCACGGGCGTGAGCCCCTCTGTGGAAGTGATATCGGCTGCAGCGGACCGGTAAAGCGAATAGGTGATGGTTTCGGTATAGGCCGGTGCCGTCCAGACGGCCTGAATCCCCCGGGCCGTCAAGGTTAGCGAAAGATCGGCGGGAATGCCGGGCGCGGTGGCATCGGACGCCACATCAATGGGGGCGCTCATGCCGCTTTCGGCTTGTTGGCCGTTTTCACTGCGCACACTTGCGATGGCGTAGTAATAGGTGCCCTCCACACTCGGTGCATCAGTGTATTCGCTCACCGCGCCCAAACTGATCAATGGGCTAAGCTCGCTTTCGCCCGGTGCCTGACGGTACAGGACATAACCCACCGCCTGGGCCACCGGATTCCAGGAAAGCCTGATTCGCCCTGCCGGCAGAGAAACACCCTGCAAGCCCGTGGGCACTTCCAGCGGCGGCAAATTCCCCTGATAGACCTGGAAGGCGTTCGCGGCCTTGACGCGATCCGAAAAATTGTCCAGGTCATCCACGGCTGAATATATGAATTCAAGGGTTTCGGCCTGGTTCAGGCCGGCGTCGGCCGGCAGGGTAAAGATCGCTTGCCAGGTTTCAGCATGGCCGCCGGCGGTGGCAACACGCTGAACAGCGTCGATACTGACGGGACTGCGGCCGCTACCGGAAAGAAGATAGGACAAATCAGGTGTGTCCCCGGCTTTGACCGCTTCATTCAACCCCAACACAACTGTTATTTCGACGGGTGCAGTCTCGTCGTTTTTGATGGGCGCTTGTGGCTGAATCTTGATATCGATGAGATGGGGGCCATCCGTGTCTATGGCGACCGTACCGCCGGCGGTGATGGCGTCGCCCCGGTTGCCGGCCACATCCCTGGCGGAGAACACCGCATAGGCCATACCGGTGGGGGTAGCCGAATCGATGACAAACCAGCCGGTGTAAATCAGCTCCGATTGCCGTTTCAAATTAACCGTCAAGGGGACTGCCCCCACGGGGTTGATGCTCAAAAAGGGTGTGGTGAGCAGGGGTTCACTCACGGTAAGGGTCAGGTTGACAAGCCCCGGTCCCATGCGGCCGGTGGTCGGATCGTATGCACCGGTGGGCGCGTATTGGATGGACACTGCCTCGGGCAATACACTGTCGGAAGTGGCGGAAACCAGGTTCGATAGGGCGCTTTCATTATCCGCATGGTCCACGGCGCTGACGCGGTAGAAGTACTTGCCGTCCGTAGCGGGCAGATCGTTGTACGTCGTTGTCAGAAGCAGGCTCGTGTTGACCTTTGCCGCCAGGCCGGCAGTTTCGAATGCCGCGTCCGACCGGTAGAGGTTGTACCCCTTGATGGATGCATCCAGCGGCTTTCTCCATGTCAGGCGTATGACGCCGGAGGCAGCAGGGGTTGCCTCCAGATGCGTCGGGCTGTCCGGGATGCCGGTATCCAGGGTGATGGTGACCGCAGTGCTCGGCGGACCTTCACCGGCGCGGTTGCGCGCCCGGGCCTGGAGGGTGTTCTCCCCTTCGGACAACGTGGCGGAGAGGGAGAAACGGCCCCGGGAATCCACTGGCGACCATCCGCCGGCGAGAGCAATGCCGCGAAAGACCGCCACTTCTTCATTCTGACCGGCCTGACCGGAAACGGTGATCACGGATTTGTTCACCAAGCCACCGGTTGCCGGGGCGCCGATTACCGGGGCTTGGGGCAGGCCCAGCGCCACGCTAAAATTGAAACTCATCGTCTGGCTATTGCCCAGGGTATCGTAGGCGGTAAATGTCATGGTATGGTCGCCATCGGTCAGTGTGGCGATATCGAGATTAAACGTGTATGTGCCGGAACCACTGAGGCTGGTGGCATAGAAAACGTTATCCACGAACAACTCCACCCGGCTGACACCGGCCGGGTCTGCTGCTTTCAGGGAAACGGCGGCGCTTTGGGTCATGACACTGCCATCCACGAGAGCCATGCCGTTCATCACCGCATCGGTCAATTCAGGCCCGACACTGTCGGGTACCGGCGTTACGGCGATGGTCGACACTTCCTGGCGCTCGCCTCCTGACAGGTTGACCGCCGTTACCGCAATATAGTAGGTCCGGTTATTGACCAGACCGGCGACCTTACCGGCGGTGCTATGAGTGGTCAGCTTGGGCGTCAGGCCGGAAACCGTTGTAAAATCATTATCTTGCACATATACGGCATAGTACTTGACATGCTCGGCCGCAGGGACCGGATCCCAGGTCAGATCTACGTATCCACTGTAGGGGCGGGCAATGATGTTGGCGGGGTTACTCAGCAAGGTCACGCCGGTGGTGGACCTGCCGGGGCTTTCATGTCCCAGGTTGTCAAAGGTGGTCACCTTGAAGGCATAGGCCGTCGCCGGGGTCAGCCCCGTCGCCGTATAGCTGTTCTCTTCGGCACCCAGAACCACACCGTCCGGATCGCCGTTGAAATAGACCTTGTAGCCGGCCAGGTCACCGAGGGTATTGGCCGAGGGTACCCAGGCAAATACAAGGGATGTATCTGAACTGGCTACCGTCAGCCGGGTGACGTCCTCCGGCGCCGTGAGCACCGTGAAAACGCGCTCGACCGGGGTGGAATCTTCGTTCAACGACTTATCCCGAGCCTTAACGCGGAAGGTGTGAGGCCCGTCGGTAAGCTGGGTGTAATGGATGGATTTGGCTGTGCCGAACTCGCTCCACGGCCCGTCATCCAGTTGGGTGGCATAGGTCAGGTCCCAGGGGACATTGTCCGAGGCCGTCCAGGCAAACCCGGCTTGGTTCACATAAACCAGGGCCCCATGAGCCGGGCCGGCATGGATATTGGTCTCCGGAGGGGTTGTATCCAAAAGGGTGGTGAATGCGGTCTCTTCGGAATAGGGGCTCCAGACCCCCCGGCTCTCTTTGTACCGCACCCGCCAGTAATAGCGCTTGTTCAGTTCGAGGGTGCCATAGGGAATCAGAATCTCCGTGAGGTGGTCTTCATCTTCCCCGCTGTCGAACAGCGCCGCGTCATAGTTGTCTGTTTCCCCGCGAAGCTGCCATTGGGAGACTATATGAGTATCTCCGGTGTCCCCGTCGGCAAAGGCCGATGCGGAAAGAAGGACTTCCGGAAGGATTCCCGTCGCATTGTCAGAGGGAGAAACGTTAACCGGCCGGGAAACCAGAGTGTTTTCAAAGGTAATCGTAATGGTATCGGCCGGGCTCCGGTTACCTGACTCGTCGAGGGCCGTGACACTGAATTGGTTCGGCCCCATCTCCATGTCAACGGAAAATGACCATATCCCGGAGCCGGGCACATAGGTCACACCATAGGCTGAATCATTCACGTTAATTGCGGTTACCGTCTCTGCGCAGGTACCCTCCAATACAAAATGGACATACTGGGTGGAAAGATCGCCGCCGGAATTGGTGGTGATGACCGGTGCATCCTCCGGCGTGGTGTCCAGAGTGATTACGATGATGGATTTGCCGCTGGCGCGCCCTTCGGTATCCATGGCCACCACATCGAAGGTATTCAGCCCTTCCTGCAGGTCAACCGTCTTGCGCCAAGTGGTCTCGCCGGAAGTGTAATCGACCCCGTCCGGGCTGCCGTTGACTAAAATTTGATTGATGACGGAAAGGCAGGTGCCCTCCAGAATTAGAGAAGGCGTGGAAGTGACAAAATTTAGGCCGTCGTTGGTGGTGATCCATGGATTCGGCACTTGGGAAACATAAATGGTGCCGGCTTCACCGTCATTGTAACCGCTACCGCCGTTTACTGTGAAATTATATAAATCAAGAATCGACAGATCAGAAGTAAAGTAAAAAAGGGCGACTCTTCCACCGCCGCCACCGCCGGCGTACGACCCACCGCTATTGCCGCCATTGGCGCTCAAACTGCCGCTGCCGGTGACGGCACCGGCACTGATCCAGATAGAACCCCCTGAACCGCCACCGCCGCCGTAGTTGGAATTATAGGTTTCTCCGTTGGCTCCGTCGGCACTGATGCTCCCCTGGTGGTGCAGCGTTCCGCCTACCGTCAGCTTGATCGCTCCGCCGCCTGCGCCGCCGGCCTTATTGTAGGCTGTGTTCTTTCCGCCGCCACTCCCCATCTGATCTGGTTCAGTAATGCTGCCGTACTCTGCACCGCCGGCTGCATAATCATTGTAAGAGTTACCACCCTGGCCTCCATAACCGCCTCCGCCAGGGTAGTACTGATGCTCTCCACCCACACCCGGGCCGCTGCCGCTGCCATACCCCCGGCCGTCGGTTTTGAGACTGGCGCCTGTGGCGATAGTCATGTTACCGCTGACGGTCAACTCCAGAGGGCCGTCTACGATCAGCGTACCGCTACTCAACACCAGACTGTCAGCCGTGATGGCGCCTTCGGGTTTTACAACACCATTGCCGCTGATGGTCAGATCGCCGTAGCTGCCCGAAAGTACTGTGGGAGATCCACTTTCAGTACCATTATCCAGAATGAGGGTGTCCCGGTTCGATATGGTCTCTTTCAGGTAGATGGTGCCGTGCCCGCCGGTTTGCCC
>JAZDPP010000063.1:0-7849 GCA_043797445.1 Pseudomonadota bacterium
AAAGCCGGAATAGGTTACATGGTTTGCCACCCACTGGAAGATGTTCTCGGCTGTCTCGGCTGAATCAGGGGTTTTTAAGGTTTGGGCCAGGGTTACCAGTTTGACATGATCGGATTCGATGTATCTTTCAGACCCGAGAAACGGCTTAAGATCCTCAATCCTGACCGGATTGGGTTCTTGAGCGAGCATGAGATCGGCTTTGACGGTGATGACCCGGCTGGCATAGGGCGGAAAATTCTCCAAGGCAAAAAGGAGAATCTGGTTTCCCAGGCTGTCCATGATCAACTCATGAGAATGAGAAGTCTCAATATTGACGCAATGCTGGGTCGGCGTCTTTTTTACGGGTGCATAGGTCCAGAACTGCGCTTTTTTGAGCAAGCTATTAGAGGTATTTTGCAGAGTGAAAGCATAGCGGATCTGCCGGGGTATCGTATAGACAGGTTCCGGCACCGGCGGTTCCCGCCTCAGAACCGAAATAACCACTACTGCAATTGCGAGAATAATGACCGATCCAAGGATGGTCTTTTTCAGGGGCATCCCGTGCATTTTTTGCCCCCCCTTGTTGACAACCGCTTAGGCTGTTTCATTCTTTCCTGATCCAATAAATATTTTTCATATCCCAGGATTCCTTTATCCAAATAGAAAAAGTCTTCCATTCCAATCGATTGCATCACCTTTTCGATCCGGCCATAGTCTTCTCCGCCTCCGGTAAAGACCAGAACCGGCCCTGCGGCAGCCCCATGACCCTGAAGTACCGTTCTGACTTTGTCCGTAAACTGGGGAGCCGGCATGTTGAAAGGAATGGAGACGGCTTCAGGAAACACGGATCTGTTTTTGGCATTTCCGGAATCCGACACGTCCATCAGCAGCATCCGCCCATTTTCTTTTTCCGTGAACAGGAGATTTGGAGAAATACGGTTCAACCCCTTCATGGCGAAAACATCGCCTTCGATTCGTCCTCTGCCCGCTCTCCAGGCATTCAGCCCTCCTTTCAGAAACTTCACATCCTTGAACCCCGCTTCCTTGAGACGCAGGCACTCTCTTTCCAGGTTCAGAACAGCAAATCCTTCATTCACCAGAATGACCGGCTTTTGTTTCAGATAGACCTTTGACTTGAGGGTATACAGAGGGATATTCATGGAGCCGGGGATTCGATAGCCCTCAAAGGCATTTTGGCTCCTGACATCAACCAGCAGTATTTTTTCCCCTTTATTAAATTGCTTCATGACCGATTCCACGGAGATTCGAAAGCCGGAATCGGGAGTTGATTTTTTTTGCCTGATTAATTCCGGCGGCCTGGATCGTTCGGGTGGGGGCTGTGCGGTTTCGGCCACGGCGGCTGAAGCATAGAATCGGCCATGGAATATCGGCGTCCTCTCGGCGGCGACATTTTCGCAAAAAAGGGATAAACCGCTCCAAAAAAAAGCAATAGCAAAGAGAATTCGATACGCTTGGTCGCTCTTACCCAAAAACGGTTTCAACATGAAGCCATCGATCAGGATCTTTAAAAAAGCCAACGTTTTAAGCACAATGGCGAACACGCAATTCAACGATACAAAATGGTAGACCATATTTCCCGGTTTCCTAACAGACCCACAATGTCTCCATGTCACCTTTGACGATAATCATAGCCAAATCCGCAAAGGCAAAGCAGCCGGCTTCGAAAAAGCCCCCCTCTCCCCGACGGCGCGATGCTTGAATCTCCGCTTCACCCGGACCGCTCTTCCATCATTCTTTCTTCATAACAATATACCCTTCGCCGGCGACAATCGGGAAATCAATCCCTGCCACAATACCCTGCGGATCGATCCCGGCGGTTTCAAAAGCGCCCTTATCGGCAGCGAAGCGCTGGATGCTTGTGACATGTTGGCCTTGATGCGCCTCAAGGAATTTAAAGGCGGTATATCCACTCTCAGGGCATGCAATGCCGATCAGGTTGGTGCCGGGAACGAGGTTATAAGACAGACACTGAATATGATCAAACGTCACGATCTTCTCTTTTTTCGCATTGACGATAAGTCCGTCCCCACCCTTAAGCGTAAAGCTGGGATTATCCGGATTCCCGGGAACCAATGCCACATACTTGCCGGCCTGTGGATCATACCCCAAAACCTTTTCGATATCGGTGTTATCCCCAAGGTCCGCCAGCCAATCCTTCAGATCAGGCTTAGCCGAAATATCACCGGGAATGGAGATTAAATTAAATCCCTTCCGCAACGCCACATCGATCACATCGCTTTCGAAATTGGCAGTAATCGAAAAATCACCATACATCATTAGGGTCGTTTCAGCGGCAGTGATATCATCGATGGTATCAACATTCCCCGTCCAACCGGTGAATCGATAGCCCGTATCCGCTGCGGCCTTAAGGACCACCCTTTCTCCCCATCCATGAGAAGATGAAGTTTCCGCGGGGCTGATTACGCCGCCTCCGGTCGTGCTCTCCACAATCAGGCTCACCGCATCAGGGGCGATCGTAACCAGTGCCTCCTTATCGGGATCAGTTCCCTTGGACGGATCATGGGGATCGACCAGGTTCGTGGCAATAGCCGGCTGGCCGTCGAAGACGATCAGGGCGATATTGCGGATTTCCGTTCCTTCAGCCAGGCTGGATTGAGACCGGATGGTATAACTGATATGCCCCTGTCCTCGGCCGGTGCCATCTTCAGGAGGCAAAAAGCCAATTTCTACCGCCGGCGGCAGACCGGTGAGAGGATCGAGTGCCGTGAATCGCGCATACACCTCGCCGGTAGATAGAGAGATTCCCGCTTCGATATGCACTTCGAAGGTGACTTCGTTATAGGTCATCTTTTCTACCGCCGTGAAGTGCCGGGTGCCCGGTGGGACAGCAATGAACCGGTCCCCAAATGCGATCTCGGTCAGCTCAAAGGTGGGCCAGTCGAAATTTGTGCTTAACTGGTTGCTGACCGATACGATCTGAGCCGGTGCCGTGGCGCCGGATTCGTTTTCAAAGTTTATTCGATAAGGAAGAAGATCAGTTTTTACTAAATAATTTAGCGGGCCATAGCCAGCAGGACCAAGAAGGTCGTTTGGGTCTTTCGGTCGAGCAACACTTGAAGAGCCGGAGCCGCCTCCACCTGATGATGGTATATCCGGTATTCCGCTGTCCCCACCATTGTTTCCTCCACTGCATGGAACCTCCACACAAGCCTGGTAACAACCTGTTTGAGGGGTACACCGTTCGATGCACTTTTTACAGCGGCGTCCACCCGGTGGTGAATCATCCCAACTATATAAACATTGCAGGAACAAACGGTATGCATTTCCTATGCAGATTTGGTCAATTGGTGTCACACCCGAATTGCACAACCCAGAGTTAAATTGATAGATTTGCCAGCATGTATTCGTACCAACAGATGCTTGTTTTCCAAGTGGATCTATGAAAATGACCGGATTGTTCTGAGCATACATATATGTGTTAATGCCAGCATCGATTCCAATTGGATCAGTGGATAAAAAACGGCCGATAGATGCATCATAGAATCTATCTCTCATTTGGTTGAGATTTCCATCGCTAACCGCGACTCCAAAGGCACCCACAAACTGAAAAGGATTGCCAAATGAGGACGCGTCGAATAATAATTTTCCAAAAGGTTGGTATACGTATGAACCTTGAATAGTATTTGTGGTATCGATAATGTCGCTCGCACTGCCAATAGCATCAAAACTATAAAAACTCGCTACTCCTGACGGGTTTCTCCGTAACAATAGTCCTCTTCCATGATCAAAGCGAGCTATCGGTGAAACGTCTCCTTGTTGATACTCACTAACAATATTTCCTGCGCCAACTGGATCGAATATGTAATTTCTCACGCCCCCATCATCAGCAATCCCCACACGATTCCCATTGGCATCATAAAAATTTTCCCACACTCCCTCAGGCTTTGACACTCTAAGCAACTTATTGTCAGCCGACCATTCATATGTAATCGTCCCCTCGGAAGTGACCTGGCTTATCAGGTTTCCATCGGCATCGTATTGATATCTTTCTTCCCCTGCCTGGGTGTACTGGTTCAAATTATTGGCCAAATACGCCGTATCAGTGCCATTATCGCTGACATTTACCCTGTTGCCCAGTGCATCGTATGTATAGTCCACACGACGTCCGTCCGGTGCGGTCCAGCCGATAAGCTGGCCCGTGTCGTCGTAGTCATAGGTCCATGTCCCGGCAAGGTCCGTCCGCGGATCACCCTCACCGTAAGTTGTTGTCATGGTCGTGCGGCGGCCGCGGCTGTCATAAGTGTAAGCGAAGCGAGAGAGGATGCTGCCGTCAGGCTTCAGGTTGGAAAGCGCGAGCACCTGACCGGCCGCATCGTATGTGTAGGTGGTATAGACGCCATTTCCCAGAGTTTTTCGAGACTCGCGTCCTGCAGCATCATATTCGTAGCGAACGATTTCCTCCCCTGACTCGTCCGTTAATGTTGCGAGACGGCCCTGGGCGTCGTATTGATAATTCGTCCTGTGACCCAGCTGGTCGGTCATAGATGCGCGACGGCCGGCTTCATCGTAAGTATATTGCAGCCATCGGCCGCCCGGGTAGGTTATCTTTTCCAGGCGCCCTTGGTCATCATATGCCCGGGTTGTGGTTCCGAGGGGATCGGTATAGCTTGCAAGATCTCCCTTTTCGTCATAGTTAAACGCATGGATAGTGCCGTCAGGATAACTTCGAGCCGTCAACTGGCCTATCATATTGTTGCTGTAGGTAATGGTCTGGCCCCGACGGTTGGTCCACGAGAGTCTATTGCCGCCGGTATCATAGCTCCAGCTTTCCTCTCTTCCATCGGCATAAGTGATCGAAGCAAGATCGCCATCGCTTTCATACTCGTATCGGGTCACATTCCCTTTCGCGTCGGTTATTGTAGCCAAGCGGTCGAACGTCGTGTAGTTGTAGCGGGTAATGTTGCCGAGGGCGTCGGTCTCACTGCTAAGATGACCCCTCTCGTCATATTCAAACTTTTGGAAACCGCCCGCCGGATCTGTCGCCTGGATGAGGTTTCCGTCAGCGTCAAAAACCCTGGAGGTAACGTGGCCAAGCGGGTTGACTGTGCGGCAGATTCGCTCCCGATGGTCGAGATAGAATTGGCTGGCATTTCCCAATGCATCCGTGGCAGTGACTTTTCCCGCATCGTCATAGGTATGGATCGTACATTCGGGCGATCCGCAACAGCCGGTTTTTTTGGAGAGCCGGCCAAAACCGTCGTATATATAAGTGGTCTGCGTACCGTCCGGATGAACAACGGAAGTGAGGGCATGTTCATCGGCGGCACCGGTGCCATAGGCATATGTGGTGGTTTTATCCAGATAGTCGGTGGTTGACAGCAAATGCTCTCCAGCGTCGTCATAGGTCAAGGTTGTCTGTCTGCCGAGGGAATCGGTTACGGAAGAAATAAGAGATCCGGTATAGCCAAAATCGAGGAACGGGCCGGCGGAGTGGGAAAGCCGCGTCAGTTGCTCACCGCTCCAGATGCAGGTGATCCGATTGTTGTGTGTGTCCTCTTTGTAATCCAGCTTGCCATCGGACCGGAAAACATAAAGGGAGCCGTCGCTTTCGGTTAACGAGAGCGCACCGCCACCCAAGGATGTAAGGATGGCATGGTCACCGTTTTCTGAAAAGTAAGAAGCATTCCGGCTGTCCGGCTGGAAAACACGTTTAGATCTGTTCGGCCCTTTCATTGTCACGGTGCCGTCATCCGCCACACTAAGAGACAGACTCCAGTTATCCGACCAGCCCCTTCCCAGTCGGCCCATTTCAAAACGTGATGGGATGTCCGTTCCAAAACTACGGGTAAAGGAAAGTGACACCCCCGGCGCCTCAACCTGGGCGTCAACGCTGCTCGAAAGCATTCCCGAAAGATTCAGACCGATTGCCTGCATGATTTCAAATGACAAGAGATCCCGGATATCCGTGACGGTCTGCCCCAGTTTTGAGAGGTATTGTGCATTATGATTCAACATGCGGACATAATCGCCCCAGGTATCTCCAGTCTGAGCGGCGAGGTTATTGAATACCGACTCCCAGGCCTCCGCGGAAATGCCGGGGGGTCTCATGAAATCTTTAAGCGCCTCCCAGTCAATGGTGGCGGCATTGTCCGCGGTCAGCACGCTCAGGTCGAACCGGATAGGCGGATACCTGAAATCATAGGGCCTCTGCCAACCCGCATAATAGATCGGGACCCGGCCCGACTCGCCAGGCTGGAGAATGCCGGGGGTCTTACCATGTCCGAGGAACTGAACCGAGTTGGAAAACCCGACCGGCATGGCCGATGTCCAGAAACCCTGCACCAGGCGTGATTCGTCAAGGGTGAGAATGGCGGCGCGCCTGCCGTTTTGCTGACCGGAAACTTCAAGCAATGGCGCGGGCATGGCGACGTCCCCTTCGTTTGCATACTCCACCCAGATGGTGGCGACGTTATGATACCCCACCGTCCGCGGGACAATAATATGGGTCGTCAGTTTCGGTTCACCGCCGGCAAAGATCGAGAAGGGAAGATCACCGGTGCTTGTTTTGCTGGTAACCCGAAGCGTGTAGCTACCGGGCGGAATGGTGGTAAAATCGAATTCCGCTACGATGCTGCTGCTGGAAACAACGGCGACATCAGTTGCAGAATAGGCGCTATTTCCGCTCAAGAGGACCACGGTACTGTCGGGGGTGAATCCGGCGCCCGAGATCCGAACAGCTCCGGAAGCGGTGTTGCCGGTTTGCGTCGGTTCCAAGGCTTCAAGCATAATGCCTTGACTGGTCTCCGCCTCTAAGGTGTAATCTCCGGGTAATGGCCCAGAGTCATTGTAAGCGAGAATGAACCAATCTCCGGCCCCGGCATCCGGAATAAAAATCGACTGGTCAGCGCCGGTTGTCTTGAATTTATAGTCATAACTGCCCGGTGTGGGCAATGCGCCGCGGCGGATGTAGAGTTCGTTGATGCCCTCTCCGTCCAGATCGTCGAGATCGATACGTAAATGGCCGCCTGGGGGAACCTGGATAATGAAATACTGTCCCTGTTTGTTTTCCGTAAAACTCCGGGAAGCAGGCGATTCGTCATTGAGCGCTAATCGGCTGGGGGATGTCCTGGAAAGGCTGAGATCGTCTATATACCAGCCGGCGCCGACCGAGGCATCGCTATTTGCCGAGTGAAAGAAACCGATTTGTACTTCCTGCCCCTGATACGCGGTTAAATCAACGGTATCGATCTGCCATTCCGTCAAAGTGCCGCTGGAAGCGGCTATATGTTGATCCATCCACTCCGTATCATATTCACCTTTGATTTGGACTGTTCCTGAGTCTCCGGTTCCATATTGATACCATTGCCAGAACCTCAAAATCACCCGTTCATCGCCTGCAACAGATGGAACCGTGAATCGTGGACTCAACAAACGTCCATTGACATTGGCTGAGTAATTACCGTTGAGCTTTGTGGCTGCGACCGAAACAGGGGAATGCGCCCGGCTCTCATTAATGATCGGTGGCCCGCTGGTCGGCTCGCCGATCTGCCATACTGAATAGCTGTCGGTAGACCAATCACCCCACGATGCTTCGAAATCCTCTGGATCATTGAAGCGATCTGGACCGGTGCGGAGTTCGACTTCGTCGATATACCAGCCGGTGCTGACGTCGACTTTATAACCGTTCCATTCGCTATATCCATGCGTTTCGAAGTAGAACCCGATCCGCACGCTCTGGCCGGCATAGGCGCTCAGGTCCAACGTCGCCCGCGTCCACTGGCCGCTGCTCGTCGTCTCAAACTTACCGGAGAGATCTTCCCATGTCACCCCGTCATCCGTGCTCACCTGAACCTTGCCGAAGTCATGACCGGATATGCTCCACCAGTGC
>JAZDPP010000064.1:0-14210 GCA_043797445.1 Pseudomonadota bacterium
TTCACTTTGCTTTTTAATTTTTTCTGACATTTATTCTCCTTTCACAAGGTAAGATATGAGTTGATATTACTTCCGACTATAGCATAATATACTTATTTTACAAGAATATATTGCTCACTTTTCTTAACTTTATGACATTGACCCCGATACGGGCCTCGTTCATCATGTGAAACATGTAATTGAGGCCCTTGTTAACCTCGCCGATGAGATAACCGACACAACAGCCATTTTCGCCAAAGTTAAGGGCGGTCGAGGTGGTACCCCGGTACCCCATTTTATGGATAAGTCCGACCAACGCAACATCGTTATGTCCGCCAAGGCTGCCATCGGGGTTTACATGATAACGCGGCACCAGGAACAAAGATATCCCCTTTACCCCGGCCGGTGCCCCCTTGATACGGGCCAGGACAAGGTGAATAATATTCTCTGACAGTTCATGTTCGCCTCCGGAAATGAACATCTTGTTGCCTCTGATCAGGTATTGGCCATCAGTCCCCGGAACCGCGGTGGTTGTAATATCTGAAAGCGAAGAGCCCGCCTGGGGTTCGGTCAGTGCCATTGTCCCGAACCATCGTCCTTCCAGCATCGGCGGAAGATAGAGTTCCTTCTGCACTTTCGAACCGAATGCCTCAAGCAAGTTGGCCGCCGCAATGGTCAGAAACGGGTACGCGATGGAGGAAATATTAGCTGCCTGAAAAATAGAGAAGCAGGCCTGATTGATGACCCAGGGAAGCTGAATCCCGCCTATTTTTTCACTATGGTGACCGGCAAAAAAACCGGCCTCTGCAAAAGCCTCAATGGCTCGCTTCACCTCAGGCATTATTATAACCCGGCCGTCGACCACCACCGGCTCATTCTTGTCCAATTCCTGATAGTGAGAATGAAAATATTTGGTGGCGATCTGTTCGGCAACTTCGATAATGGCGTCAAAGTTTTCCCGCGAATGTTCTTTGTAATAGTCATACCCCGCTAATTGCTCAACTTTGAGCATTTCGTAGAGCACAAATTTCAGATTTCTCCGGTTGTAAAACATATTCGTCCTTTATTAACTCATGAATGGGGCGCGCCTCCGCCGGGGTTGCTTTTTCGGCCTTGATCATCGTTTCGGCCAATTTCCCACGGCAGGAAGGCCGCGCCAGGGTCTTTTTGGAAGAGCGGCAGGCTGTTTGAGCGACAGCGAGTTCCTGCCAGTCTGGAAAAAATACCCTGGCGTGGCCGATACGATGACCAAGGCCGCTTTTTCTAAAGTATATAGCGGGATATAACTCTTTTATCACAAAGCGCACACATCAACCGATCCTAAGTTATTTGCCTTTAAATTCCGGGGTTCTCTTCTCCAAAAATGCGTTCATTCCCTCCACGCGATCCTGAGTGCCAAAACAAAGAGAAAAGCATCTCGTCTCCAGCTCAAGGCCGGTGACAAGGTTTCCCTCAATGCCCTTATTCATTGCGGACTTTGCCAGATGAAGGGCCACGGGACTGTGGCGCCCAATTTTTTCCGCCAGACGCAGAACGGCCTGATCGAGTTCTTCAAGTGGAACCACTTCATCCACCAGGCCGATTTCAAGTGCTTTTTCAGCACGGATGTGTTCGCCCGTAAAAATCATCCGCTTGGCTATTCCCATGCCGATGAGTCTTGGTAAGCGCTGAGTGCCGCCATAACCGGGAATGATACCAAGCTTAATTTCCGGTAACCCCAACACTGCATTGTCCGATGCAATCCGAATGTCACAGGCAAGGGCCAGTTCCGTGCCTCCTCCCAGCGCATACCCATTAATCCTGCAGATGACAGGCATACAAAAATTTGCCAGTTGGCACGTAATTTCCTGTGCTTTAGGGAACTCATGCAGGGTCCGGATGTAGTTCGGTTCTCGGGCCATGATGGCTATATCGGCTCCGGCGACGAAAGCTTTGTCGCCGGCACCGGTCAGCACCAGCACCCGAATCTGCTCATCGGTTTCGATATTCCGCAATGCATCACCGATTTCTATCATTGTCTGGAGCCGAACCGCATTGAGTTTTTCAGGCCGATTAACCATAATGGTAGCAACGCCATTGATTTTCGATACCAGAATATCTTCGTAATCGTGTGCCACGCTATTTTCTCCGTGTGTCTCTATATCAGGTATTCAGCTTGTTGAGAGTTGCGACTTTATCTTTTTGAAATCCCCATGATTTCCCGTGCTTCATCCGGAGTCGCCAACTCCAAGCCTAGCACTTCAGCTATTTTGACCGCGCAGGCCACCAGTTCATAACTGCCTTTTGCAAGCTCTCCGTTTGGCAGCTTCACATTGTCTTCAAGTCCCACCCTCATGTGGCCGCCCATCAGCGCCGACTGCATGATGGTGGGAAACTCGTCTTTGCCGACACCACAGCCGGTAAAGTTGGCTCCCGGCGGCAAGGCATTGACCAGCGCCGCAAACAGGTCGGGACGGAAGTGCGCTCCGCCGTGTACGCCCATGACAAAGTTGAAATTCATGGGATTTGAAAACATGCCTTGCTTCATGACCAGCTTGACGTTGTCAAGCCCGCCCATGTCGTACACCTCAATTTCGGGTTTTGTGCCGTTTTCTTCCATGGCTTTGGAAAAATCCTGCAGCATGAAGAAGGTGTTGTCGAAGAGGTAATCGTTTAAAATCTCACCGGTTTTCCAGTGAATAGAGGCGAAGTTCATGCTGTTGGTGTTAAGGGATGCCATTTCAGGCTTAATGGCCACAATGGGTGCAATCCGCTGTTCCGGCGTCTTGCCCCTGCCAACGGCCGAAGAGATATTGACGATCAGCTCCGGTGTCTTTTCCTTGATGGCGTCATGGGTGGCCCTAATTTTACCGATCTCGTGGGTGGGCGTGCCATCATCCAGACGGGCATGCACATGCACCATGGCGGCACCCGCCTTATAGCACCGGGCTGCTTCTGCTGCAAATTCTTCAGCCGTATAAGGGACGGCGGGGTTATGCTCTTTAACGGTGGTTGCGCCCGAAAGCGCTGCCGTAATAATGATTTTTTTACTCATGAAAAGTTCCTTTAATGATTATTTTCAAACGTCTGAAAGCATTATGACCGCCTTGGAAAGCAACTTTGATTTCCATCAACCAATCTATTTCCCTTTTCCTTTTTTTACAAAGCGCCCAAGGAGGTCCTTTGCCTCAGGCGAGGCAACGGCAAGGGCTGCCAGGGCAGACTCCAGGGCCAACCCTTCATCAAAACCTTTTTTCACCGTTTGGTTCAGCAGTTCCAATTCGAGACGAACGGCCACGGGGCTCAATAAGGCAAGATTACCGGCCCATTCTTTTGCCTTCATCATTATCTGATCTTGGTCTACGACGAGATTTACGAGCCCCATGGCATGCGCGGATTCGGCATCCAGTACCGAACGAAAGAGGATCATTTCCACTGCGGTTGCATGGCCTACAACCCTTACCAGACGCTGCGTTCCTCCGAATGCGGGGATAATCCCCAATCCCAGTTCGGGAAAACCCAGTTTTGCCCCTGCCGAAGCTATTCGCAGGGTGCATGAAAGTGCGAGCTCCAACCCGCCCCCCAGGGCAAACCCATTGATGGCGGCAATCGTTGGTTTTCCGAGTCTCTCTAATTTATCAAAAACCGATTGCTGATAGCGAGAGGCTGACCAGCCGGCTTGAGTATCGTATTCGAGAAGTTCATTAATATCAGCTCCAGCGACAAAGGCATTCCCTGCCCCTGTTATGACAAGTACCCGTGTCTCCTCGTCCATCGAAGCTGCGTCGAGTATACCGCTGAGGGCTTGAAAAATCGACATATTCAGCGAATTCTTCACTTCAGGTCTATTGATTGTTATGAGGCCTATAGGGCCTTGCCTTTCATAGAGCACTACATCGTTTTCCATTCCGTTACCTCCTTAAGGACTCGCTCACTACCCCGTATGGACACAGAGAATCTCTCACACCGGACAAACACCTGTTCTCTCCATCAGGTGGCATATCTTTCTATAATCATGGCGGTAGAGGGCCCCCCTCCTCCGCAAAGCGAGGCCCCCCCATACCGCACACCTCTTCGATTCATCTCGTGTATAAGGGAGACGAGAAGACGCGCCCCGGTCATTCCGACGGGGTGTCCAATAGCAATGCCGCCGCCGTTGGCATTCATCTTATCGAGCGGGATTTTCAGTTCACGGTTACATCCGATGACCTGGGCTGCAAAAGCCTCGTTGATTTCCCAATAGTCGATGGCTTCAATGGGGAGATTTGCAAAACCGAGGGCCTTTCTTACCGAAGGGACCACCCCCATCCCCATTATCTTTGCATCAACGGCGGCGGAACCCGAAGCAACGATACGAGCCAGAGGCTTGATGCCCAGCTCTTTGGCTTTATCGAGCGTCATCATGATAAGAGCTGCCGCTCCATCATTGAGACTGGAAGCGTTGCCTGCCGTGACTGTCCCGTCTTTTATAAAGGCCGGTTTCAATCTTGCCAAGTCCTCCATCGTGAGACCCTGCCGGGGATGTTCGTCATAATCAAAAAGAGTGGTCCTTTTTTTGGATTTGATCTCTACGGGAATAATTTCGCCCGCATTGGTCTTCCGGTTGATGGCTTCGCAGGCTCTGTGATGGCTCATGAGGGCAAATTCGTCTTGCTCCTCGCGGGAGATATTATAAATCTTAACCACATTTTCTGCCGTTTCACCCATGTGGATATTGTAGAAGGCATCCATAAAACCGTCGTTATACAGGCCATCGACGAGTTGCTGGCTGCCCATCTTGAACCCCGCACGGGCCCCCATTACATAATATGGAACATTTGACATACTCTCAGCACCTACCACGGCCCCTACATCCGCGTGCCCCAGGAGAATCTCTTTGTACAGAATATCCGCCGCCCTGAGCGAAGAAACGCATTGCTGGTTAACGGTGCAGGCAACCGTTTCCCACGAACAGCCTGAAAGGATGGCTATCTGTCTGCCGGGATTCGCTTTGGCCCCTGCCATGTCCGGGGTACCACAGACCACTTCTTGGATCAGGCCCGGATCGATCTTTGCTTGTTCAATGGCAGCCTTGAGAGCGATCACGCCCAGCTGAACGAGATTCAGCTCTTTCAGTGAACCGATAAAATCACCTACCGGAGTCCTCATGCCGCTGACGATAACTACTTCATTCATATACATATCCTCCGTTCAATCCTCTTTTTTCCGTAACCGCTCGAATTCTAAGTCCACCTTTCGTGCAATACATGGCTCAATCCATCCATCCTTCCATCTTTGATCTCTCGCTAATAAGCAAAGAACCCTCTGCCCGCCTTTCTTCCCAAGCGTCCCGAGGCCACATAAGTCCGGAGGAGATGATGGGGCCAAAACCTTGTTCCTTCGGTTGCGGCCAGACTTTTCAGGGAAGTCAGCACCCAGTCCAAACCCTTCTCATCAGCCCAGCGGAGCGGTCCACCGACGCCGGCTTTGTTCGGGAAACCGGTGCCGATAACCATGGAGCGATCAATATCCTCGGCGCTTGCCACTCCCTCCTGAAGACAGTAGATCGCCTCATTGATCAGCTTCAGAATGAGTCGGTCGGCAGTGAATTGAGAAGCGGTTTTCCTGGCACCTATAGAGTCGACCATTTCCTGAAATTCGAGGTCGCTCCGGCCGTTGACGTAGACGCCCTTACCGCTCTTTCTGCCAAGTCGTCCCGCGTCGTTAAGTTTCTGAACGAGTCTCAATGCGGGGAACCGATCCCCATAGGCTTGGCGAAGAATGGGAAAGGAATGGAGACTCACGTCCCATCCAACCATGTCGGAGAGTTCCAGTGGACCCATGGGAAAACCTATTTTCTTCATCTCTCCATCAATGACCTCCGGCGAAACACCTTCTTCCGCTGCCAGAACCGCCTCATTTATGTAAGAGAGAAGGATTCGATTAACTAAAAATCCAGGACAGTCCTGAACGAGGACAGGCACTTTCTTAATCTCTTTCATGGCGGAAACCGCGCCATCCACAATTTCACGTTCAGTATCAAGTCCGGGCACGACCTCGACCAGCTTCATTACCGGAACAGGGTTAAAGAAATGAAGACCGAGAAATTTTCCGGGCCTGCCGGAAAACGCCGCAAGGTCCGCCACAGAGAGTGTCGAGGTGTTGGTCGCGAAAACCGCATCGGCGCCGCAAAATTTATTCAGATTTTTGAAGAGCTCTGCTTTTGTCTTCCAGTCTTCGATAATGGCTTCAATGACCAGATCGGCGCCCATTGCGTCACGCTGATCAACGCTTCCGGCAATCAGCCCCATCAGGCGGTCCTTTTCCTCAGAAATTATCTTTGCCTTTTTTACCTCCGAGGCAAATCCACCTTCGATCCTTTTGAGGCCGCTCTTCACAAACTCCTCGGAAACATCAATCAATACCACTTGCTTCGAGGCCGCAGCCATCACTTGGGCGATACCTGCTCCCATGGCACCTGCGCCTATCACTGCAATCTTTTCAAAACGCATCTTGTTTTACCCCTATCGTAGTTTGCTGGTCCGAACTACCGGATTTTGCCATTCATTGCAGCGACTGAATCGCTTGAATATGTTCTATCTATCAATGCTTCGAAGCGGGAATCGGATGGCAGGTTCCGCATTCGAAGACATTGGCGTGATGGCAGGAATAGCAGTGGTTTACCCCGGCCGACATTCTGTGTATTCTGTGGCAGTTGAAACAATCCGATACTCCCAGGTGCGAATCGTGCGGGTTCGCCACATTTCCTTTTTTATCCGTACAGACCTTGCTGTCCTTGGTCAATTCGATGAGTTTCTCATAACTGCCATGGCATTTGAAGCAGAAGGCCTGGGGATATTTTTTTGTTTGAATCCTGGCCACGCTTTGTTCGGCGAAACCTTTGTGCGTGTCTTTCAAATCAGCCGCATCATGACAGGTCAGGCAATTTTCTCCTGCACCGGCGTGTCGAAAGGCCAGCATGCTTTCCCTTGTCATCGATCTTCCCTCAAGCACGTGACACGCGGTGCAGGCTTTCTCTTCGTTCCAGACGAATGGCACGGTTTTTTTGTCTGTATCCCGTTGAGAAAGGGCAGGCGTTGTCGTAGAAACCGAAACCTTTCCGCCGCTGCAAGCCACAGCTGTCGACAGTAAAAGTAACAATAGAATGAAAAGCAATTTCGCGCTTAAATCTCCACTTGTATTCGGAGTCATCGATACCTCTTTGAACTTGTAGTTAACGCTAAACAAACACGATGAGACAGATTAAGGTTAAGAGCAAAGCAAGAGCACGATAAACGGTATATTGGTAATTTCGATTCCCCTTACGCCTCGGGGGATTATTATACTCCGGCGACCTTTTCCCCGGCCAGCCAACCGAACGTAATGGCCCTGCCATGGCTGACACCGATACAGGTAATCGGGTAGTCGTTGGCGAAAAAATCACCGGACGCATTCCCTGCGGCATATAGCCCGGCAATAGGGTGTCCCTCGGTATTGAGGACTTGCAGGTCCGTGTTAATGCGAAGGCCGTCAAGGGTCACCAACAAACCTGTTCCCGTTTTTGCGGCGCCAAAGGGCGGTTGAACAATGGTGGTCAGTTTCTCCGGATCTTTGCCAAAATCCTCATCTACCCCCTTTGCGGCCAATTCATTATACCGCTTGACAGTCGCCAGAAACGTTTCTTTGGGGACTTTCATCTTGCCGGCAAGGTCTTCGAGCGTATTTGCTTCGATAATCACGCCCTTTTTCTTCCATTCATCGTAGCTCTTTTCATTCCACAGAATGGAAGGCGTAGACATGTTTTCACAGACCGTGCCGTGGAGCTTATCTTTGTCCATGTTCCATTTTGCGTCCCACACCGTCCATTTCGCACTTCCCGGTTGCTGGATATCCTGGTTGGCAGTGTATCCAAAGGGCGCATCTTCATTGGCATACCGTTCACCCGACAAATTGACGTTCAAAAACGGTTGCCGCGCAATGGAAACAAATAAATCATTTCCGCGGACAAACCCGTCCCATAGCATGGGGCAGGCGGTTTCCTGTTTTGCGGCGCCGACCCACATTCCCAGGATGATGCCGTCGCCGGTGTTGGACGCTTCCCGGTAAGCGTTCTCGACCACCTTAAGTGCGCGGGGGGCGTATTTTTCAATCATTTCAGGATGGTTTCCGTACCCCCCTGTGCAAATAATTACGCCTTTGGCGGCGTTTATTTGCTCATAGCCCTCTTTCCCCCGGGTGATGACACCGGTGACCCTGTTTTTCCCATCCGTTATCAATTGAACCGCAGGGGTTCCGTAAAGAATCTCGACGCCCATATCGATGATATTACTCTCCAGCATCCGGGCTAGCGTTTGATTCATGAATGGCATGAATTGAATCGCGAGGGGGTATTCCTTGTAAGGCCAATGAAATTTGGTGTCCGTATCCAGAACATATTTTATTCCCGCCTTGTCGGCCATATCGAGCAGGTTGTTCATCACCCTGCCGCTTTCATTCAGCCAGAGACGGATCAATCTCGCATTGGGATGATATGCGCCGAATCGCATGATTTCGGCCATTATCTGGTCTTTCGGAATATCGACTTTTTGCGATTTGTGAACCCGGTCGCCGACCGCCCCGTTAAATCCCCCGTGAACGGTAAATGTGGTTCTCTTTTCAAGCAGAACCACATTTGCGCCGCGTTCGGCGGCTGAGTATGCCGCGCATAATCCGGATATCCCGGCGCCTAAGATCACCACATCGGCATTGCGAGATGTTTTGATATCGCTTTTCGGAATCGGCGCAGGAGGGGTCTCAAAAGGATATGTTTTGCCTTGGTTGATTCTCTCTCCAGGCGCCTTTTCCAATGGGGGGGCATTCTCCGCGGCACCCGCAGCACTTTCAGGAAAACCTCCCAGCAGCCCGGCTGCGCCGACCGCCAGTGACCCTTTTAAAAACTGTCGACGTCCTTTTTTAAAAGTCCTTGTTTTCAATTCTCCCCTCCTTTGCAATTTCCATTTTATAACTTCTATCTAAAATCATCTGGACCTGTGGTTTGCATATTCCGAAATGAATACCCAAAAACTCACGGTTCGCTTGTCTTCATCATTTTCCCATTCGAGGAAAATACCGACCGGCCTTCATGGCATGGGTGGCTACTTGGAAAGCGCCACATCGTTACTTTTAACGCACAGCAAATACTATGCCCGGCGGGACAACAAGAAGAAATAAATCAGAACCACTTTAAATTACTGTTGAATTAACGGGATATAGATGCAGCTCGGCATCGAATCCGCCTCCGCTATTTGCACATCTTCCACCGGAAGTGGCGGGATAAGCCCCGCTGACTCTTGCCAAAAGCATCTATCATCTTTCCCCGCTTGAAACTTTCAACCTCATGAGCAAGAGGAGTTGCTGTCCTTTTGTGGATTCTGTGGGACGATCGAGGCGCTTGAATTTGCCGTCAACAAGACCATAATCGCGAAGTCCCTCCGATTATGGTGGAATGCCTCCTAATAGCGGCGGAAGTATTCCATGTTTTTGTTCTGTCAACGTTTCCGCAAATAACATAAATTTCCTATTAAAACTATAACTTGTATTACAAAGTGACATTTTTCTCCGAACTGGCACACCCGTTGCGTTATCACAAACCCAAAGCGCATATGACCCTTATCGAGCAGAAGCGGTTCTAACAGCTCTCGTCCAAGGCTCGGAACCACTCTTCGCCAATGGATGAAGGCGGTTCTAATAAATCCCTCGCAGAGGGGAAGGGACCTTGAGGACAAGAGAAAACCAGACGTCATCCTAATAATTGTTAGCGTCTGAGAAAATTAAGGAACGGAGGTAACGATGTCTGTTTTTGATTGTGAAAGCCATGTCTTGCCAGTCATAAAACGGCAGTGTCAAATAGGTTATTGTGGTATTCATCTCAATTCTTAGGTCATAAACAGTGGCAGAAAGGAAGGGCAATGAGTGTAGATAACACGCTTAAGTTAGTCGATGAAAGCCTGCGTGACGGAACGCAAAGTCTCTGGGGAATGATGATGGGTTATCATATGATGGAGCCGGTTGTAAAAGAAATATCAGAAGCCGGTTATTATTCCGTCAATCTTCCGGTGCATGCCGCCCAGCCTATGATTCAAGCTCGCTTCTTTAAAGAAGATCCCCGAGACCTCTATAGAATGTTCAAGGAGAAAGTAAAAAATTCGAAGTCGAACTTTATCTATATTCCCATGGGTATGGCGATCGATATCACGGGAGAGGCTGAAAATAAAACCATGATAAAGATGATTAACCGCCAATTCAAAGCATGGCTGCCAAACCTCAACCAGTACGCGCTAATGTGCTGCACTGAAGACGAAATCAAGAACACCTACCCGATTTTATTCCCTTTGCTTCGATCACTGGGAATTGAACCCATACCCTATCTTGCCATTGGGCACAGCCCCCGGCATACGGACGAGTTCTACGTCACTCGAGTGAAGCACATTGTTGAAACATATAAGCCTATAAGCTTGTGCCTCAAGGATGTGGATGGGTTGTTGGTTCCGGAACGTATGAGGACACTTCTTCCCGCAGTACAGGCGGTTTCCGGCGGTACACCTTTCGAGTTCCATTTGCACGGCATGAACGGCCTGAATACATATAACGCGGTGGTGGCTATGGAGTTGGGTGTGAGGAAATTTACCACCTGTTGTCCTCCGCTGGCATATGGCTCTTCCCACCTTTCAGTATACGACATGATTAACAATGCCCGGGAAATGGGTATAAGCCACACCATGGATGTAGAAAAACTTAAAGTTATTGAGGAGCGTCTTACGAAAATAGGGAAGGCTTACGGCCATCCCGTTGATAATCACCCCCTGCCATTTGATTTGTTCTGCTATAAACACCAGATTCCCGGAGGCGTTATCTCCAATACCAAAACACAGCTGGCGCAATTAGGCATCCCGGAAAAGCTCCAGGAAATCCTGGAGGAAATTCCGCGTATTTTGGAAGATATGGGGTATCCCGTCATGATTACCCCATTCTCGCAGTTCATTGTGGCTCAGGCTGTTCTTAATGTACAGTTGGGACGCTGGGAACAGTGCCTTGACTCCATGATCAAGTTTGCTGCCGGTATTTACGGCATTGAAGAGGCTGGCGTTCCCTATATGAATCAAAACCTCAGAGATAAGCTTTTGAGCCTTCCCGGAGCTAAACAGATTATAGAAAAAGCCGACCATCTCGTCGAGTACATGAATTCAGAACCGTCGGAAGAGGATTGCAAGAGAAGATTTGGTATGTCGCCCGACGATTCCGACGAGGACTTCATACTGAGGGTCGTTTTGCATGGTGATCAGGAACTGAGGTCGGTTACCCCGGGTGGACCTGAGGCTTATAAGAAGTATCTATAGAGAAAGTTCGCAGCGGATGGGAACCTGTGTTGATGAATTGAGAAAAGGTATCAACTGTCTGAAACCGTTTCAGCTTTTGCAGCCCCAGACAGCTGACGAGTAACAAATATCAATAAAATTGTCAGTAGAAATTAGGAGGTAAAGTTCTATGAACGCATTAAATGCAGATGGCCTCATGCCGATTGTGGCGTCGGTAAGCAGTGTTTTCTATCGCAGACCCAGCCCCGGAGAGCCTCCTTTCGTGGAGGAAGGTGATCAGGTTAATGAAGATACCATAGTCTGCTTACTTGAGATAATGAAGTGTTTTCGTTCCGTCAGTGCCGGTGTCAAAGGGAAGGTAGAGAAGATTTTTGCGGATAGCGGACACTTGGTACAGAAGGGCGACGTGGTGATGCTCATCAACCCGGATAAATAAGGGGATCTTTTCAATCCCGGTTGCTATGAGGAACGATATTCACCAGCCTGATTATGAAACAAACATGTGGTAAAGCGAGAGGGAATGATAAATTCCCTCTTAAGATTTTGGGGTGAAAGAATTTATGAAAAATAGAAAAGTGCTTGTTGCCAACAGAGGTGAAATTGCCGTCCGAATTATCAAAGCCTGCAAGGATCTTGGTATAGAGACCGTATTAGTTGTTTCGGAAGCTGATAAGGACAGTATGGGAGCGAATCTGGCCGATGAGGTTGTCTGTATCGGCCCTCCCCAGGTTACCTTGAGTTATCTGAATATACCGAAGATTATTGATACTGCTCTACAGACCGGTGCGGATGCCATTCACCCTGGATATGGGTTCCTTGCTGAAAATCCGGCTCTGCCTGAAGCGTGTGAGAAGAATCGTATCATTTTTATTGGCCCACGCCCACAAACCATGAGGCAATTGGGGGATAAAATAAGTGCGCGCCGTCTGGCCGGCAAGAACAATGTTCCCATGACCGAGGGTAGCGAAGGTCTCAACAGTTTCAGTGAAGTCGAAGCTCAGGTCCAAAAAATCGGGTTTCCTGTTATTTTCAAGGCAGCTGCCGGCGGTGGTGGGCGTGGCATGCGTATTGTCACGGAAACCAAAAACCTGAAAAATGCTTTTGATATGGCGTCCAATGAAGCCCTGACAGCCTTTGGCGATGCGACGCTGTTTGTAGAGCGCTATGTACAGAATGCGCGGCATGTCGAAGTACAGATCATTGGAGATAATTTCGGAAAAGTAATCCATTTGGGACAAAGGGACTGCACCACCCAGAGGCGTCACCAAAAAGTAATCGAAGAAGCTCATCCGCCCAATCTTCCCGATGAGTTAAGGAATAAAATCCTTGATGCGGCCGTAACACTAACTTCAAGTATTGGTTACAACAGTGCCGGCACGGTGGAATTCTTGGTCGATAAGGATCGTAATGAATTTTATTTTATGGAAGTGAACACCCGCATCCAGGTTGAACACCCTGTTACCGAGGAAATAACCGGCGTAGACCTGGTAAAGGAGCAGATTCAGATTGCATTTGGCGCCTCTCTCTCACTGAATCAAAAAGACATTAAATTCAAGGGGCATGCCATCGAATGTCGAGTAACAGCCGAGGATGCCAAAGATGATTTTATGCCCTCGCCCGGTCTTATGACCCATTTTGTTTTGCCTGACGGCAATAACAATCATATTCGGGTGGACACACACTGTTTTCAGGGATACACGATCAGCCCGTTCTATGATTCATTATTAGCCAAACTGATTACTAAAGGCGATACCCGAGCAGAAGCAATAGCGAATATGAAAACGGCCCTGGCAGATTTTAAAATAGAGGGAATAGAAACAAATATTCCCTTTCTGCAGTTCGTGATCGAGCAGCCTGAGTTCATTGCAGGAAATATAGACATCAAGTGGATAGAGAATACGGTTTTATCCAAGTTTGTGGCATCAATTTAAAAATAAAATTCGGTAAATTTCCTTCACATTGCTCAGTGTTTCATTCATTAACACAGATACTTCTTATAAGCATCAGGTCCACCAGGGGTGACGCTTTTCAGTTCCTGGTCACCGTGCAAAAGGACGTGCAGTATGAACTCCTCATCGGGAGTATCGGGCGACATACCCAATCTTCTCTTTTCGGCTTCTTCCGACGGTAATGAAAACAATCAACGACCTAAAATTTGTTGCTTATCGCTTCAGGGCGTCCCAGCAAGCCTCGACCGTTCGAAGAATCAGCGAATCGGTTAGCTCGATAAACCCCAAAATATGATCCCGCGCTATGGCGGTCAGGGGCCCGAGTCCCAAGGCAAAGAGCACAACCAATCCGATATCCTTTATGATTTGCTGAGCGATCCCCTGCTTGAAAAAATCGCTGAAAACTTGAGCGTCCTCCGATTTACCCAAAAGCTTATCCCGGAGGTGTGCAACCCCATAAGGAGAGTTATGAAACTGCTCCAGATAACGAAACTCGATGGGATAAGTTATGAAGTAGCGCAGAAGCCGCGTGCCAAGGTGAATAAACCGCTCCCGCATCGGCATTTCAACCGAGTACCCCTCTTGCAGATGCGCAAGAAGCCTATCTTCGAGATCCTTTAACGACTCTTGAATGAGCGTATCCTTGTTCTCGAAATAGCGGTAGATGGTACCCGCCCCGACATTTGCCCTTTGTGCGATCATGGCCATCGGAGCATCGTGAAAACCGTTAATCGCAATCAGTTCCAAAGCTGCACGAATTATCTGGCCACGCTTATCTGACCTTGCCACCGACTACCCCACTCATAAGTAGTACACGATATACCCTCTTCTGATATCCATTAAGTCCGCAATCAAAGCGAGCCGGTTGGTTATGGAAATGGTTACCGACAAAACGCCATTGATAATCATCCGTGTCTCGACGCGAAGCTTCATATCTTCCGGTTTTCCTTTAATTTTTAAGTCACAAGCG
>JAZDPP010000065.1:0-46095 GCA_043797445.1 Pseudomonadota bacterium
CGTCGATATGCGTGACTGTCTCAAAACCCGAGTAAGCATGGTAATGAGTGGTGTCGCCGACAAGCACATTTTCTTTTTTAATGACGCCTTGTTTAATGTTTTCAATAACATCTGTAATTTTACATTGATGCCATAAACCATAATCGGTCATGATTTGATCAAATTGTTCCAGCTTTCGAATGCTTGGAACGTTCTTGAACCAATACGAGTCATCCGGTCCCTTTGGGACAAATTCGCACACCCGGGCAAAGGATAAATTCGAGGTGAGCAACAAATGAACCTTTTCCGGGGTGGGTTCAAAACCCATAAGCGAAGTGCCTATGAAACTTTTTAACAGAGCAAAAAAGCACTTGGGCTTCCTGCCGCCGAGCCTATCCGGTGTCTTTCCGGGTGCAATCATCGAAGGTGATACAGTTGGCAGTTGGTCAGTTATGAAGTCTTCTTCAAACAACACAGGAGCATCTTCATTCATGGTAGCCCGACCAAATAGAAGTCGTTGCTTTGCAGATTCTTCGGTCTCATTAACATCAATAGCTTTTTCTCTATCACCATGTGTTTTATTGAAGTGGTATAGTGCATCATAATAATCAACGGCAATGGGGAGATATGGTTCCCATGGTAAATTTTTAAGAAGATTATACCATTCGGCCCCAGGGGAAGCAGATAGGAGTTCATCATCCTCATGAACTATAGTTCGTAGCAGATGAATTGATACTTGATTATTTTTGTTTTCCTGTGTTACTCTATCAAGAAAATCCATTTAATTTCAGACGGAATTTTAGGTAGAGCATGGATTTAATTCGAGGCAAGCCTTTGACGCCAGAGGCTAAAAAAAATGTGGTTTCGGTTAAGCAATATTTTGATCGAAACAAGTTTCAACCTTCAGAGCCAAGCTTCAAAAGAACTGCTGAAGCCCTTGGCATTGGCCAGGCGACGGTCAAGAGGATCATGGCAGACTATAATCGTGATCCGAGTCTTCTTGACAAACCCACAAAAGTTCGTGGCCGCCCTGCTCATTCTGTAAGTATGTCGTATCAAGAGGCCGTGCGAACCTTCATTCGCTCCGCTAACAAAAATGGAGAACATATAACTCTTGCAAACATCCGTGATTTCCTGGCAGAGGAGTCGAGAGACGAGTCATTTCATTTAACAACATTGGCGAGAACTCTTAACCGGTGGGGGTTTGAGTTCGGCCAAGGAACTCGTTCTCAGCATTTAAAGGAAAAGGATCACGTAATAGCTGCCAGGCAGCGTTATATCCGAAAGAAACGTAACAATCGCGCACCAGGGGGCGATGCCAACACCATCCGCCCAGAAGTCTACTTGGATGAATCGTACGTCAACAAAAATCACAGCAATGATTTTATTTGGTATTCAGGCGAAGACGGTCCTTGGGTGCAAAAGCCCACAGGGAAAGGTGAGCGTCTCATCATTATAAATGCTATAACAAAATCTGGTTGGGTTCCCAACGCCAAGCTTGTATTTAAAAGCACTACAAAAACAGGAGATTATCACGGCCAAATGAACTGGGAATTGTTTAAAAAATGGTTTACGGAAATGCTTCTTCCCAATATCCCAACCAACTCCCAGATAGTGATGGACAACGCTCCTTATCATAATATTCTCTCAGAGCATTCATCGCCAACGCCTTCGTGCTCCAGGAAAAAGATCGTAGACTGGCTGGAACAAAATAAGATTTATTGTCGCGATGACTGCCTGAAGCCTGAGCTTATTGAAATCATGAAAAAAATTGTACCTGAGCCAATCTATGCAATTGATGAAATAGCGAAATCTTTTGGCCATGAAGTTTTAAGAACACCACCGTATCACCCGGAACTGCAACCAATCGAAATCTGTTGGGGGGTAGTGAAAAATCATATAGCCAGAAATTGTGACTTCACAATGAAGAATCTGATCAAGCAACTTGATAATGGGTTCGAGAAAGTCACAGCAGAAACCTGCTCCAAGATAATCGCAAAAATTCGTAAAGTTGAAGATGACTTTTGGGCAGATGATTTACAATTTGATTCGCAAGAAATTGGGTAAATTTGGTATCAATTCATCTGCTACGAACTATACATGGATCAAGGGAATTTGTCGGTAAATAGGAAAAGTGCTTGAGTTGAGCATAATTTTGGATGTCCAAGAATTGTGTTAAGCAGTTTTTGTAAATTTTACTACTGTTAGTTCTTCTTTTTCGCAAAAAAAGCTGTTATTGGCTTCAAAACTCGCTTAATTGTAGATATATGTGTAGTAAAATTTACAAAATATATCAAGAAGTATTTTGAATTAACTGTCAGAATTTTTGAGAATAATAGGGTTTATGCGTAGGCTCTAAAGTTTAATATTTTAACAAGCAGCCGCCTTTCTCTTTTTTTCCTCCATCTATAATTATTTTCTGCCCATGCATTCTGCAGAGGCAAGCCCTATGTGGGGCACAGCATATTGATGAACTTACACCAGGAGGGGAACATGGAGTGTCCATGTTATGTAAAATACAATAGGATATTTATTCTGCAGTCATTTTTGATTTTTATTTGTTGTATATCAATAAACTTTGAAGCAAATGCAGCGGATTCCGACTTTAGGGTGTTTGATTCAATCAAATTAGTTAACAAACCAAGTTTAGCTGAGTATGGGTTTCATCCGATAGCTTTGTTTGGCTTTTCAAGTTTATGGGGAAAAACTGATGATAAAACGCAATTGCCTGACAAGACCAACCTTCTCAATTTGGTGCAGGGTGCAATTCAGCAAAACTGTAATGTTATTTGTCTCGATATCGAACACTGGCCCACAATTGGTTTACCAGAACAAATTGCAGACACTATCGCCAAAATGACAACGATTGTTCTCTGGATAAAGTCAGCATATCCTAAGGTACTGGTTGGTTACTATGGAATAGTGCCAAAGCGCGATTATTGGCGTGCCATCAAGGGGGCTGAAAATGATAAATACAAAGCGTGGCAAAAGGAGAATGATCAGCTTAAACAAATTGCTGATGTTGTTGATATACTTTTTCCTTCTGTTTACACATTTTACGATGATATCGAAGGGTGGGTTAAATACGCGAAAGCGCAAATAAGTGAAGCTCGTCGATATGGAAAGCCAGTTTGTGCCTTCATTTGGCCTTATTACCATGGCTCAAATAAAATACTTGGAGGGAAACAATTATCAAGAGGTTATTGGGAGCGGGAATTAAAAACTCTACGCGAAGTTACTGATGGTATCGTTATCTGGACAAGCCGGAATGTAGCAATTAATAATCCAAACAATTGGGATGAAGAAGCAGGATGGTGGAACGCTACCAAGGATTTCATGTTCACAATAAAGGTAACAGATAAACCAATGACTCCCCTCGGCCTTAAAGTTAAACCGCAATAGCCTTGTTTCTCATGTTTAAAAACATAGGCAGTTATAATGAGTCTAAAAAAGTTAACCGGCCAACAGTGAAAGAACGTATAATAAGCATCAATTTGATTGTCGGATTCTTTTTGGCGTTCAGTGGATATTATGCAGCGTTGATTGTGCTGACTAACTTGGCTACTGGTGCGGGATCACGTAATTTAACGATTCCTTTAAGGCTGATCATTGTTTCATCTTTTGGCATAATTTTCCTTATGCGGCCCAAAATAGGGCTACAGAAAGGGCTGACGTTTTTTTTGTTTTTCGCATTTGCTTACCTATCCAGAATCCTAATTGAATCCTTGGATTATAGCTCAAAATTTCAAATCACTGAGATTGAATTTTTTCTATACTTCACATCTTTTGTTTTAATCCCACTAGTTTTTACCAGCCAAATAAGACTATCAGAAAGTGATTACAGCAAGATCTTCATAGTATTGATGATAGGCACGATAATATTGTCCATTTTAACATTTTATTTCTATAAACAGCTTATCGGAACTGTGGTGCGTATATCGCTAGTTATCAAACATAATCAGAATTATATTTCCCCTTTGGCACTGTCTTATGGTTCGGTTTTGGGCATTGGGGTTGGAATTGGATATTTATTAACAAACAAAGTGGGCCGTCTCAAGAAGCTATTTATTTATACAACAATAATGATCAGTTTTGTTCCCTTTTTTCTTGGCGCGTCTCGCGGTTCAATTCTTGCGCTTAGCTTCCCATTTGTTTTTTATCTTTTTTTTGCACAGGGCATAAAAAAAAGGGCCCATATCATAATTTCAATGGGTGTTCTATGCATCTTCCTTATTATTTCGACAGCATATTTTGGGTCCGGGGTCTTTTTCAGGTTTGCCAATATTAGTCATGATATAGAATCCAGTTCGTCATCAGCAGGAAGACTTGAAATCTGGAGATACAGCCTGATACAATTTATTAATAATCCGGTTTTCGGAAACAGCCTGAATTGCACTAAGGTAAATTTTCATCCGCATAACATTTTGCTCGAAGTGCTGATTACAACCGGCATCATCGGATTTATCCCATTTTTTTTGTTCTTGTGCAGTATCTTTACCAAGATGAAGGTGATTGTTAAACAGCATAGCGAGTACTTCTGGATTTGTGTCATATTCTTGCAGGCGTTTACCCAAAATATGTTTAGTGGGGGGATATACTCTGCAGGGTGGCTTGCGATTGGTGGCGGATTGATCCTTGGGGTAAATATCCGTGATAGGGTGAAAAATGAAAATTTTGATCATTCAGCCTGATTGCAGGGCCTACCGAGTGAAAAAATAGGCCCATTCACGCTTCTTAATTTTGGTGAAATAATTTTCAGGTAATCCATCGATTCATGAAATATCCGACAATCGTACTGATATATCAAGTTTTTAATTAATACAGAATTGAGTTATTGTGTTAAAACGCATGGCCTTTTATCTGTGCTATGACCAACAAAGCATTTTCCGAATGGACAAACTGCTTCACTATCACCCATTCGCCATCACGGCTTTACTGGTCTGATTGATGTGCTATAGCCTGATCATCAACCATCTACCACACTCGGGGCAACAGCTACAAGCTTCGCGTCGAAAGGTCAGAAATGGAGGGGAGGAATGATCAGCCCTTTCAAGGTAGTACTTTAAATTGTACAACTATCTGTTATATTATATAATACTAAAATGCGGTTCTCATAACCCCTTTTCCTGAGGCTGGATTTGAGCAAAATTTGCCATGGGAAACTGCGAAAAACCAACTGTAACCGGGAAAAAACCAACTGTCACAGGGAAAAACCAACTGTCATGGATACGGCCCAGCTTACCTCTTGTTTTGTAAATGCTAAAAAATTATTATATTATTAATATGTTGAATGCTATGACAGTACTACCTTGAAAGGGCTGGAGGAATGATCTAAACATAAGGAAGGGGTGGCTTATTTTTCACGACTGATAATGGCTCAATTTAAAGATCGTTGACAATTCCCAAATGGAACACTCAAATAATGAAAAAAGTATTATTAGTGCATGATATAGTTCATGAATATCGAATTCCTTTGTTTAAAGAGTTGACCAATCATCTCAATATCACTGTTGCTTATTCTAAATCAAATAGTGCTTTTAGTGAAGTAAAAGCTGTCAAATTAAGACAATTAAAATTTGGACCATTTATTGTATTCAAAGGACTACTCTCCATTATAAAAGGATTTAATATCGTTATTTTCCCGTTAGATTTACATTACCCTCAATTTTTTTTATACTCATTATTGTTTAAAAAAAAAATAATTTGGTTTGGACATGGAGTAGGTAAAAGTAAATTAGCATTTTACATAAGGCTTCCATTCGTTAAGCTTTCCAAATCAATTTTGCTTTATTATGATAAGGCGAAAAATGATTTAGTAAATAAAGGCATACAAAGAGACAAAATATTTGTAACCCATAATAGTATTTATGTTTTCAATAGTGAATATTTAAAAGCTGATAGAAAAAATTTTATTTATATTGGGAGAATTCAAGATAGAAAAAAAATACTTGATGCCTGTCAAGCAATAAATATAATGAAGGAACTGTTTATAAAAAACGAATCACGTTTCATAATTGTGGGGAACGGAGATAAGACTAAGATTGAAAATTATATACAAAAGAACAATCTTAAAGATATCATAAGAATTGAAAATGGTACTTACGATGAAAATAAAATTAGGGACTATTTTAATGGTGCAATTGCATATTTGAGTCCAGGGCATATCGGCCTGGGAATTCTTCACTCATTCGCCTATGGTGTCCCAATAATCACGTCCCGGGGCTCAGTCCATGGGCCGGAATTTGAAAATGCTAGAGAGTTCGAGAATAGCATTCTCTATGATGGAACAATAGGTGACCTTGCAAACTGCTTAAAGCTATTGATCAGCAACAAAGAACTAAGTCACTATTTAGGAGAAAATGCCTTTGATCTATATTCCAATCATAGAAAACCTTCAAATATCATTAATGCTTTTGTAAAGGCTGTTCGTTATGAAACCAATGGTTAGTATTATTATACTAAATTGGAATGGTAAGAGATACTTAGATAAATGTATAGAGTCTGTTATTAATCAAAAGTACGAAAATGTTGAAATTGTTTTGGTGGATAATGGAAGCACTGATGATTCGCTTGATTACGTCTTAGAAAAGTATGCAATATCTTCCTTAATAAGGAATTCTACCAACCAAGGATTTGCGAAGGGGATGAATGTTGGGATTGAAGCTGCAAAAGGTAAATATATTATGATGTTAAATATGGATGTTTATCTTGCACCTTCAACAGTTGAAGATATGGTAAAAGCTTTTAATGCATATCCGGCAGTTGGAGTAATAATGGGTAAAGAATATTCGTGGTCCGAAAAAGGTTTAATCAATATTCCATCGATCTCTGCTGGCCCAGGATTTTTAAAAAAAAGATGTCAAGGTTTTTCTGATAAGAAAAAAATTGATCAGCTTGTATATTCTTTTGGTGCAATGGGATCTTTTCCAATCTTTAGAAAAAAAACCTTAGATGATATTTACAGTATTGCTGGATACTATTTTGATCCAAAATTTGAAACCGGTTGGGAGGATAAAGATATTTTTTTTAGAACACATCATTCCGGGTGGAAATTTCTATATAATCCAACTTGTATAGGATACCACGCCATTTCAGGAAGTGTGGGAGGCAAGAAACTACTCATAGAGAAGGACATTGTATATCAAACAAGAATTATTAGGAATAGGTATTTTTTTATTTTTAAAAATTATCCATTAAAGCTTTTAATAAAGCATTTACCAATACTTGTGGTTGTTGAGTTAATTCTTTATCCGTACTATTTATTTAAAAATCCTCTAAGTCTTTTAGCCTTAATAAAAGGGCAATTTGCTTTTATTAAACAGTTAAAATTTATCATGAACGATCGAAAAAACATTCTTAATAACTCATTGTTAGATCTACACGAGATTTTAACGTATTTTAAGCGGATATAAGAAATACTGATCCCGTCGGATTTTGGGGAGGGGGCCTAACTCCTTCTAAAGAAGCCGATATCAACAGATAGATTGTATTGTTCCCCCAATTATTTGCAAAGATGAGCCTGACAGTATTACTATTTTGGTAATCCCGCAAATATAATCAAGATAAGATTCTGATTGGAATTCATGAAACAAATCCTCCAAAACCTGAAATCCGGAGAAACCGTTTTAGAAGTGATCCCCTGTCCATCCGCAAAACCCGGCCATCTCCTTATCCGGACATCAACCTCCCTTGTCTCCACCGGCACCGAAAAAATGCTCGTAGATTTCGGCAAAGCCAATTTGCTCGACAAAGCCCGCCGCCAACCCGACAAGGTCCGCATGGTTTTGGAAAAGGTAAAAACCGACGGTCTCATGCCGACCATTGAAGCAGTCCGCAACAAGCTCGACCAACCGCTTCCCATGGGCTATTGCAACGTGGGTACGGTTATCTCAATAGTCAGCGGTGTTGACGGCTTTTCAATCGGTGACCGGGTAGCCTCCAACGGCAAGCACGCCGAGGTGGTTTGCGTCCCCACGAATCTCTGCGCCAGAATACCGGACGAGGTAAACAATGAGTCTGCGACTTTTACAGTCATCGGCGCCATCGCCCTTCAAGGCATTCGCCTCGTCCAACCAACCCTCGGCGAAGCGATCGTTGTCACCGGTCTCGGCCTCATCGGCCTCGTCACAGTGCAACTTCTCCGCGCAAACGGCTGCCGAGTCCTCGGCATCGATCTCGACGAAAAGAAGCTTGCCCTTGCCCGGTCCTTCGGTGCAGAGACAGTAAATCTGTCCCGCGGCGAAGATCCGATCGCAGCCGCCCAAGCCTTCTCACGCGGAAGAGGCGTGGATGCCGTCCTCATCACAGCATCCACCAAGAGCAGTGAACCGGTCCATCAAGCGGCGCTGATGTGCCGGAAACGCGGGCGAATCGTACTGGTCGGGGTCGTCGGCCTGGAGCTTTCCCGCGCTGACTTTTACGAAAAGGAACTGTCCTTCCAGGTTTCCTGTTCCTACGGCCCCGGCCGATACGATCCGCAGTACGAAGAAAGGGGGCAAGACTATCCCTTCGGACTCGTTCGCTGGACGGAGCAACGCAACTTCGAGGCGATCCTCGACATGCTGGCCGAAGGCCGAATCGATGTCGCGCCACTGATTTCAAACCGCTTTTCCCTCTCCCAGGCAAAAGAAGCCTATGAACTCGTCGAGGAAGGAAAGGCCCTGGGAATCGTGCTCTCCTATCCCTCTCCCGCCGAGAATCCGGAGAGTGAACTGACCCGGCAAACGCTCTGCCTTGGACCCCAAACGCCTGTCGCATCCAATCACCGTTCACCCTTCACCAACCGTCGGTTTTATCGGCTCCGGAAATTATGCCACCGGCGTTCTAATCCCCGCCTTCAAAAAGACCCACGCACGGCTAAAAAGCGTGGCCTCCAGCACGGGCGTAAGCGGCGTCCACGCGGGGAAAAAATTCGGCTTTGAGGAGACGACCACCGATTCCGGTTCTATCATCGCCTCCCCCGACATCAACACCGTGGTCATCACGACCCGCCACGACTCCCACGCCCGGTTTGTCTGCGAAGCCCTGAAAACCGGAAAGCATGTTTTCGTGGAAAAACCCTTATGCCTGACCCTGCCGGAGCTTCAGGAGATTGAAAAAGTTTACCGGGTAACCAACACGCACCCCCAACACCCAACCCCCGGCGCCCCGAACCTGATGGTCGGCTTCAACCGCCGCTTTGCCCCCCAGGTGGTGAAGATGAAGGAACTCCTGATGCGCATTCAGGAGCCGAAATCCTTTGTCATGACCGTCAATGCCGGGGCAATCCCGACGGATCACTGGACCCAGGACCGAAGCGTGGGCGGCGGCCGAATCATCGGCGAAGGATGCCATTTCATCGATCTTCTCCGCTTCCTGGCCGGCGCCTCGATCACCGGCGTCCAGGCGACCCTGATGGGAGCGGCACCCGGTCTCACCGTCCGGGACGACAAGACCACCTTCACCCTGTCCTTTGCCGACGGCTCCTTCGGCACGGTGCATTATCTCGCAAACGGCCACAAATCCTTCCCCAAGGAACGCCTGGAGATCTTCTGCGGCGGCCGGATCTTGCAGCTCGATAACTTCCGGAAACTCACCGGTTTTGGCTGGAAGGGATTTAAAAAAATGAACCTGTGGCGCCAGGACAAGGGGCAGAGCGCCTGCGCGGCGGCGTTTGTGAATGCCATTACAACCGGTGCGCCATCGCCGATCCCTTTTTCGGAATTGATAGAGGCAACCCGGACGAGTTTTGATATTGCCGGGATGCTGGGGCGCTGATCATGCCTGGACCGTTGCAGGTTCTCCATCGTGAATGCGAAAAAGCGTAAAAGAGTGGATGCAGAATGATATCTCATGATCATAATTTCAAAAATGTTTTTCTGGATTTTCCGGAGGAAGCGTTGGAATGGATTTTGCCCGATATACTTGAAAAAATGGGTAAAATACGCCATGTGAAGTTCGTTCGTCAGGAACCCGGAAAGCGGCAGCTACGCGAGGCGCATTTGTCCCTGGACATGCCCATTTTGTTTACCTTTGATCAGGGGGAGGTGCTGCTCTGGCTGGTGGAGTTTCAGGAAGATAAGAGCCGATTTTCGATTTACAGACTGCTCCGATATGTAACCGATCTTTTCGAGAAGCATCCGAATGCGCTGGTGATTCCGACGGTGTTGTTTACAGACAGAACCAAATGGCGATCGGATGTGAAGCGGGAGTTAAACAGCAAATGGGGTGGACGGCAGTTGCTGCATTTCGAGTATGTTCTATTGAAACTGTTTGACCATAACGCCCGGGATTATTATAATCATCGCAATCCGGTTGTAAAAATACTGATGCCCAAGATGAATTATGCCCCGGAGGAGCGATCGGAAGTGATACGGCAGGCATACCGCGGGCTGTTTGAACTGACGGCTCCGATGATGTTTGACAAATATGTGGATTTTATTGATGTGTATGCCGGGGTTCGGGACGATGAGCGTGAAGAGATTTTCCGGGAAATGACGGAAAAGGAGGATACGGTTATGCTGGCGCAATGGATTAAAGATAAAGGATTTCAGGAAGGCGAGCTGAAAGGCAAGCTGGAAGGCAAGCTAGAAGGCAGACAGGAAGGCGCACGCATTTTACTGGAACGGTTATTAGTCCGTCGTTTTGGTCCGTTGCCGGATTGGGGACGGGATCAACTGGCGGGCGCGACACTGGACCAACTCAATCGGTGGGCGGATCGGGTTGTAGATGCGGACTCTATTCAGGCTGTTCTGGCGGAGTGATTGAGGAACGGAAGAGCGGAAGAGCGGAAGAGCCGAATTTCACAGCATTTAACAATGCTATGGAATGAGTATGGTGTCCACCGGATTTGCGACCCTTCACACCCGTCATCACCCTCGTCTTTTTCAGTTCACAGTTCACCGTTCACAGTTCACAGTTCACAGTGATACTGGAGCCCCGATCATGCCCGGTCTTTTGCAGGTTCTCCGCACGGTTTCCCACCTGAAACTCCGCCAGATCGCATATCAATTGATTCGCCGGCTGGGTCTGCGGACAAAGGCAACTACGGTCCCCGGAAAAATTGCCTTGCGTCAGGGGGCAACGCTCATCCCTCCCATACAGCGGCGGATGCGGGCCGAGGAAAACGAATTCACCTTTCTGAACGTTACGCGGCGTTTTGACCCCGCCCGGTTCGACTGGACCGCCCCCGGCATGGACAAGCTCTGGCGCTATAACCTGCACTATTTCGACTACCTGCAAGAAGCGGAGCGGCCATGGGAAAACAAGGCGTCTCTGGTCGAAGGATGGATTCAAAGCAACCCTCAGGGAATGCCGGATGCCTGGGAACCTTTTCCCGTATCTCTTCGAATCGTCAACTGGATCAAGTTTTTTCTCTCTCCCGGGGCGAACGGGAAATTGAATGCAACATGGTTGAAAAGCCTCTACGGGCAAACGCTGTGGCTGGAAAAAAACATCGAATATCACCTGCTCGCAAATCACTACTTCAAAAACAGCAAGGCACTGGTCTTTGCCGGGCACTATTTTGACGGGGCGGATGCCGGCCGATGGCTGAAAAAAGGACTCACCCTCATCGGGGAAGAAATGGATGAGCAAATCCTGCCGGACGGCGGGCATTTCGAGCGAAGCCCCATGTATCACGCGATGATTTTGGAAGACTGCCTGGATCTGTTGAACCTTTTGGCCGGCGTTGATGCTGCGGGCATACCGGCGCTGCGCCAACGGCTGCGGCGGAAAGTCGAATCGATGCTCGTCTTCATGAGCGCTATGGCCCATCCGGACGGCGATATCTCCCTTTTTAACGATGCCGCCCTGGGGATCGAAGCTCCCCCCGCGGCGCTCACCGATTATTTCGAGCGGCTGACGGGAGAAAACGTCCATCCCGCGGCCGATGCCGGTTGCTCTTTTCCTCAGACCGGCTATTACGTCCTTTCTCCCCGGCCGGGAGACCGCCTGATCATCGACTGCGGACCGGTGGGGCCGGATTATCAGCCGGGCCACGCCCACTGCGACACCCTGAGCTTCGAGCTGTCCCTCTCCGGACGCAGGGTCATCGTCGATTCCGGCTGCTGCCGTTACACGGACAGTGACATCCGGCAGTACAACCGGGGCAATGCCGGGCACAACACCGTGACGATGGACGGCAAGAACCAATCCGAGGTCTGGGGAGCGCACCGGGTAGCCCGGCGGGCCTATCCGCTGGATGCGGCGCTGAAGGCGTTGCCGGATGGAACGCTTCGGTTTTCCGGTGCCCACGACGGGTATCGCCGCCTTTCGGGGGCGCCCGTTCATCGCCGTACCGTGACCTGGGCGGGGCGGGATATTCGAATCGAGGACCGGATCGAGGGCGAAAGCCGCCATGATATCGAATCAAGACTTCATATTCATCCGGATCTTAACGTGACACTCGAGGGCGGCAGAGCCGTCATTCAGGACGGGACGGCGTTGCTGGCAACTATTTCTCCGGCCGGCGGAACCCAAATCGGGAAGGAGGCCGGCTGGTATTGCCCGGAATTCGGCATTCAGCGGCCTTGCATTGTGTTAACGACCTCCAACGGGAATACGGTTCTTCCCTTTTGCGGGGGGTGGAACATCACCACGGGAAATTCTCCATGCACATCCTCTTTCTGACTCACTATTTTCCGCCCGAGGTGAACGCGCCTGCCTCCCGCACTTACGAGAACGCAAAGCGCTGGGTCAGGGCCGGACACGAGGTCACCGTTATTACCTGCGCTCCCAATCACCCGAACGGGATCATCTATCCGGGATACCGAAACCGCCTGTGGCAATGGGAAGAACGGGACGGCATCAAGGTGCTGCGGGTCAAGACGTATCTCAGCGCTAACAAAGGATTTGCCAAGCGGATATTGAATTACCTGTCGTATATGGTTTCGGCGGTGGTCTTTTGCCCCCTCACAAAAAGGGCGGATGTGGTCGTTTCGACCTCTCCTCAGTTTTTCTGCGGACTGGCAGGCTTTTTCGTCTCCCGGCTGAAACAGAGCCCCTGGGTGGTGGAAATTCGGGATTTGTGGCCGGAATCGATTATCGCGGTGGGTGCCGTGACGAACCGGCGGGTGATCGGACTGTTGGAAGGTGTTGAAACCTGGATGTACCGGCGGGCCGACCGGATTGTGGCGCTCACGCGGGCTTTCAAGCGACATATTACGGGACGGGGGGTGTTGCCCGATAAGATCGCCGTGATCACCAACGGCGCGGATTTGGAGCAGTTTTGCCCGCTGCCGAAAGAAAACGCCTTTCGGGCGGAACAGAACCTATCCGGAAAGTTCGTGGTGTCCTATATCGGTACTCACGGCATGGCCCATGGGCTGGGTACCGTTTTCGAAGCGGCGGCCATGTTGCAAGACCGGAAGGACATCGTTTTTCTCCTGGTCGGGGATGGCGCCGAAAGGGAGCGGCTGTTAGCACAAAAAACGGCGATGGGATTGACGAATGTGATCATGCTCTCCCAACAGAAAAAAGAGAAAATGCCGGAGATTCTCGCGGCTTCGGATGCGTGCATGGTCCTTTTAAGGAAGACCGATTTGTTTAAGACCGTTATTCCGTCGAAAATTTTTGAGGCCATGGCCATGGCGCGGCCGATAATTCTCGGGGTGGAAGGGGAGAGCCGGGAGATCATTGAGGAGGGGGACTGCGGGATTTGCATCGAGCCGGAAAATTCTCGGGAACTGGCGGATGGGGTGTTGGCGCTTTATAGTGACGGTGTCATGGCAAAAGAGTTGGGGGAAAGGGGGAAGGTTTTTGTGGAAAGGGCTTATGACCGGGAGAGGCTGGCGGTTTTTTATTTGGATTTTCTTTTTCTCACGCAAGGGTGAAGGGGAAGAGCGGAGGTTGGGAAGAGCGGAAGTTGGGAAGAGCGGAAGTTGGGAAGAGCGGAGGTTGGGTGGGGGATGCTTCGGTTGGTTTGATACGCAAGAGGCTCATGTGGAAGCCGGGCTTCGCAGTTTCGGTTTTGCCATGCCCGAAGAGATCAATCGGATGGTGACGGATGCGATCACGGACTGGTTTTTCGTAACATAGGAGAGCGGGATTACGAATTTCCGTCGGGAGGGAAAACCGGCTGAACGGATTCCGGGAACATTGACGCCCTCGAATCTTATGTGTATACATAATAAATATACATTTGGTCTTCGATCACCTTTCATCAGGTTTGGGGGATGGAAAATATGAAAACAGCCAGAATATTCAAATCCGGAAACTCACAGGCCGTGAGACTGCCCGCTGAGTTTAAGCTCGATGTTTCGGAGGTGCAAATCTTTCGAAAAGATGGGGACCTGGTGTTGCGGCCCCTTCGAAAGACCTGGGAAGATTATTTTAATCGCGGACGGCGATTCAGTGACGACTTTCCGGAAATAATCGAGGACATGCCGTTGGAGGAAGATAACCCATGGTAATCCGTTATATGCTGGATACCAATGTGTGCATTTCTCTCATTAAACACCGGCCGGTTGGGGTCAAGAACCGGTTGATACAATTTGCGCCGGATGAAATCGGTGTTTCCGGTATTGTTGCCGCTGAGCTATGGTTCGGCGTGGCCAATTCCCAAAAGAAAAAGCAAAATAGCGAGGCGTTAACGGATTTTCTCACCTATGCCGTTCTTCTGGACTGGCCACACGAAGCCGCCCCTCTTTATGGAAAAATCCGGACAGGGCTCCAAAAACGGGGCACACCGATCGGCGCTATGGATCTTCTCATCGCCACTCACGCCCTTTTCCTTGAGGCAGTGCTTGTGACCAACAACACCAGAGAATTTGAACGCGTTCCCGGCTTAAAAATAGAGAATTGGGAAAAGATGGGTGATGGATAAAGCGCAGCCGCTTCAACAAGCGGATGCCGGCCGATGGCTGAAAAAAGGGCTCACCCTCATCGGGGAAGAAATGGATGAGCAGATCCTGCCCGACGGCGGGCATTTCGAGCGAAGCCCCATGCATCACGCGATGATTTTGGAAGACTGCCTGGATCTGTTGAACCTTTTGGCCGGCTTTGATGCCGCCCTGGGAATCGAGGCTACCCCCGCGGCGCTCACCGATAATAGAATCCTTAAAGACCGTGGACGGAAAAGAGCGTGAACTGTGAACGGAAAAGACCGAGGAGCGGAAGTTGGGAAAAGCGGAAGCTGGGGCAGGAAAAAGAGCGTACGAGACTATCGCGGGATATGCCGGATGCGTTTCGGATTTTCTGATTGATTTATACTAAACTATTGTGCAGAATATTTATATAAAAATTTGGACCCAAGATCAAAATGTCAAATAATCGCGGCAAAATATGGGAGATCCCTCAATGAAAACAGTTTGTCTTGAAATACCCGAACAAATAGCTGCTTCGTTGAAAATTCCCAGAGCGGAACTTCAGGAAAGGCTGCGGATGGAGTTGGCGATCCGTTTGTATCAAAAAGGTATCTTGGGGTTTGGCAAAGCCAGAGAGCTTTCCGGATTGCATAAATGGATGTTTCAGGAAATTCTGTCAAAAGAAAACGTGCTGATGAATTACGATGTCGAGGAGTTGGGAAAGGACCTGGAAACCATCAGAAATCTATGAAAATCATAAGTGATTCTTCGCCTCTCATGGCTTTTTCTGCTATCGGAAAGTTGCCCTTGCTACAAGAGGAATTGGGGCAAATTATTATCCCCGACGCCGTGTGGACGGAAATCGCAGTTGATGGAAAACATAAAAAGGGTACGGGTGATATCCTCCGGGCCGATTGGATCAAAATTGAATATGTAAAAAATCAGGTTTTAGCAAAATCGCTTCGGAAAGATATTGATTACGGAGAGTCCGAAGCCATTGCACTGGCTGTGGAATTGGACGCGGACCTTATCTTGCTGGATGATAAAATGGCAAGAACCGTTGCATCCAACTTCGGGCTGAATATTCTGGGTACGGTGGGGATATTGATTCGTGCGAAAAAAAAAGGCCTTCTTCAGCAACTGCGGCCGGAACTGCAAAATCTTCTTGTTGAAGCCAACTTCAGATTGAGTCACGAGTTGATCAATATCGCCCTTCGAGAAGTGGGCGAAAATAATTTGTAAAAGTCAAAAAAGCCAGCATATATTCTCTTCCGCGCTGGCACCCCACGGCTTCAAATATTCAATTGGTGTACGTGGTGAACGGTGCCCGGGTGGTGGGGTATGACAGCGAGAGCGGCAAGGGCGATCATCGGCATTTTCTGAATGAAGAAACCCCATACGGATTCATGGATGTAGCGACCCTGTTCAGTGATTTCAAGGCGGATATAGCTGCCGTAAGGAGAGGGATGCTATGAAATTGAAATTTAAAACCATTGGGATAAGAAGCGGCGAAGAGGCGATGCAGGATGCAGCCGAGGCCATGCAGTCGATTGCCCAGGGACGAAAGGCCGCCTCTGTTTCAGCTTGCTATTTTGCCAGTATGGAAGCCTTTAATAAAATCCTTACCCCTCAGCGGTATGAACTCCTCAGAGCCATTCGGAAAAATGCGCCATCCTCGATTCAGGAACTCGCGGCAATCGTTCATCGCGATTTAAGCAGCGTCCAGGAAGATGTGAATACCCTTGTCGAAATGGATTTCATCGCAAAAGACCGTGAACTGTGAACGGAAAAGACCGAGGAGCGGAGGTTGGGAAGAGCGGAAGTTAGGAAGAGCGGAGGTTGGGTAGGGGGGCTTGGGGTTGGTGCGGTTAGGACGGTTTTTGGAGTTAGCGGTGTGATGGTTGGGGTGGATATGGGAAGGATATTGTCATGAGGGTATTTTTGATTGGCGGGGCTCGGCCGAATTTTATGAAAATTGCTCCTATCTATCGGGCATCACTGGCGGTGCCCGGTGTGGAGTGCCGGATTGTTCATACCGGGCAGCACTATGACCGTGAGATGTCGCAGTCCTTTTTCGAGGAATTGGATATTCCGGAGCCTGCTTTTTATTTGGAGGCGGGGTCCGGGTCCCATGCGGTGCAGACGGCAAAGATCATGGTGGCGTTTGAAGAAGTTTGCGAAAAAGAGCGGCCGGACCTGGTGATGGTAGTGGGAGATGTCAATTCGACTTTGGCGTGCAGCGTTGTGGCAAAAAAGCTCGGGATACGGGTCGCTCATGTGGAAGCGGGACTTCGCAGTTTCGATCTTGCCATGCCCGAAGAGATCAACCGGATGGTGACGGATGCCATTACGGACTGGTTTTTCGTGACCGAGGAGAGCGGGGCTACGAATCTGCGCCGGGAGGGAAAACCGGCGGACCGGATTCATCTGGTCGGCCATGTGATGATCGACAACCTCCTCCATCAGGTCAAAAAGCTTGAAAATGCGCCGATTCGGGATAGCGTGAAAGCATTAAGGCGGGAATCGGGGGCGAAAGAGACCTATGCATTCCTGACCTTGCACCGGCCTTCGAATGTGGACGACAAAACTACCTTTATGGGCATTGCCGGCGCGTTAAATGAGATTGCAAAGGAGATGCCTATCTTTTTCCCCGTCCATCCCCGGACCCAAAAAATGATGGAATCGTTTCAGATCCGGTTTTCGGAAAACATCCACCTCCTGCCCCCGCTGGGGTTCACCGAAGCCCTTTTTCTGTGGAAGGACGCCCGGGTCGTGCTGACCGACAGCGGCGGCCTCCAGGAGGAGACGACGGCACTGGGGGTGCCGTGCGTGACGATTCGGGAGAACACGGAGCGGCCGATCACCGTCGCGTTGGGGACCAATGTGCTTGCCGGAACGAGCCGGGAGGGGATTTTAAAGGCGGTTCGGGAAAGCCTGGTAAAGGCTGTGAACGCATCGGTTCCTCCGTTGTGGGATGGGCGGGCTGCTGAGCGGATTTGGGGGGTTTTGGGGGGGTGAACTGGAAAAGATCGAGGAGCGGAGGTTGGGAAGAGCGGAGGTTGGGTGGGGTGAACGGCCGTGAATGGTGAACTGTGAACTGTGAACTGTGAACGGAAAAGACCGAGGAGCGGAAGTTAGGAGGAGCGGAGGTTGGGTGGGGTTGGCTTCGGTGGGTGTTTGCTGCGCACGGATGGTAACGGAATGGTATCGCACGATCAAAATTTTAAGAATGTTTTTTTGGATTTTCCCAAGGAAGCGTTGGAATGGATTTTGCCCGATATTCCGGCGAAAATGGGTGAATTACGTCATGTGAAGTTTGTCCGTCAGGAACCGGGTAAGCGGCGGCTTCGCGATGCGCATTTGTCCCTGGACATGCCCATTTTGTTTACCTTTGATCAGGGGCAGGTGCTGCTCTGGCTTGTGGAGTTTCAGGAGGATAAAAACCGGTTTTCGATTTACAGACTGTTGCGGTATGTAACCGATCTTGTTGAAAAGCATCCCGACGCGCTGGTGATTCCGACGGTGTTGTTCACGGATAGAACCCAATGGCGAACGGATGTGAAGCGGGAGTTAACCAGTGAATGGGGCGGACGGTTGTTGCTGCATTTCGAGTATGTTCTGTTTAAACTGTTTGACCATCATGCCCGGGATTATTATAATCATCGCAATCCGGTTGTGAAAATACTTGCTAAGTCCGAAATTATTTGACCCAAACAATCCGGGATTAACTGGTTTTGAAAACAACAAAAAGGTACGTTGCCTGCCAGCGGAAAGTGGCAGGCAACAGATCAGCTTAAACAGTTTTGATATTTGAAAGATAATCCACAGCGCTACGGAAACTCACCTGTTTTACAACCATCACCATGTCGATGGGGTTAAAATTTTTTTCACAGCGGAAGCATCTGGCGAGATTGGTTTTCGGGTTAGTCGCCGTGATGAATTCCGAGCAAAGGGGGCATAGAAAGCGCAAATAGCCTTCAGAGACCTTTGTGGGGAGCCCGAGAAACTTTTCGATCAGGATATTGATGGGGATCTGGTTTCTCAACTCTCGAAGCATATCCGGGGGAAGCCGGTTTGACATATTGACCACCTTACGGCAGCGTAAATTCCGCCATGGTTTCGTTAACGAGCGTTTCTCCTATTATCTGCAAATTTCGGGAAGCGGCATGGATAAGACACGCAGTGGCGATGTTGTTGATTTGACGCGGAACACCGCCGGAATAGTCATGGATAAGGGTTTTAGCTTCCGGATCGAAGATCTTATCGGAACCTCCGGCAAGCCGCATCCGATGGTTGATATAGGCGATGGTTTGGTCCCTGGAGAGAGCCGATAGGCGGCAACGCACGGCAATGCGGTGAACGATGTCGGCATGAAGGGATTGTTTCAACAGTGTCGCAAAAGACTCCTGAGCACAGAGAATGATTCTAAGTGGTAATTGGGTCTCCATCCCGCTGCTGGAAAGGAGTCGTAAATCGGTAAGAGACTGTGAAGAGATAAGGTGCGCCTCATCCAGGATGAGAAAGATTTCGGAGTCGCTTTTCTGGACCCTTTCCAAAATCAGACGAAAGAGCCGGTCTTTGCCGATTTTTGGGACTTCGCCAAGTTCGATGACGATCTGGCGCAAAATGGCATTGGGACTGAGGGTGGTGAGTGAAAAATAGAGGACCCGGCAGCGGTTTAGCGGAAGGTTTCGGGTAAAGCAACGCAGGAGGGAAGATTTGCCGATACCCGTTTGCCCCAGGACCAGGGCGATATGCCCCTCATTCTGGAAGAATGTCAAACGGGCCAGCGCCTCTTGAAAGCGGCTGTCTTGAAGGAGCCACTCGACGGGGGGCTTTTCGGCGAAGGGGTGACAAGTCATTTGGAAATAGTTTAGAAACATTAGGCATTCTCCTTTTTTTTGATGAGCGTTTTGAGCTCAAAGATAATGTATGGCAATTCAGGCTTTAGCGCCCGGGTGAAAGCTTCTTTGATCAGGGGTTTTGAGATTTGGGTGCTCTGGTTATAGGTTTTTTTGAGGCTTTCGAGTTCATGGGCGGCAAAAGCGCTCAAACCGCCCTTTTTCCCCAAGAGATCAGCGATGGTTTTGACAAAATCGTGAAATGGCCAGGGTTTTTCCTTTGGGATCTTGTGGTAATCAATGCCTCGGGTGTTGACGCTTAACTGTTCTTGATGCTTTATTTTCAGCAGATCAAGGTAGTTGTGTTTGGGTTTTCCCGGAACTACGGGGGGGCAAAAGGGGTCGGCGCTTTGACGATTGTGCAGCGTGCCGGTTCCCAGATACTCTCCGTTGAGAGAGTAGATCTCAACGGTATTTAACTGACTGAAGGGATCGTATCGGACTTCCACCTTATCTCCCCGTAGCTTTGGATCGACCTTGAAGAAGCGTTTATTCAGTTGAATATCGGAGAAGTCGGGGTTAACCCGCCGGGGTGCTTTTTGGTGAAAGGAAGAGAGGATATCGGCCATATTCACCTGACGGATGGCCTGCAGTCCCTTTTCATACTGCTCTTTCGGGGTTGTTTTTATTTCGGAATGAATCGTCTGCAGATAATCAACAGAGAGCCATGCGGAAAAGGCCCGGTTAAGTTGCTCCAAACTGAGGATGTCACCGGCCCGGACTTCGGCTTCGAACTGGTTTTGAACGGTGAGAAAGAAGCGTTCAATGACTCCCCCACCGGCGGGATCTCTGACTTTGCGGAAGATGAGACGGGTATCCATACGGTAGCAGGCACATTTGAAGCCATGAGAATGGAACACCTTGGCGTTGTCGACATAAGCGGCCCGAGGTGGCCCATGAACACTCACAGCCCGGATGAATGCGTCGCTCAGGATGTCGAGGTTTTCTTTGAGGTAATAGCGGGCTATGGGAGGGTAGCGGCTGTAAACATCAATGAAGGCCGTCAGGAACGCGGGCAGAACCTCCCGGTCTTCCATGACGTATGGCCCATCGGAAAAATCCCCTACCCATAGATCATGGGTGTGATCGGTGGTTATGCGTTTACGGACAGGCTGCTGAGTGATTCCCAGCTTCAATTTTGTGACGCCGGCATTTTTCAGATGATCGTACAAGGTGGAACGACATAGGGTGGCGCCATACAGGTCTTGTAAAATTCGGTTGATGGTTTTAACGGAGCGATAAGGTTGCTCTTTTTTGAGTTCCACCGCCTTGTTCATGATTTCAGCCGATACCCGACGGGGTTGACCTTTGTCATTTCGAGGTGTTCTGCCCATGGCATTGAACCCGCCCCGGCGGTATTTTTTGAGTTTTCGTTTGAGGGTTGAAAGAGAGGGTTTTGCCACCCGGCCATCGGGAAACACCACGTCCTTTTCGGCCGTTTGTTGAAGAAATTGATGGAAGCCTTCCTTCTCAATTTGCTCAAAAATGATCGGCCGTAAAAGATCGCACCAGAAAATCGCCCATTTTTCTGCTTGTTGATCCATAAAATCACCTCCTATTGGTAGTTGGAGGTGAGGATAACTCAACAATAGGCGCAGGTTGTTGCCAAGTAGTGGAAAATCGATACATCGAACAGACGGCAAAACCGCCTTTCAATTTCCAGCAGTCGGCGACAAGCTAAAAGCAATGTTTTACGCTTTTCGCTGGTATGTTTCCGGGGGGCAACTCTTGCTCCTGCCAGATCCCGGCAAACCGTTGATGTCGGGTCAGCCTGGAGGATAAAGCCCAGCGCCTTACGGGGGATCGTGTTAAACTGCCCCAAGGTGCTGATCCAGCGATGGATGGTGGAATGATGAAATTGCCATTCTTGCGGGTCGCATATTCGGGGGGAGCCGATTTGGGTTTGCTGGGTTAGCTTTCGGTATGAGATCGAATCGTTTTCAACATACCTTTGGCTGAAATAGCAAATGGTCGGAAGGGTATAGCGCTTGTAAGGTAACGCAAAGGGGGGATATCCCGTAAAGCATTTACCGCATCCCGGGCATTTCCAGCAGGTCAAGAGGCCAATCACCTCATTGACCAACTGCTCGACGATCACCAGAAAAATTCGTCGCCTTTTGTCATGGCGCTTAAAGTGCTCGGCAATTGTCTGACACTGTGGGCAGGGCGGCAGATGACACGGATTTTGGCTCCGCCGGACTTGTTCGGTGTAGCTGTTGATTTGCTCCGAACTTGCCGTATTGTTCAAGAAAAGCTTGTCAGGATCGCTGAACTCAGTATAAGGCATATCTGGTCCTCTTTCTTTGATTTGTGAGTTATGGAAGTGAGAAACCTCTCATAACCAAAGTCAGGGGACCTTTTCAATTTTTTCCAAAGCGGGGCGGGGTAAGCAGGGTATTTTTTTTAGGACGCGGGGTGAGCGGGGTAGCGGGGGTAGCGGGCTACGCGGGGTAATTTATCTCGGACCATTTGGGTCAAAAATTCTCGGACTTAGCAAATACTGATGCCCAAGATGAATTACGCCCCGGAAGAGCGATCGGAAGTGATACGGCAGGCATACCGCGGGCTGTTTGAACTGACGGCTCCGATGATATTTGACAAATATGTGGATTTTATTGATGTGTATGCCGGGGTCCGGGACGATGAGCGTGAAGAGATTTTCCGGGAAATGACGGAAAAGGAGGATACGGTTATGCTGGCGCAATGGATTAGAGATAAAGGATTTCAGGAAGGCAAGCTGGAAGGCAAGCTGAAAGGCAAGCTGGAAGGCGAGCTGAAGGGCGCGCGCATTTTACTGGAGCGAGTATTGACCCGTCGTTTTGGTCCGTTGCCGGATTGGGGGCGGGATCAACTGGCGGGCGCAACACTGGACCAACTGAATCGGTGGGCGGATCGGGTTGTGGATGCGGACTCTATTCAGGCTGTTCTGGCGGAGTGATTGAGGAGCGGAAGGGCCGAAGAGCGGAAGTTAGGAAGAGCAGAGGTTAGGGAGAGCGGAAGTTGGGTGGGGTGAAGCTGAAGAGCGGAGGTTAGGAAGAGCGGAAGTTGGATGGTATGCGGAATGTGGGAATAGGAGAGTTCTGGGTTGAGTGGAATGGGTGGAAATGAAAGGCAGAAGATACGGCATTTTCGGGAGTTGGATGTGTATCGATTTGCGTTTGGTGCGGCGATGACGATCTTTCAAATTACGAAGGCGTTTCCCGCTGAGGAGCGATACGCGTTGGTTGATCAGATTCGACGGTCTTCGAGGTCCGTATGCGCCAATTTGGCTGAAGGATGGCGTAAACGCAAATACGAAGCGGTTTTTAGAAATAAAATGACGGACGCGATGCAGGAAGCCTCTGAAACACAGTGCTGGCTTGAATTCGCAAGTGCCTGCACTTATATAGCCGCGAATCAGTTCAGCGAATTAGACAAAGAGTATGAACGCATAATCGCCATGCTGAATGGAATGGAAAAACAAGCGGAAAAATTCTGTTACAAAAGCCTCAACCTCCCAACGTCCCAACGACCCAACGGCCCAACGTCTCAACGACCCAACGCCCAAACGCCCTAAGCCCTGTCCCGAATGAACGTATAGAATCAAAATGAACGTATAAGAGCCATGCTAAATCAAATTGAAAAACAAACGGAAAAATTCTGTTACGAATGCCTCACGCTCCCAACTTCCGATCTTCCCAACTTCCGCTCTTCCGCTCTTCCTAACTTCGGACTCGAATGAACCCATTTAAACAAATCACCATAAAAACACCCGGCTGGATAACAACCCTCGCCTACGCCTGCATCATCAGCCTCGTGTATCACACCGCGCTGACGCAAATGGTGCTTCACGACTGGGCGCGGGAGGATTATACCCACTGCTGGCTCATTCCGATGATCGTGCTCTATATGATCTGGGAAAAGCGGTTTCAACTCGCAGCCAGTCCTTCGCGGCCGGGGGTTGCGGGGTTTGTGCTGTTCCTCCCGGGGATCGGGCTATACTGGATCGGGGAGCTGGGCGGGGAGTTTTACACGATGTACCTCTCCCTCTGGCTGGTCGTTGTGGGGCTTTCCTGGATCCACCTGGGCTGGAAGAAGGTGCGGGCAATCGGCATTGCCTTTATCGCCATGCTCGCCATGTTCCCCTTTCCCAATTTCATCAATGTGCGGATCTCCCTTTTTCTGCAGCTCGTCTCCTCGAAACTCGGCGTGTGGATGCTTCGCCTCTTCGGCATGTCGGCTTACCGCGAAGGAAATGTCATCGATCTGGGGTTTACCCAGCTTCAGGTCGTCGAGGCGTGCAGCGGCCTTCGGTATGTCATGCCCATGATGATCTTAAGCCTCATTCTGGCTTACTGGTTCAGGGCGCAACTGTGGAAGCGGGTGTTTCTTTTCCTCTCTTCCATTCCGCTGGCCATTTTCATGAACAGCTTTCGGATTGCGGCAACCGGGGGTCTCCACAGCTACTTCGGCCCCAAGGTCGCGGATGATTTTTTTCACGGTTTCTCGGGATGGATTTTATTTGTGGTGGCGATTCCGGTTCTCTACCTTGAGATGCGGATACTGGGGAGCGATGATTCGCTCGCTTCCCGCCCGCCGATGGAAACACCGGTGCCTCCACGGGACCGGCGGCCGGTGTTTTCGCGAGTTCCCGCCGTCACTTTTTTAAGCATGGCGATCCTCCTGCTTACGGCGGTGCTCTCGTCCGGGGTCGAGTTCAGGGAGCGGGTGCCGATTAAAAAATCGTTCAGCGAATTTCCCCTCGCCCTCGACGGGTGGACGGGAACCCGGCAGTCCATGGAGGAGCCGCTGATCCGCGCGCTTCATTTCAGTGACTACCTCATGGCCGGCTACCGCAATCCGGAGGGAAGGGAGGTCGATCTCTATATCGCCTACTACGAAACCCAGCGGAAGGGGCAGACCACGCACTCACCGGAAACCTGCCTTCCTGGCAGCGGCTGGTCCTTTGAGCAGGCGGGGCTGGCGGTGATTCCCGCCGGCGGTGGGAAATCGATCACGGTGAACCGGACGTTTCTGGAAAAAAGCGGGGCGAAACAGGTCACCTATTTCTGGTTTCCGCAGCGGGGCAGAATTCTGACGAGCCTTTTTCAGGTGAAACTTTACTCTTTCTGGGATGCGCTTACACGGCAGCGAACTGATGGGGCATTGGTGCGGTTGATTACGCCTGTGTATCCGGGGGAGGAGTTGGGGGTGGCTGAGGGGCGGTTGAAGGGGTTTGCTGGGGAGATGGTGGGGGTTTTGTCTGGATTTTTGCCTTCTTGAGGGGGGTAGGGGGGAGGAGCGGAAGTTGGGAAGAGCGGAAGTTGGGAGGAACGGAAGTTGGGAGGAGCGGAAGGTAGGAAGAGCGGAAGTTGGGAAGAGCGGAAGTTGGGTGAGAATAGGCATAGAGGATATTTCAGGTCGTTGGATGTGTGTCGGTTTGCGGTTGGTTCGGCGATGACGATTTTTGAAATCAAGAAGGCATTTCCGGTTGAAGAGAGATCCTATCGATCCGTGCCCACAAAACACCACCGAAAAGTAACCGATTAAATACCAAAGAAAAGCAACCAATTAAACACCACCGGGAATCAACCAATTAAACACAGCCAAGAAGCAGCCGGAAAAGCCCATTTCCCCATCTTCCGCTCCTCCGCTCCTCCGCTCCTCCGCTCCTCCGCTCTTCGGCCCTTAGCGTGAGAACCATGCTCTATCTGTCAACAACGCTGACCTCAATTTTTATCACAATCTCCCTGGTGCCCCTGCTGCGTAAATTTGCCCTCAGGTTCCAGCTCGTGGACATCCCCAACGCCCGGAAGGTGCATTGCGAGCCGATGCCCAAGAGCGGGGGACTTGCGATGGCGATCGGATTTGCGGTGCCGATCCTCTTCTGGATGCCCGCGGATGGGTTTGTGGTCTCGCTCCTGGCCGGCGCCGGCGTTATCGTCACGTTCGGTCTGCTGGATGATATCAAGGACCTGGGCTACAAACCCAAGCTCGCGGGGCAACTCATCGCGGCGCTGCTGCTGTGCTTTTTCGGTGATGTCACGATCGATCGAATGGGCGATCTGTTGCCGGACGGCATGATTTTGCCGGGCTTCCTTTCGAGAGGACTCACGCTTTTTGTGATTGTCGGTGTTACCAATGCCATCAACCTCTCGGACGGCCTCGATGGGCTCGCCGGCGGGATCTCCATGCTGAGCTTTCTGTGCATCGGTATTTTGGGGTATCAGAGCGAGATGCCGGTGATTGCAACACTTGCATTCGCCGTGGTCGGCGCCATCTTCGGATTTCTGCGGTTCAACACCCACCCGGCCACGGTGTTCATGGGGGATGCGGGCAGCCAGCTTCTGGGGTTTCTGGCGGCGGGACTCTCCCTGAAGCTCTGCCAGGGCAGCAATGCCTTGAGTCCGTCCCTGCCGCTCATCATTCTCGGGTTCCCGATTCTCGATACCCTGACGGTGATGATCGAGCGCATCCGCAAGGGCCGTTCCCCCTTCGTGGCGGACAAAAACCATTTTCACCATAAACTGATGCGGCTGGGACTGTTTCACAGCGAGGCCGTCTTTGCGATTTATGTGCTCCAGTCGATGCTGATTCTGTTCGCCTTTTTCTTCCGCTTTCATTCCGACTGGCTGCTGGTGCTCTTTTATGCCCTCTTCAGCGGCAGTGTTCTTGGGGGGATCCGGTATGCGTGCCGGGCCGGATGGCAGTTCAAAAGGGAGGGATTTTTGGATGTCCGGTTAAAGAGACGGCTCAAGGTGCTGCGCGACAGGGACTTTCAGATTATCGTCCCCTTCTGGATCGTGGAATGGTGTTTACCGGTTTTCTTTCTGGCGATCAGTCTGCTGCCGGCAACGTCCTCGCGGCTTTTCGGCGGACTGTACCTGGGATGGGCGGCCGGAATGCTCCTTGTGAGCGCGTACTCGGGGCAAAAAGGAAAGGAACTCGGTATCCGGCTGTTTCAATTCTTTCTCATTCCCGTCATGCTGCTGCGGGTGGAGATCGACAGCCCGGAATGGCTGACGGAAAAGCTGCTGCTGGGGTACCATCTGATGTTTCTCCTGATAGCGGTGCTGGTTATTTTCATTGTGAAAAACACCCGGCGGAAAAAGGGGTTTCACGCCTCGACGATGGACTATCTGATTTTGTTCGTGAGTGTGTTTGTTCCGCTGCTTCCCTTACCGCATCTTCAGCAGGCGCAGCTGATCCGCATTCTGCCCCAGATCATCGTTCTCTTTTTTTCAATCGAGGTGCTGCTGGGAGAGCTGCGCGGAAATTATACCCGCAGCTGCCGGCTCTGTGTGATGTGTATGTTCGTCGCGGGAATTAAAAGCGTGTTTTGGGGATAAAAGGGGGGGGGCTGGGGGATGAAAGAGCGGTTGGCGGTGCACTACGGAATCGTGCTCCTCATCATGGCGGCCATGACCATAGGGGCTTGCAGCAGTGTGGAAGAGAAAAAACTCAATTTTTTTGAGAAGGGGAAAAAATTCTTCGAGACGTCCGATTATACCCGGGCGCGCCTCGAGCTGAAAAATGCCGTTCAGATCGATCCCAAGTTCGCCGACGGCTATCATCTTCTGGGAAAAGTGGAGCTGGCGGAAAAAGACGTCAAAAAGGCCTTCGGCTATTTTTCCAAGGCTGTGGAATTGAATCCCGGCCACAGAGAGGCGCTGCTGGCGATAGGCGAGCTCTATCTGGGAGCCAAAATGGCGGATAACGCGAGAGCGAAAATCGAGGAACTGCTGGGTATCGACCCCCAGGACCCCAAGGCCCTGCTGCTGAAGGCAAGACTGCTGCTCTTCGAGAAAAAGGATGCGGCCGCAAAAACCTTGCTCGATCAGCTCCTGGCCGGGGGCATGACGGAGCCGGATCTCTATTTTCTGATGGCCGCCTGTCATGCCCGTTTGAAGGATAATGCCGGCGTGGAAAAAGCCTTTTCGATGGGGCTTGCGAAAAACCCGGAGGATATCAAGCTCCTGCTCGTTCTGACCCAGTTCTACAGCGAAAACAAACGCTTTGAGGAGGCCATCAAGAGCTGTTCGCGGATCATCGCAAAGGAGCCGGATAAGGAGTCGCACCAATTCACGCTGGCAAGCCTCTGCTGGCAGGCGGGGCAAAAAAACGCCGCGGAAGACCGGTTGTCCCGGTTGCTCGCGGCGGCCCCCCTGGATGAAACCAGGCGGATGGAGCTGGCCCGGTTCTATGCGGCCCATGGGGATATCGACAAGGCCACGGGAAAGCTGACCGAAGCCATCGCCGCCCTTCCCGAAAGCGTGAAACTGCGCTTTGCCCTGGCGGAAATCCACCTTCAAAAACAAAACACCGAGGCCGCCAAAACGCTCTATACGGCCTGCCTGGCGTTGGGGAAAGACCCCGCGGCGCCGGACATGCTGAGTGCCAAAACGGCGCTGGCCAATATTTACCTGATGACGGGTGATATTCCGGAGGCCACGCGATTCGCGGATGAGGTGATCGAAAAGGATCCCAAAAACGGGAAGGCGCATTTTGTGAAGGGCCGCGTCTTTCTCATCAACCGGGAGGGAGAAAAGGCGGTGACGGCGTTTCGGGCCGTCGTAAACGACCAGCCGGATTTTCTGCCCGGTCATTTGCAGCTCGCCGAAGCCTATGCCCTGAATCAGAATCTGGAACTGGCGGTGGACACGCTGAAAAGCGCGCTCAAGACCGCGCCGAAATCCGAGAGTCTCCAGCAGGCGCTGGTCCGGGCCTATATCCGGAAAAAAGATTTTACCGCCGCCCAGAAAGAGCTGGAGGCGGCGCTGGAGAAAAATCCCAAGGACGTCGCCGCCCGCGCGCAGCTGGGGGACCTGATGCTCGTGACCAAGGCGGTGGGCAGTGCGGAGAAGCGCTATAAGGAGCTGATCGATGGCAATCCCGAACAGGAAGTGGGCTATCTCAAGCTCGCCCGGTCCTACGCCCTTCAAAAGGAGTACGACAAGGCGCGCGAGGCATTGCTCACCGGGCATCAGCGAAATCCGGGATCGGACACCCTGCTGGAGGCCGTGGTCCAGGCCCATCTGGCGCAAAACGACATCAAATCCGCCACGGATCTGTGCCAAAGCCGGATTTCGCGAAACCCGAAGGACGCCTTCGCCTATAATTTGCTGGGCATGATTCAAACGAATCAGAAAGAATTCCCGGCGGCCGAAAAATCCTTTTTAAAGGCCCTCGAAGGACGCCCGGACTGGCCGGAGCCCCACAACAACATCGCCCTTTTATACCTCGTTCAGGACAAACGCCCCGAGGCGGTGGAACGCTTCAAAATGGCAATTCAGACCCGGCCCGATCATCCGGCAGCCTATATGTCGCTCGGCGCCATCTACGAGCAGATGAAGCAGTATACGGAAGCCGAAAAGCTCTATACCGCCGCCCTTGAAAAGATACCGGCGCACTGGGGCCTCATCAATAATCTCGCATTCCTGATCTGTGAGCAGTCCGCATCGGAAACGGATTTTAAAAAGGCGCTTTCCCTCGCCCTTCGCGCCCAGGCCTTAAATCCCCAGGCTCCGGAAGTAACCGACACGCTCGGCTGGATATACTTTAAAATGAAAGACAACGTCCGGGCCCGCTCGCATCTGGAAAGCGCCCTTGCCAAGGCCCCGGAAAACCCGGTCCTCAACTACCACATGGCCGAAATGCTCTACGCCGCCGGTGAAACGATTGCCGCGCGTGAAAAAATCGAAAAGGCCGTGGAGACACGGCAGTATTATTCGGGGAAACCGGCGGCTAAGGAGCTGATGGAGAAGATGAACTGTGAACTGTGAACTGTGAACGGGAAGGACCGTGAACGGTGAACTGAAAGGGCAAGGGCAGACCGAATCTTATGAATACTTACGGCTTCACACCAATGGCCCAACGGGGCTATATTACGCAGCCCCACTGGGCCATTAGGCCTTGTTCATCATTTCGGCCGTTTTTGCCACGGGTTCAAGTGTCCCGGCAATTTCGCCCGGATTACCACCGATGCTCCGTTTTCCCAACTTCCGCTCTTCCGCTCTTCCGCTCTTCGGCTCTTCCGCTCTTCGACATTTCCACCCAAAAAGGAATACAAAAAAATGAAAAAACGCACCAAATGGTTTTTAGTAACTCTGGCAATAGTTCTGATAGCGAGCGCTGTGAATGCGGCAGCTCCGGCCGAAACACCGGCTCTGGATTATACCATCGGAGACGGGGATGTCCTCCTGATATCGGTCTGGAAAGACCCGGCACTGACCCGGCAGGTGACGGTGCTGCCCGGGGGGAAGATTTCGTTTCCCCTGGTGGGAGAGCTCATGGCGGGGGGGAAGACGACCGCCGAACTCAAGTCGGAGCTCACCGAGAAGATCAGCAAGTTCGTTCCGGAGCCGACGCTGACGCTGGAAGTTCAGAGTGTGAACAGCCTCTTGATTTATGTGATCGGTCAGGTTAATCATCCGGGGCGTTTTGCACTCAACAGCCAGATCGATGTCTTGCAGGCGCTGGCGTCGGCCGGGGGTCTCAACGCCTTTGCCAAACGCAATAAAATCCAGATTTACCGGAAATCAAAAAACGGTCCCGAAACCCTGCCCTTCAAGTATGACGAGGTGATCGAGGGCGAGGGGTTAAAGCAGAATATCCTGCTGCAACGAGGGGATGTGATTGTGGTGCCATGAAAATAAACCGGTTTTTGCTGTCCATACTGTGCTGTTTCCTTTTGAACGCGGCGCTTTTTCAGGGGGTGGCCCGTGCCGGAAGCAATGAGTGGACGCCCTTTGCGAGCCTGAAGGAGGAGTACACGGACAATCTCTTTCTGTCCGCGACGGATGAGGTGGATGATTTTATCTCCACGCTTTCGGCGGGACTCCGGTACCGGTTCCAAGACCAGAGAAGCGATGCCGGCGCCTCGGTGCGTCTGGACTCCCTCTATTACAATAAAGAAACGGAACTGGATGCGGTGGATCAGCGTTATAGCGGCCACTTGTCCCATCAGCTCACGGACCGGCTCGGCTGCAAGGTGAGCGGCAGTTATGTGAAGGATTCCCGGCCGGACCGGGATATCGATGTTTCGGGCCTGGTGCTGAACACCGATATCCGGCAGCGGCAGGAATATTCGCTCTCGGCGCAATATGCGATGACACCCGTCACCATGGGCACGTGCGGCTTTTCTTTTTCGCGGGATGCCTACGATGATTCGGAAAGCAGTGATGTGGACACGCAGGGCGCGTCCTTCAGCATATCCCATGATATGAGTAAATGGGCGGCATCGACCACCGGCATCGTTTTCACCAGCCTCACCCGGTATGCCTATGACATCGTCGATATCGACAGCTGGTCGGTAACGGTAGGGTTTATCCGGCGGATTACGGAACTGTGGCAACTTGAAGTCAGCCTCGGCGGCCGTCTCACCCGCTCGGCGTACGATGTGGTTTACTATGAGGACAGCGAGGAGACGGGAACGGTGGGCGCCATCAGCCTCGGTTACCGGGGCGAGTACACGCAATACGGTCTTCGCGCTTCCCGGGATATCAGCACGGCCGGTAACGAGACGGGCGTCACCGAGCGGACCTCCCTTACGGCCAATTATCAGTACCGGTTCGCCCGGGAGCTCGTGGCCCTCTTTTCGGCGGGCTATTATCTCAACCAGGCCGATCGCAACTCCCTCTCGACGCGCGACATTGATGAGACCACCGTATCGGTGCACCCGGGGCTCCGGTGGGAAATTACCCGGGACCTGAAGCTCGATGTCTATTATACCTATACGGCACTGGAAGATTCGGCGAACGACACCAGCGCCGGGCGGAACCGGGCCTTTATCGAGCTGGGGTATCAGTTCCCGATTTGATCCATAACCAAGTGAAGGAATGCCATTCATGGAAGCAGCAGAATACGATCTCAACGACTACCTGGAAATTCTCGGACGGCGCAAGTGGAGCTTGATCCTGCCGGGCATCGGTGTCTTTCTGATCGCCGTCATTGTGGCGCTGGCCCTGCCCTCTCTTTATAAATCCACGGCCACAATTCTGATCGAGCAGCAGGATATTTCCGCCCAGATGGTCATGTCCTCGGAGACGGGGTTTGCCGAGCAGCGGCTTCAGACCATCAACAAGCGGATCATGAGCTCAACGAGACTCCTGGAGCTGATCGGCAAGTTCAATCTCTATGCGGATCTGAAAGAAAAGAAGACCACGGATGAAATTCTGGAGACGATGCGAAAGGACGTCACCCTGGAAATGCTCAACACCGAGGTGATGGACCGGCGCACCGGACGCCCCGCCACCGTCACGACCGCCTTTACCCTCTCCTATGCGGGAAAAAACCCGCAGACGGTCCACCAGGTGGCCAATGCGCTCACCACCATGTTTTTGAATGAAAACCTTCAGGTGGGAGAAAAAAAGGCAGCCGAAACCGCGACCTTTTTTGAAGCGGAGATGGAAAAGGTAAGATCGGAACTGGCGGTGGTGGAAGGCCGGGTAGCCGCTTTCAAGGAGAAAAACCTCAACTCCCTTCCGGACCTTTTGCCGGTGAATATGCAGAGCCTTGCGAACGCGGAAAGCACGGTTCAGCAGTTAAGCCAGCAATTGCGCGGATTGACGGAAAAGGCCGGGTACCTGGAGATCCAGCTCTCGAACACCTCTCCTCTCATCCAGAATCCGGAAAGCATCGGAAACCTGACGCCGGATGAAAAGCGCCTTCAGGATCTTAAAATCGAGCTGACGCATATCAGCACCCAGTTCTCGGAGCTTCACCCGGATGTCGTAAAGGCCAGGGCGGAAATTGCCGAGCTGGAGACGAGAGCCACGCTCGATGCCGCCAGGACCGGCGGAAAAAAAGAGGTCCCTCAAAATCCCGCCTATATCACCCTTGCCTCCCAGCTGGCCAGCACCCGCGCCGACATGGAATCCGTAAAGCGGCAAATGGCGGAGTTTGAAGCCCGGGTAACGGATTATAAAAATCGCATTGAGGCAACCCCGCGGGTGGAAGAGTCCTATAAGGCCGTTCTCATCGATCGAAACAACCTTCAGGCCAAGTTCGAAGACCTGATGCGTAAAATGATGGAAGCCCGGGTGGCTCAAGGGATGGAAAAGGAGCAGAAAGGCGAACGATTCACGCTGATCGATTCGGCCCGGCTTCCGGAAAAACCGTTTAAGCCGAACCGGGTGGCCATTGTCCTGATCGGCTTTGTTCTCGGGGTCGGCGCCGGCGTCGGATTCGCCTCCCTGAAAGAGTTCACCGATGACGCGGTTCGAAGCGCCACCAGTCTGAGCCACATGACCTCGTTCCCGGTTCTCACCGAAATCCCCGTGATCGTCACCGCGGAAGACACCCGCCGGCAAAAACAGAGACGGATCTGGCTCGCCGCCGCCGTCGTTGTCCTTACGACCACCGGCCTCGCCGTCTTTCACACCCTGGTCATGGATTTGAATGTTTTCTGGGTAAAGGTAATGAATAAAATTGCGCTGTAATCTATTTGCCTGCTTCTGGTGGGTTTTCGGGGTGAGGATAGAGGTTAGAGGTTAGAGGTTAGAGGTTAGAGGATAGAGGATAGAGGATAGAGGTTAGAGGATGAAAGGATGATCAGGATAGCCGGGACTATTTTATCCTGAGTATCCTGCAAATCCTGCCCATCCTGATTCAGACAGTTAGGTAATAGGCCATAGGTAATAAACCATAGGCCAAAACTCACAACCTTTTCAGTTCACAGTTCACAGTTCACAGTTTTTCAGTTCACAGTTTCAAGGAGCTTTAGTGGATCTTAGAAAATCAATCGAAAAAGCAAAAAAAATGCGCGAGGGGGAAGCGCAGCCGAATGGGGATCCGCCGATTGCCCCGGTAAAACCGCTCAATGGCGATCAATGGTCCCCGCCGGTCTACACGCAATCGGGCGTCGTTCGGCTGAATACGGTCACCCTCGCTCAGAACCGGATCGTCACCGATACGGCCGACCTGGCTCAAATCGAGGCGTACAAGGTGCTTCGCGCCCGGATTCTTCAGCAGACACGGGAAAACGGTCTTCGCACCATTATGGTCACCAGCGCCTCGCCGGGTGAAGGAAAGACGATTACGGCGATCAACCTCGCCTTCACCTTTGCCAAGGAACACAATCAAACCGTTCTTCTGGTGGACGCGGATCTGCGGCGGCAGCAGATTCACAAATATCTCGGGATCGACAGCAAGTTCGGCCTCGCCGATCACATCGTGGACGACCGGCCGATAGCGGACCTGATCATGTGGCCGGGAATCGACAAACTGACAGTCATTTCGGGCGGCAGGACCGTCCATGACAGCGCGGAACTAATCGGATCTCCCAAAATGAAAACGCTGGTAACCGAAATGAAAGACCGCTATGCCGACCGGTATATCTTTTTTGATTGCCCGCCGGTCCTCAGCAGCGCCGACACCCTCTCCTTTATTCCCTGCGTCGATGCCGTGCTCATGGTCAGCGCCGCCGATCACAGCTCCGCCCGATCCATAAAAAAAGCCCTGGAACTGATTCCAAAAGAGAAGCTCCTGGGATTTGCCATGAATCGGAGCAAGGGGGCGGGAAAGGCGTATTACTACTGACTGTGAAATGTGAACTGTGAACTGTGAACGGGAAAAGCTGTGAACGGTGAACGGTGAACGGTGAACGGTGATCCGTGGTTCGTGATCCCTGCCGTGGTTCGCAAGGGCGAAAGATTTTTCGCCCCTACAAGGTATCCCATTTTTCGGATAAAATAATCAAAGCCATGACATCGAAAATTTCACCTGTTTTTTCAGTTCACAATTCACAGCCCTTCCTGTTCACAGTTCACAGTCCTTTCAGTTCACAGTTCACAGTTCACAGTTCACGGCTTTTAACACAGTTCACGGCCCTTCCCCCATGTATGAATCCTTCTACAACCTGACCGAAAAGCCCTTCCGGATCGTCCCCAATCCGGAATACCTGTATTTGAGTCCCAAGCACCAGGCCGCATTGACGTATCTGGAGTACGGGCTTTCCGAAGACGCGGGCGTGATCCTTCTCACCGGAGAGATCGGTATCGGGAAAACCACGCTCACGCGCCGCATCCTGAACCAGTTCTGCAAGGATATGGTGGTATCGGTTATTTTTAACACCAATTTATCCGCTGACGAACTGATATCGCTGGTCCTGAAGGGCTTTGATCAACCCTGCAACGGGACCAGCAAATCAGAGCAAATTGAGCAGCTCAATCATTTTTTGATTCAAAAATATGCCGGCAGGCAAAAGACACTTCTCATCATTGATGAAGCGCAAAATTTATCGGATGAGGCGCTGGAAGAGGTCAGAATGCTGTCCAATCTTCAAAGCGATGACCAGATATTGCTGCAAATCATGCTAGTCGGCCAGCCGGAACTGAAACGGAGACTTCTCAGCCCGGCCCTAAAGCAGTTTTCACAGCGGATAGCGGTGAATTTTCATTTATCCGCGCTTTCACGGGAGGAGACGCACCGCTATGTGAATTACCGGCTCGAAAAGGCGGGGCGAACCGCTCCCCTGTTTGCCGGGGAGGCAATCGATATGATTTACGATGCTTCCGGTGGTATTCCGCGCAGTATTAATCTGATCTGCGATTTTGCGCTGGTGTATGCCTTCGGCGAAGAGATGGATCCGGTGGGGGTAGAGGTCATCGAAAAAGTCGTCAGTGAAAAGGAGGGGTTGGGTCTAAGCCGCAAACCGATGGCGGGCGCCGTGGAAACGGGTGGATGGGGCGTCCTTCCGGAAGGGGCTTCGGATGTGGCCCAACGCCTGACCTCCCTCGAAACGGCGGTTTCCGTATTACGGATGCAGTGCGATTCTTATATTGAAAAGCTGGAATCGAAAGCGTTTGAATTCAGGGATGCGCTGGTCAACAGTCTGACGGATCAGCTATCAATGGAGCGCTTGAAGAACCAACGGCTGTTGAGCCAATGTAACCAGCTGATGCGACAGTACAGGGCGTTGAAAAAAGGGTAGCGGTAATTGCCCATACCCCAAATAACCAAACCCACTTTGGAGAATGAAAACGGCGCTTATGGAAACATTCGAGAATCGGAAATTGGAGCGGTATGATTTGGAAGTTCCGGCGATGGTGCGTATTGGAAAAAACTCGAAGTCGAAAGAAAGCCTGTGGGCAACGACCCAAAATGTGAGTGCCGGCGGCGCCTATTTGAGAACCGATTACCGGTTTGAAACGGGGACACCGGTGGAGGTCGGGTTGCTTCTGACGTTTCAGGGGGGGGCAACGGGGGTGCGGAAGCAATCGCAGGTCGAGGTTTCCGGCGTTGTGGTCCGTGTGGAAAATAGCGGCGTTGCGGTACAGTTTAACAAACACTATAAAATTTTTGCGATCTAACCGCCGGGCTGAAGGTTAACAGTGGAGGTACGATTTTGCTGAAAATAATAGAGAGCCGGGACATGATACAAAATGGCACGGGCCGCGGAAGTCTTCAATTAAAGATGCATATTGTCGGGCCGAATATGCTTCAAAATGAACTGCTCATGTCTTTTTTGGAAAAGGAAATGGAAGCCGAGTGTGTCCTGTATCCGCAACTTGAGGGATGCTTTAAACTCAATGGCGAACCGGGGCATCGGCACATCGTCATGATCGATTGCCAGGACCGCAAGGACCTGGATCCCTGGTGTGAATTCGATCTCCAAAGTTCAATTGATGTGAAAAGGGTTTACCTGATCCTGTATAACGCTCATCCGGAGTCTGAAATTGAAAAAAAGGCTCTGTCACGCGGGGTTCGAGGGGTCTTTTATCATAAGGAATCGTTTCGCATTTTCCCCAAAGGCATTAAAGCCATTTTGGACGGGGAGCTGTGGTATAGCCGGCAGACCCTGTCTCAATGTCTGATAACGGTCCAAAACACCCCGCAGGTGGTTTACAATAAAGCGGATTGCCTGACGGACAGGGAGAAGGATATTTTACTTCGGATAGCCGGGGGGACCGGGAATCAGGAAATCGCCGCGATGCTCTATATCAGTATGAGTACCGTAAAGACGCATATTTATAATATTTACAAGAAAATAGATGTTAAAAACCGCCTTCAGGCCTCCCTCTGGGCTGCCAAATATCTCAAACCTGAGCCCACACAAGAAAAAAGTCTTAGTTTGTTCTAATACTATTTACGCATTTTACCCCGAAAAAACATTGAAAAATCATACTTTCGCCCGATTGTGCAACGGTTGAAAACCCGATAGATACTGTGTGCAATTCTGCTAAAAGGTTTAAAAGGTTTCATGTTGAATGACGATCAGTGGTGATCAACTGATATACGAATAGGTCCGTATCAGAACTTAAAAACCATAATGAAGGAGACGTATGATGAAACGGTGGATGATGTGTTTGTTAGTGGGGTGTTTGGTGGCTTTTTTAGGGGGGAATTGTTGGGGGGCAGCTGTTGACAATCGAATTCTTTTAGTTGACGGCAATTTAGATGCTGGCACGGATGTTAAATTTGACATCAGTGGGTGGGCCCTTTCTGACTGGAAAATAGGAGAAATGATAGGGGATACATTTACCTCTTTTACCTTTGAGAGTGATGGCTATGTATTAAAAGAGGGGGGAGACATCATAAACTTTGCTATCGAGAACATAGCAGATTCGACTAAGAAGTGGAGCCTTAATGCTACTCAAAACAGCTTGGCTTTCACGGGAATTGTGCTTTTTTCCGGGCAACTTTCAACCATGACGGACAGTGAGCCTTACAAACCAAATGACGTTGAAGAATGGTATCGCACCATCATAATTCCATGGAGCCCAGCCCAATTGACAATTGAAGTTGTCACAGCTGGAGGAAGAAATGATGGGATGACCACCGTCCCCATCCCCACAACAGCCTTCCTCTTGGGTACCGGCGTTTTAGGTCTGGTTGGCGTCCGGCGGAAGTTCATGAAATAGACTATCACGCTTCTGCTGTCCGTTTTGCTGGTGAATTCGTTGAAGTGTTAATGGGATTTGTGGCGCGGCATTTGGTTGGTTTTTTTTATCAAACAGCAAATTAATTTAGAAGAACAAGCTTTAAGAGGGAAATAGAGGAAGGCGTCATGAAAGAGCCATTAAAAAAACGAATTTTACTAGTTATGGTGATTTTAGCTCTGGTTATTGGGTATGGGAAGGGGGCATGCTACGCGGCCTATACGTCTACTACTACTCTGAATCAATCGGATTTCACTAACACCGTAGATTTTTATGATGATGGTAGCACCTATTTGGTTCTCCCTGGCATGGTCGCTCCCGGGGACCCGATGACTACCTATGAATTTGCATATGAACATAGCATTAAATTTATACCTCCAGCAGAAAGCATTACCTCAGCCACCTTGAGTCTTTATCATAAAAAGAATAGTGCAGGTAACGGTGAAGCATGGTTTGTAACAGCCAATTCGGCCCCTATCCTCTTGGGCACTTTAAATAGCTCACAGGGGAACGAGTGGGTGAAACAAGATTTTGATTTGTCTACACAAGCTGCCCGTATTTTTGGAGACGAATGGACGATTAAGCTTAAATTGTATGAAAACACAGCAGGTGAGGATACACTTTGGATAGACCAAAGTGTGTTGAGTGGCACCTATGTTGCCGCCATAGGGAGCCCCGTCCCCGTTCCCTCAAGCGTCCTTCTGCTAGGCACCGGCTTGGTCGGTCTTGCTGCAGCCGCCAGAAGGAAAATGAAAAAATAACCTCACAAAACATTCCACGCAAAAAAGGCAGCGCCAAAAAGTTGGCCCTGCCTTTTTTTTATGGGTTTTCTCACCGGAGAAAAAAATCTCACGCAAAGCCGCAAAGACGCCAAGAAAAAAAAGATTAAATAGCAAACATCTGCTTACTCATAACCATCTTATTGTCTCTATACTTATTTTTAATAACTTTCTTTCTGTGCATCTATGCATCTTTTCATCCCGATTATAACGGATTTTGGGGAGGTCGATGTCATAGTCCCAACAGGGACTGGGGTATCAGCTTCTCCAAAATCCGTCATAAGCAGAGTTTTTATAACTTTTTTTCTTTGCATCTTTGCGTCTTTGCGTGACAACATCACAACTCCCCCCCAACCTCCACCAGCTTAACATCATCAACCATCCCACTCCCCCGAATAATCATCCCATTCACCTCCAGAATCTTCACCCCCGGCTGAGCCTCCTCCAGATCCCCCTGCAAATCCCGTGAAAAAGTCCGCCATCCCCCGCCCATGGCGGATCGCCCAAGCCCATGAAGCACATACTCTCCCTTCCCGAGCACATTAGAATCAATCGCCTGATAGACCAGGTACCGGTGTCCGGCCGAAGTATTGACGTCGATATAAATCATGAACGACTCGGAGAAGTTCATACTCCACTCCATAAAAAACTGACTAGTATTCTTCCATAAACTTCCATCGGCGTTTCGCAGCCGGTAGCCATTGGAAGTCGATCTTCCGCTGAGCTGAATCACACGGCTTTGGCGCTGGACGTCAAATACGTTGCGGATGACGGCGCCGGCTGGAGTGGCATCGAAAATGTCCCATCCATGCGTGGTGCCGTGTTCCGCGGTTTCATAAACGGTGCTCCCGTTATCGAGCGGATCGGCGGGATCAAAACCGCTGTCGATTTCCCATCCGTCGGATTTCCCGTCCCCGTCCGAGTCGGAATCGAGCAATTTGTTGGTGCCGCCCCCATCCAGTGCGCTGTTCCAGTTTTCCCCCCAGTAGGCCAGCTCCTCTCCATCCGTGATGCCGTCTCCGTCCGAATCGGCCGCCTGGGGATCGGTGCCGTACAGTCTCGTCTCATCCGCATCGGTTATGCCATCTGCGTCACTATCAACGGAGATTTGCAAGTCTGCCTGAGCGGCCGTTTCCGGAACCGTATAAACGACCTCTGCGGAATAGCCGCTTTCATTGCCGTAGGTATCGAAAGCCGTCGCCGCAAAATAGTAGGTTTTTCCAGGGGTCAGCCCCGTCACCACATACTCTGTTTGATGGCCCGCGGTTTCCGAGAAGGCGTAATTCCGGCTGGCAGTGCCATAGTAGATTTTATAGCCGGAAAGGAAGGGTTCCGTGTTGGCATCCCAGGCGAGGGTGACCTGGGCGGCATCAGCATGCGGCGGATCGATCAGAAAAACAGACGTCAGAAGAAGAACGATACAACAGAGGATATGGGGAAAACAGCGGATTTGAGTTTTGAAAAATACGGATGTCGGCATAACAGCGTCTCCTTTTTGTTTAGCCGAAAAAATTCAGCGATAAGGATCTGCTGAACTAACCGGCAACCCTGCTACCCTGTCCCTCAACGATGAGGGATTTAGGCCAGTGGCTTTGCGTTGCGCTCTTTCAAGCGGTTTGCCTTTTTCGGTTACTGTAATTACGATATCGTAATTATAGGGTCCTTCAAATAACGATATCGTAATCTTATTAACAGCGATCCTCCTGTTTACGGTTGAAACGCTTGAGGATTCCCTGTTTCACACTCATGTATCTGCAAATTTGAGGCCAAATGGAAGAGCCGGCGGGAACCATCATGGCCCGCCACATCTCGCGCATAAACGGGAGCAAAGCAGATTCGGGCGATACGGGCGGGGGGGGGGGAATGGCTGCGGAATAAAACCGCGGGCAGTGATATGCCGGACGGAAGAAAATGAATCGGCAAGTAATGGCAGGAATTTTTCCCGGCGCTTGGAAGCGCTTAAGGGGGACTGTGCTTTCTACCGGTTACATCTTACTATAACGGTGAGTCAGGTAATCATTTTGCTTCTATTATTTACTGTACTTTTTCTTCTTGACACGGTAACTTAAGCCGTGTACTCCTGAAAAGGAAATCAAAATGCTCACCTTGATTTTTTTTTCATCAGCCTGGAGATAATTGTTATGACGTGGGAACAGCGTAAAACCATCCGGTTCAAGCCCCGGAAGCGTATCTTTGCAGCCCTTGGCAGCGATTTGAGTCAAGTCGGAAAAATCATTGACGTCAGCCTCGGTGGTGTTTCTTTTGAGTTCATCAGTGATCTTGAGGCCGGAGAAGAAAAAACCCATGTCGATATTTTTACCTTGGACGATGGCCTTCGACTTACCGGATTGCCCTGCTCGTTGATTTATCAGTTGTCCGAAAGTCTTCCCCATCTAAAAGGAAAAACGGAAGAAGCCTTCAAGGCGAGAAGATGCGGCTTGAAATTTGATCATCTACGGCGCGAACAGTGGTGCAACTTGTCAGAATTAATTGAAAAAAATGCGGTTAAACAGCATCCTTAAGCGAATTCTCGACAAGATGTGGGTATCACACATTCAAATTCGCAGACCCCGCGAAAGTCGCCATGTACTGCTTTATTCCCGTCAATCCCGGTACTTCCACCAGTTATATTGTATGATTCGTTCACAAGGCACTTGCGCCCCTGCCCTTAATGTTCGATCTGGCCTTGCATTACCATTATCAATAACCTCCTTTGTTCATAGTTATCATACCCCGCCCCCAATATCCATTTTGGTAAATTCGGGCTGATTCATGCACAAAAGTGCTATGTCAATCTAATACTTTTTTTGATAAAAAAAGTCATAAAATCATACTTTTGGTTGATTGCATAAGTGAAAAAAATGGGCTATGAAAATGCCATATTGCTAACCATTTGATTTTTTCAAAACTGTTGGTTTGATTTTATGGCTGTCTGCTAAGAAAATTTAAAAAGCTGTCAGACATTTTGATCGTAACCTTACCCGAGTAATCACGGATGTGGCAGATTTCAGTGCCCTTGTTTTGCATCTCTTGAAGACTTCTCTTTATTGAAGCGTCATGCTTTGAAAGCGCGTCTGAAAAAAGGAAAGCCTGGTTTCGCCAATTGGCCTTTTTTATTGTGCGGTTAATTCGGTAGATAACGTTGACTCTTAAGATGAAAGAGTTGAGAATTCATGGAGATCCATCATTCTCCCCCCTGTCCCTGATCTCGTACCTTCCACAATAGTCCTTCACGGTAATGGCCCAATGGCCCTTGCCGGAGTTACCAGAAAGAGGATGAAAAATAATCCAAGAAAATCTTAAACGAAAGGAGAAGAAATGAAAAAGAAATTTTTAGAAGGCTTGCTTATCACTTTAATTTCCATTGGCGTTCACTCCTTGGCTATGGGAGAAATAGTCGGACCAGTGTGGCCTGCACCGGGAGGGACGAACTGGGTATTTTCGGGCGATATTGGAAGGACTGGGGGGTTAACTATAAACTACTCAGGACTTGACACCGCTAAATTCGAAAACCTTTATTGGGGGCCATGGCAAGGTGCTCCTATTGCAGCGTCTCTAAATGGGGGCAGCTATGAAAGCAATGAAATAATGAACCCGATATCCATTTCTGGTAATGTAGCTTTCTGGATGGGCACAAGTTACCTAAACGTGGTTGGCACTTACAGCGGTTATTGTAACACAAGGTTTACGATGACTGTATCAGATGGTTCAACTAATCCTATTTACTTAATAAACCCCAACCCTTTAGGCCTCTCTGGGGTTAACGTTTTAGCGCCAGTTGATGGAAATTTTAGCGTTAATCTGTTATTTGAAGCTTTGTTTCCCATAGGAGGTTGGCAGCCGTTAAATACAGGCTTCGATCAGCTGCATACCACTTCGACAACAGCCTCAAACTTCAGCGGTGGATTTTACTATACACCGGCGGCAACAGTTCCTGTCCCTTCCACAATTTTCCTTCTCGGTGCCGGCTTAGTGGGGCTTGCCGGAGTTGCCAGAAAGAAAATGAAAAAATAACTTACCACATCATTCAATGAACAATAAGGCAGGGTCATTCATTTGGCCCTGCCTATTATATGGGATGTAAGCCCTTTCTGATTTGCCCATTTTTACCAGAAAAAAGGCCAAATAAGAACCAAAGGGAATGAAATAACCGTCAACTTTCCGACCGGTGGTTAAAAGTCAACGGTAGGCCCGTCACCCATTCGAAATTTCAAGTACGTGGCGAGATTTTCATCGGTGCGATGAAGGGAGAGCTTCTTGCGAATATTGCGCCGGTGGGTCTTGACGGTTAAAATGGAAATGTTGAGGTGGGCCGCAATTTCATTGGTGTTAAGCCCGTTGTTTATCAGCACCGCGACACGGGCCTCCGCCGTACTTAAGGGGCTCATCAGCTGACTGGACGCATCCAAATGGGAGGTCAGTTCATGAAGATAAGCCGCAATCACATCCAGTTCCCGTCGGCTATTGGGTAATTTGATATCCCGGCGCAACCGGCTTACGAGCGGCATTATTTTCGAAGAAATGGTCGCCGCAATTTTTTCCTCCGTCTCAGCTTTCTTTTTCTCCAGCGTTTTTGCCAGAATCGACACCGCCTTGCTGGTTTCCAGCAGCTCCTGGTTCAGTTTCTCCATTTCCGCCTGGCTTCGCAGCAAGTCAACCTGCTTTCTTTCCAAATCTTGCGAGGCTTTCTTCAGTTCACTCGTTCGCCGCTCCACCCGGAGTTCCAATTCATTACGGGTGGCTTTCAGTTCTGCTTCCGCCCAGCGTTGCTCCGTTACGTCCATATTGCTGGCGCGTCTTCCCAGGAACTGATGGGCATCGCTGAAAACCGGCTGACAGACGTGAGCGATCCATCGCAGGCGGCCATCCCGGGTCTGAATTCGAAAGTCAAACGCCGTTGGTGTGGCGCAGCAGGTCGATTCCGCCTTCAAGCAGCTGAATTTTTCATGATCATCAGGATGCACGATCATCTTGAGCAAATGCTCGTTTGTCATGAATGCGTCCGCGGGATACCCCGTTACCCGCTCACACGAAGGGGTTACATGAATCATGTTATGGTCCGGGCCGATCCAGTATTCCCAGGCATAATTGTGGTCGGCAAAAATTCTGAAGCGCTGTTCACTTTCCTGCAGCGCCTGTTGAGTGCGCAACCGCTCGGTCGCTTCCATTGCCAACTGCACGTTGATGTGTTTCAGCTCCGTGGTTCTTTCTTCAACTTTATTTTCCAGAACGCTGTGAAATTTCAAAAAAACGTCTTCCACACGCCTGGAATCGGTAGCATCCACCTGCATGGTGCAGATAGCGACAGGCACCCCTTTTTCCATGATAGGAATAGCGCAGGCATGAACAAACACGCTTCCGGCGCTGTGGTTGTTGATATGCCACCCGACGCAAGGGCTTGGCTTGCAGGTTTTCCATACCGTGTCGATCAATTGCTCAAATTCCCGGATGGCAGCTCCGGACAGAAGCACATCCTGAATGCGGCGTCCTAAAACTTCTTCTTCGGGGTGTCCGTACAATCGCTGGGAGGTTTGATTCCAGCGATACAGCGTGCCATCCTGGTCAATGTGCTGAAACGCAACCACGGGGGCTTCCCGAATGATCGTTTCAAGGGTGTCTATCGCCCGCTTTTGCTTCGCACAAATCCCGGTCAGCATCCGGTTCTTTTTTTCAAGCGTTTCTATTCTCGCGTCAAAACCGTTTTCACTCTGATTTACTGTTGTCACAGATTTCTCGCTTCCGGCAAAAGATCATAAACAATCCCATTTCACCTGATCTTGTCCAACGCAGTATTATTCAATTGAATCGGCTGTTGATTAAAAAAGTAAGCATGAATCGTGCCATTGTTTTGAGAAATCTTTTTTCTAAATTTTGATGACATAACAGACAGATAGTGATTTTATCAGGATACTGAAAATGAAGAGATGGAACAAAAAGTTACATTTCGCCAAAACCAGATGTTTTTTGTTGTAACTTTTGGTTCCAACCCAATGGACCAATGAACGATATGGTTCCCATAGAAAATATTGTTGGTATTACCTACCAGTTTCGCGGACAGAAGGTCATTCCGGACCGGGATCTGGCTGAATTATACAATGTAGAAACCAAGGTCCTCAAACAGGCGGTCAGAAGAAATATCTTTCGCTTTCCGGAGGATTTCATGTTTGAGTTGACCTTGGATGAAGTGCGGCATTTAAGGTCACAAAATGTGACCTTAAAGCAAGGTCAGCATTCAAAATATGGCGCCATGGCCTTCGCAGAACAAGGTGTGGCAATGCTTTCCAGTGTTTTAAAAAGTGAAATGGCCATTCAGAAACGACCCACATATCACACGGAGCGTTTGGAGATATCAGCCGACGCTTTTCCTTTTGCTTATGCGTCGATGACCGCCTTGACAGCCTCTTTTATCCGTTCCAAGTTTTCAATGGAGACTGTACCAATCCTTCTGACGAATCGAAGCGTTGATACGGACCTGATTTGAAAACAGTCTGCCACCGGTATTTTCTTCAGGTTATTGTTCGGTTCCGGTTCCGGTTTCAGTTTTACCATCCATGGGGCGTCTTGAAATTGATCTTTCCACCCCGTTACCGGTACAATGACACGCAGGGGCAACACACCAATTGCATCATCATTTATGATCACAGCCGGACGCACTTTCTGAATCTCTGCTCCTATTGCAGGACTCAGGTCAATTTCCCAGATGTCAGCTTGCTTCGTGGAAATCATCTCCATCGATTGCGGTAAATGCTGTCAAGTCAGTATGTTGACCATATAGAGAAGCAAGTTCCCCCGCTTTTCGTGAGATTTGGGCGCGGAGGTGTTTTCTTTTTGTTTCTTTTATGAAATCATCCAATGCAGCCCTTATCAAACTGCTCTGGTCCGCAAAGCCAAATTTTTTACAGTCTGATAAGAAGGCCACCTGCTCCTGTTTGATTGTAATTTTCTTTTGTACCATAGTGCTCATGAACCGACCTCCATAATTTTTCCATAAAATGATATATAAAAGGCCCAAAAGCAATACCTAAACAGGGGCCTGAATTTGGCCCATGCGCCACTTTGCCCACTCCATTGAACCACAGCTAACCGTTGATAATGTTTTTTAAACCCTTGATGGTCTTTGCTGCAGCCAATCCCTTCTTTTCGTCCAGTGTTTGGTTGACCCGTGAAGTATCTGTACCCCAGCCACTTTTTAGTGCTCGTTTCAGGAACGCCGGGAAACCGGTCACTATTGTCGAATTTTGGGTCGCATATTTCAATTCGGTTTTTACGTACTCCATTCCATGGCTACCGAGGAAAGCCTTATAGGTGCTTATGGCATCCCTGTGATCCCGGTATAATAACTTGTCGGCCTTGAACCTTTGGCCGAGTCCTACGGCAACAATATCCGGTTTCCCGGTCAAAACACCGCCGGGCGCAATTGGGGACCCCCCAAGTAAAAAGGGGCCACGGTATGAACCGTAACCCCTTGAAATTTATGGTAGGCGGTATTGGATTTGAACCAACGACTTCTACCGTGTGAAAGTGGCCACGGTCCTTTACACCTTTTTCAGACTCTTTCCTTGGTGCACGTAGCTGTATACCATATGGCGACTTAGGTCAACTTTCATTTCAGACCTTTTCAGTCGTTTTTCCCGCCTTTTCACACCTCAAGGTGAGTCACCGGGAGGGTCGATTGGGTAGTGTTTGTCTTCATAGTCGGATATGAGTTTGCAGAGCGTGTCCCGGAGACGAGCTTCGGGCGTACCTTCTTCGGCGTCGAAGATCTTATCTATTTCCGAGAGAGCTTTCTCGTAGT
>JAZDPP010000066.1:0-162773 GCA_043797445.1 Pseudomonadota bacterium
TGGCTGAAGGATTGGAAGATACGGCCGAGGCGATCGGGTGGAATGCCGATGCCGGTATCCGCCACGGCAAAATGCAGGACCAGGGAGTCAGGAGGTGGCAGGGCGGGTTTCCCTCCCGCCGTCATCCCTCCGGGTTCCACCCGTACCGTCAGCACGATTTCTCCCTTTTCCGCGAACTTCACCGCATTGTTGAGCAGGTTGAGCAAAATCTGCCGCAGGCGGGTCACATCGCCGGCAATGGTGGCCGGAACTTTCTCGGCAATCTGATAGGCCAGTTCCAGACCTTTATTCGCCGCCCCGGCTGCCACCAGATCCAGGGCGCTTTCAATACAGCCGCGCAAGTCGAAGGGCTGGTGCTCCAGTTCCATCTTGCCGGCTTCGATCTTAGAGAAGTCCAGAATATCATTGATGATACTCAGGAGAGCCTCGCCGCTGGTGCGAATCGTCTCTGTGAATTCGCGTTGCTCAGCAGAGAGTGGGGTATCGAGCAGCAGATTCGTCATGCCGATGACCCCGTTCATAGGGGTGCGAATTTCGTGGCTCATCGTTGCCAAAAACACACTCTTGGCCTCATTGGCGGCTTCGGCCCCCTCCCGGGCCTCCCCGGCTTCGGCATAGAGGCGGGCATTGTCCAAGGCGATGGAGGCCAGTTCCGCAAAACGCCCCAACAATTCCTTTTCCTCGTCGCCAAAGATCTGGCCGGTATCCCGGTGGCAGGCCAGACCAAGGACCCCGGTGGTTTGCAATCCGGACTTAAGGGGAACTCCCATGACTATGCCGATGGCGCCGTAATCCAATTCCAGGTTGGCGGCGCGTTCAGCCCAATCCTGGTAATCTTCAATGAATAACGGCTGGCCGGTTTGCCAAATCTTACCGGATAAGCCTTGCCCCAACCTCAGGGTGGAACCCAGGACCCCGCTGAAAATCCCTACCCCCACTCGGCATTCCAGCACCATTTTCTCGGGATTGACCAGATAAATGAAGCCATGAGGCGTACCCAGCAATTGCCCGGCGCGAGTAATGAGGGCCTGCAATAAATCTTGCAGGTTCAAGCGATTGATCAGACTCAGGGTGGTTTCATGCAAGGCCGCCAGGTATTCTTTTTGCCGGTGGAGAGCGTCTTCCATCTGCTTACGCTCCGTGTTATCCCGGATTATCTCGATGGCTCCCGAGAGGTTCTCTTGAGAATCATAAAGGCCTCCGGCGGTGGCGGAAAGATAAGCGCCTCCCGGTCTCAGTTGCGGTACGTGCGCTTCGCCGCAGAGAACCTCTCCCCGCCGGCTCAGATTAGCATACTTGGCCCGGTAATCCGCTTCTTCTTTGAAAACATAATCTATGAGAATCGGTCGCCGCTCTCCATAAAAGGGCAGGGCGTATTCATAGTTTCCCTTTCCCAGAATATCTTGGCCCTTTACCCCGGTCATGGCCTCTATGGCACGGTTCCAGGCGATGACCGTTCCTTTCCGGTCCACGACCAGGGTGGCGTCGGGCAAAAAATCGATGATATCCAACAGCCGGCGTTCGGATTCCCGTAAAGCTTCTTCGGCCCGTTTCCGTTCACTGATATCGATGAAGGTTCCATAAATAAAATCAATCGCACCTTGATCGTTACAAATTATCTGGCTGCTCTCCTGGACCCACAAGACATTGCCGTTCTTATGCCTGATACGATATTCCCGGATGTAAGACTTATCCCCCTTGAGGGCTTCAACTATTTTTTTCTGCATACCGGCAATGTCTTCCTGGACCACAATGTCCAGCCACTTTAATTTTCTGGAATGAAAATCTCCTTTCCGGTGCCCGGTCAATGACTCAATTTTGTCATCGATGAACTCAACCGACCAATCTTTATAGCCTTTGAAGATCACATTCGGCAGATTCTTTACCAGGAGCCGATAGTTGGCCTCACTGTCGCCCAGGACCTCAGCCGCAGGGATGATTTGGCCTCTGCTGCCCTGCAATTGGGCCACCTGCTGGCGTAAGGTATTTAATTCTTTTACCAGTTGGTCCTTAGTCTTATCTTCGTCCCTCATTTTGATCTCCGCCATAGTATCGAAACATCTTCCCTCAGTTGTTAAATTAAAACAATGAAATTATAGAATAACAACTCATTATTTTCAAAAAAAGGGGCGGCAAAATCCACTTATGTCAACTTCGTAGAGATAATTTCAAGAAAATAAGGCAGCCGGATGGCATCATCATACCGGAGAAATTGGGACCGACTGAAATGGATTAGCAAGGGGAAGAGAAAGCAAAAGTCGAGTAGCGCGGGGGGGTCCGATATACGAACGATATGGAAAAATTGGCGGAAGGGCGTATAGTGGCAAGATTGAGTGATACCCGGGGGTTGGGCTCCCATCCTATCTCTGAGGGCGTGGAGTGAGATTCTCCCCTGCTAGGCGACGTCCGCCAGGGCTTAGAGATAGAGTCTCTAACCGGCCGGAGGTGGTATGTCCATGTGGCCTCAGATTATCTTCTGGTTTATCACACTGGGAGGCGCCGACCTTGGACTCATAGGCCGTAAACTCACAAAGAATCTGCTCGCAAAAGGCATATTATGTCAAAAAATATTATAAGAAAACATTTTGGCGAAATTTTGATAGCTTCCACAAGAAAATTCGGTGATAATATCTGAATACCTCCCGGGTTTATACACGGGAAGAGGTATCCTAAAAATATTTTTATTGACTGCGAGGTAAGGTTGGCGTATGAGCTCAACCTAACCAGTATGAGTCCAGTTCCCAAAACTGCAATAGTTCTGGCCGGGGCCAAAGCCGCTTTTCATGGGTTTGCCCTGGCTTCTTATCTCAAGATTTTCCTCCCCCTGGCTAATCGTCCGTTATTGCACTATCAAATCCAGGTCTTGGCCGAGGTAGGGGTCAAACGCTTGATCCTTTGCGTCAATAGCGGCATGGCGGGGCAGGTGACCGAACACCTGGGCTCCCTACCCGATTCCCTGGAATTCCTGGTCCGGGAGACCAGTTCCGGGACGGGAGGCTCCCTCCAGGAAGTGAAAGACGCCCTTCCAGAAAGTGACTTCTGGGTAATCAACGGCGACTTGTTGCCGGGCACCGGCCTGGCGAAGATGCTGGCTTTGCACCGGCATCGCCGGGCAGTGGCCACCGTGGGGGTTTTACAGGTCCGGGAAGCCCCTTGGGAGATGGAAAGGGTGGAGTTTGATCAGGGGCGACAGGTCAAAGCCATCCATCGCATCCATCCCGCCCAGGAGAAACGAAGTACCTTTCGTCCCGCCGGCCTCTATCTGTTCCAGAAGGAAGTCCTGAAGATTATCCCTGCGTCCGGGAACTTCGATCTCAAGGAGCAACTTTTTGGGGCGCTCTATCTGCAGGGCAAGCCTGGAGGGATGTGGGAAATGCCCAGATACAGCCGGGCCATTACCAGCATCGGCGATTTTTTCAGCGCCAACCTGGATGTGTTGAAAGGACTGGTGTCCCTTCCGGACCCAGGCACCTCCAGGCAGGCTCTTCCCGACGCCCACCAAGTTCAGTTCGACCCTTCGCTCACAGTCATTCATCCGGCAGTGTTCGGTTCCGACTGCCGCATCGGCGACGATGCCATCGTGCTGGGGCCTACGGCTATCGGTGCCAACTGCGAGTTGGCATCCCGAGTGGTCATCAATGAGTGCGTGATCCTGGATAATGCCCGCATCGGCCAGGGGACCTATTTGCATCGTTGTGTGGTCGGTGATGGGGCTGTGGTGCCGCAGATGGCCAGTTTGGATGAAGTGGCGGTTATGCGGACCCTGGAGAAACCGGAGGAACCCACCGTTTTCGCTTTCAGGGAAGGGGGCAGGCGCCACCCCGGCTATGTGGCGGGGCCGCTGGAATGGCAAAAGGTCCCGCGGCGGTTCTATCCCATTGTCAAACACGGCCTGGACGCAGTCCTGGCCCTACTGGGACTCATCCTCGTGTCCCCCGTCTTGCTGGCTGTCGCTCTGGCTACCAAGCTGGATTCTGCCGGTGGAATTATCTTCCGGCAGCAACGGTGCGGCCAGAGGGGACGAAACTTTACCATGTATAAGTTTCGGACCATGGTGACCAACGCCGAGGATTTGAAACGGAAACTCATGGACCTGAACGAAGTGGACGGGCCGATGTTCAAAATTATGGCTGATCCCCGGGTCACCCGGGTGGGGAAGTTCCTCCGGTATACCAATCTGGATGAGCTGCCTCAGCTTTGGAACATTCTCAAAGGGGATATGAGCCTGGTGGGACCCCGGCCGCTATCCCTGGATGAGATGCGCTACAATCCCATGTGGCGGGACGCCCGGTTGTCTGTGCGTCCCGGGATGACCGGCCTCTGGCAATTGAATGCACATGCCAAGGTTTACTTTAACGATTGGATTGTGAACGACCTGGAATACGTAAGAAATTGCTCCGTGGGCCTGGATCTCAAGATCTTGTTCATGACCATGGTTAAGATGGTTCAAGACAAAATGATCACGCCGCCACAGGAAGGCCTGGAGACACCATCTCCACGGTAGGCCGGCAAAGAGACGGGTGCCGCAGCATTAACGACGGTGCCGGCCCCCCGACCTCAGCAAGTGGAAGTGGAAACCGACGATACTCTGAGCCGGATAGCCGAGCGCTGGTTTCCCGACCAGGAGGGATTGGGCCAGGTGGCCCTGCTCCTGGCCAACCCCCATTATGTTGACGAAAATCGGATCTTGCCGGGCCAGAAGCTGAACCTTCCCTTGATCAACCCGGCCAACCAGACGATTCAATTGAATGAGGGGACTTTTTATGCCCTCTTTGGGGAATACCCCTCCATCCGAGCCTTACAAAAGGCCGTTTCCGGGATGAGCCGGCAAAATGTGCGGTATACAGTCATGAAAACCGAGACCCCCAAAGGGAACTCCCTTTTCCAGGTGCTCATCGGGGCCTATGGAGACCAGGAAGGCCTGGACCAGGCCCTCTCCGGGGTGAAGGGAAAATCAAGGTAAGAAACGATGCACCGTTTCATATCGATGGCGGCAATGCTTTTCTTGATGCTTTTGGGCGCCTGGGTCTCCCCCGGGTGGACACAGGCGGACATAAGGGCTGAGCAGTCCTCCCCTGAGACGGAGAGGCACTGGAAGAAAGTGATCCAGCGCAATCCCAGGAATGGCCGGGCTTATTTCCACTTGGGGCGGCATTATGAGTTAACCCGGCGGATCCAGCTGGCCGCCGACGCCTACCGGCAGGCCACCCTGCTGGACCCTGGCTGGGCCCAGGCCTTTTTTTACCTGGGCAAGGCCTACCGGGAGCTGAGCCGCTTCCAGGAGGCGGCCGTGGCCTTGCAGCGGGCCGTGACCCTCAAGTCGGATTACGCCCGCGCCTATCATTTCCTGGGACTGGTAATGATCGACCTGGGCAGATATGAAGAGGCCGCCGATGCCCTGGTCAAAGCCTATACCTATAATCCTGGCTGGGCGGAAACCTATTACGACAACACCACTTATGGCATCCACAACGAGTTGGGTAGAGATAAGGAGATCAACCTGCGCCTGGTCAAATACATTTACCCCGTAAACCAACATTTGGCCTGGATCATTTATAAACCGTGGGTCCGAGGTAATGCCGCCATGAAAGAATTCTGGGAAACGGTTTCCGGTGCTGAACTCCCAGCCGACAAGGGTTATCAGCATGGGCCTCTCTTGGGGTACCAGGAGCCCGAGGTAATGGGTTATCAAAAACCTGAAGAGGGGGGCTTCCATCGCCGGTCTAATCAACCTAGCGCCCCGGAGGGACTGAGTGATTAACGTCCCTTCCATGAGCGGTAGACTCGCCATACAAGATCATATGTTCAAAAGGGTGGTTCAGACATGAAAGAATCCCAGGAGCGCGTCAAAAAAATATCCTTTAGGGACCTCCTTACCATTTTCTTCTTTAAGTTACATGTCTTCCTGGGGATCCTGATCACCGTCATAGTGATAACCCTGGGGGTGGCGTTTTTCACCGATCCGATTTATAAGGTCACCGGCAATATCCTGGTGAAGCCCCTTCTGGATCAAAACGTCAAACTCATGGCCCCCCCGGCCACGCAAATGAGCACCATGCCGGTGAGGGTGCAGGACATCACCTCGGAGGTCATCATCCTGGAATCCCCCCAGTTGCTGAGCATGGTAGTCAAAGAACTTGATTTGACCAAAGGGGAAAGGCCAAAAGGCCTGCTCTCCCGAACGTGGCTTTATTTGATGACCCAGGGCAAGCAATTCATGGTGGAGTTGGGATTATCAGTGCGGCCCTCTCCTGAAGATCAGGCGATGTTGACCCTGAAAAAGAAATTGGATATCAAGCCCGTACCCCTGTCCAACATCATTGAAATCTCTCTGACCGGCAAATCACCGGAGCAGATCACCAAGATCGTCAATACCCTGATGTACAATTACGTTGGGTATCATGTGGACTTGAACCGGGCCAAAGGGGCCCGGGTTTTCTATGCCGAGCAGGCCCAACTCTTTGCCCAAAGCCTGAGACAGGCGGAGAACGACCTGGAAAAGTTCAAGAAAGAGTGGGCCATCATTGAGATCTCGACGCAGAATGAGGCCAATATTGAACTGCTGCGGATGCTGCAGGAGAACCTGACCCTGGTGCAGGCAAATATCAGCGACCGGCAGACCAAAATCGGGGTGCAAAAACGTAATCTGGCGAGAACCGGCGAGGTGGGCGCCTTTACCAAAGACATGCAGAGTAACATTCTGGAAGAACTCGTTCGGGAAATGGGGCCTTTGGTCACCGAACGGGAACGCGTCGCGGCGCACTATCAGAAATCCAGCCTCAAGTATCAGGCCCTAAACCACCAGGTGGAAGAGCTCAAGCAGACTTATGACAAGCAAATCAAGAGCACCCTGGCGGGCAACTCCCTGGACCTGAATGGTTTAAACTCCTATGCCGCGGTATTGCGGCAACTTATCAGCGATATCGATAAAAAATCGCTGCTGCTCTCGGAAAAGCAGGTGGAATATGAGCGTCTGATGCGGGAACTGAAGCAGCAGGAAAGGAATTATCTCCTTTACTTGAATAAAACCGAAGAGGCCCGCATCGAGGAACAACAGGACACTTCCCGGGCTGCCAATGTTATCGTGACCTCCTGGGCCATGGTGCCTTCGGTGCCGGTCTTTCCGAAGAAGTTCCTGATGGGCCTCCTGTCCCTGGTCATCGGCTCCTTCGTGGGTATCGCCGGGGCCTTCAGCGCTTATTATATGGATCATACCGTAAAGACCCCGGAAGACATCACCCGGACGTGCCGCTCCCCGGTCTTAACCTTCATTGCGGACCAGGCCCAGGCCGGCCCCGGCGTCAGCTTTGCCTCAGCTCCCGGCGTCAAATCCCAGGACCGGATCTTTTCCCAGTTACCCTTGGAACCAGGCAGCCCTTCCCGATCCGGCCGGGTTGAGGTGCCCCTGTGGATGGCGGAACCCCAGCGTTATCCGGAACTGCTGGAGAGTTTTCGCACCCTGAAGGCCCACCTGCTCTTACTAGGAAAACCTCACCCCAGGATGGTTATCCAGTTCACCGGGGCCAACCGTCATGCCGGCGTCAGCACCACGGCCAGCAATCTGGCCCTGGCGCTGGCTTGGGACCTGTTAGATCAACGCATCCTGTTGGTGGATGCCAATCTGGCCAACCCGGCGGTGCACCGTGCCTTTGGCCTGCCGGGAGAACCTGGCTTGCTCAATTACTTGGACAAGAAGATGGATCTGCAGAAGGTGGTACACCCGACTCTCCACCATAACCTGGAGGTGATCCCGGTAGGCCGAGGCGCCACCCAGGTCATGTCGCCCTTTGACCTCCTCAGCTTTTCCGCCTTCCTGGAAGAGGCTCGCAACCGTTACAACTTCGTGGTGATTGATTCCGCCCCCATTCTGCGTTCCAGTGACAGCCTCACTATCTCCACCAAGGTTGACGGGGTCATTCTCGTGGCCGAAGCCAATCATACCCATTATGAGAGTATCAACAATATTGAGAGGCATTTGAAAGGCAATACCAACATGCTGGGCATTGTTCTGAACAAGCGACGTTTTGTCATCCCTAAGGTGCTGTACAATGTCATCTGAGGGATTTATATCGATACTTGGGCTCATGAGAAAATCGCTCACGCCAAAGCCGGTTGTTTCATGGTTACCGAAGCGGGGGATTACGTAATGATAGCCGATAAATATTCCCGAAAAGCCGTTCTGTTTCTCTTCTTCCTGCTGTTCTTGGGAAGTTGTCTGGCGGGCTGCAGCTCCATGGAGCCGGCCCGGTCCACGGCCGATATGGCTGCCGAGCCCATCCCGGCCTTGACTCTGGCCGCGGGGGACGTCTTGGATGTCAAATTCTTTTATTTGCCCGAACTGGACGAAAGCCAGATTGTCCGCCCTGACGGGTTTATGACCTTGCAACTCATCGGGGATGTATCGGCCCAGGGTAAGACGCCCGCCCAACTGCACCAGGAGTTGGTCAAACGGTACGCGACCCACTTGAAAAATCCGAGCCTGACGATCATGGTCCGTCGGATGCATGACAGCCGGGCCTGGGTGGCCGGTGAGGTGAAACGGCCCGGCCCGGTGCAGATGCCCGGACGGATGACGGTGCTGGAGGCGGTCATGGATGTGGGCGGCGGCACCCGGCCCACGGCGGATATGAAGAACGTTCTGGTGGTGCGCCAGCGGGATGGCCGCAACTACGGTTGTCTGGTGAACCTCCACGACGTCTTGAAAGGCAAAGAGGGGGCGTCTTTCTTCCTCCAGCCCCGGGACGTGGTGTACGTGCCGCCCACCTTCATCACCAAGGCGGATGACTGGATTGACCAGTATCTCAACAAGATGGTACCCCAAAGTCGGGGCGTGTTTCTTTATCCGATTGGGCCCGGCGGCGCCGGTCAGGTGGGTGTTGACACCACCAACCGTTAAGTTGCCGCGGCGGGGAAGCCCGGTGAGAAGCCACCAAGGCCAGAGTTTAACTGCGGTTCTCAGATGTTTAAAGGTAACCCCCCATAATGGCCACTAACGCGAAAAATGACTCGAAAGAGAAATTGTTCAAGTTTAGCGATTTCACTTGGACCATCTTTTTCATCGTATTAGGTGTTTTTATTATTGGCACAATCATATTATTGATTTGGATTTGGGAAACACCTACTACTGTACACCGGCCATTCTTCCAAGGCTAATGATAATGAGAAGTACCTATCTAAGTTAACCCGAGGCAATAAACCGGAACGGCCATGAATATTCCCGTTGCCCCCGCTTCCCGGAACCTCCGTCTAGATACGGGCATAGTCCTGCTGGTGGGACTGGCTATCGGCATCAGTCTGGCCGTCGCAGTATATCTGCCCACCAAGTGGATGGTCTTCATTCTCTTCATGATTGTAGTGATGGCCTTCTTTTGCATCGTACGCCAGAGGGAAAAGCTGCTCCTGTATTTGAGCGTGGCACTGACCAGCGTATTTCTCAGTTTTCACCCCATTTTCCTGGAACCAGCCGCTTTTAGCTGGCCCGTCAGCGGCTTCCGCATCAGCATCTTTGAGGTGGCCTTTTTCTGTCTCATGATCTCCTGGCTGATCCGCCTGGCGACAGATATCCGCCTCAAGGTGCGCCTTTTTCCCTGGGTCTCCATCCCCTTTCTGCTGATTTGGTGCCTGAGCCTGGCCGGTCTGAACCACGTCTCCATGCCGGGAATCGTCAAGTTCAGCAATCTGTGGCTGATTTTCGAGAGCTGGCTGATATTTATCTTCTTTGCCAATAATATCCGGGATCGCCGGACGGTCTTCAACATTGTGGCGGTACTGCTGCTTACCGGGGTCGTGCAATCAATCCTGGGGCTGGCCCAGTATGCCAGCGGCGGCTCCTTGGGACTGCAAATCTTCGGAGAAAGCAAGTCCTATAACGTTTACAGCCTCATGATGGCCGGCACCGAGGTCATCAGCCGGGTGTCGGGAACCTTCGGCCACCCCAACAGCCTGGCGGGTTATCTTGTCATGCTGGTCTTGATCAATCTGGCCCTTTTTTGGGCCCCCATCTCAGGGATAGCGAGGCTGGCGCTCTGGCCGACCTTATTGTTGATGAGCACCGCCCTGATCCTGACTTTTTCCCGAGGGGGCTGGTTAGCCCTGGGCTTTGGCGGCATGCTCACCTTCTATTTCTGTTTCCTCCGTTGGATTAAACATCGGCCCCTCTCCTTCCTTCTCTCCCTGGCCCTGCTGGTGGTCTTCTTCATTACTTCCGTGGGATTAATCACCCCGTTGAGGCAACGCCTGTTTCTGGAGGATTACGGGGCCGCCCAGTCCCGGATTCCCATGACCCAGGTGGCCCTGAACATTATTGACCATCACCCCTGGCTGGGGATAGGATTGGGCAATTACACCTTTGCCGCCCCGGGCTACGACAACTCTTCCATAGGGATTTCCTATGAGTTTCCCCGTCCGGTGCACAACGAATTTCTCCTCATCGCCGCCGAGCAGGGCCTACCGGCCCTGGGCCTGTTTCTGGTTATCCTGCTCTCTGTGGTTATCCAGCTCTTCCGCCTGAGCCAGTCCCGCACTGATCCCATTCTGCCTTATGTCGCCATCGGCCTGTTGGGTACCTTCCTTGCCTGGAGTATTTTCCGTCTCATGGACTACAACTATGTCCTCCTGGGGGACCCTTTCTGGCTGCTGGTCGGGTTGTCCCTGGCGATAGTTCAGCTGAGCCGCCAGGAGGAGCGGTGACCAGCCGGACGGTAAGGGGCAGGCCTCGCCATGCTCTTAACAGCACAATTCCATGAAAATCCTCTATTTTTCTTATGTCGACCTGGATACGCCCAGCGCCTGTCAGACCCATACCCTGGGAATCCTGGGCGGCTTTACGGCCAATGGCTGCCGGCTCGACGCCGTAATCCCTCGGCCGTTAGTCCCTCTGCCCCAGAGGGAGTTGATAAGGTTCCATTTCCTCAGCCCTTACCATGGCGGCCGGCGTTATTTGCTGCGAGAAGTGCCATACAGCGCCGGCGTTCTCTGGTCCCTGTGCCGGCGGCACCACTATGACGCCATTTACGCCCGGGACATGGACGTCTTTGTGGGGCCCCGGCTCTGCTCCAAATTCTTTGGCATCCCCCTTTATCTGGAGGTGGACGACACACCCGTGGAGGGCACCTATCCTTGCCTCATTCGGAAGGCAGTGGAATTAAACCTGAAGCTGGATTACCGTCAGGCTGAAGGTCTTATCGTCCCCTCGCTGCCACGCTGCCAGATAATCAACCGGCAATATCGGGTGCCCCTGCCGAAAATTCATCTGATTTTGAATGGGACCGACGAGTTGAATTGGGGAATGCTCCCCAGCAAGGCCGAGGCCAAGCAGCGTTTAGGGCTGCCCGCCGATTCTTTCTGCCTGGGGTATCTGGGCGTCATCTATGAGCGCTATGATTTTGTCACCATGCTAACGGCCATGACAGCATGCCTGGCCCTTATCCCCCACTTGTTTTTTATCATCGTGGGCGGCGGCCCCAGCCTGGACCAAGTTAAGCGCCAGACCGCGGACCTGGGACTGACTGAACGGGTGGTCTTCACCGGTTTTTTGCCCCCCGAGGAATTCGCCCGGGTCCTGCCGGCCATGGACGTGGCGCTCATGCCCTTAACAAAGGCCGCGGCCATAGAACACGGCCCCATCCACACCAAAATGGCCACGTATGCCAGATTCAATCTGCCAGTGGTCACTGCGGGCTACTCTCTGGATGGTTACCCGGAAGAGGTGCAGCGCGGGGTCCTGCTGATGCCCCCGGAGGATGCCTCCGCCCTGGCGGCGATAATTCTCCAGCTTCACCAGAACCCCTCGGAGGCGGGCAGACGGGCTCAGTCCTTGCACCGCTACGTCATGAACCGCCTTACCTGGAAAGCCGTAGCTACAGACATCCTGGCCGTCATGGAAAAGTCATGAAAGCCGCCAACCGCAAAATAGCTCTAAATACGATCTTGCTCAGCGCCACTGAGCTGTTCACCCGGATGGTGAGCCTGGTACTGGTGATTTTTGTGGCTCGCCGACTGGGTCCGGGGATGATAGGCATTTATGCCTTTGCCCTCACCTTTGTAAATTTTTTTGATATCTTTATAAGCTTCGGCCTGGAGCGCTATATCCAGCGGGAAGTGGGCAGGCAGCCGGATCTGGCAGGGCCCTTGTTCAGCCAGGTCTTCGCCCTAAAGCTCCTGGCCTATATAGGTTCCGCCGTAGTCATCGTCATTTTGAGCCTGACCATCGTCGAAGGTGATCTGAAAAGGTGGGTAGTGTGGCTCCTGAGCTTATCCCTGTTTTTCCGAACCAATATTACCTCCAGTAACTGTTTCTTTCGCGCCCACCAGCAAGCCAAATATGAGGCCCTGGTAGTCATCAGCTTCCGCCTGGTTTACGGCGGGGCCGGGTTGGCCGCCATCCTTTCTGGTCAGGATCTCTTGACCCTGGCAGCCCTGGAGCTGACCGCCCAGGCTGGAGCCTGCTCGCTGGCATGGTGGCTTTTTATCAAGAAAATCGGTAATCCCTTCCACCGGGTGACCTGGAACAACCTGCTGACACTGGTCAGGTCCACTAAAGATTTCCTCTTTATCCGGGTGGCGTTGACTGTCTATGCCGCTCTCAACATGTTCATGCTCTCCTTTATGGCCGGAGATGTCGTCACCGGCATTTATGCCGCCGCCCTGCGCCTCTGCGGCTCCTTCGATTTTTTGCCTGATGCTTTCACCGGGGCTTTCCTACCGGTAATGAGCCGGCAGATAAAGTCCGGCTGGGAGTCCTTCGCCACCGTATTTCGCCCGTTCTTTAAATATCTCCTGGTGATCGGCCTGGGGCTGGCCGCGGTCCTGGGGGGCATGGCCGAAGGCTTTATCCTGCTGATCTTCGGACCCGCGTTCAAACCCGCCATCCCGACGCTGTCCATTTTGGCCTTGTCTCTGGCGCTGACTTTTGTCAATATGTCGCTATCCAACGGCCTCATCACCCTGGACCGGGAGCGAAAGATCGTGTGGATTATTTTGCTGGCCGCAGCCTGCAATTTATGCCTCAATCTGGCTCTGATTCCGGTCTACCAGCAAAACGGTGCCGCCGGAGCCACCCTGATATCCGAAGTATTGGTGCTCTTCCTGATGCTCCAGACCATGGGCTGGCAGCAGGTGAGGATCTTGGGACTGGGGCGGGTGACGCTACGGCCTTTGCTGGCCGGCCTGTTGAGCTTTGGGCTGGGGCGGGGATTGGTTGCCTGGCAAATCAATTTTTTTGGCGGATTGGCATTGATGGTTCTGGGATTCTTTTTCTTTTTGGTCTGCACCGGTGCCCTTTCCCGGAAGGAATTGCTGGCCGCCTGGGATTTAATCACCTGGAAACACAAAGAATCGGAGGCGGCGCGAGCCGGGGGCGGCGCATAGCCCATAAGGTTGAAGCGTCTTTGCCCAAAGCAAAACCGGAAGGTCCTAAAAGACGGCTGCCGTAAACGAACAGAACAAACTGCAGCAGCCGGCTGATGAAACGGCCGGCCATCAAGTAAAAAGCGTTGGAGAAAACTTTTGTGTTGCGGCGGGGCATCATTTTTTTCCTGGTTCAGGCCAGAGAATCATGGCCTGGATCAGTCCCATGTACGACCAGAACGACGGCGATATGATGGCGTGGGTGAACTCGAACTGCAGGTGAAACGTCCAGGCTACCATACCGCCTAAAAAGCCGATGGCCAAGAAGGGCTTTAGCGGGGACTCTCTGGTCCGGGCGAGCCGAATTAGCTGGACGACAACCGCCAGTTGGATAAACACGAAGAGGAACATGGCCGGCAGTCCTTGCTCGGAAGCCATCAGCAAATACTCATTATGGACCGGCATGGGAAAATTGAAGCTGATGGCCTCGACGGTTTCATCATAACCTTCAGCCACGCTGGTGTAATTGGTCAGACCCACACCAAATAGCGGATTGTGGCGGATGATATTGAGGGCCACCTTGGACATGGGAACTCGGGTGTAGGCCGTACCGTAATCATCCTGCGTAAGGCGTTTTCTGACCGATCCGACAAAAACTACTGACGTAACGGCCATCACGATCAACAGACCCAAAACCAGGGCCAGGGAAGTAGCCTTGCGTCGGGTCAGGCGAGCCAAACAGGCATAGACAGCTATAGAGCCGCCCCCCCCCAGACCTACCCAGCCGCCGCGAGACAGCGTCATCAAATCCAAAATCACGCCAAGCAATAGAATGGGCAGAACGAAATAGCGCTTCAAGCGGTGATCCAAACCGGAAAAGAGTAAAGCCACTGTTACGGGAAGCAAAAAATCAAGATAGACGGATAGCCCGTTGGGATGTCCCAGTGTGCCGCCCACCCGGCTGATGGTTTCCACGCCGGCCTTGGCCATGAAAAAGCCGCGCCGGCCTTCCCCGAAGGATTCCAGGCCGAGAAGTCCGCCGGCGAAGTTCTGCAGAAAACCAATGACAGCCTGAATGGCGATGGTGGATATCAGCGCAAGGGTGATCAGGCGAAACATCTTGTCGTCTCTAATGGTATTGGCAAGGAACAGGAAAATCAACCAGCTCTCCAAGACCAGTTTAAGACCGGCGGCTTTGATGGCGGAAGGACAGTTGCTGTTCATAAGTCCGACGGCCGTCAGGAAAAAAATCAACGCAAAAGGAACGCTGATAACCGGAATGAAATGAATTTTTTCCTCCGGATGCCTGACCAACCTGAACATCCAAATTAAAAAAACACCTGCGAATAACAGTTCATAGAGATTTATGGCGAACCCATTAAAAGGCCTGAAGAAATTTGATACGATATACACCGGATTGAAATCGACCCGGATGGGAATGAAAAAGAAAAAGCCGAAAAGCAGAACTGAAAAACGACGCTCCGCGGGAATTACCAGAAGTGCTGCTGAAAAGCACAGAAGGAGGGTGATAAAGATCACCCATTTAGTCGACAGGGTTCCTGCCAGCGAGAGCATGAGCGGTGTCGCGGATCCCATCACCAGAATAATAAGCAAGTCCGACCATTTTGAGTCTTTTGCCCAGGTGGCTCTGAAACGCATGGTCAACTCCCGGTACGGTGATGGTTTGGGGTGAAAGGGTGCATTAGATAAAACGATACGCCCATCCGGGAATAACGAAACGCCGTTTGTTCAATATACCGCCCAAGGTTTTTGCGCCGTCCTGGGTCAGCTGGCTTTTCAGTTCCACGAGCACTTCCCACCGGGTTCGGCAAGCTTCGGTCACGATAATGACCCAATCCACCTGGCTTGAAATAACCCGGGTTTGGCTGGACCTGAGAGCCGGCGCCGAGTCTACTAAAATAAGATCATAAGCTGCGGCGGTTTCCGTGAGGAAACGCCGGAAACGGCCTAGGTCAAAGGGAGAGGCGGCATTGTGGCCCGATTTTCCGATGGTGATCACATCCAAATTTGGCCAGCCGCTGCCGCTGATCACTTTCTCCAAAGGGGTTTCGGATAACAAGTAATTTAAAACGCCGGGATCGGAAGGCAGACCAAAGGTTCTGTGCAAGGATGGATTCGAGAGATTCGTGTCCACCAGGAGAAAGCGCTGATCGAGGAAATCATTGGCTAAGACCACGGCGAGATTCTGGGCCACGGTTGAAGTTCCCACGCCGGGTTCGGCGCCGGTTATCAGAAAATGTTTGCAGGCACCTTCTTTTCTCTTCTGGCCGATCTTGCTCTTAACCATTCTCAGGCTTTCAAGAATGCCCTGATGGCGTTCAGGGAAAGCCATCCAGAGGGAGGGTTTTGAAACGTCATTGCCGGCCGGTTTCGAGCTTTTCCCCGGTGGGGCCGACGCTTTGCTCCGGGGCATTTTGATATCGTTATCATCTGGCATGGGTATGATCCTAGTTCAGTCAGTTTACCACTTCGATAGCCCCCAGCGAAGCAATCCGGGCGCGGGAATCAAGCTCGCTGGGTTGTTTAAGCGTATGATCCAAATAATAGGCTGTGAAAGCACCGCCAACGCCCATAAGGAAGCCTATCAGAACGGAAAGCAGAATCATCACCCCCTTTTTGGGAAAAACAGGGATTGATGGCTGGGCGGCCCAGCTGACCGGCGTGACATTGGCCACTTTGGAAACATCCTTTTGTTGATCTATTCGGGCCTCCTCTGTTTTATCCATATAGAGAAGGTAGTTCTTTTCAGACAACTTCAGCTCCCGAACCAGACGGCCCAATTCAACTTCTTTGTCCGTTAAAAAAATGGATTCTTCTTCGATACGCTTGATTTCCCGGCTGAGAGACGCTTCCTGGCTCATTAAAACAGTGAGATCGATATCACTACCGTCAAGCAGACGGTTCTGCTGATCGATGATTCGCTGCCGGGTTTCAGCAACCTGCCTGGAGATATCCTGGAATTCAACGGAATTTTTCGGATAGAGCATGGCGATACGTTCCATTTCAACCAGCAGGGGCAATAGCGACTTGTAATACTCGATCAATACGAGATTATCTCTAAATTCAGAGGTCAAGGCATTAATCTTCTTTTTGCTTTGATCGATCCTGGTTTTGAGTCCGGCTATGTTGCCTCTGATGTCAGCCAGAGACTGCCGCATGGTTTCAAGAACCTTGATGTTGCCTTGCCGTTGGGCGGTAATGTCCGAGATGGACCATCTATTATTGAATTCCCGGAGCGCTGCCTCAGCCTGTTTCAAGGCACTGGCGGCCAATTGTGTGCGGGTCTCAAAAAAAATAAGCCCTTTATTGGTTTGATTGAGTTCGATGCGTCGGTCAATATAAGCATCGATAAGCGTATTGACCGTATCCGTTATGGTGACCGGTTCGTTTCCGGTCAGGGAGATCAGGATCATGTTGGACATCGTGCCGGGAAGCACTTTCAGCTTGCCTTTGAGTATATCCACCGCTTCATCGACAGGACTGGGCCTGACCGAGGACACCAAGCCGGCGGACCGTAGCATTATTTTAAAAAAGTCCATTAGCGCGGACAGGGTCTTTTCCGCCGTGTTTTTGGGCTTGCCTTCGGCCAGCCCGTTTTCCGTCACGACCTTGCGCAGAACTTCCGTGGAAAGCATCATGTCAATCTCGGAATTGATGTCCTGGGGGGTCACGGTGTTGGGTCGGAGAATTCCGGGAGGGGTTTTGTAGAGTAGGTTCATGTCCACATACGGTTTTACCAGGATCTTGGCGGTCGTTTCATATACGGGATTGAAACTGAAAGCGATCAGGACGGTTATGGCGATGGCCATCAGCCATATTCCCACAAAAACCCGAACTTTGTAAAAAACGATAAAGAAAAAATCCCTCAGGGACATCTTCACAATGGAGGTAGTGCATTCATCCATCATTACCTAATCCTTATTATTTCAGAGCACTCCCGCCAAAGGAGTAGTTGCCGCTGACGGTAAAGTCCAGGGGAATCAACCGCCAGAGCTGATCGCCGAACAGCGCCGCTTTACTCAAGCCGGTCTTGGGCACGAAAACCACGTCATACTGTTTCATCATGATATCGGCCCCCGCATTGCCCTTGCCGATGATATCGTCCAGATTGATCATCCGGCCCTCCGGTTGACCCTGGTCGGTTCGGCTGATAATCACCACCTGCCGGGTGTCGGCGTCATTCGTGAATCCACCGGCCCTGCTGATAATCTGGGTCAGTGTGATGGGACCGGTCATCTCGAAGAAGTTGGGCCGGTTGACCTGGCCCATGACATAGACCTGGTTCGAATGGGCGCTCAGAACCGCCACGGTCACACTCATGCTTTTAATAAACTGACCATACTTCTCTCCCAGCGCTTTGGATACCTCCGGTGCGGTCAAGTTGGCGGCATGAACATCACCGATATACGGCAGGGAAATCACCCCGTCAGGCCTGACCACCACCAGCCTGGACTGGCCGCGATCCTGTGTGGTAATCGCCTGTTTCAGCTCCTGAACCTTGGCATAAAAACCCTCGACTTCGACCGTCACATTGGGGCGGTTCAGATGGGGCGTATATAACTTAAGGATGGAATCGGCAAGTTCAGCGGGTCGGAGCTTTGAAGCCGGAACATCACCGATCAACGGCATGGTTATTCTACCGTCAGGCCGGACTTTTACGGTCCTCGCCAAGGTCGGATAATAATAGAACTCGATACGCAAGACATCCTCTGTGTCGATAACGTAATCATCAACGGTATACCCGGGGTCGATATGATACAAGACCTCAAGCTCATCGCCCGGACCGATCAAATAACAGGTTGGGATGAACGGCTTAACGTCCTTCCGGTAGACATCCATATCCTGAAGTCTTATCCGGGGCTCCCCGCTGCACCCCATCATGGCCGCAAGCAGAAAATATAAGAAGAGGGCCGGGAAAGCGCCTCCCCTCATCCAAACGTTCATGGATATTGCGCAGCAACGGATGCTTTTTATCGCGGCAGGTATGTTCGGCATGTTCGATAGCATCTCCAAGGTGTTTTGACGCCCCCGACTTTCACTCCTACCGGGTTGATGGACAGGAGCGTTCTTGTTCTTGAAATAGACTGTTAGACATAGGACGAGGGCGATTGTGTGTCAAGGTTTCTTACTCCTTTAGAGCCAATTGCCCACGAGAATGAAGGGAGACCAGAAAAACGGATGCCGGAATTCTTCCTGATGCATCAGGAAAAGCTGTGCCTGGCGAAGGGCTTCCGCCTTGGTCACCGCCGGGTCCTTGAGCAGTTTGTAAAAAGCGGGAAATAATGCCTGCGCCGCCGCATCGGACACGGGCCAGAGGGTCCCCAGTGCGCTTCGCGCCCCGGATTTCAACGCGATGCCGGTCAGCCCGAGGGGGCTTCGGTCATCCCCCTCGGCGGTTTGACAGGCACTCAAGGCAATCATCTCCACGGGCCGCTCCGCAAACTGCTTGGGTTTTACCATGGCTTCCAGAACCCCCATGCTCAGCAGCTTGTCAAAGGTCATGATAAAATTCTGATCTGGCGCACCACCGAAATATCCATGGGAAGCAATATGGATCACGGAAAAAGGATGCTTCTCGACCTCGCTACGAAAGCGTTCCAGTTGAAAGTCTTCGTTGAATACGACCTGTCCCTTTAGCAATTCCGAAAGCTCGCGAATCTCCTTTTCGACACCCGGAAGCGCCAGCGCCTGTTTGACCTGATCCGCTTCGGCGCCTCTCGCCGCACGGGTTTCCATCGCCGGCTTTTCGGAAGAACCAAGCGGTTGAACCACCATTGGCGCCCCCCGTACCCCTCTTTCCGGTTGTTGCGCCTCCGTTTCTCGGTATGCATCCCAAAGCGGCTGGGGAAGCTCCATCACCACCGGACCGGGTTTACTCATTCCGGCCAGCAGCGTGGACATCTCCCCCCGCGGCAGCGGGTCGGGATCGAGAAGCGTCAACCCGGGGGTCGTTACAACGGCGTATCGTTCCACCAGAAACCGGTTCCCGTCCCAAAGCGCGGCGATGGGAATCAGGCGCAGCGCCCCGTCCGGCGCGAAAACGAGCGTGTTCACATGGTGTTCCTCCAGGAGTGCCGATACCGGATCGATCAGCCAGGCACAGAGTTGCCTGGCCGGCTTTTCGTGGAAGGCAAGGCTGCGCAGCCGGTGCGCAAATCGCAGAGCGGCCGTTTCCAGATTTTCCCGGGTGACCGCGACGGGCTGCAAGTAAAGCCGGCCGCCGATATCCACCAGCAGCTCCAGCCGGTCCGCGAGAACGATCGGATACAGCACGGCGGTGGTAGCGGATAGAGACTCGATTTGGCGGCTGTGGGAAGCGATGCATCGATCCCGGAAATAGTCCTGCATCTCCGATCGCTTGATACGTTCCACCGTGTCTCGCGCCTCCCGCAGCAGGGATTGCCGGACACTGTCCCCGGACTCCTTCCCGTATTGTTGCAGGAGCATTTCGGCAAGATCGAGGTAGATCGGAGCGAGCGTCTCCCGAAAAGAGGACCGGCCGTTCTGATAGTGAATGGGCATGTCCTGACGAATGGCCTCGATATGGCTGACGGCGCGCCGGTAGGCGGCGATGGCCGGTTTTCGATCTTCCCGCGCCTTTAACAGCCGCCCCAGTTGCCACTCCCAGCGCAGTAATAACTCGGGAGAGCGAAGCTGTTGCGCCGCCGACAGCGCCTCACCGGTCAATTGGAGCGCCTCCGCAACGCGGCCCCGATGTTCGTAAAGCGCCGCAAGCTCTCCGGCGGCAAGCGATCTCAGCCGCACCCGGACAAGGCTCGATTCGGCGGCTGGATTATTTGCATCTCCGGTTACCAGGGTATAAGCATCGAGCAAAAGGGGGTGGGAAAAGGCGATGGACATGCCGCTTTCCTTTCTGCTTAGCGCCTCGGCTGCGATACTCAGCAGCAGCTCGACGCGTTCCTCCAGGCAGTTCACCCGGCCCGCGGCTTTTCCGGCGGCGCCAAGCGCTTCCATGGCACGGGCATCCTCCATCAGCGCCGATGCGAGATTGCGATAAATGGCCGCTTCCAGGCCCGGATCATCGGCTCTGGAAACGTTTTCGAGAGCGAACCGATAGAGTTCCACCGCCGCCGCCCGCTGATCGCGGCCGAACAAAACCCCGCCCAACCGGTTCGCGCAACCGGCGATGAGATCCGGCCGATCGAGGGCCTTGGCCTGATCGAGAGCGGAGCGCAGCAACGGCTCCGCCCGCCCCGGATCATTTTTTAAAAAATGAATATATCCCAGAGACTGGGCCGCAACGATCTCCAGCACCGCATGCTTTTGCTCACGGGCGGCATCCAACGCCTCCCGGAAATCGGCTTCCGCATCCCGGAAATGCCCCAGACCGCGCCAGGCTTCGCCCCGGCGTATCAATGCCGGAATCCGCTCGCTCCCCTCAAGGCGCTCCAGTTGCCGGCTCAGGAACGAAACAGAGGCTGCGCTTCCTTCGGTTTCCGTGCAGGGGCAGACCGCCGAAACCGTCCCCGGAACCCAAAGCCCCAACAGAATCCCCCAGAGAATGATCCCCCTTTTGATGCTCCCCCCGCCCATAGTCTCCTCCCTTACCGTCTCGATGCCGATGGGTCCACGCCTTAGGGACATCGAATTTACTAATATACCGGCGCGTTCCTCTTGCTCTTGATCTTGATCTTGATCTTGATCCAGTAGACACGAGAACGATTAAGAGTAAGAGCAAGAGCAAGAGCAAGAGCAGGAGCAGGAGCAGGAGCAGGAGCAGGAGCAGGAGCAGGATAAACGGTATATTAGTATTTTCAGAGTCCCTAACCTTCAAAATATCGTGAATCGAACCCGGAAATGAACCCCGTCATCTTGCAAGTTGTACGCCGTCGCGGCAGCACGCTCCTCGATATCGTGCGCCCAATACACTTCCGCGCTCATCCATGGCAGCGGCGTGAAAATGAGCCCCACGCCCACCGAATGCAGCATTTCCTCCCGGTGGTCCTCGCCCCGGTTCCAGGCCTCGCCGAAATCCATGAACGGCGTCAGTTGCAACACCTCTTCAAGGCCGCCCGCGGCCTGTCGTTTCCATAACGGGTAACGCCATTCCAGAGAGAGAACGCAGCCATTGTCCCTGACGAGCGCGTTTTCGCGATACCCCCGCACGGTATCGGCGCCACCCGCTGCAAACTGCTCCAGCGGGAGAAGCTTGTCCGATGCAACCTGCACATCTCCCCGAAAAAGAATCTGCCCGAATCTCTCCCCCAGTCGGTGGGCATATTGCATTTGGCCCAGCCAGGTCACATACCGGCTGTCCGGAAGATCTTCGGAATGAAGGGTGGAACCGAACAGATCCACGCCGAAGCTCACGGTCGAACGCAGGGCCAGCGCCTGATTCCGAGTGCGATCCACAAACGACTGCACCAGCCGGATCGCGCTGACCTGGCTGATACCGTTTTCGACACCCGGAGAAAAGGAAAAAGCCCTTCCCAGCAAAAAGGTTTTGCTCTGCCGCACGGCTAAAGCAACGCCGACATCGAGCCTTCGCCGCGCGTTTCGAAACAGCGGATGGGTCAGCGACAGTTCCGCATTTTCAGATTCGCTCTCGACATCGATCGCCTCCAGGGGCTCCTCAATGACGGCATTGTTGTTGCGGCTGTATCGGAGAGATAGAAGCGTGTCCCGGAAAGTCAGGGGAATCGAAAAACCGAGCGCGCTCTCATCGGCCCCCTCGCTGATGCCAAAGGCGGCATCCCACATATCCCCCCACCCGGTGAGATTTTGAACGGACCCTGAAACTACCACGCGCTCCGCGCCGGTGCTGGGCGGCCGTTGATTGTCCGCCGTGATGCTGAGAGAGTAAGGCCGGTTACGGGTGACGTTCAGATCGAGGACCGCCTCTCCCGGCGCCGCGCCGGGCCGGATTTTCCCATCCATGCGTTTGATCAGCGGATCCTGAAGCAGCATCTGAAATTGCTCCTGCAGGGCGTTCGTGTTGAAGACGCGCTCGGAATCGGACCATAGCCGCTTTTCAACATAGCGGGCTTGAAGCCGGTCGTTTCCGGTCACATCGATCCGGTTCAGCCGGCCCTCTTCGATGGTGTAGGTCAGGATGCCCTCATCCACCGTCTGCCCCGGCCGAATGATGGCCCCCGAGTTGATGTATCCGCGATCGATATAGAGCCGCGTCAGGCGATGGCGAATCTCCTCCAGCTCCCCTATTCCCACTCGTTGCCCGATAAAGGGGGCCACGACCGCCTGAAGTTCATCGTCGGTGAGCACCGTATTTCCCTCAAATAATACGCCCTTCAGCTCGAACATCGCGGCGCCAGCAATGGGCTTCGGGGCCGTCGGCGCGGGCGGCAGGACAAAACCACCCTCCGGCGGCGTCTTTGGAATATACTCGGGCAACTCCGGACGGCTCTGCGACGGCTGCCGGGAATCCAGCCTGTCCGATATCTCCTCCGCGCTGCAAAGAGAGACGGACACCAGTAAAAAAAGTCCCCAAACACCCAAGACTACTATATGACATCTGGAAATTTTTTCGATCATCCGCATCTCTTCTCCCAGACCAAAGGGTAAACCGCATCCATTTCGATCTCCTCCTGCCAACCGGTGGATTTTCTATAAATTGACATTTCCTGCCATGGAACCGAAGCTATTTCGCAGGAAAATTTTCCAAGTCCGCGTCGGGTCTCAAAGTCCTGTCGAGTCGCTCTCCTTCAAGGAAAAGCCCCACATGCTGATCCGGCCCGGCCGTAACCCCGCCCGCCCCGACAAAAACCAGTGAGCTTCCCTCGGTGCTTCCGGTGGAAGAACACGGATCCGCCGCCAGGCGGATCGTTTCAGTCAGTCGCGCCTCCAGGTTCACCAGAGACCCGCTGATATCGAGCTCCGGAGAGGTAATCTCAATAGTTCCCTGTTCGCCGCCGGGCGCCGCGGCCTGAATGATGTTTCTTCCACTGCCTGGCTCAAAGCTTTGCCGGGTCAGACCACCGACTTCCAAGGCCCCTCCCTCCGGAATCACGGCCTCGGTATCGATGTAAATATCACCGCCGCTGCGGCCGGCCGGGGCATTGGCCTGAATAAAGCCGCCTTCCAGAATCAGCGCCTTGGCGGGGCCATTACCTTTGATGGTGATATCCCCCCCGTCCCCGGTCAAGCCCGTAACCGAACTGGTAATGAGACTGTCCCGAAAATCGATTATGTCTCCCTGAAGCGTGATGGGTCCCCCATCGGCCTCGGCTGAGGAGGTGGAGATGCTGCTGTTGCCCATAACTATTAGGGTATCGGCTTCAATCCCGATGGCGGCTGCCGGCACATTGCCCGTGCTTTGAGCGGTGATGATGGCGCCCCTGTCGAGCACCACCACAGGGCTGTCGATAAACAGGAGCGCTTTTCCGGCCTGAGCCAGCTTCTCCTCTGAAACGATCTGTTGGGTTTGGATAGTGATTGTCCCTCCATTTTGGACCATCAGCTTTCCGGTCTCAATATCCACATCCCCGGGAAAACCCTGAGCAGATCCTTTCGAAGCGCTGGCAATGTAGGACGGCCCATTGTATCCCCGGCCATCAATCCGTATCTCACCCGCGTGAATTTGCACACTGCCGGCATCACCCGATCCCCAGGTGCTGCTGGAAATTATACCGCCGTTCAGCACAGACATCAGCTCGGTTACCTCGATGTTCACCTTGCCGGCTTTGCCTGAAGAGCCGGCTTCGGCAGTACTTCCAATTCCGGTGACGTTGTATGCCCCCTGCCCGTCAATGAGCAGGTTCCCCGCTTCAACCATCACTTCGCCGGCATTGCCCGGCCCCCAGGTGCTGCTCGAAATCTGCCCGCCGTTCAACACTTCCATCAGGCCTTCCACACTTATCGTCACCGTGCCGGCTTTGCCCGAAGATTCTGAATTGGCTGCGCTTGCAATCCCGGTGAATACACTCGACCCCTGTCCGTCGACACGCAAGTTCCCCGCTTCGATCTCCACCCCGCCCCCATCGCCTGATGCCCATGTGCTGCTTGAAATATTCCCGCCCTTCAATACCTCCAGCAGCTCAGCCACCCTAATTGTCACCGTGCCCGCTTTGCCGATGGAATCTTTTTGATTGGATTGACTCATAATCGCACCCTGAGCATCGATCCGAAGGGTACCGGCATCGATTACTACGGCACCGGCATCGCCTGATGCATCCGTGCTACTCGAAATCACGCCACTGTTCAACACCTCCATAAGATCCGCCACCTTTATCATCACCGTGCCGGCTTTGCCCGAAGAGTTGCTTTCGGCTGTGCTTTTTATCCCGGTAGGCAGCCCCCAACCCTGTCCGTCAATACGTAAGCTTCCCGCTTCGATCACCACTCTGCCGGCATCGCCGGTTGCGTACGTGCTGCTTGAAATCGTTCCGGAATTCAAAACCTCCATCAGATCGTCCACCCTTATCGTCACCGTGCCGGCGTGACCCGAAGAGGAAGAGTAGCTGTCCGCATTGCTTTGAATTCTTCCAAGCATACCGATACGCAAGCTCCCCGCTTCGATCGCCACTCCGCCGGCATCGCCGGTTGCATGCGTGCTGCTCGAAATCGTTCCGAAATTCAAAACCTCCATCAGATCGTCCACTCTTATCGTCACAGTGCCGGCTTTGCCCGAAGAGTTGCTTTCGGCTGTGCTTTTAATCTCTCCCAGCCCATCGACACGCAAGCTCCCCGCTTCGATCTCCACCCCGCCAGCATCGCCGGATGCCCATGTGCTGCACGAAACCGCACCACTGTTAAGGACCTCCAGCAGGTCGGCTACCGTTATTGTCACCGTGCCTGCGTTACCCGTAGAGTTGGCTTCCGCGGAACTGGCAACCCCGGTTACCATGTCCGATCCCTGTCTATCAACACGCAAGCTTCCTGCTTCGATCTCCACTTTTCCCGCATCACCAGACCCAAACGTGTTGCTCAAAATCGTCCCGCCGTTTAGCAACTCCAAAAGGCCGGCCACCTTTATCGCCACCGTGCCGGCGTTTCCGGAAAAACCAAAGTTGTTGGCCTGGCTTACAATCCCGGTGACTTTGTCAGCCCCCTGTCCGTCAACACGCAAGCTCCCCGCTTCGATCTCCACTTTTCCCGCATCACCCGCTGCAAAAGTGTTGCTTAAAAATTGCCCGCCGTTGAGCACCTCCAGAAGGTCAGCCACCTTTATAGTCACCTTGCCTGCGTTACCCTTAGAGTTTGCTTCCGCGGAGCTGGCAACCCCTGTTACCATGCCCGATCCCTGTCCATCAGCACGCAAGCTTCCTGCTTCGATCTCCACGCTACCCGCATCACCAGACCCAAACGTGTTGCTCAAAATCGTCCCGCCGTTTAGCAACTCCAAAAGGCCGGCCACCTTTATCGCCACCGTGCCGGCGTTGCCGGAAAAACCAAAGTTGTTGGCCTGGCTTACAATCCCGGTGACTTTGTCAGCCCCCTGTCCGTCAACACGCAAGCGCCCCGCCTCGATCTCCACCTGACCCGCATCACCAGACGCATACGTGTTGCTTAAAAATTGCCCGCCGTTTAGCAACTCCAGAAGGCCGGCTACCTTTATCGACACCTTCCCGGCGTTACCAGAAGAGTTGGCTTCTGCAGAACTGGCAACAGTGGTTACCGCGTCCGATCCCTGTCCGTCGACACGCAGGCTTCCCGCTTCGATCTCCACCCTGCCCGCATCACCGGACGCAAATGTGTTGCTCAAAATCGTCCCGCCGTTCAACACCTCCAGAAGGTCGGCTACCTTTATCGCCACCGTGCCGGCGTTGCCCGATGAGCTGGAATTGGCCTGGCTTACGATCCCGGTGACCATAGCCGCCCCCTGCCGGTCAACACGCAAGCTCCCCGCTTCTATCTCCACGCTGCCCGCGTCGCCAGAGGCATGCGTGTTGCTCAAAATCGTCCCGCCGTTCAACACCTCCAGTAGGGAGGCCACTTTTAACCTCACCGCGCCGGCGTTGCCCGAAGAGCGGGGATTGGCCTGGCTTGCAATCCCGGTGACCTTGTCCGTCCCCTGTCCGTCGATACGTAAATGCCCCGCTTCTATCTCCACGCTGCCCGCGTCTCCGGATGCATACGTGCTGCTCGAAATCACTCCGCCATTCAGCACCTCGATCAGGTCGGTCACCCTAATCGTTACCGTGCCGGCCTTGCCCGATGAGTCCAAATTGGCGATACCCGAAATCCCGGTGAATTTGCTTGCCCCCTGCCTGTCGATGCGCAGGCTTCCGGCTTCGATCTCCACACCGCCGGCATCACCCGATGCATAGGTGTCACTTGAAATCACCCCGCCATTCAGCACCTCGATCAGGTCGGTCACCCTAATCGTTACCGTGCCAGCCTTGCCCGATGAACCGGAATTGGCGTCGCTCGAAATCCCGGTGAATTTGCTTGCCCCCTGTCTGTCGATGCGCAGGCTTCCGGCTTCGATCTCCACGCCGCCGGCATCACCCGATGCATAGGTGTCGCTTGAAATCACCCCGCCGTTTAGCACCTCGATCAGGTCGGCTCCCCATATCGTCACCCTGCCGGCCTTGCCCGATGAGTCGGAATTGGCGTCGCTTGGAATAAAGGCATCACTCTGAATCCGGGCGGCGTTAACCTCAAGAGTTCCCGCCACCGCAATATCGATACCGCCTGTGGCCACGGTCGCTCCGGTGTTATCCGAGACCAGCGTCGCATCGGTCAAGGTTGAATTGCCGGCGCCGATACGCAATTTTCCGCCTCCGTCACCGCTAGTTCCGATGTACGCGCGGGTTACCTGAAGCATCCCCGATCCGGATGCAAGCCCACCGGTCAGAGCCACTCCGCCGGCCGCAGTTCCCACTGCGGAAATCCGCAGCTCTCCGCCGGGGACCGTAATCCTTGCGGCGCCGGCCGCATCCCCCTGAACGGTGACATCGCCACCGCTAAAGGAAACGCTGCTTTGCGGCGCAAACTCGAGCTTGCTCCCGTTTATGATAAGGTTTGCCGTCTGCTGACCCAGATATCCGAAGGACTCGGGCGCCTCGGCGGTCAAGGTGCTCGCCGTCGGGGTCGTGGCGCTGAAAACCGATCCGCCGGCAAACCGCAACTCATCGGCCGTTCCCACATGAAAGGCCGCCGGAACATCCACTTTGGCGTTGGAGCCGAACACCACGCCCGAAGGGTTGATAAAATAGAAATCCGCCGTCCCGATCTCGGATCGGAGGAGTCCGTCGATAGTGGAAACGTTTCCGCCCGTAACCCGGCTGATGACATTATCGAGCGTATCGGACCCCGTAAAGGTGGCGCTTTCTCCGGAATGGATATTAAAACGCTCAAAACTGTGAAAGAGGTTCGCGCCGACGGTTGCCCCCAACTCCTGGCCGATTCGAAAGTCGGGCCCCATCAGACTCCGGGTTGGGCCGAGGGTGCCGTCGGTGGCGATTTCGGCATGACCCGGCATGACGAAAAAAAACAGGATGCCGACCGCTATAACGCAGGCCAGCTTTCGGTGAAATGACAATCTATCGAATCCCTTCATGCTGAATTGCTCCTCGATGCACCAATAAAATAGAAATCGATTGAGCCGACCCACTGTTTGTTTTATAGTGCGTTTTTAAAATCATCATCGCAACTAAAAAATAGAGCTCAGTCCGTCCCGTGGCAGAAAAACGGCATTTTTCGCTACCTGAAGATGCTGGTGCAGGGCGGTATTCGGCCCATTCCAATCGCGTTTATTTGCAATTTTGAAGAAGGAGTCCCTGATGCCCTCCCTAACAACATCCCATCGCCGGCAAGGATTGGTGTCATTAACTATCGTCATGATGTTGCTGACTTTTTTTAATCCGCTTTCTTGGGCAGCAACCGAAGCCGCCCCGGCCGGCCGGATCGTAAATTTCAAAGGCCGGGTTCGCGTGGTCATAGCGGACAAGGCGGTTGAAACAGAACCGAAAATCGGCCACGCGCTCGGCATCGGAGATATGGTGCAAACAGGGACGGATGGATGGTCCGCAATTCTCATGGCGGATGAAACTCTGATTCAGCTCAATCGCAATACGCGGTTTGTATTGAAAGAAGTCGAAACCAGTGCTGGCTGGCATGGGCTAAAAGGCATGATTCCCGCATCGACAACAACACCCGGCCGTTCGGTTTACAAGGTTGACTCCGGCGAGATGTGGCTGCGCAATAAAAACCAGAACGCCCGAATCAGCGTTGAAACTCCCACCATTTCAGCCGGTATTCGCGGAACCGAGGTGAACACCGTCGTGGCCGAAGACAACTCCGTAACAATGACCATTCTTGAGGGACTCGTGGCCGGCCGAAACGAATACGGCGAAGTGACCGCCGGTCCGGGTGAAGTGATAACCGCGGCCGTGGGAATGCCGCCAAAAAAACGGATGCTGATCTCTCCAACGGATGCGGTGCAATGGACCCTCACCGTACCGCCGATGGATGACCGGTATGCCCATCCCATGGTTTCAAATGATCCGGAGCTCCTGAACCGCGAGCAAAACCGGCTTAAAGCGATTTTGGCCCAAAACCGGAATGACCTTAATTCCCTCCTCGCGCTTGCCCAGGTGACCCGGGACCTGAATCAGCTGAACGATTCGGAGGCGCTCTTTAATGAAATCCTTCACCTATCGCCCGGAAATCCCGCCGCTCTGACCGGCATCGGCTGGATCGCTCTGGAGCGGGGAAAAACAGCCGAAGCCTTATCCGCCTTTGAGACAGCAGCCGCGCCCTCGCCCATGACCCTTCTCGGAAAAGCCGTGGCCCTTACCCGATGCGGCCGATATCGGGAGGCCGAATTGATATTGTCCGCGGGCGTCTCCCGCCATCCGGATTTTCTGCCGTTTTATTTACAAGAGGCCGCCCTTAAGGTGGAAAAGCGGGATCTGACCGATGCAAAGGCTCTTCTCGAAAAACTCATCGAAAAGAAACCCGATTATGGACCGGCTTTAAGTCTTCTATCGCTTGTGTCCCTGACGCGGGGAGAAAACGCCGCTGCCGTGAAATGGGCGCAACAGGGTACCCGAACAGCACCAGGCTCCGCGGCCGCCCAAGTGGTGCTGAGCCAGGCCTGTCAGGCGGTATTTGATCTGGATCAGGCCATGGCAGCCGCCGAAACGGCGGTCCGTATCGATCCGAGCCATGTCCCCGCCCTGGTGATAAAGGCAAGGCTCCTCTTCGGCGCCAACCGGACGGATGAGGCGATGGAAACAATTGATTCCGCGTTCCGGTTGGCCCCCACCGACGCGGATGTCTTAAATCTCAAAGGCTTTCTCCTGCTTGCCCGAAGAGACATCGAAGCCGCGGCAACCTCTTTTGAATCGGCATTGCGCGTGGATCCGGGGATGGGAGAGCCGCATCTGGGCCTCTCCCTCATCCGGATGCGGCAGGGAAATATTGCCGATGCGATGGAAGAGATCACGACCGCGGTCTTGCTGGAACCCAGACGCTCCGTCTTCGTCAGTTACTGGGCCAAGATGCTCTATCAGGTAAAACGCTTCGACCGCGCCATGGAGGCGCTCGATTATGCCGCCAAACTCGACCCCCTGGACCCAACCCCCCTGCTCTATCAGGCGATTATTCTAAGGGATCTCAATCGACCCACCGAAGCGGTTGAGGCCTTGAATCGCGCCATCGAATTAAACGGCAACCGCGCGGTTTACCGGTCCCGGTTTCTTCTGGATCGGGATCTGGCGGTTAAAAACGTCGACCAGACGATTATCTTTCAGGAACTGGGATTGAGCGACTGGGCTCGCAGCAAGGCACTCGCGTCCGTCAAAACCGATTACCGGAATTCGGCCGGACACACCTTTCTCGCCGGCTCCCTTTTATCGATGGGGAACCGGCTCCGCTCCGGCAGCAGTGAAAATCTGCTGGGAATGATGCTTCAACAGGCAAACCTTAATTCACTCAACTCCTTTCAGGAATATACCTCCTTTTTTGAAACGCCAAGCATCAGTGGAATTCTCTCAGGAACCGCCGGCAACCACGACACATACTCAGGAGAGGCCATTGTATTCGGCGCCATCCCTGACGCGAATCTGGCGTTCAGTTCCATCGCGGATTACGCGGAAACCGACGGGTGGCGGGACACGAACGGTTCTCGAACCAAAGGCGCCGGGTTAAATCTCAAATGGGATCCGACGCCAAAAGACGGCTTTGTTCTCATCTCCTCCCATCTCAATTCCAAAGCCAAGGACAGCCCGGATGATCCATATGAATATGACGCCCCCTCCCAGCCCGATGATTGGCGAACCTATCGCACCGGCTATGTGACACTGGGGTATCACCGAGCCCTCTCCCCCGAGGCTGATCTGCTTCTAATGGGAAAACACTACGAAGGGGATTTTGAATCTCTGGCTAATTCCGCCTCGTGGTTTGATAAAAACGAAGGGCTTGCGTTTTTCAGCAAGGCGACGAGCGATGTCAACATACCGACCGACCAGATCCAGGCTCATCTGCTTTACCGGCTCGGGGAGCATCAACTCATACTCGGTTCCCTTCAACATTGGCGAAAAAGGGACGTGGAAAGCACCACCCTCGATGAACTCTGGCAATTGTATGAGGGGTGGTGGTATTATATCGATTCCATCCCCTACGAAACCAATAACACCGTCCGGGACTGGTATCAAAGCTACTACGTTCAGGATATCTGGCGCCTAACGCCAAAGCTGACCGCTGAGGCGGCGCTGTATTACGATGTACTGAATAACCACAATCTCTACACCGCGGTCGGGCAAAACCACGAAAAGGTAAACCCCAGAATCGGGCTCATTTTCACCCCCACCCTTCAGGATACCATCCGGATCGCCGGTTTTCGCTACCTGGTGCCATACACGATAGATCGGCTGGATCCGACAGATATCGGCGGTGTCCCGCTCTTTCGAAACGCTTATGACAATTCCGTATCCGAGGAATATGACCTTGTCTGGGAGCATGACTGGAAAACAGGGTATGTATCGATGAGCCTCTTTTACATCGAAAGCGAGGTCGAGGAAAGGTGGACCGACATGACAACCACCACGTGGCGCGCCCGCGCCAGGGGGATCGAGCCGGTGTGGAATCAACTCCTTTGGAAAGGCTTCGGCCTCAGCGTCCGATACCGTTTCCTTGACATAACGGACGAGTATACCACCCAAAAGGATCGCGAAGATCACTTGGCCGCGGCGACCTTAAACTATCTTCACCCCAGCGGCCTCTTTGCCGGAATCTCCCAGGCATATCGACGGGAGCATTTTACGGAATCGAGCCGGAACGATGAAAATATCTGGCTCACAGATCTCTCCCTGGGATATAAGTTCCCGAATAAACGCGGGGTGTTCAGGGTCGATGTTCAAAACCTCTTCGATGATCATTTCAACTGGGTGGTGGATGACATGGTGTTTGACGGCCGAATACCGGTCAGGGGAATTTTGGGAACCCTTTCCCTCTATTTCTAACTCATGAAAAATGCACCTTTCTCAAAACTGCTGCGCCATTCGGCCATCTGGGTTGCCGCCGTGCTGCTGTCCCTGGGGGTCTGCTTCACGCCTTGGGGGCAGGCCGTGGATACGTTCTGCTATGACTTTTTTTTTCTCCTCCGCGGCCCGGTAAAACCGCCGGATGAAATCGTCATTGTCGCCATCGATGAGGCGAGCTTTGGCGTATTGGGGCACCAGTGGCCCTGGCCCCGGCATCTGCACGCAACGCTCATCGACACGCTTTTCAAAGAGGGCGCGCGAACCATCGCACTGGACATGATTTTTTCCGAAACCTCCGCCCCGGAAGAGGACCGGATTCTCGCCGATACGGTGGCCCGCCATCCGTCTCTCATCCTGGCGGCCGATATCAACCTGATCGAAGATACCTCCTATGCCAGGGAAACGATCGTGGGCCCGCATCCGTCGCTCATAACCCCTCAGACGCTCATCGGTTCCGTCAATCTTCCCGTCGAACCGGACGGGTTCATCCGCAACGCCAACGTTGAACAAAACGACGCAATCGCCCCCCTGGCGTTAGCGGCCGGCAATCTATTCTCAGAAAACAGTAAAGAACTTCAAGCTCCCGGCGGAGCACGAATCAATTTCTTCGGCCCCGCTCGAACCATCAAAACCATTTCCTATTACCAGGCAGTGGAACCCGCCACCCACCTGCCGCGGGGCTTTTTGAACGGCAAGCTGGTCTTCATCGGCTTTAGCACCCAGAACACCTCGGATATCGGCAACACCCAGCCGGATCATTTTCCGGTCCCCTTTACCCGGTGGAAAGGGGGATACATGCCGGGGGTGGAAATCCACGCCAGCATCGCCGCCAACCTTCTCCAGGGAAATCTCATTCTGCCTTTTCCGGCTTTTTGGACGGTCATTTTCAGCGTTCTTCCATGGGCGGGAATGGGATTCGTTTTTTTTCGCATGAAGCCCCTGATCGGCGGCGGCACGTTGCTGCTTGCCGGATCATTTCTCCTGTCCGCGGGCTATTTCCTTTTCAGTCGAAAAGCGATCTACGTGCCGGTGATCTATGTCGGAATCCCCATGACGGCGGTTTATATCGCAAGTCCGTTCGTTCATTATTTTGAAAGCTGGCGGGAAAAAAATTACATCCGGAAAGCCTTCTCCACCTATGTCGCCCCTTCCGTCGTTAAGCAATTGATTGAATTTCCCGAACAACTGAAGCTCGGGGGGGAAGAAAGAGAGATCACCGCCTTCTTTTCCGACGTTCAGGGGTTCAGCACCATTTCCGAACAACTCTCCCCTCGGGAGCTGGTAGAGCTGCTGAACGAATTTTTAACGGAAATGACGGATATCATTCTCGATTACAAGGGGACGGTGGACAAATTCGAAGGGGATGCGATCATCGCCATGTTCGGCGCGCCGAATATCCTTGAAAACCACGCCGAGGCGGCCTGCTGCGCCAGCATCGAGATGCAAAAACGCCTGGTCGAGCTTCGCAAGAGCTTGCGGTCACGGGGAATGCCGGAGCTGAAGATGCGCATCGGTCTTTGCTCGGGAAAAGCTGTAGTCGGGAACATGGGCTCAAAACGCCGGATGGATTATACCATGATGGGAGATACGGTGAATACCGCCGCCAGACTGGAAGGCGCCAATAAAATATACGGTACCTATACCCTGGTCAGCAAATCCACCATCGCATCGGCGGGAAAAAAAATTGCGGCAAGAGAGCTCGATGCCATTCTACTGGTCGGGAAAAAGGAGTCCGTGCCCTCCTACCAGCTCCTCGGCTATACCGGAGAGCTGCCGCAGGAGGCAATGGAAACAGCTGCTCTCTATGCAAAGGGCCTGGATGCGTACCGGGGGCAATCGTGGGAAACGGCCATCGACTACTTCGAAAAGGCCCTGAGCGTCAGCCCGGAAGATGCCCCGAGCAAAACCATGCTGAACCGATGCCATGAATTCAAGACGCATCCACCGGCTGAAAACTGGGATGGTTCCTATTTGATGAAAACGAAGTAAACCGCTAGCCCTTAATTAACCCATTTTTGTTGCCGGTAATATGAGCAAATGCGCTGTGATTATGAATCGACTCAAAATTCTCGGCGCTCACCGAGAACCAGGTAATATTGTCATCCGCATAGAGCGCCTGGGCGATATCCCGGACAATATCCTCGACAAACTTCGGGTTGTCGAATCCTTTTTCGGTTACCGACTTTTCATCGACCCGCTTTAACACGGAGAAAACCTCGCAGGAGGCGCAGGACTCCACCAGCTCGATCATATCCTCAAGCCAGATGAATCTGTTGAACCGGGTGGCGAGCTGAACTTCCCCCCGCTGATTATGCGCGCCCGCATCGCTGATTTCCTTCGAGCAGGGGCATACGGAAGTAATCGGCACCACCACTTCGGACTTCAAATCCACGTTATCTGCCGGGTCACTGGAACCGATAATGGAACAGGTATAATCCATCAATCCTGGAGAACCGCTCACGGGTGACTTTTTTTCGATAAAATACGGAAATGTAATCTCGATATGGGCCGAAGCCGCATGCAGATGCTCTTTCATCTGCGACAGGACCGCCGATATGTTCTTTATGGAAAATTCCACCCGGATCATCTGCAGAATCTCCACGAACCGGCTCATGTGCGTCCCCTTGGTGCTGTGGGGCAAGTCAACATACATATTGATCGAGGCCACCGTGTGCTGAATGACGTTGGCCCGGTCTTTTACCGTTACGGGATACCGCAGATTTTTAATCCCCACTTTATCGATGGGAATGTTTCGATGGTCCGGAAGGTTTTGAATATCTTTCATTTCACTGCTCTGTTAATGGTTATTTTGGAAAAACCGGCCATTCACAGCGCAGCTTTTCAAGTAGGGGTGCTTTTAGCCATTAGCTATCAGCTAACAGCTATCAGCTAACAGCTAACAGCTAACAGCTAACAGCTAACAGCTGATAGCTGTTAGCTGTTGGTTATTTAAGAAGATAGTCCGGTTTAACATGGCTCATGGCACGAAAAATATTTCCCTTAATCTTTCGGTTTTGGCGATACAGCTGGTTCAGGAGCGTCTTGATCTCCTGCCGTTTGGAAACGCCGGCCGACGGGCACTTGTTGATAAAATCAGGAAATCCCTCTTCTTTTGCAAACCGCCGAATGTCATTTTCGTCCGCAAACGCCAGCGGCCGAATAACGGTAACCTCTCCGTCAAAAAACGGTTGAACCGGCACCATGGTACTGATTTCACCAGCATAGCAGATGTTCAGAAATAAGGTTTCGATGAGATCGTCCTTATTATGTCCCAATGCCAGCTTGTTGCACCTGTTTTTGGTAGCCAGTTCAAAGAGCCGTTTGCGCCGAAGCATGGAACAAAGAAAACAGGGATTTTCTAAATTTTCCCCGCTGTGCGCCACAACGCCGTAATCGGTCCGCACGATCTCAAGCCGGTAATTTTTCTCATCCCCGTACGCTTCAAGTGATTCACTGAAACCGCCTTCAAACCCGGGATCGATATGAAACGCCAGCACCTCGTAGTGAATCGGAATTCGAGCCAGCCGCTCCGTTAAAATCCACATCAAAAAGAGGCTGTCCTTGCCCCCGGAGAGCCCGACGGCGATCCGGTCACCGTCGGCAATCATGTCATACCGATGAATGGCCTGTCCGACAGCCCTGTTCAATGCTTTGAATGTATGACTGCGCTTTGGCACCAGCAGGCCACTCCGGCAGCGTTATTCGGTCTTCTTCCCCGCCCCCTTCAATCCGATTCTGCCGGCGGCAATTTCTCGAAGCGAAACGACGATATCTTCATTTTTAGGAGAATTAACCAGGTATTCGGATCCTTCCCGAATTTGTCTAACTCTGCAAGCAGCCATGTTAACCAGGACAAATCGGTTTCCAATCCGTTTGAGGCAATCTTCAACGGTTATACGCGCCACGTAACTCTCCTTCGGTTAAATAGATTAACTTCTTTATTCTTATCGGATTTCCACGAGTTCATAACATCTTTTCCCACCCGGGGCCGCCAGAACGATTTCATCTCCCGGTCTTTTTCCCAGAAGGGCCTGGCCCAACGGAGAGGAAACGCTGATACGCCCCTGCCTTATATCCGATTCATCCGGTCCAACAAGCTGATATTCCACATTTTCTTCTGTGTCAACGTTTTCCAGCAGCACGGTCGATGCAAAAACGGCTCTGTCTTTGGGCAGCGTGCCGGGGTCAATAATATCCGCATTATTCACTTTGAAGCTCAGCTCGGCAATTCTACCTTCCAGGAAAGCCTGACGTTCCTTGGCGGCTTCAAATTCCGCATTTTCAGACAGATCCCCGTGTGCCCTGGCCTCCTCTATCGCCTTGATGTTCTGGGGCCGCTCCACGGTTTTGAGCTTCTCCAGCTCCTTTTTTAGGGCTTCATACCCTGGCCTGGTAATGGGTACCCTTTCCACTCTCGAGCTCCTTGTTGATAAAAACGGTTCCGTTTTATTAAGACAATGCCGGTGGAGAAAGGATCCTCTCTCCACCGGCGCCCATTCGTCACATCTTTTTCCGGTCTCGGCCCCCGGAATCCGATCGTTTTATCGGCCTTGATCCTCTATTCGGCCACCCCCCGAGTCACGGGGCAGGTCACGCCGGGGTGTTTTTGGAAGCCCGGCAAGCTGTTTGAGCGATAGCGAGTTCTTGCCGGGCTGGAAAAAATACCCTGGCGTGGCCGAAACCATGATCGAGGTCGTTTTATTCTTAAGGCAGCTCTCCTATCAAGGAGGAGCCCCCTTGCACTTTATCGCCGACCTTCACCAGAATATGGGTCTCCTCCGGCAGGTAAACATCCACCCGTGATCCAAAACAAATGAGTCCCATCCGTTGTCCGGCAACAACCCGATTGCCGCTTTGCACCGCGCAAATGATCCGCCGGGCGATGAGACCCGCAATCTGAACCATGCACACGGATTTGCCGGATTCATTCTCAAGGAAAACCGCATTGTGTTCATTGTCTTCGGAGGCCTTATCCAGATTGGCGGATATGAACTTTCCGGGAAAATATTGAACATCCCGGATGATACCGCCACAGGGGACACGGTTTATATGAACGTTGAACACGCTCATAAAGATGCTGACTTTGTTACACGGGCCATCGAAAAAACGAGACGATGCCTGGTGCTCCACGCAGACGATCTTCCCATCCGCCGGCGAAACGAGAGCACCGGGAGTGTTTGGAATCACCCGGTCCGGATCTCTGAAAAAAAAGCAGATGAAAAGAGAGACCACAAGCCCGACGATTGCCGGCGTGGCAAGACCCAGTAAGGCAAACACAGCCGTAGCAAAAGAAGCAGTTAATATAAAAGGAAAACCGGCCCTTGCCACCGGATATGCCGTTTGGCTCGGTGGATCGGGCCATGAAAAGTTGTTCATTAAAATTGTCCCTACGCTGTCTAAGATTCCATATTCACGTCAAATTGGATGCAATATTCCCGGTACATATCGGAACATGAAGATGGTGTCAATTGATCTTGCGGCTTTTATTTCAATTCCGCATAGGATTTACGCAGATACCGGGGCAAAAGGGCCGCCGCGGTATCTGCCCGGTTTTCCGAGAATTTTAGCTGACTGAGATGCAGTATGGCAGCGGCCCGAAGGGGGTGCTGGAACGAAACCGCAAACGATGCCCTCTCCCCTAGTTGATGGGTAATCATCTCCCGGTATCTCAACGCCCCGTCACCGATAAAGAGACACGGTTCATCAATCCCCGCAATTGCCGCCTCTGGAGATGCGGCCTCTTCTCCCAATTCGCAATTCAGCCGACCTGCCATAAACCGATACCGGCCACAATAAACTTCATGATTCCGGGCATCCAGCAGGGAACAAATCAAGCCGGATGTCGCTGACGCCTGCACGGCCAGCGCCTCCAGGCTGGAAACGCCCACCGCGGGTTTCCCGGTGACCCAGGCAAGCCCCTTTACCGTACTGATCCCGATGCGAAGACCGGTAAAACTTCCCGGTCCGCGGGTTACGGCAAAGCCGTCTATTTCCTGAAGTTCCAGCCCGGACAGCCGAAGCGCCCGATCAATCAGGCTCATCAGATACCGGGAATGCGTTTCTCGTCTGGCGGTGGCAACTTCCGCCAACAGATGGTCCCCGTCCGCAACGGCCACGCTACCGCTTCCGGAAGCGGTATCAACCGCGAGAATCCGCATGAATCAGGCCGCCTTTTTCCGCGGCTTTCGGCTTTTGGGATTGGCTTTCGCCGCAACCGGTTTCGATTTCGGCACCGCCACCAGCGCAAGCGGAATCACCTGATTCATATCCCTGACGGTTACAAACTCTATCTTTCGCTTAATATTGGCCGGGATTTCCGATATTTCCTTTTTGTTTTTCTCCGGCACAATAATGGTCCGGATTCCGGACCGAAGCGCTCCCAGCGCCTTTTCCTTCAACCCGCCGATCGGGAGCACCCGTCCCCGCAGCGTAATCTCGCCCGTCATGGCCACATCCTTATGAACCGGAATATTGGTCGCAACGGACATGAGCGCCACGGCAATGGCAACCCCCGCGGACGGCCCATCCTTTGGAATGGCGCCGGCGGGAACATGGATATGAATATCCTTGTTATCGAAAAAGCTGTTCTTTACGCCGAAGGATTCCAGGTTCGCACGGACATAACTCATCGCGGCCCGGGCCGATTCCTGCATGACATCTCCCAGTTGCCCGGTAATGATGAGCTCTCCCTTGCCGCCCATGAGGGTCACTTCCACATACAGCACTTCCCCTCCCACCTGAGTCCACGCAAGACCGGTGGAAAGCCCGACCTGACTCTCCTCCTGGTCCATCTCCTGAATGTATTTCGGTATTCCGAGATATCCCTGGAGGCTGCTCCGGGTAATGCTGATCTGTTCCTTATGCCCTTCCGCGATCTTTCGCGCCAGTTTCCGGCAGATGTTGCCGATTTCCCGCTCTAGGTTACGTAACCCGGCCTCCGATGTATATTCTTCAATGATCTGCGTCAAGGCGCCGGCGCTGATTTTTACCCGGGTGGTCTTTAAACCGTTTTCCTTGATCTGCCTCGGGATCAGAAAGTCGTTGGCAATCTGCGTTTTTTCCTCATTTGTATAACCGGACAGGTTAATCACCTCCATACGGTCCAGAAGCGCGGACGGAATGGTGTCCGACTGATTGGCGGTCAGAATGAACATGACTTTTGACAGATCGAAGGCAATATTGAGATAGTGATCGCTGAACTCCCGGTTCTGTTCCGGGTCCAGCGCTTCGAGGAGCGCGGAGGACGGGTCGCCTCGAAAATCCGATCCCAATTTATCGATCTCGTCCATCATGAAGACCGGGTTATTGCTGCCGCAGTGTTTCAACCCCTGAAGAATCCGGCCGGGCAATGCCCCGATATAGGTCCGGCGATGCCCCCGAATCTCGGCCTCGTCATGAATTCCGCCGAGGGAAATCCGATGAAATTTTCGGTTCATGGCCCGCGCAATCGCCTGTCCCAGGGAGGTCTTGCCGACTCCGGGCGGCCCCACGAAGCAGAGGATGGGCCCCTTCATATTGGGGTTCAACTTTCGAACACTCAAGTATTCCAGTATCCGGTCCTTTATTTTGTCCAGCCCGTAGTGCTGACTGTCGAGGACCGTTTTGGCATTCTTGATATCGATGATATCCTTGGTCGATTTACTCCACGGCATATCCGTCAGCCAGTCCAGATAGGTCCGGACCACGGCGGATTCGGCCGAATCCGGATGCATCTGCTCCAGTCTTTTCAGTTGCTTGACAGCCTCTTCCTCGGCCGGTTTCGGCATCTTGGCTTTCTTGATGCGTTTCCGGTATTCCGCTATCTCCTGGGCTTTTTCATCGCTCTCGCCCAGTTCCTTGTGAATGGCCCTCACCTGCTCCCGAAGAAAATAATCCCTCTGACTTTTGGAAATCTCGTCCCGCACATCCGACTGAATTTTGGCCTGCATCGCGGAAAGATCCACTTCCCGGGATAAAAGATCATTTACCTTTCGAAGTCGGTCCACCGGATCAAAAAGTTCGAGAAGGGCCTGAGATTCTTCAATTTTGAGTCGGAGATTGGACGCCACCAGATCCGCCAGTTTGCCCGGGTCCTCCATGCTCTCCAGAATGACCCCGACATCGCCCGTCATCTCACCGCGCAATGCGAGAATCTTTTCCGAGTGCTCACGGACATTTCGCATCAGGGCCTCCACCTCAAGCGTGACCGCCGTGGTGGGCTTTTCCTCGACAAATTCAACCTGAACCCGGTAGTGCGGCTTTTTCCGGACATATTTCAGGATCTTCCCCTTGGCCACTCCCTGCACCAGCGCCTTCACCCTGCCATCCGGTAATTTGAGCATTCGCAAAATGCGGCCGATCGTACCGACCTCATAAATATCCTCGGGTTTGGGATTTTCCACCTGCGGGTCTTTCTGGGTGGCCAGAAACAGGAACCGATCCTGCGTCACGGCCTCCTCCGCCGCCCGCACCGACTTTTCCCGGCCGATGAAAAGCGGCAGCAACATATCGGTGAAGATGACCACGTCCCGCACAGGCAGCAACGGCAGCGGATTTGGAATCTCCGACTCCTTTTCGTCTTCGTCAATGATACTGATCAGATCGTCCCTGTCGGTTTCTGCCATTTCATCTCCTATTTTTATCTACGCCGGTCACCCTTGAAGCGAGCCCCATGTCACCCGTCAACAATGAAAAAGGGGGGAATCGGTTTGATTTATCATAAAAACGCTGACCGCATGGCGCAACACCGCCACTTGAACCTTTCATTATAAGGCATAATTTTTCTTTGACAACCTCTAACTTGATTTTATCACATTTGATTCCATGGCGCTTGATTTTATTATGGAACTTCTTTAGTGTCCAACCGATGTAACCGGCACTGGAGAGGCGCCGTCCGACCAAGACGCTCTTCTCCTGAACCGGCTTTGGCGGAAGTTTTAAGTTTCAAGTTTTAAGTTTTAAGTTTTAAGTTTTAAGACCTGACAGCGACGTATGCGCCAACACCTTCGTGTTATTACCATAAGGTCTATCCAAAGATATTTGAAATATTGAATTATTTTCAACCACACAATTTCAATTGTTAGAGATGAATTCTCAGAAGGAAAACTCGCTATGGAGATCTATTTCCTGCACGCCATCCCGCTCATTTTCGGTCTTTGTATCGGCAGTTTTTTAAATGTCTGCATTTACCGGCTTCCCGCCGGAAAATCGATTGTACGTCCCGGCTCCATGTGCCCCGTGTGTAACCGGACCATCGCCCCCTATGACAATATACCGCTCATCAGCTATCTTTTTCTCAGGGGCCGTTGCCGGCACTGCAAGACACCGATTTCCTTACGCTATCCCCTGGTCGAACTGATCACGGGCTTGCTGGCGCTTGGCGTCTTCATGCGTTTTGGCCTCACCGCCGGGGCTCTCATTTTTTTTATCTTTTCAGCAGCGTTGATTGTTGTTACCTTTATTGACATCGATCACCGCATCATTCCGGACCTTATCACACTCCCCGGCATCCCGATTTTTTTTGTCGCCTCTTTCCTTCTTCCCCACTCGAATCTCATGGCCCCCCTTGTCCGATCCGTCCTGGGCATTCTGGCGGGCGGCGGCAGCCTGTATCTCGTGGCATGGTCATATGAACGCCTCACCGGCAAAGAGGGGATGGGAATGGGCGATGTCAAACTTCTGGCCATGATCGGTGCGTTACTGGGATGGCGGGGAGTGCTGTTCACGATTTTTGCCGGCTCCAGCGCGGGATGCCTGGTGGGACTCGCGCTCATGGTAAAAAGCCGGGGAGGAATGAAAATGGCCGTTCCCTTCGGCCCGTTTTTATCTCTCGGAGCACTCCTCTATGTGTTCTGGGGGCCGCGTCTTATCAACTGGTATTTGCATCTTCTGAATTAACCCGTTTCCCTGATCGCCTTTTCACTATTCTCATTATCTGAGGGAGGAAAACACAATGAAGAACGCACTCATTCTCTTATTTCTTTTCGCAATGACGATCATTTATGATGCATTATTCACCCCCACGACCCTTGCCGATGAAATCGCTACAACGTCGTTAAGCATGACCCCCACGGATCTCCCTCAGGCGGGTGTTCCGGTGACAATTACCGCTCTATCGGCGGAAGCCTCTGGAAAAACCGTATATTATAAGTTTTATTATTGTGCAAACTATGGTGCGGATAGTTATGCAACGACACCCTGGACGGTAGTTCAGGATTATTCAACCACCAACAGCGCCCTATACACATTCCCGGCAGCCGGTAACTATGTCGTCGTGGTAAGAGCCGTCACCAATCCTAACAGTGAGCCATTGGCACTTCCCATCATCGGAAAGACAATAACCGTCGGTGGTGATGACAATGTCAATATCACCGCGATGTCCTCCACGGCCGGCGCTTCGATAACCGCCGGGCAAGCGATAACCTGCGCGATAACCGCTTCCAGCGCCCGGGGGGAGACACTGTATTATAAATTCTACTATTGCGCCAATTATGGCACGGCATCCTACGATTCGACGTCCTGGACCGTGGTTCAGAATTATTCGACAAATAACACCTGTTCGTATGTTTTTCCGACAGACGGCCATTATGTGATGGTGGCCCGTGTGGTCACTGATCCACAAAATGAGCCGGATGCGCTGCCGATTGTTGGCTGCGCGATATCCATCGACTCAGCCAACAATTTCGCCGGCGAGTGGGAAGGAACCTGGGAAAGTGCCGAATATGGATTAAACGGCACGTTCACCGCCGATATCACCCAAGAAAATTCCGTACTGAGCGGCAAAATAGAGGTGCCCGATATTGGCCTGTACGACGCGGATCTCAAAGGCACCGCGACCGGCAACAGCATTGTTTTCGGCGACATCGGCGATCGAATCATTTTCACCGGCACTATGAGCGCTTCATCTTCCGCTTCCGGCACTTATGCCTATGCCGCTATGAGCGATGAGGGCGACTGGCAAGCCACCAAAACCAGCGGAGGGCAATCCGAAACGGTATCCTGGCAAAAGACGGATATGGGATTTGCCTTTGGTGCACAAAACAACATCATCATCGGAGACGGCCGCGGCGACGGAAGTAAAAAAGTGTATACGGGAGACAGCCAGCTTGCAAGTTCCGCCGGCAATATTTATGAATTCGCCTATACGAATGGCCAATGGCAGAAGATCAAATTCGGAACATTTGAAACGGCATACGGCACGGATGATCTTTCCCATATAACCGGCATGGGCATTGGGCCCGGACAAAATGACGGAATCAACAGAGTGTATTGCGCCGGGTATAATGCCGCTGAATACAGTTACGGCGCGGGCACCTTCATCGGAAGCCAGATATGCTCGAATCTTCAATGGATCAACGATCTGATTGTTGGAGATGCCCGTCGGGACGGGAAAAACAGAATTTTCCTGGCGGGTTGGAGTGAAATTCACGAACTCACCCGCATCGGCAACGGGTTTTCCGTAGAATCCATCGACACGGGCAGCACATCCATCAGCAAACTGCTCCTTATCGACGGCCGAAACGATGGCGTCTTGCGCCTGTATGCGGCAACGTCCTGGAGCAATCATGTGTTTGAATACACCTGGTCCGGCGGACAATGGCAGGTTCAGGACTGCGGCGCTGTGCAAGGGGTTAACTCAATAAGTGACATGGACGCCGGTCACGGCCGCAACGACGGTGTTAACCGCATCTACCTGGCCGGAAACGGCGGCATTTTTGAGCTCAGCTATAATGGCGCCAATTGGCAATCCGCCGAGATCGGTTCCGCATCCAATGCGGTGGCAGTCACCCTGGGTCCGGGAAGAGACAGCGATATCCCTTATCTGTATGTGGCGGAAAATCAAAATGCCTTGGTGGAATATGCTTACGCCGGCGGATGGAAGAAGGCGTCCGTCTTATTGTCCGGCCAGACCATCAACGACATTGCGGTGGGGGATGGCCGAAACAACGGCACGACCGGTGTCTATGCCACGGCCGGGGATAATCATGTCTACGAATTCAACTCGGATTGAATCGCGGATCCTGAGAAAAAAGACGTGGATTTGAAAAAGCACCCCATCTTTCTATGATGCTACGCTGAATCCGGTACCAATGGAAATCCGCATGGTGGAAGTCCTCTCGCCTGGGCTGGCCATGCTTCCTGTTGCGCCCGGATGGTGCAAATGCCATGGGGCAAGACTTCGAACCTCGTCCGCTTCGAAAACCCAATGCCTGACAATGCATACCCGGAATCGCAGCACAAATTGTCATCCCTATCCAGACAAAGAGTTGTGGACAGGTCGATCCCGCCATTATTTGCTTTGCCATCCTGAATAGGTTTCATGTACAATAGGAAAACAGAAGTTGAGCAGTCCCTCGACAGAATGAAGGCTCTTTTTGCTCCCTTTTTTATGCGGTGCCGATTACGCCCCATGGGTTAAAAACAGAACGCAAGGAGCGCTTTGCTTGAAGGAGACGGATAATTATGTTTAAGGAAGAACGGAACTGTAATCAGTTCGAGTGGAAATGCCTGGGCGACATTGAACATGGGCGACCCAACCTGGGGTTAACCGTACCCGTTTTCGCCTATCGATTACTCCAATATACGTTGCGGGATGTGATGATTACCGAATTGGGGGTAGAAAAGGCAAATGATATTTTCATCAAGGCGGGCCGACTGGCCGGCGCTCAATTCTGCGAGAATCTCCTCAACCGGGAGCTCGGTTTCAATGAGTTCGTCGCGCAATTACAGGGAGTGCTCAAAGACCGGAGAATCGGGATTCTTAGGGTTGAAAAAGCGGACATGGAGAACATGATATTTACGCTGACTGTCGCGGAAGATCTTGACTGTTCGGGACTGCCGATGACGGACGAGGTCGTTTGCCAATACGATGAGGGATTCATTGCCGGGCTGCTCGAAGCCTATACCGGTAAGCCCTTTTTTGTAAAAGAAATCGATTGTTGGGCCAGCGGGGATAGAGTTTGCCGTTTCGATGCGCGGCAAGTTAAGGCGGACAAATGATCGAAGAGGTCATCGAGACGCTGACCGCACTTCTGCAGGGCGGAATTCCTGAAACCATTGACACGGGAAAAGACGCCAATGAAACCGAACAAAAGCTCGGGCAAGTGGTAAACCAGCTCATTGGGTTCATGCTGGAGATTCAGAAATTCATTATTCCCCTATCCCATGGGAAGTTGAACGGCATAAGCGTTCAACCCAAAAATTTTCTGGCGTCCCCTTTCAAGGAATTGCATTCGCGGCTGCTTCATCTGTCCTGGCAAGCAACGCAAGTAGCGAAAGGAGATTACAAACAACGAGTTGACTTCATGGGTGATTTCTCTGAAGCGTTTAATTCCATGATTATGTCTCTTGAGCATAATGAGAAGTTGCTTAAGAATAAAATTGATGAGCTTGAAAAAGCCCTTTGTCATATTGTCAAATTGGAAGGTATTCTGCCGATCTGTTCAAGTTGCAAAAGTATAAGACTTGAGGGCGCCGCCCAGGCAAATCAAGACAGCTGGATCCCGATAGAGCGGTATATCAGTAATAGAACAGAGGCTCGGTTCTCACACAGCATCTGCCCAAAATGTTATAAAAAACTCTATCCGGAATACATGGAATAACTACGCCAAAGGAAATGGATGCGAGACGGTTATCACCTTTGATAAAAAGGCCGCAAGAGGACCAATGATCTCATTAATGAACTCAAGTTCCGCATAGCCTTCGACATAGAATATGATCTGGCGGTTCACGGTTGACCTCCGATAACGCTTTTTCGCCAGACTTCGCCGAGCGTATAGTCCTCCAGCCACGTATCGAGTTCCGTTCGGGACAACCGATGAAACCGGCTCGCCGCGTCCTCCATCTCACAGACGATGACATCCTCGGGCTGATAATTATCCACGAAACTTGCCGATTGAGTGGCTAAAAGCACCTGGCATTGGGAAGCGACGGATCGCGTAAGGCCGGCCAGCAACGCTTCCGCCTCGGGATGAAGACCCAGCTCGGGCTCATCCACGATAATCATATCGGGCAAATCTTCCGGGGGTTGCAGGAAAAGCGTCGTCAATGCCATCAGGCGCAGGCTGCCGTCCGAAAGCTGGTGCGGACCGAAAATGTATTCCGGATCATGACCCCGCCAGCGAAGTAAAATATGATTCCCTTCCGGCTCCAGCAAAAAGTCCCGAAAACCGGGAATCATTCGTCGCAACTGTAGTATAATCCTTCGATAATACTCGGACTTATCCTGCTGTAACCGGAACAGGACAGCGGACAGATTCCCGCCGTCTGAGCGCAGATAGCGGTTGTCATCCATTTGGGATGCTTTTCGCAAGCGGGACTCCAGACCGGTGTCATGGAATTGATAGACTCGTTTGCGGGAAAGTGGGCAATGGCTTTTTGAAAACTCCATTTATAGCATTGAGACCAACGAAGTTCACCGCGATGCAATAATCCGAATCTCAGGGAACCCCCTATCCGATTTTTCATGGGCATTCTGAAGGGGAACGGCAACATGTATCCTGGTAACGTGGAGAAACATCTTATCAGCAAGGGGAAATGGGAAATGCGTGCTATAAATGGGAACCGCGTACTATAAACCGGGATGCGCGTCTACTAAAATTGGCGCGATATCCCTCGGTCCCTGGGTTCAGGAATTCCGCCAGCCGCGGTGGCTTTCCTGCAAATATCCCGGCCAAGCAACGCTGCCCCCAATGCGCCCGTGATGAGCGGCTCCTCCGGGACCAGAATCTCCCGATCAAGATAGCGAGATAGAGCATTGACAAGACCGATGTTCTTCGCGCAGCCGCCGGTAAAGATGACGTCCTTTTCGATTCGCATGCGTCTTGCCATGCGAACAACCCGATCCGCCAGAGAGTCATGAACCCCGGCAATGAGGTCCGGAACCGGAGTGCCGCCGGCCTGTCCGGCTGTCACCTCCTGTTGCGCCCAGATGGTGCAAATGCTGCTGATCGTGGCAGGCGATTTGCTTTGAAGAGATACCGCTCCCATCTCCTCCAGCGTCAGCCCCAGGGTATCGGCGATCACTTCGACGAAGCGGCCGCTGCCGGCGGCGCACTTGTCATTCATCATGAAATTGCTGATTTTACCGTTGGCATCGAGCTCGATGACCTTGCTGTCCTGACCGCCGATGTCGATAATGGTCCGTGCCCTGGGGAAGAGATGGTATACCCCTCTGCCGTGACAGCTGATTTCGGTCACCTGCTTATCGGCAAAGGGGACATTGATTCTTCCATAACCGGTGGAAACGACATAGGCAATGGCGTCAAAGGAAATACCGGCGCGGCCCAATGCCGCCTCCATGACGTTTCCGGCCAGGTGCCGGTGCTCCGGTCCGGTGGGACCGATAACGGAGGCGATACCCCCCTCACCGAGGATCACCGCCTTCGTCATGGTAGAGCCGATGTCGATTCCGGCGTAGTAAGTTTTCATTACCCTCGAGTCTTATTGATGGATTCCAGCGTTTCGATAAACGCATCGATCTTTTGCCGTGTCTCCACCTCCGAATAGGAGGAGATATCGATAATATCACTTTCCAGAATGAGGGACGGCAGCGCGCGCTTGCTTCCCGGGGTGTTATGAGCGCCGCCCAGGGTCAATACGGGAATGGGCCGGTAGATCTTCGCCAGCTGGTGCAGCTGCCACATCAGACCTACATGCCAGGTCCGGCAGGAGAAGGCCTCGTGCATCACCACGCCGTCGATCCGGTATTTTTCGATATAGGAAATCAGCCGCTCGATATCCGGCTCGCTGCCGGGGCGTTGCCGGGCCTTGTCATACCAGAAGGTCCAGTAGCCGAGCCATCGCCACGCCAGGTGCTCGACCGGATCATTTGTTTTCGGAAGATCCATTTCAGCGATGGGCGCGACCATCCGGTAAGTTGTCTCGGCGGGGAAAACGGCGCCTTTACTGTTAAAATAGTTGAAATCACTCAAGGCAAACCAGGACGGCAGGCCCCCGCCCCAGAGAAGCCGGTATTTTTCATTTTCAATCACCCCTTCCTTCCGGGCGACTTTTTCTTCCAGCTCGGCCTTGAGATTGACAAAAAAATCCCGGGCCTCGGGTGTCGCCATTTTGAAACACAGCGGCACCATCGTGTTCATGGCATCCCCGGTGTCCATGGGGCAGGGTGTTGCCGCTCTCAAATCGTAGGACTGCTCCACGAGATCCCAGGTGGCATCGCTCAGCCGGACCCGCTCCCACAACCGGTCATAGTCCATCTTTTTACCGGTCTTTTCCTCAAGAAAGGAAATCAGACCTCTCAATTCCTTGACGATATAGGTGTGATAATATCCCAGTTCCTTTCGGTGATCGCGCTTGGGATCGAACAGGGGGTAAGGCATGTCGATATTGTAAATGGGGACATCCGGCATATACTGCTGGGCCGCCTGATACCACTTTGCCCGGGGATCGCAAAGAATTTGCCCGGTGGAGATCATGAAATCGGGCCGAGCCTGGCCGCCCCAGGGGGCATTCGGCGGTGCCTCCCCCAGCTCTTCGCGCCAATGATCATATCCGATGCCGCAAAGCGCATAGGTGCAAAGTGAGCGGGAAAACCCCAACGATTCGGCTCGTTGCAAAAACCGTTCGGCGTCTCTTTTAGCGCCGCAGACGCCCGCGAAATTCTCGGTCCATATCGGAAGCACCCCCATCGCATGCAAAATTTCTTCATGATGGCAGACTATGAACGTATAGGCCAGTTTTTGGGTCCCTTCATTCCTTGCCCGGACCGTCCCGGCGATGAATTCCTTGACCATGGGACCGATGGATGCCGCCGCCTTGGTGGCCGTTCTTCTCTTCTCGTGCTTTTTAGTCGTCTCTTCAGCCATTGGCTTATTCCTCCTTAAAGTGCGATATCCGCAACTAAGTGCACGGTTTCATAAATACGATGACGAATCTTTTTGCCTCTTCATCTTCGTGCCCTTCGTGTTCTTCGTGGTTGGATTCACATTTTTTTAATAACCACGAAGGGCACGAAGCACACGAAGATGATGCGGTCAATACGTAATCGAAATTATGAATTCGTGCACTAAACGATCATTTCCAGAAATGCCTGCACGCGGGTTCTGAGCTGTCCCTCGGTTCCGGTTGAGTATTGATCTTCCACGTAAAGAACGGGCACCTGAATCGACTCATAATATGCTTTTCGGGCCGGCACCTCAAAACCGAATGGATCGCAGAATTTCAATACATAGAGAATCGCGCCGTCCACGGTGAAGGCTTTGGCATGCGCCCCGATATCACCAAACCGGTCGGCGATATCGCCTTGAAAAGATCCGGCGGTGTTCTCCCTATAGGTCTTGGGGCAGTTGATTTTATTCAGGTAACGCTCGGCCATAGCCTTTATGGGATCTCCGGTTTCATCCGTTTTGGGCAGGGAATCCCGGCTGCCGTTGCAGATGCTGTCCGCCACGACGTTGGCGCCGCAGTCTTCGATAATACCGACAAGTCCGATATTGTCCACGCAGGCGCCATCCAGAAGAATCCGTGGTCCCGGTTTGAGCGGCGCTTCGGATCGCTGCGCCAACTCCTCTAATATTTGATCGAAGAGCGCTATGGCCTCTTCAACCGGCAGGCTCGTGCCGACAGTCAGAATCTTCATCAGCTCAAGACCGGATACCCTGGGGGGAGCTGTTTTGCGAAACTCGTAAATCGCTCTCACCTTGTCGCGATACCGGTTGTGAAGCTTTATGGCGTTCGCGAGATCGTCCTCACTGATCTTGCGCCCGGTAAACGCCTCCAGGCCCGCCTGGTAGCTCTTCAGTTCTTCCGCAAAGAACTCAAAGGATGACGCTTTCACGACCGATGGGATATTGAGAAACCGAAAATACGGCAGGTCCAGCGAATAATTCCAGGTACTGTAACTTCGCGTCATACTGTCACAGCCATGGGGAATAACGGCGCCGGACAGGAAATCAAACCGTCCCTTAACCGCCAGATCGAAGCAGCTGCGGATAAACGGGCATACAATGGTCTCCAGAAGCGCATCTCCCCGGGTAATCGGCTCGTGAATATCGCCTCTGATGCGAAAGGGAATACACCCCGCGGCCGTAATCATCTCCAGGGGAACAAAGGAGCATACATAACCGATGAGCTTTTTATCACCGTCCTTAAGTTCACGGGCCCGCTTTCCATAGTCTCGATATAGTGTTTCAACCGTTGATGAAATAATACCATCTTTGTTACTCATTCAATTATTCTCCTTCGTTTGCTGTCCCTGTTGCCGAGCCATGTGGAATGGAAACCGTGACCTCGATAGAGGACGCCAGCATTTAAGGGATTTGGGAAATTCCTATACAGTTTACTGGAGGTAGACCGACTCGGTTTTGAAAACCGAGTCGGTCTTTTGAGATAGCCTCTAACAACATTGACGCACATATTTGATCCGCCAAAAGAGCGGCGCCCAGAGCAGCGGTCATATGTGAATCGGGCGGCACCTGAATTTCCATACCGGTGGCCTCTGATAGCGCCTTTACCAGGCCGATATCCCTGGCTCCGCCACCGACCAGTCCCAGCGGCGGCTCCAGGCCGATTCGCTCACACAGGCTTTTAAGTTGTGCCGCGAGCGCCCGGTGAATACCCGCCAGAAGATCCTCCCTGGCAACCCCCTCCGCTACCCGGGAGATGGCCTCCGATTCGGCGAAAACCAGACATCCCGTGTTGAAATCGACCCGATTTGTTGACTTTAAGGAAAGTTCTCCGATTTCTCCGATCTTGAGCTGGAGCACCCTTGCAATGACCGGAAGCACCTTGCCGCTGCCCCCCGCGCATTTTCCGCTGATAAGAAAATTCTGAAGATTGCCGTCCTGATCGACCTGAAACACCTTGCTGGAAAGATCTCCCACATCCATAATGGTCCGAACGGATGGCAGCAGGGCGTGAATGCCTGCGCAATGGCAGGCAATATCCGTTTTCTTGCCTTGCGAAAAACCGATCGCCGCCGATCCGTAACCGGCGGCCATGATATAGTCGATCTCATTGGCACAAAGTCCCGCCTTCGAGAGCAATGTGTCCCTCGCCTTCTCGGCGGTCACCGCAAAATTCCCGCCGGAGGGCCATTCCAGCGCGCTCACAACCGCCCCCTCCCGAAGTGTCAAGGCTTTCAACCGGGCGGAGCCCATATCCATTCCGATCACACACGGCATCGATTCGTTCCTTTGGAGCTGTTAGCTATTAGCTGTTAGCTGATAGCTGTTAGCTATTAGCTATCAGCTATCAGCTATCAGCTATCAGCTATCAGCTATCAGCTATCAGCTATCAGCTATCAGCTATCAGCTATTAGCTGTTAGCTATTAGCTATTAGCTGTTAGCTGTTAGCTGTTAGCTGTTAACTGTTAGCTGTTAGCTATTAGCTGTTAGCTATTAGCTGTTAGCTGTTAGCTGTTAGCTGTTAGCTGTTAGCTGTTAGCTGTTAGCTGTTAGCTGTTAGCTGTTAGCTGTTAACTGTTAGCTGTTAGCTGCTAGCTGATAGCTAATGGCTAAAAGCTAATCGCTATTCGCTAAAACACAAAATGATCTTCCTTGCCGTTGGATTGAGAGCGATTGATCATCAGCCGGCACAGATCGTACATGACCCTGAAAGGCTGAATATCGGTCAGACCGTCCACGAACCGGGCCTTGTCGATGGCGATTCTTTCCGGGGTCTCTCCCGATTTGATCCGGGCCATCAGTTCGTTGTGATAGGTTTCAGTGGCTTTCATGGCCTTTCTCAAATGCTCCCGGACGCCGCCTCTGAGAACGCAGTTATGGCTCAGCACGGCCCGCTCGGCCGGATAAGTGGCCAGTTTGCGGATGCTGTCGCAGTAAGCCTCCAGAGAGACGAAATAATTGGGCCAGAAGGCGTCTTTTTCCGGCACGTAAAATCCCGTCGCATCGCCGATGGCAAGCGTGCCCTGCTTTTCCTCGAAATAGGAAACATGGCAGGGAGAGTGTCCCGGAGTCTCGATGACGCGCCAGACGATGCCGGCTCCCAGATCGATGGAGTCTCCCTCCTTTACGGTTTTATCCACCTCGAACGAATAGCTGTTTAGAAACGGCGGCAGCTGATCGATCTCTTCCTTTGCCTTCATGAGCTGTGCGATGCTGGCATCCACCACGATGAATTCGTTAAAAAGCTCTTCTTTTTTAAGGATCTTTGCGGCGATGGGGCTGGCTATAAGCTGCACATCGGGCCAGGCCCTTTTGAAAAGCGGCACCCCGCCGATATGGTCCGCATGGGTGTGGGTGAGTGCAATGTATTTAATCTGGTCCAGACTTATCCCCATGGATTGGATCTGGTCGACAATGATCTGAAAGGTCGGCCCCGTGCCGCCTTCAATGATCATTCCGATTTCTCCAATGGACAGGTAGGCTGGAAAGGCCGGGGTACCCAATCGGAAAAAATTGGGGGTGAGTGCCACCGGTTCATGTAAACGTGCATTCATTTTTTAGTCTCCCTTATGTAATAGTCAAATGGTGATACGAAATCGTCAGGTGATTGTTCTGGAACGAGCCGGGCGTATCAAGCCCGATAATATACTTTGCATGGACATAAACTGCCTTTATTACGGCTACTGGATTCTCTTATTAAACTCCATTAGGAGAGTTGGATATTTCCACTACTGTTTGTGCTTTTCAGAAAGACCGACTCGGTTTTAGAAACCGAGTCGGTCTGCCTCCATCATTCTCCCTTCCAACTTTACCGGCAAACGCTGGCGCATGTGCCTCCCCGCCATGAGGGCGCCGATGTGCAAAACCTCTACCGGCAGATGATGCCTGCGGGCGCCCGCTTTGAGATGCAACAGACATCCCGGACACGCGGTGACCACGGTTTGGGCGCCGCTACGTTGAATGGCCGCCATTTTTTCATCCAGGAGACGCAAGCCCATTTCACGATGAATTAACCCGAAGGCCCCTCCCAACCCACAGCACGCATCGGCGCCCTCCATTTCCCGGTAAGAAACGCCGGGGATCGATTGCAGCAGCCGGCGGGGGGATGCGCTGATGCCCTGATGCCAGCGCATATGACAGGGATCATGATAGGTAACCCGCCGGCCGGAGAAGCCATTTTCCGGCGGTTGAAACCCTGCCGCGTCCAGAAGTTCCGTGAAATCAACGCTTCTTCGGGCCAGGTCCGCCGCCGGGCCGCTCAGGGGATCACTCTTCTCAAACCAGCTCCCGTATCCCTTTAACGCGGACCCGCAAGTGGCGCACCCCGTGACCACCCGGTCAAACCCGGACAGGGCATGAATATTGCGCTCCGCCATCAATCGGGCCGTCTTGAAATCCCCACCACTGTACACCGCCTGACCGCAGCAGCTGAGCCCTTGCGGGAAGACCACCTCAAAACCGGCCCTCGTGAGGGCAGTGATCATGTCTCTTGCGATTTCGGCCATGAAAAACTCGAACACGCATCCCGGGAAAACGGCGATTCGCCCTTTGACCCGAACATCGGCGGCAGGCCTGGCATGGCGGGGAACCGGCCGGGAAAGGGACGTCAAGGCGCCCGAGGGAAGCGTCAGATCGCCGGAGAATAAGGTGGCGGCTTCCACCAGGTGTCGCATCGGCTTTCCGTTTTTTACCGATACGCCGGGCAGCACCGATGCCATGCCGACGAGCCTGGCGATAAGCGCGCGGTTACCCACCAGGGCCCGGTGAATGAGGCGCCGGGGTAATGAGGGCTGGGATTCCTTCACGACGGCATGCCGCGCGTGAATCGTGATTTCCGCCGGTGAGAGTCCCGCCGGGCAAACGCTTTCACAACGCCGGCACAAAAGGCAATAGGTGAGGCTCGCCCGGTAAGCCTTATCGGCGGGATACCGGTTCTCCGCCACCATATTGATGAGCATGTTTCGCCCGCGGGCTACATGGGTTTCGACCCGATCGTGCCGATAGACGGGGCAGACCGACATGCAAAAACCGCATTTCATGCAGCGGTCCGGATCGATGGCGCCAGGCGGTTTCATGATCCCGTCTCCCAGATTTTGCCCGGGTTGAGAAGTCCCTTGGGATCAAATACCCGCTTGATCGATTTGAGCAATTCAATGGCTCCCGGCTCCATGGCCTGTTTCAGAAATTTTTTCTTCTCAAGACCGATGCCATGTTCCCCCGAAATCACACCGCCCAGCGCCAGGGCCGTCGAAAAGATTTCGGTCGCGACCCGCTCTGCTCTCTGGAAGTGGTTGGCATTCTTTTTATCCGTAAGGATGCAGGGATGAAGATTTCCGTCACCGGCGTGCCCGATGATGACGACGGGAACATCATGGCGAGAACTGATGTCCTGAATGGTGGCGATCAGCTCGGACATGCGGTCGGTCGGCACGGTGACATCCTCGGCCAGGACCGTGGGAGAATTCCCCCAGATGGCCGAAAAACCCGCTCGCCGGGCAGCCCAGAAATTATCGGCCTCCCCGGCATCCTTCGCCGGCCGCACATCAACGGCGCCGGCCTCCCGGCATAATCGAATCACCTCAATGCGCTCCTTTTCCACGGCGGCCGAGTTGCCGTCCAATTCAAAGAGCAAAATCGCCTCCGCCGCCACCGGTAGCCCGAGGTGGCACATTTCCTCGATGCGCCGCAGGATCCAGTTATCGATCAATTCGATTTTGGCCGGTATCAATCCGGATTGGCGGATCCGATGAACGGCCCCTCCCGCAGTGGTCACCTCGTTAAAAACAGCCAGTATCGTTTGCTTGGTTTCCGGACGCGGCAGCAGCCGCAGGGTCACCTGCGTAATCACGGCGAGGGTGCCCTCCGAGCCGCAAAGCAGCAGGGGAAGATCATAGCCGGTCACATTCTTTACCGTCCTTCCCCCCAGGGAGAGAATGCGGCCATCCGACAGCACGATTTGCATTCCCAGCAAATAATGCTTGAAAATTCCGTATTTCACCGCATAAGGACCGCCGGAATTTTCCGCCACACAACCGCCGATGGTGGCCGCCAGAAAGCTTTGGGGGTCCGGAGGAAAAAAAAGATCCCGTTGCGAAAGCGCCTGGTTGAACCGGTTGAGAACGACTCCGACTTCGACCGTGGCGGTAAAATTCGCCGCATCGATATCAAGAATGCGATCCATGCGGGTCATACACAAAACGATGCCCCCGGCCACCGGAATGGAGCCGCCACTCAAATTCGTTCCCGCGCCTCTCACCGTGACCGGAATTTCCCGGTCGTAGGCCAGTCGCATCACAGCCGCCACCTCCTCGGTGGTGGCGGGCAGGACAACGACATCCGGCATACCGCGCCAGCTGCTGGTGCCGTCATAGGAGTAGGCCGCAAGATCCGTAGATTCGGTTAAAACCCCTTTAGCGCCGACAATTTCCGATAACTTGAGAATAATATCCTCAGGCAAATTCATGGCTATTCCCTCTTACGATCCGGGTACCGCGGTCATGGTATTTCCGGCCTTGATCATCGATTCGGCCAACCCGAGTGGCGAGTAGGTCACGCCAGGGTGTTTTTGGAAGCCCGGCAAGCTGTTTGAGCGATAGCGAGTTCTTGCCGGGCTGGAAAAAATACCCTGGCGTGGCCGAAACCATGATCAAGGCCGTATTTCCTTTCGTCCCCATTCATCATCCATCCCTGTCAGCTGATCCAGATCGATTCGAAAACCGGTCCGGAATAATCGACAAACAACTTGGGGCGATTGGCTTCCAGGTCCCAGGAAATCATCCAGGAAAACTTTTCAAATGCGGTTTTGGCTTCAATACCGACCGAGTCCACGAGGACCTTGCCGGCGACCCGCACCGTGGCCAGAAGCAACTGTTCCAATCTCATCTCCTTATTAATTCGTTGGAGATGGGGATCCTGTTGAATTTGCTCCCGGGCTTCGTCCCAGCCAATCGCATCCAACCTCCGCCTCATCACGTAAGCGTTGCCCATATCCTGAATCACGGCCAGCGGTTTGTTGATCAACAGGCGGGCGCCCATTGCCTGCTCGGCGCCGGCAACCAGGCTCAGCTGCTCCATTATCGTTTGCTTCTCCTTATATTCGGGAAGCATCCGTCTTGAGATTCTGTGCAGGACAAAAGGCTCTCCGTCCAGCGTGATCTCTTTTAGCCGTGTGGGATCATAGCCAAGATCCATGAGGTCGCCGATCGTAAAATGATGGTCAACACTCCTGCCGCCGGCCTTGAGCCATTTGCGCAGGCGCGGCTGGGCGAAATTGGGCAGCGCCTCAATGGCCAGCGCCGGCTGAAGCTTCAGCCCCTGCATTAACCGCATACACACATTGCGCTCACCGGTAAGGGAGATAATATCTCCCGTCAGATCTTTTGGGGCCACGGTTCTTATCGGCAAATCCGATACGGTGTTGGGCAGATCGATCTGTTCCGTGGATTCCCCGCCGGTGTATCCGATCAGCTCTCCGATCTCGCGCCGGAATCGGATAAATTTAGTCGCAAAGCGGGTAAACATAAATCGCATGAAAGGGCTGGCGCCGTGGTCCGCGATTTCCAACTGAAAATAAGCCGACAGTGCCAGATAAAGCTCTTTAAATTCGATCAGAGCGCCTTTCACCATGTTTTCATTGTCCCGCATCTCGATCGCGGTTCGTTTGCGTTTCAAATGGGTCAGCAACTTACGCAAAGGTGCGATCAGGTTTTTTTTCCGAAGCTGGGGCGGGAGATAAACCATGTAATTTTCGTCATATTTTTCGTCTCCGGCCGCGCCATTCCGTCCGATTACGAGCTCAACGGGCTTCCAGGCCTGTTTGAAATAGATGGCATAGGTCGGATCATTTCTGGGGATGACGTTGTTTAGAATGCCCACCGCTCCTTTTTCGTCCAAAAACTCTTTGAAATGGCTCAAGATGCGATTACCGAGCCCCTTCTTACGAAAAAACGGCAATACTTCCACATAAACCAAATAATAGCAGGCAATTGGTTTGTTCAGATAAAGCATGTTGATCCGGCCGAGATTTTCACCGGAATCGGCATTGATTTCGATGACATGAAAGCCGCTATCCCTGGCATCGAGATTGAATCGATTAATTTTGCTGCCCACTACCGTTGCATCGATCAGGTGGTTCAGATTGCCGAACAGATCCACGGAAACAGGTGCGCTGGCCGCTTTAACACGCAACTGTTCATCAATCAGGCCGATCAGTGCCAACCGGCTTTTCAGATCGAGGTCGGATTGGGGCTTACGGGATGTTACGGCAGTGGGGGGAGCCCCTGCGGATTCCGCTACAATCATGACTAACCTTATTAGGTATTTTCCAGTTAAAAATTAATTATATTATGCTTTATAAATAAACCTCATAATACAAAATAAAATAAGGCAATTTGATCGGGAATTTTTCTTGAAGGCCGGATTTAGATCAGATAACACACTGTTTGTCAACGATTAACAACTTGCGGTACCGGCAAATCCATTTTAACGCTACGAATATGCCCCGAAATCTCCTCTTCCATGTCTCAAAAAAGGGATTTTGGGATGATGAGCCAGCCGCCGGCAGAGGGGCCGTGGATAAAACATTCGGTTTGAAAATCGAGGATGCCCGCTGGGGGAGATGCGCTGAAAGCAGGGCCTGCGTCAAGCAAATAGAAATTTTCGATCGGTAAATCCAAGTCGGTGAAGAAACATCGCGTCATTTTTTATCTCCTTTAAAACACGATGTGATACGATACGGTGTGGATTATCTCTTAAAACCGGTCGATCTCCGATTTTTTCGCAGACGGCGCCCTCTTTTTCGACAAGACAGTGAGGCATACATGCGAAACCATATCAAGATGCTGATAGGCGTTGTTTTCCTGCTGTTTTCATTTCTGATTTCGGCAAGCGGGGAGGATATTCAGCGGTCGGTTCAAGATGCCGATGCGCTTTTCAACCGGGGTGAATACCAAAATGCGCTTGCCATCTATCTTCGTCTCGCCGGCCGTCTGTCAAATGAACCCAATCGGGCGCCCCTGCTTTCCGAAGTCGTGAACAACATGGCGGCAACTCAGATGGCCTTGGGAGATTTCCAGGCCTTTCAACACCGTTTCATGCAGGCTAGGGATCTTAAACAACAGATCGATCGGCAACAAAGCGTGCGGCATACCGGGCGGGAAAATCTGCTCATAAACGGGGGGTTCGAAGAGGGGCTGATTTTTCCTTGGGGCACGGGGCATTACGAGCGGACGGATGGAAAATTCCGTTTCGGCGTGTGGTGGAATAGCCTGCACACAAAGGCGTTCATGAAAATCGATACGGCGGAAAAATGTGAGGGTGAAAGTGCGCTGCGGATCACCAACTACTCGCCTGCTGAACCCCACATTTTCACGACGTTGTCCCAGCGGATTTCAGGGCTTGAACCCAATACGGTTTACAGCGTTTCCTTTTATGCCAAGGCAAAGGAGCTGGCTCCCGGGGCCGTGTCGTTCACCATCGATGCCGCCTGGGTAAAACGGCTGGCCACCCTGCCTCCCGGAACCTATGACTGGCGCAACTTTTCCCAGACCATCAATATCGGCCATAATGATTACATCGATTTTCGAATTATTCATCAAAATACGGGTACCGTATGGCTGGATGATATCGTGATCCGGAAGACCGAAGTCCTTGAAGAAACGGATATGATTCAAAAGGCCGCCGGTTTGTTCGACACGGCGCGTTACGACGAGGCATTGAACCTGTACCTTGATCTCGAAAAGAAATACAGTGAAAACCTTGGCATGCTGGCGCTCATCCGGCACGGCATGGGCCGGATTTACAGCATGCTGGGCAAATACGATCAGGCGTTTGAAACCCTGAACTGGGCCTTTTCAAACGGGTCCAAGCGCCTGAGCATTATCGATTTGGCCCAACTCTACTATTTGCTGGGGGATTACGATACCGCGGAATCCCGTTTTACGACGGCCCTTGCGCTGGTAAAAGGCGACCAGGGTACCGAGAGCATCGTTTTGAACCAGCTCAGCCGGTGCTATCTAGCGCAAGGCCGGTTTAAAGATGCGCTGGACGCTCAGGGCCGGTCCTATCATATCTTGAAGCATATTGAAGACAAACACGGTCAGGCGCAATCGTTGAACCAGCTCGGTGTGATCTATACGGCGCAAAAGAATTATGAAACCGCACGCTCCCGGTTCATGGAGGCGCTTACGCTTGCCCGAAAGCTGGACGATAAATCCCTGTCGTCGGACATTCTCGTCCACCTTGCTGAAACCGCCGGCTTATTAAACGATGCCGGCGCGGCTGGCGATTATGTTACGGAGGCGGTTCGGTCAAAGACGGCGATCGGTGACAGCCAGGGCCTTGTTCAGGCATTGCATGTGAAGGCGCGGCTGGAGGTGTCCGCCGGCAAGCTGGAACAGGCCCGGTTGACCTACCGGGAGGCGGTTTCCCTGATTGAGAGCCTTTCCACCGGCGCGGCAGGTATTTCCAGGGAGACAAAAGCGGCCTTTGTTCAGCAGTTTTCCCGGATTTACCGTGAATACGCGGAGGTGCTTCTCGAGCTATACCATCAAACAAAAGCGGATGAATACCAGCAGAAGGCGTTCGAAACCGCCGAACGGGCCCGGTCCCGGATATTCACGGAAATGATGGAAGACTCCCGGGCCATGCACACTTTTGTCGCCATGAGTCGCGATTCCGTATTTGCCGGCCAACTGGAAAAGGAGCGGCTGCTGACAGCTCAAATTCATGCGCTGACAAAGCAGGTGGGCGTTGCTGAAATGAAAGGGGACGGAGCGGATATTGCCGCCATTCTAAAACAACTGGAAGCGGCAAAACTTGCTTCCCGGGCCGTCCGGGAGGGGTTACTGAAAACCTATCCACGGTATGCGGATTTAAAACAACCCAAATCGCTTTCTCTCAAGGATGTTCAGATGTTGCTGGGACCGGATGAGGCGGCCTTGAGCTATTTTGTCGGGACGAGCCGGACCTGCGTTTGGCGGGTCACCCGGGAAACCGCCCGAATCGTTCTCATTCCGATTGCGCGGGATGCCCTTGTCCGGCAGGTTGAAGACTACATCCGGGTGTTTCCGGGGATCGCACAGGCGCTTATGACGATTGACCCGGTTTCCGGAACCAGAGAGCTGAGAAAGGTCCTCGACGGTTACAGCCCTGAAAGGGCCCATGCCCTGTATCAGGTATTGGTCGGCCCGGTGGCCGATGACATTCGGAACAAAAGCGTTGTTTATGTTGCGCCGGATGACTTGCTCTATAAGCTTCCCTTTGAAACCCTGCTCACGGAAGCCTTTCGCCCCTCTCTGGAAACAGGTGCCGTGATCGGTCAAACGCTGAATCTGGCGCCTTTCTGGATTACCTCTCAGGATATTGCCTATCTTCCCTCGCTGTCGGTATTGAGAAGTCTTCGAACATTGACAAAAGGGGATTCCGGGGAACAGCTTCCCCTGATTGCCTTTGCCGATCCTGTTTTCGATTCGGATACGCCATCCGGAACGGAGAAAGCCGAAAACCGAAACTTCGTTTCCAGATCATTGCGACTTGAGAAGTTTCGCGCGGGCCATGCTCTGGAAAAGATCCGCCTTTCCCCGTTGCCGGATACGCGGGAAGAGGCGCTTTTTGCGGCAAAGATCCTGGGCGCTTCGCCGGAAAAGGATGTTTTTCTCCAAGAAAAGGCCACCGAATTCAATGTCAAGCACCTGCCGCTGAAACACTACAAAAACCTTCTTTTTGCCACCCATGGCCTGCTATCCGGTGACTTCGGTCCGGATACCCAGCCATCCCTGGCGTTGAGTTTCGTGAACGACCGGGAAAACGACGGCTTTCTGGAGATGGGAGAGATCCTGGGCCTTGATCTCAATGCGAAGCTGGTGGTGCTCTCGGCATGCAACACGGCCGGCGGCAGCGGCGAAGCAGACCGGGGAGAAGGATTTGCGGGGCTGACCCGCAGCTTCATGTATGCCGGGGCCAGGTCCCTGTTGGTCACCCAATGGAGTGTGGAAAGCGGTTCCGCAAAGATGCTGGTGCAGAAGGTATTCACGAATATGGGGCAATATTCCGTCGGAAAAGCGCTGGCCTTGGCTAAACGGGACATGATTCGGGGTGGCCGCGCCATCGAGTTTAGCGACCGGGTTTCCGCATCCCTTGCCCACCCGTTTTTCTGGGGGCCCTACATCCTGGTGGGAGAAATGAAATAGGTCCCGGATTTGCCGTATCGGGGGAAATTCCCGGGCTATTATCGGCGACGCTCAGGCAAATATCGGTGAGGTTTTCCAGCGCCTTTCGTCGCAAAGCCTCATAAAATGCGAGTTCCTCCGTGCTCAATTCCACCTGAAGGAGGATATCCGTCCGATGCGGCAGCTCTTCGAGGACCTGGTTTTTGGTTCGCCGCTGGATAAAGGGCTGAATCGCGGGGGTGGGATCGGCGAGCGTTTCCTCGGCCTCCGGCCCGATGCCCTCGATCTGCGAGTGAACGGTGATAAAACTGGAGACGCTGTTGACGGCTTCAAGGAGCTGTTTTACTCTCGCCGGGTTATTGGGGAATCGATGAAGAGACGACGTGCATCTTTTAGCAGGAGAAGAAGCTGTTGTTCACGAATCGGGGATGCAATAAAACCAAAACGAAGATAGAATCGAGAGGCGTCAGCGTCTATCGGATGCGTCAGCAAAGCGCGTATGCCGGCTTGTTCCGCAATCATGAGAGACCTTCGGACGGCATCCTGGAGAAGCCCTCTGCCGATGCCATATCCGCGGTAGGGGATTGAAACCGCAAGCCTGGCAAGAATCACCACTGGGATGGGGTAGAGTCCCATTCCCTTTCGAAATCTCTCGGGAGCTTCCAAAGTGTCTATCTGTCCCACAGTCAGGCTGTGATATCCAACCACTTTATCTTCATCGGTTGCCACAAAAGTTCGTGCCGAACCGCCGGATTGAGCTTGGAGAGCATGGCGAATCAGCCAGTCATTCAATGTCGGTTTGCCGCAATCGAAGAAACCAATTTTGTGGCCGCTGTTCAGCGCTTCGGGGCATCGCAACGTCATTGGGAATTCCATGGCGCTGGTTTGGAGAACAAATCCCGCAGGCCGGTATTGTCCACAACGGGGAGGTCCAGCAAATCCAGCAGCGCTTGATATTGGTCGCCGGAAACCACAAACAATCGTTGATCCAACAATGTTTTTTCCGCAGCTTGATATGCGCTGTCCAGAATAAATTCAGTCAAGGATTTATGGCAAATCTCCGCGGCGCGGCGTAAGACGGTCTCCTGTTCCTTTGATGCCCGGAAGCCGAGCCGAGCCGATTTGTTGGTTCGCCTTGAATTGATTTGTGTGAAAACCATGATGACCTCCTTATGTAAATGATGATGGTTGCATGTTAGTACATTCGACGTACGAGATCAAGGCGAATGTGATTTTGATAGGAACTCGCTTTTTGCAATGGAAAGCTTGGCGCTGGGAAGGCTGATATCCGGCATCACCAGCCGGGTGTTGCAGCAGGCCCGGCGCAGTTTCATGATTTCCGCCAGAATCTTAAATGCATGTTCTTCGAGGGCGCCTCCTTGCCGGTGAGTGTTTCGGCAGCGCACTAGGAGATGACCCCCAGACCGATCAGGATCTTTCCGGAGCCGCAGAGGCCGGCACAACGATCCCGCTTCCGCCGGTGGCGCGTCCGGACTGGTAGAAAGCTTCCACCGCATTGTTCCGGTAGTCGCAGAGAGCGAACCGGCGGCCGTCGTGGCCGGTACCGGCCCAAAACTGCGCAAGCTCCGGATACTGCCGGATGCGATCTAAAATGGCGACATCGTTGACCCTGAGTTGTAAAGGTATCGGCTTGGGGATACTTACAACAAAGTTGTTGCCAACAAATTTGTTGCATAAAATTATTGACATTCCACTTCCGATTGTTTACAACACACATGTTGCCAACATATTTGTTGTGAAGATTTTTTATCTTTCCACCTAATTTGGAGGATATTCAATGGAGATGTCTTTAAAAAACAAAGTGGGGCCTTGGGTAGTAGGGGATGAGTTCTGGGACAGGAAAACTGAAACAGAAAGGCTGATGGCGCTTTTGGGTGAAGGGGAAAATCTTCTGATTGTTGCACCGCGGCGCATCGGCAAAACCAGTTTGGTCCGGGAGTCATTGCGTCAAATGGCAGGGCGGAATCGCGATATTGGATTGTTTGTCGATGTGCAGGATTGTTCGGGCCCGGAAGAAGTGATCGTCGCTATCTCCATCGCAATACGGCAGCACCAGAAAATTTGGCTTAAGATACTGGGGGTCTTTAGCTCTTTTCTGGGAAATATGATCGACAAAATAGACGAAATCAGCATAGATAAAATCACCTTGAAAATCCGCGAAAGTGTAGCTGGCGACTGGCAGGCAAAGGGGACATCGATTTTGGAGACCCTTGCAGGAGCCGAGCACCCGGTTGTCTTAGCACTGGACGAACTACCGGTGATGGTCAACCGCATGTTGCGCCCCAAAGCCAACCGCATCAGCGAGGGAAGCATACAACAGACTGAAGTGTTTCTGTCATGGCTGCGCATGACCATGGGCAAATACCAGGGACGCATCCGGTGGATCGTTTGCGGTTCCATCGGCCTGGAGCCCATCTTGAGCCAATGCAGGCTGAATCACACTATTGGTCACTTGCGTTCTTTTCATCTGAGCCCTTGGGAAAATGATGTCGCAGACGGTTGCCTCCAGGCTTTGGCAAATCATTCCCATATTGCCCTGCCGGAAGCGGCCCGCCAAAAAATGCTCGCATTACTCGGGTGCAATATCCCCCAGTATGTACAGATGTTTTTTGGATATGTGAAGGATCATTGCCTGTTAAAACGTATCACGCAACCCGGCCCTGAAGATATCCAATGGGTGTATGACCAATACATGCTCAGCACAAGGGGGCATGCGGAACTGGCGGATCTGGAAGAACGTTTGCACCGGGTCCTGGGTCAGGAATTGGTGGTTCTGGCCTTCGATCTGCTGACGGAAACCTCCGTGGAAGGAGTGTTGACAGATGCCGCTGCATGGCAACTGGGTGAATGGAACCAGGCTCTTTTCCAACCAATGGATGCCGGGCAGGCCCTGCGGCTGGTAATGGGAGTGCTGGAGCATGACGGCTATCTGAGGTCTAAGGACACCAAGGGCTATCAATTCGTTTCCAACCTCGTAAGGGACTGGTGGAAGCGGCGGTTTCAATTGGGTTACACACCGGCCAAGGAAAGAAGGAGATAACCCATGGCGCAACCCCGCTTTAAACACAACCCGTCTTTCCTCAGTGATGAGGAGCTTGAAAATCAATTTGTCATCCGGCAAAGGGAACTATCCTTGATCCTCGAAACCATTCAAGGTAACACCGGCGGTGTCAACCAGCACTTGTTGATCGTGGCGCCCAGGGGGATGGGCAAAACCATGCTCATGCGGCGTGTGACCTTGGCATTGCGTGCAGATGCCGGCCTGGCGGCGCATTGGTGGCCGGTGGTCCTGCCCGAAGAGAACTATACGGTAGCCACTGAGGGAGAGTTATGGCTAAGAACGTTGAGTTATATCCAACCGGACCGGGATGGAGACCGCTGGCGCTCGATCCTGGAAACTCTGAAGACCGAGCGGGATGAGGTGCGGTTGCGCAGCCAGGCCCTGGCACGCCTGAAAGAGATTGCGCAAGCAAGTGGGAAGCGGTTGGTCGTGATGGTTGAAAATCTGAACACCCTGTTCGAGGAGCAGGCCAATTCAAACACCGGCTGGGATTTGCGCAAAACGCTTCTGAACGAACCTTCCCTCATGCTGCTGGCTACGGCCACAGCACGCTTCGATGAAATCGAAAACGCCGGCAAATCCATGTTCGATTTGTTCCGGGAAATCAAGCTGGCGCCCATTCCCACGGACGAATGCATTACCCTTTGGCAGGCTATCGCCGGAGAAACGCTCAACACTACCCGGGTCCGTCCTCTGGAGATCCTCACCGGCGGCAATCCGCGGCTGTTGACCATCCTGGCCTCCTTTGCCGGCGGGGCCTCCTTTCGGGAACTAATGAAAGATCTGATTGTGCTTATCGACGACCACACCACATATTTCAAAGCCAATGTGGAGTCACTGCCGCCACTGGAGCGTAGAATTTATGCCACCCTGGCAGAAATCTGGAGTCCGGCCGGCGCTCGGGAAATTGCCCAGCAGGCGCGCCTGGATGTCAGCAAAACCAGCGCCCAGCTCAACCGTCTCGTGGCGCGTGGCGCCGTGGTGGAAGTGGCTCGTAAGGGCCGGAAAATCTTCTACCAGATCGCCGAACGGCTTTTCAATATCTACCATCTGATGCGACAAAGCAGCGCCGCTGCGGACCGGGCCAAGGCCGTGGTCGATTTCATGGTGCGCTTTTATGACCTTGATGAAGTTGGCGGATGTATCGCAAGGGAAGCGTGTACCATAGAGGGCGAGGAGCGGAAGCTTCACATCAGCGCTTACAATCACCTTCTCTGCAAGTATGCCACCAACCAGCCCGAGAAAGAGAAACTCCTGTCCGCCACCCCTACGGCTTTTTTGGAAATAGCGGAACTAAAGCAGGCTCTGCTCGGCGAGAGGACAACGAGCCGAACAGGAACGTCAATGGCCATGGATAAAATTAATGATACGGCAGAAAGAGAGAGCCATGCGGTCCGAAAGGCAAAAGACCTGCTTCGGGAGGCACTGGAGGTTGGGAAGAATGATCCCCAGTCCGAGATTGCCCGCTATGATCAAATGATCGAGCAATTCGGGGCCAACTCAGATCTGTGGGTCATGGAAAAGGTGGCAATGGCGCTGGTGAACAAGGGCATAACGCTCGGGGAATTGGATCGCTCCGAAGAGGAAATCGGCGTGTATGACGAGGTGATCCGGCGATTTGCCGAAGGGACGGAAACCCCTGTGGTGGAACCAGTGGCAATGGCGCTGTTCAACAAGGGCTTCAGGCTCGGGGCATTGGATCGTTCCGAAGAGGCAATCGGCGTGTATGACGAGGTGGTCCGGCGATTTGCCGAAAGGCCGGAAGTCCCTATCGTGGATCAGGTGGCAATGGCGCTGGTGAACAAGGGCATAACGCTCGGGGAATTGGATCGCTCCGAAGAGGCAATCGGCGTGTATGACGAGGTGGTCCGGCGATTTGCCGAAAGGCCGGAAGCCCCTATCGTGGAAAAGGTGGCAAGCGCGCTGGCCAGCAAGGCCGAAACGCTCGTGGAATTAAACCGTTTTGAGGAAGCAGCCGCTGTTTACGGCCATCTCCAAGCGAAGCTTCATAGCCAGGGAGAGTTGTCCTTGCGTCGTTTCTGGGTGATTGCCGTTCTCGAGAAAGCACTGATCCTGTTGCGCTTGAATAGGTTTGGCGAAGCGCAGCGCCTCATGTCGGATTTATACGGGCGTGACGATTTGCCGGATGAATTTGGTATGCTCATCACGAACTGCCTGATCAATTTCGCTGCCCAAGGTTTTGAAAAGGAGACGCTGAACATGCTGATCCGCACACCGGCTGAAACCAAGTTCGAGCCTTTGGTGGTGGCATTGAAAAAGATATTGGGGCAGGAGGTCATGGCACCCCAGGAGGTCGAACAGGTGGCTGCTGATGTGATCGGTCAAATCCAAAAACGCCGGGATGCCCTAAAAAAGTTGTCTGCCGATGGCTAACCCCCTCACATAGAAACATCTGAAAAAAATGCTGGTGTTATCTTTTTACGGTAATAAAGTCCGCCGGGTCATCGCATCACAAGGGATATTGCGAAGTGATATGGTTGCTGCTTTGGCGGGAGCCCTTTTCGTGCCTCATGCCTCGAAAAATGGAAAAACAACGGTCACTGTCAATCGTGCGTTAGGGTATGGACAAAAGGTTTTCACCTTTGACGATGAAGCCAACACGGACATCATTGCATCTGGTGCTACAGCATGCGAAACCGACCCGTATGGACGGATTCCTTTCCCCTGATAGGAATATGGCAGGGGTGAAATCAGTGTTCCCTGATCAACCGCAGCAGTTCATCGGCCGTCATTTTTCCACTCATGTCGGCTCCGTCGAGGAGGCTGTCGGCCAGCGCGCGCTTTGTCTTGTGCAGCGCCACGATTTTCTCCTCAATGGTATGCCGGGCAACCAGGCTGTAAACGGTTACCGGCCGATCTTGGCCGATCCGGTGGGCCCGGTCGGATGCCTGGTCTTCAACTGCCGGATTCCACCAGGGATCCATGTGGATAACGTAATCGGCGGCGGTCAGGTTCAATCCGAGGCCGCCCGCCTTGAGACTGATCAGAAAAAGATCGCCAATCCCGCTCTGGAAGGCATCGACCCTTTTTTTTCGTTCTTTTTGCGGCGTACTGCCATCCAGGTACTGGTAGGGAATCGCTTTTTTCTCCACATAGTCCCGAATGATATCGAGATGCCCCGTAAACTGGCTGAAGACAAGCGCCTTATGCCCGTTAGCCAGAAGCTCTTCGACAATTTCTCCGAATACGGAAAGCTTTGCGCTGGGCAAGGCGATATCCGGCATCACCAGCCGGGTGTTGCAGCAGGCCCGGCGCAGTTTCATGATTTCCGCCAAAATCCTTAGATGCATGTTCTTCGAGGGTGCGTCATCGCCGGTGAGATTTTCCAGCGCCTTTCGTCGCAAGGCCTCATAAAACGCGAGTTCCTCCGTGCTCAATTCCACCTGAAGGAGGATATCCGTCCGCGACGGCAACTCTTCCAGGACCTGGTTTTTGGTTCGCCGCAGGATAAAGGGCTGAACGAGTTTTTTCAGCCGTTGCCGGGCGCCTCTGTCCTGATTCCTTTCGATGGGAACGGCAAACGTTTCGTTGAAATCCTCGAATGATCCCAGAAACCCCGGATTGATGAACCGGAAAAGATTCCACAGTTCCCCCAGATGATTCTCGATGGGGGTGCCGGTGGTGATCAGTTTAAAGTCCCCGTCGAGATTCATGGCCGCCTGGGACCGTTTCGTTGTCAGGTTTTTAATGGCCTGGGCTTCATCGAGCACGATGGTTTTAAAGTGAACGCGGGAGAGCATTTCCGCCACCTTTTCCTGTTGAAGAAGCCCGTAGCTGACCAGCAGCAGATCGAACGCCTTGAGCCGTTTCAAGATTTCTTCCCGATCCCCGGTGATGAGCGTGATGAGGGTGAGGGACGGCGCAAAGCGGTTCACCTCGGTCTCCCAGTTCATGCAGACCGATGTGGGCGCCACCACGAGAGAGGGGCCTCTCCCGGCGCTCGTCAGGATGACGGCCAACGCCTGAAGGGTTTTCCCGAGCCCCATATCGTCTGCGAGACAGGCTCCCACGCCCCAGTGCGACAGGCGGGCGAGCCAGCGAAAGCCTTCCATCTGGTACTCCCGAAGCTCCGCCTGAAAGGTGGAGGGGAGTTCCGGTTTCAGCGACCGCGCCGCGTTTAACCGGCTCAAATGGGTCTTCCAGTGGCTGTCACCCTGAAACCCGCCCAGCTCCCCGGCCAGATCTTCCAGCGACAGGGCCGCCAGCGGATGAAACCGCCGGGTGTCGCCGGATTTTTTCGAATAGGCGGCCACTTCGTCGAGGCGTTTTCGGAAGGCTTTCGTCAATGCCAGAAACCGGCCGTCGTCGAGCCGGACGAACCGGCCCGGCGTGTCTTCCAGCAGGGACAGAAGCTTTTCCATCGTCAGCACGAGGCCGTCATCCAGCCTTAATTCTCCGGATACGGAAAACCAGTCCCGCTGTCTTTCAACCCTCATGAAAAACCGCTTCATGTCCGCCTGCTGCCGGATTTTGAAGGTTTCACCTTCGGGCCATTTGAGGATGACCAATTCCCCGATCGCTTTCAGTTCGAGCAGAACCTCAAGGCAGTTTTCGGGATCCGCGAGTTCCCATTCCCACATCGCTTCGCGGGATTCCCCGAGGGAGCGCAGCAGCGGGCAGGCGGATAAAACGCTGTCCGCGGCCGCTTTTTCCCGGGAAAGATCCCGTTTGGTTCGAAACAGCTTACCATCGATATCGGAAATCACCGTTTCGCCGCCCTCTCCGGGCCTGAAACCGGGGCCTCCGGCGGTAAAAGGCTGCACCCACAGCTCGAGTTTGAGCCCCGGTCCAAAGGGCCGCAGGTGAATCGTGGGGGTGAGATCGGCGAGCGTTTCCTCGGCCTCCGGCCCGATGCCCTCGATCTGCGAGTGAACGGTGACAAAGTTGGAGACGCTGTTGACCGCTTCAAGGAGCTGCGTTTTCCCGGCGGCGGGAATTTTAAGCGCCTTGCCGACAATCCTGGCGATTCGAGTGACATCCTCACCGGTTTCGATCACTCTGATCCGGGTGGGGGATTCCCGAATGAGCTGAACATCCTTTTCGGTGTTAAGATCAGGAGTAAAGGAAATTTCGAATCCGCCGTCGTCCCGCCGGTTGACGAGCAATTCGGGCCGGCCCTTGATGATTTCGATCGGGGTATCCGGGGAATCCGGCGGAAACACCAACGGATGACCGGTTAGCGCGATGATGGCCCTTGAGTTGAAGTGATAGCTGATTTCCGGGTACCCCCGGTAGACAGCGGAATTTTGTTCAATGCACTGGCAAACGGTCTTATCCTGGGGTGTCAGAAAATCGAAGGTATCGATCTCGTGATACAGGCGTTTCAGAGCGATTCTCCGGCCCTTGCTCCACACCCCCTTGGCGGTTTTGACCTGCTCCTGCGGGGAAAGAACCCAATAACCATACTTTTTACTGACATCCAACAACCAGACCATACGGGATGTTTTTTCCGTTTCAACCGCGACGCTTTTCTCCTGTTTCAGGGCGATCAGAGCATTTAGCGCCTGCTGCCATTTGCTTTCCGGTTGAAAGAGATCTACGATGCTCTTTATGCCGCTGGTTGCAAAGAAGGACGCCGTTTTTTCGGCATCCGCCGCGTCGTCTTTAGACAGGCGGGAGAGAAGCACCGAAAATTCCGCCGCCAGCCAGTCATACCCGTATTGTTCGGCCTTGTTGTGCAATTGTTTCAGCATTTCTTTTATTTTTGCGGCTCTCCTTTTGTCCGTCCAATAGAGAACAAGCCCTTTGATGAGGCCCGTAAAGGGATCGAATGCATGGAGCGGTGTCTCTCGCCAGTCCAGCATGAATTCCAGCGGATCCGGGGGAGATCCCGCCTTTGCGGCGATCAGCCCGTGTAAGGTGTTGAAAGCGATTCTGAAGCGGTAGTCGAGAGTGGCCGTCGCAATGATGGCGTATATTTTTGCACTTTCGACCTCTCGGGGAGTGCCGCTTTTCAGCAAGGCGAGGATAAAAAAAAGGCCGGACAGGGTATTGAAGAAAACCTTGCGCTTCCGGGTGGTTTTTTTCAACAACGCCAGCGCTGCCTCATAATGGGAAATAGCCTCCGGGTTTTTTCCCTTTAGAAAACAAGAAAACCCTCTGATGAGGAATGCCGCCATGCCATCCATCTCCGGAATTATCTCCTCGGCTTCCTTAAGGCGGCCCTTCAGAATCAACTGCTCGGCCAACAATGTCCGCACAATATTCCGCTTATCGGCTGTTTCCATGGATTCGAAACACGTCGTCAAAAAAGTGGATAACTCGTGATTGACGGGTTGATGATGGTGCAATGCATTGTTCGCAAGTGCGGCCGCGATATCCGATTGCAGCTCCCGGGGCAGGTTTTCGGAAATCCAGTTTACCGGAAGGAAATTGCTGAATATGGCGACAAAAGGGTGATCATCCAGGATTCGAAGGGATTGATATTTATCAAAATATTGCAGAAGGGTGTGAACGTACTCCACATCGCTTCGATACAACCCGATACGCAGCTCTCGTAAAATTTCCTCGTATGTTAAATAACCCAGTTGACCCTGCCAATCACTCACCGGCAGGACAAGCTGAACAGCGGCGGCAATTTCATTAAAGCGGTTTTGTACCGCCAAGAGTCCACAGATCGGTTCCATCAGGAATCGAGTGCATTGGAAGCGGATGTCAATTCTTTCGGCAACGCCTTGGTAAACCAGCTCGTCTAAAATCGGATCCAGGCTCGCCGTGGTGATCTTTTTGACACCGATATATACGATGAACAGTTTTTTCAGGATGTTGACAATGTGAGTTCTTGCCGTTTGCTCATAAATGACCGCCAGTATGTGAACAACCGTTTGATGCAGGAAGGGAAGCGCGTTGTATGCGGCAATCCGTTTTGCATCCTCCCCGTCAAATCCGGTCAGGGGCAACTGTAATGTCTTCATGGGTATCACCAAAATCCAAAGATCGATCGTAATGTATTGCCGGCTAAAACGGCCCGGCGCTCAAATGGGCTCTCACGGCATCTTTCCGCGATTGAAGTAACGAATGGTGTACTTGGAGCCCTGCCCCACTAAAAAGTGTTTCCCGAATCGCCGGTAAGATCTCCTCCCCAAGCTCGGCCGCGGATAGGCTCGATTCGAACGGAGAGGGCATGAACGGATGGAATTCCTTGGGAAAAAGAAAGCGGTTGCTGTCATCGACTGCCACTCCTCATTTTTTAAAAAGACAGGCTGCCGCATGTTACCGTATCTTGCAGAATTTGGGGTTTCCCCTGAACATCATCACATACCCCCCCGCAACCAGGCAAACCAGATCCCGAACCAATAGCGAGGCGGCGGCGGAGGGGTGGTTTGTATCCCTCATGGAAAAACAGCCGCAGTCAAAAGCATGGCCCCGCAGCAAATTAATTGAAATAGCGACGATAAAGGTCAGCATCATGACATTGATAATCGTTGCGGCGGAGCGAGGAAATATCCCGGCAACCAGCGCCGCTCCTGAGAAAAGCTCCAGAAACGGGAGAATAATCGCGATGAGATTTATCGCGATACCCGGAACCAATTGATAGCCATAAATTATTTTTGCGAATTGCGCGGGATTGATCATTTTATGGAAACTGGCGACAATAAACATCACCCCCAACGACCAGCGGCAAATAAGCTCCACCCAGGGATTTGAAAAAAACGCTTTCAAGTGATTATTCAACCGGATACCCCTTTCCTTCCCATGCCGGAAACCCATCCACGAATACCTGCACCGTGGTATATCCGTAATCCGTCATTAATTCCGCGAGCCGGTGACTGTCATCACATTCCCTGCCGGAGCAGTAGGTAACGAAATGCGTATCGGCCGGGTGTTTTTTTAAAAACACTTCCATCAGCCCCTCCGCCTCTCCGACCGGCAAGGAGATGGCTCCTGAAATATGCCCCGCCGCAAAGGCCTCAACCGATCGGGCATCCAGAAAAACGACACCGCCCCGGTCATAAAGCTTTTTAACTTCCTGAATATCTCCGATCTCCCGTTCGTGAACGACAACATCATCCCTGGACTTGGCGGATATGACCCCTTTTTCCGTATCCCAATTACCGACGAGTGCAATCCCCCTGGAAGACAAGTGGTTAACGGTTAAGGCCGTTATCGCGGCCACGCCCAAAAGAATGGCGATTCCTTTCATCATTGAATAAGCCTCCCATTCATAGATTTTTTTCCCTGGAAAATAAACGTCATTGGCCCCGGATGCAAGCCCTTATCCCGAATTCCACAAGCCGTCGTTCCAGGTTCTTATATTGATTTAATTTTCAAATGCTTTTAAACATGTTAAGCAAGTGACGTGATAAACCGGATTCTCACTATCCCATGCCGCAAAAAAAAGCAAAGCGGTTATAGCATCAGCAAATGGATCAATTGTATGCGGATTGCCATACTATCTGACATTCACGGGAACCATGAGGCGCTCCAGGCAGTGCTTGATGACCTGAATCGCCACGACATACATTCCGTTTTCTGTCTGGGAGATCTGATCGGCTATGGACCTGACCCGGACGCCGTAGCCCTCGCCGTCCGCGACAGGGAAATTGAAACGGTTATGGGGAATCATGAACTGGGAACAATGGACCCATCGCAAATGAGATGGTTCAACCCACCGGCCAGGGAATCCCTTAAAATCACGGCGGGAATGCTCTCGAAGGCGTCGCTGGACTTCATTGCAACCCTTAAGCCCTCACTGGTGCGGTTCGGCTGCCGGTTCGTGCACGGCTTTCCGTTGGATTCGGTTAAAACTTACGCTTTTGCCGTCACCGACAATCGTATGTGTAATACATTTAACGCAATGCCGGAAAACATCTGTTTCATCGGCCATACCCATTTGCTGGAAATAATCGATTTCGACGGTCAAAAGCTTTCCCGCACGCCGCTTCCCAAAGGAATCACCCGGCTGTCCCCGGATCGTCGGTATATCATTAATATCGGCAGCGTCGGACAACCGAGAGACGGCAACCATGATGCCAAGTACGTCATCTACGATGCGGAAAATTTGACAGTGGATTTGCGATATATCGCCTACGATATTGACGCGGTAGTGCGGAAAATTATAGCCGCCGGTCTTCCGGAAGTGCATGCCAAAAGACTCCGGTGAACGGCGTGGAGTAAACGGATGAAAAAAATCGGCCGGTATATCGTCCGGGGTCTTCTGGGCCGGGGCGGAATGAGCAAGGTCTACCGGGTATCACTGCCGGTGATCGGCAATACGTCAGCCTTAAAGCTTCTGGATCCCCACCCATCCCTGACAGCCCTGTTGGGCAGTGAAAAGATCCGGGAATGCTTCAGCGCCGAAGCCCGAACCATGGCCGGTCTCCGCCATCCCCATATCGCCGCCATTCGGGATTTCGATGAAGCGGACGGCCAGCTTTTCTATGTGATGGAATATTTCAGCAACAACATGGGAGACCTGATCGGCGAAACCTATAGAACCGAAGCACCGTCTCGAATCCTGTCGATCGACAGGGCCATTCATTACACCCGCCAGCTCCTCGCGGGTGTCGCCCGGCTGCACCATGACAACATCCTTCATCGGGATATCAAACCGTTCAACCTTCTGATTACCGAAGAAGATACTGTAAAGATATGCGATTTCGGCCTGTCCACGCTTCGGGGGGAAACTTCGACAGGTCCCGATAACCTGAAAATCGGCTCCCCTTTTTACGCCGCCCCCGAGCAGGAAGACTCGCCGGATCAGGCCGGCTTTGAATCGGATATTTTTTCCATCGGCGTCGTGCTCTACCGCATGGTGACCGGGCAGCTGCCCTACATGGACACGCGGCCACCGACACCCCCGAGCCACCTCAACCCGAATCTCGATTCGAACTGGGATGATTTTATTTTTTCCGCAATCCACAAAGTGCCCCGGGCCAGAACCGCAACCGTAAAAGAAATGTCCGGGGGTTTAGAACAACTGGCAGCGGCATGGACGGATAAAAAAAATGCGATCTGCCAGCTTGCCGAACCCAAACCGGTAATCAGTGCTTCCCCCCTTATCGCAACGCCAACACCTTTGAGAAGCAGCGGCATTAAAGTCCCCCCGAGCCTTGCCGGTGAGGTGTTCCAAACAAACACCCTGGGGCACCCCCTGCTCTACCGGTCTCCCTCGTTCCGTGAGCTGTCACCGTCTCTGATATCGGATCCCGGCAGGGGGCTTATCTGGCAGCAGGCGGGTTCCGAGTATCCTCTTTCCTGGCAAGGGGCGCGTGCCTATATCGATAGACTGAACCAACGCCAATGCCAGAGAATCGACTCCTGGCGCCTGCCGACGGTGGAAGAGCTGATGTCGCTCTTGACCCCGCCCCTTCATGATGACGCACTCTGCATCCCGCCACTTTTTGAACCGAAACAAAAGTGGCTCTGGAGTGCGGACAGGAGCACGTTTACCGCTGCCTGGTATGTGAATCTGGAACTCGGTTTTGTGGCAAAAAGCGATTTCTCCGCCCTCTATTACGCAAAAGCCGTTTGCTCACGTCAGTCTTCGTCGGGTGTTTCTTCCATATAATAGCGCCTGATGCATGAACCGGTTAATATCAGAAAAATCCAAATTTCCGATAACCTCCGTTGCGGATCATTCAAAAAGGACCTATCATTCGGCAAGTCGCTCCGATAGAAGGGCCGACTGAATTCGCACTGAATGCCATCATTTTCAATCGAGGAGAACGATATGAATGCAAAAGCGATGGTGCTCGCATCATTTGCCGCCGATGCGCTGGCGCTGGGAGGCCACTGGGTATACAATGCATCCGTCATCGAAAAAAAATACGGGCGGCTGGACCGGTACGAGCCTCCCCTGGGACGCTCCTACCACCCCACCAAGGAAAAGGGGCAGTTTACCCACTACGGAGACCAGATGGTACTCCTTTTAGAGGATATTGCCCGGACCGGCGGATTTGACCTGACGCATTTTGCCCAAACCTGGCAACATTTTTTCAGTACCTACGATGGATACCACGATCACGCGTCCACCGACACCTTCGCCAATTTCCAAAACGGAAAAAGCCCCCGGGAAAGTGGATCGGAATCCACGGATCTAGCGGGAGCCGCCAGAATCAGTCCCCTGATCTATTACGCGTACAAGACCGGAGGTCCTTTTCTGCCAGCGGTTAAAAGTCAGACCGCCATGACCCACAACCATCCGGAGGTCATAAAAAGCGCGATTTTCTTTTCGGATGTCGCCCTTCGGGTTCTGCGGGGTCAATCCCCTTCGGAGGCTATTTTCCAGGTCGCCGATACATGCGCGGGCCAAGCGAATATACAGCAATGGGTCCGAGCCGGAAAAGAGAGCATTACGCGGGAAACAGCGCAGGCGATTTTGGATTTCGGTCAGCAATGCGCCACGGCTTCGGCCTTTCCCGGCGCCATCCATCTGATTTTGAAATATGAAGACAATTTAAAAGAGGCGCTCATTGAAAATGTCATGGCCGGCGGTGATTCAGCCGCAAGAGGCATGGTGACCGGCATGATTCTGGGGGCTTTTTGCGGCATGGCGGCCATTCCCGATCGCTGGCTTTCCGAAATGAAGGCCTTTCACCATATCAATCGCCTGCTGGAGACGATTGATGCATCTACCAGGAAATAAACCGATGGAATGGAAAATCATTCCGGGACTTAAGGGGCGAGTCTTTGTGCCCGAGAAGCAGGGGAGCACTCCCAAAAAGCATGCGTGCCGGGATTGTTTTTCCTGCCAGATGTGCAGCGATGACCGGTGCCGGTTATGCGAGGGCCGGAACTGCGCGGAAAAACAAATCCGGGAGATACACGACAAGGTCAGCAACGCTTCAGGGGAAACCACCTCTTTATTAACAGCAGCCGATCCGGCCAGGTCGGCGTTAAGTACCTTAAAGGTTAATTCCTGTCGAAAAAAACAAGAAAATTTTAATCCCGTACCCCTGATTTCGGAGAACGATCTGTAGGGGCGAACCTATGTGTTCGCCCTTCGTAATCAGGGCGAACACATAGGTTCGCCCCTACGGGGTTGCTGGCATAGCCAGCGTTGGTGTCTTAGAAATAATTTTCTGCGCGTTTCTGGCAGAAAAATCCGAAATCCGAAACAAATTCAAAGCACCCAAATGCAAACGACCAAAATTCGTTACACTTATGTGCTTGAATGTGTTTCGAATTTCGATATTCGGATTTCGAGTTTTGGTTCCGGCTTGTCCGGGTTAGGGTGTTGCCAGATAGTCTTTGCCCATGCGGGCAAAAGCGTCCATGGCCAGCCAGGCCCGGGCGCCGAAAATGATGTCGCCGCGGCGCAGAAGGTCCCGCACCTCTTCCCGGCCCATTAAGAAAACCTCAATATCTTCCGAATCCTGGTTGTGGCGGATGCTGGGCGTACCGTCCGCTTCCGCAAAGACCATGGCAACCGTTTCGTCCGTAATCCCCGCGGAGGAAAAAACAGCCGGGCTGTGGCGGTATACGCGAATCAAATCCAGACCGGTTTCTTCCTTGAGCTCCCTGCCGGCCGCGACGGCAAGGTCTTCGCCGGGATCCAGAAGCCCGGCGGGGAAACCATACTCGTAGTCGCCCACGGGGACCCGAAACTCCCGAATCACCACCAGTTTTTCTTCCCCCCGGTGATAGGGAACGATGATCGCCGCATCCGGGCGCTGGTGCTCTCCGGTGATGCATTTCGGCCGTTCACCCCGGCTGACCATGTGCCAGCGCTTGATATTGCCTTTCCGGTCCCGATACGAAACCGCAAAAAGCTTTACAAACGGTAAGTTAGTTACGATCGTTGAATCCATGATTTTCATCATAATGTCTTTCATCTCCTGATGGTAGCATCCGGCGCCCCCACCGCCGCCTGTCCGCGCCGCCGGAACAACCGAACAGGTCCCGGAACAGGGAAATCGTCTTGGCTTTTACCGGTTTGCCGCATCCAGAACTTTTCGAATGATCCTGGAAAGCTCATTGATGCTGAAAGGCTTTTTAAGGAACCCCTTGCACCCTCTGTGCAAAATCTCATTCGCCTGGCCGTTGATCGTATATCCGCTGGAAAGTATCACCGGCATTCCGGGCTGAATCTCTCGAATGCGATCGAACGTCCTGCCCCCGTCCATTCCCGGCATGATAAGATCAAGGATAATCAAATTGATTTGATTTCCTTCGCTTTTTACCGCATCAACGGCTTGCTGCCCCCCCTTGGCAACAACAACCCGATATCCCAGCCTCTCCAGCATCGCCTGGCCCACATCAAGGATCAGCTCCTCGTCATCCACCAGAAGAATCCTCTCCGATCCCTTGAACAAACCGTCTGCCAACGGCGCCTCTCGAAGCGCCAATTTGTCCGATGCCGGCAAATAGATGTTGAAAGTGGTCCCATGACCCGTTTCGCTATAGACCGTAATCATGCCGCCATGATTCTTGACGATTCCGTAAGCGGATGCCAATCCCAATCCGGTTCCCCGGCCCTTTTCCCTGGTTGAGAAAAAAGGATCAAAAATCCGGCGACGGGTGGCTTCATCCATGCCGATTCCGGTATCCGTAACTGAAATTTCAACATAATGTCCAGGTGTTACCAGATGCGATTTGCAGTATTGATCATTCAGCATGATAATTTTTGTTTCCAGAGAAAGTTCTCCCCCGTCTGGCATCGCCTGCCCCGCGTTCACGTACATGTTCAGGAGCACCTGTTCGATCTGCCCTCTGTCGGCTTCCACAACAGGAGAGGACGCATCTAATTTGATAAGAATCCGGATTTGTTTTCGCGTTCGCCCAAACATGGTGGAACTGCTGAGCACCACCTCATTGATGTCGATCGGCTTCACCTCATATTTCCCGCCCCGTGCGAAACCCAAAAGCCGCTGGGTCAAATCACTCGCACTTCTGACGTATTCCTCGATCGCATGGATATGCTCCACATTAGGGTGATCCGGTTCCAGATCAAACGCCATCAGCGAGGTTCTCCCCTGAATGCCCATTAACAGATTATTGAAATCATGGGCGATGCCGCCGGCAAGAGTGCCGATGGACTCCATTTTTTGTGCTTGCTCATAATGAGCCTGAAGCGCCTTTCGCTCACTGATATCCGTGAAATTGACAACCATCCCCGCCATCGAACCGTCCGGTCCCTTAAAAACAGCGGCGTTGACGATGATATCAAGCGTTCTCCCGTCTTTGGTATACCGCCGGGTCTCAAATACAGAGGGCAGTCCGGTTCGGTAAATATCCCCTATCGTTTCCATCGTCCTATTTTTCTGATCTTCGGGAACAAAAGGGATGCGACGCGCCTGCAATTCGTCCCAGGTCCAACCGAAAATATCGGTAAACGCCGGGTTGATATAGAGAGGAATGCCTTCGGAATCATATAACACCATCGGGTTGGGGTTTGCCGAAAGGATGGCCTTCAAGCTCTCCTCTCTTTCCCGCAACGCCTCCTCGGCCTGCTTGCGATCCGCGATGAAGCGTGCCTGCTGCATATTCTGATAGGCAGTGGCGGACAGCAGGTTGGCAAGGGTATAAAGCATGCGGGCAACCTTTTCGAACCGATCGCGTGACATGGCGGGCACCTCATGAAATGCCGCAATGGCGATTTCTTCATCCGCTTCGATTTCCCGGGCATAGCGATGTATCTTTTCATCGGTCTGGGTGTCGTCCCGAACCTGACCGATCAGCCAATTGGCGATATGCTTGCCGCCGACTGAAATGGCTGCTCCCGCATCCCAGAGTCCGCCGCTCATGCAGGGCTGAACAATCGGACCGCCCGGAGATAACCGGCCGATCAGCGCATCGGACCGATAGCAGTTGGCAAGACCCTTTTCCGTCTTGCGAATGATATCGTTGCATAACCGGCAAAAGTTACTGGGCCGGGTGATGGGAGTTCCGTCCGTGTGGGTGATAATGGATGCCACACCGGTGGCGCTGGCAAATTCATCCTGAAGCCGTTGAATGTCGCTTAAATTGAACAGGTCTTCGAAAGCGATGCTGCCGGCATCGTCTAGGGGCCGGGTCAGCGCCAGAAGGCGCTTTTCCAGCGAGGTATCGGCCCGTTGACGCTCGGATTCGGCTCTTTCCAACTCCGAAACCCGCTTTTTCAACTCTTCATAGGTCGGGGTATCAGGCATGAGCATTCCCTTCGAGTTCTTGGTCTTTCATCCTGCTTTCCGTTCTTCTCACCGGGTTTGATCATCGTTTCGGCCACGCAAAGGCATTTTTTCCAGCCCGGCAAGAACTCGCTGTCGCTCAAACAGCTTGCCGGGCTTACAAAAACGCCCTTGCGTGACCTTCACTCCATTTGGGGGTGACCGAAACGATGATCAAGGCCTTCTCACCCGTGCGGGGCCGATTCCGAACCTCATGACGGCCTCAGCCCACATCAGGAATCCTGATATAACGGAACCCAAAAAACAACAAGAGTTTATTAAGAGAGTGGAATCCCTTCGGAATCGGGGGAATGGGGTGGATTTGGCAATTATTCTAATTGCCGGCTTTTGCCTTCGGCGAGAACCCCGCTCGCATCGAGAAGGGTCGGGAAACCGGAATGGATTCTTGATCCGGCCGTCAGTCCAGCAGCAAAATCGTGTAGTAATTCATGGTTTGGTTTTTCCTCGTGGCAATTTCCGTTGGAATACCGATTCGTCCAAGTGTTTCCATCATATTGATGGAAAAGGATTCGACGGACGGACGCTTCTCCTGAGGAAAGCGACACGGCGCAGGATACGCGCATTGACGGCACAGGCTGCAATTTTCACTCACGAGCGCAAACGCCTTGTAATAGCCCTCTAAAAACAGCATCCGCTCCAGGGCCACGGCGCCTTTCCAGATCCGTACCTGCTGGACCCGTTTCCGGGCATTGTCGCGGTAAAACTCCGGCCGGTGCTGGCGGCCCACCAGCAACAGGGCGTCCTTGTACTCACCCAGTATTTTTCTCACCTCGTCCGTATCCGGTGTCGCCGGCGGGCAGCACCAGGTGGTGGCATACCGGTTGCATCCGTACTGACATTTCAACCGCACCCAGTGGGCAATCTCGATTTTATCGACACGGAAAGGAACCACTTCCGTCAGGCCGTACTCGATCCCCTTTTCCCTGACCCGCCGGAGCAATTCGGCCGGCATCGCGGCATCGGGCTGAATGGCTGTTATTTTTCTTTTCATTTATGCTTCCAGACCAATATCGATAACGATTGATTTGGGGATCGCCAGACCCATGACCGCTTCGGCCGCCTTTATGAGGGCCGTCGGCACCGGACAGGCGGCGTGGCAACCCGCCTTTTCCGCTGCGATAAACACCGGATTGCGGCAAAGCGGAAGAAACAGATCCCGCATTCCCACCTCGCCGATTCCGGCGTTGAGCCGCTGAATATGCTCGCACTTCGATTCGGTAATGCAAAGCCGGGCCACTCGCTTTTGAGGCAAGCTGGCCCGGATTTCGCAGTAAAATCCGCAGATACCGGGGTCCACCCGGACGAGAACATCCCCTGTCATGAACGCTCATTCCTATTGGTTCAAAATATCGTCGGGCACCACGCCTTTGAGATGCGGAAACGCATCCTTCATATGCGGCAGTTGCATGGCTTCCATAAAATCCTGTTGAAACGTGGGCTCGACGGTGAGTTCGATATACTCCACGTTTCGCGCCACCCAGTCGGCCTCTTCCCGCTTCCGGGTGTTCAGCAGCGCCGCCCGGCAGCCATCGCCCGCGGCATTACCGACCGAGGCGATCATCTCCAGATCGCAGTCCGGAAACAGTCCCATGATGAGGGCCTTTTGCCGGTCCACATGGGTCCCGAAGGCACCGGCGATCTTAACCTTATCGATCTTTTCAACGCCCATGCGCTTGACCATCAGCTTGCAGCCGGCGTAGAGCGCTCCCTTGGCGAGCTGAATCTGGCGAATATCCTTCTGGGTGATCACGATGGACTTGCCGATACTCGACTCTTTCCGCCAGGCCAGCACGAATTCCGGCATATTGGTATCGGGATTCTTTCGAAAGCGGGGATGATCTTTTAACCCTTTTTTATTGAACGCGCCGCTTTTGGTGACGATGCCCGTACGGTAGAGCTCCGCCAGTACATCCAGAATGCCGGAGCCGCAGATGCCCTTCACCTTCATCTCTTCGGGCTCGGAGTATTTCAGCCAGGCATCCCGGCCGATGACCTTATAGTTTACTTCCCTGGTTTCCGGGTCGATTTCGATGCGCTCGATCGCGCCGGGGGCCGCCCGCATTCCGTAAGAGAGCTGGGCCCCCTCAAGTGCGGGACCGGTTGCGCAGGAGGAGGAGATCAGTTTTTCCCGGTTCCCCAGAACCAGCTCGCCGTTGGTGCCGATATCGATGATGAGTTGAATCTCATCGCTTTTATAGGGCTCTTCGCAGATCAGAACGCCGACATTGTCGGCCCCGACAAAGCCCGCCTCGTTGGGCAGCACGAAGACATAGGCGCCGGGACTGATCCGAAGCCCCAATTGCCGGGCCTTGATATCGATACTGTGATGAATCACCGGCGGAAAGGGTGCGAGCCCGACGAACTGGGGGTCGAGTTTCAATAAGATATGGTGCATGGCGGTATTGCAGCCGATCGTCACATCCTCGATATCCTCCGGCGTCAGACGAAGATAGGTTTTCCCCTCCTCCGGAACTTCCACGAACTCATCGGGTCCCTCTTCTTCTTTTTTCTTTCTGACTTTCTTTTTCGGGGGATAGGTCGCTTGGACGGCCTGATCGACCAGCCAGTTCAGCCCCTCGACGATGTCATCGCTCATTCGCTGCAATCCGTCGGGGTTCATCATGTGGTAGGTAATGCGGCTCATGACGTCCTCCCCATATTTGCACTGGGGATTCATCATCGAAACCGTATCGATCACCTCCATGGTAGTCAGATCGCAAAAATAGCCCGCAACGGTCGTGGTACCGATATCGATGGCAACACCGTAGCTCGCCGCGCATTTTCCGGGCCGCACCCGCACGATCTCCCGGTCCATCCACACGCTGACCGTGACCGCCCATTCGCCTTTTCGCAGGGCCGATGGCAGCTGCCGCAGGGCCTGAATGTCGATCCGAAGATCCTTCAGTCCGTGCTCGAATTCAAGAATCTTGCAGATACGTTCAAAATCACCGGTCGGATCTTCAAAGGTCGGCTTTTGCGCTTGCACATGATAGAGCCGAATGGCCGGGTTGTGCTCGATGTAAATATCGCGGGCCTTTTTACTGACCACCTGTTTGCCGGCGCGCGATTCCTCCGGCACGAACACCAGAATATCGCCGAGGATCTTGCATACACACCCCAGGCGAAAGCCTTTTTCCCGATTCACGCGGGTAACGAATTTACCCTCCTCTTCCTGCCAGGGGCTCACGTTAGTAGCCTTGGAAATGATCCCGTATTTTTCAAATGCCCCTTCTTCGATTCGAACCACGCACTTTCCGCAGACCTTCTTCTCACCGCAGAGGGCTTCGACGTCCACGCCCAGCAACCGGGAAGCCTCAATGACGGTGATGCCCTTGGGGACTTCCCCCCGCCGGCCCGAAGGTTGAAAAATTACCATCGCCATACGCTCATCCATTGGCCCGGGTTCTCCTTTTCAGCGCGATCGGCACGGGGCCGGCCGCATGATTACTCAACTGTTTTTCTGTTGAAGTTTCCGTAAGTTGCCGATCATCCGGATAGCCTCCTGGACCGCATTACCGGCCGATTCGGCATAGCCGTCCGCGCCGAAAAGGCTCGCCACATCCTGTGTCACGGGTGCGCCGCCGAGCATGATGGCCACGTTGGGATTTTTCTCCTTGATCAGTTCAATGACTTTTTTCATCCCCATCATGGTCGTCGTCATCATCGCGGACATGGCCACGATCTCGGAATCCGTCCGGACCTGTTCCTCGACGAATTTTTCCAGCGGCACATCGCGGCCCAGATCATGCACCTCGAAACCGCCGACATCGAACATGAGCTTGATGATGTTTTTGCCGATATCATGCACATCGCCCTGCACGGTGCCGATGACCACCTGGCCCATTTTCTTCACGGTATCGGCCTTGATGTGGGGTTTCAATATATCGAGCCCGGCGTAGAGCGCATCGGCGCTCATCAGCAGCTCCGGCACAAAATACTCCTGTTGATCATAAAGATCTCCGACCTTCTCCATTCCCACCGCCAGTCCGTTCATAATGGCATGAAACGCATCCACGCCTTCATTCAAGGCGATTTCCGACCATTCCTTTGACATGTCTTCATCGTATTCGACGACCGCCTCGGACAGCTTTTCCAGGATTTCCTTTTCTCTTGCTTCGTCCACCATGGTCTTGTCTCCTTTTCTTAGCGTAAATGAATGCCGGGGTTAGAGTCTTCCCACCGCCGGCGTCGGTCTGCGACCGTGCTCCCGAATGGTTTCGATATAGGCGGTCATGTTTTCCGGAATGACATCCGGCCAGATATCGCACCCGGGCCACACGGCATCCACGCCGTCATCGATACATTTTTTGATGACCGGCGCCACGGCGGCCGCCTCCATCTGGCAAAGCGTGCCATAGGGATCGAAGTTTCCCAGAATCAGCACGTCGTTTCCGAGTTTTTTCCGGCTTTCCACTATATTGTTCTTCTGATCCACACTGACTGCATCGGCCCCGCATTCGTTCATCATTTCAATGATGAGATCCGTTGAGCCGCAGATATGGTTCACGGTCGGAATGGTCACGGCATCAAAGATCCGTTTCAGGTTCGGGCCAATAAGCGTCTTCCACATGCGCGGTGACAAGAGATCCGTGCCCGAGCCCATTTCCCGAATCGTAATATAGTCGACGCCCAGCGACTCATAGTGTTTGGCCGCCTCGAGGACAAGATCGGTCATATTGGTTAAAAAGGCTTCCACCCGATCCTTGTCCTTTTTAACGCCTTTTAGCAACACACTTAATTCGATCACCTGCCCGGCCATGGTAAAGGGTCCCAGCAGCCAGGCGCCCAGGGCGACATTGCCGTTGTTTTGGGTTTTGAGCAATTGAAATGCCTCATCCACGACGGGCATGCGGCCTTTCTCCAGGAAATCATCGGGTATATCCACCTCATCGAGGGTGGCCCATTTGGTCGGCACGGTCGGATAGAGGATACCGTCCGCGTCCGCGTAGAGGCTGATGCCCCGGCCCAGTGCTTCCGGTACCGTACACATGTCATAGGGAACGATGACGGCATCGAACCCGTACATTTCAGCCGTGGTCCGGGCCGATACGGCCAGATTTTCAGCGGTCGTATGAACGCTGGCGAACCGGATGCCCATTTTATCGATGGCCTGTTTGGTGACCATTCCCATGCCGCTGAAAATCGGCATGGTGTCGATGGGTTCCCGGCGAAGCAGCCGGTTGACCCGCTCTTTCGGTGTAAGCTCTGACATTGGTTTCTCCTTTCCCGTTAGTATCTTAAAGGTGCCTCCCCCTTATTGCTGCGATTTCAACTGCTCCACAAACTCCGGAAAGAGCTTGAACAGGGGGTGATTCGGGTCCTTGGGGAGCTGTTTCGTTTCGGCAAAAACGGCGGTTGCCAGAAAAGCGTCCGACATGGCCACGGCCGGAAAAATGCGTGGCGCACCGGCCATGGGACCTGAAAAAATCATGTCGTGATACAAAAATGCCGATAAGGCCTCGAGAGCGCTGTCGGCGGCCGCCCAACCGCTGAATCCCCATTGCTCCCGCGCCTTTTTCCACATATAGGATCCGTTGCTCGGGGCACTGGCGCCCGGGAATCCCCATTTCTCCTTGATCATCCGGTTGGCGATACCACAGAAAGCCGTCGCCGGCCCGTTCATCACGGAGGTGTCGACGAAGACGGACTCAAAGGAGGCGCCCACCTTTTCGATGACATCGAGAATCTTCCGCGTGCCCGCAATTCTGCCGCTGGGCATTTGATCGGCCATGTCAAAGGCCACGAGCAGCACGTGTTTAACACCGATCGCCGCAATCTCGCGAATCTCCGTCTCCAGATCCTCCTCCCAGACGGTGAGACTGTTGTAGAACATTCGGTCCAGAAGTCCCTTTTCCGCGCAATAGGCCGCCCCTTCCAGTTTGGGCTTCATCTTCCAGGCATCGATGCAAAAGGGCATCTTCGTCACGGAGCAGACAAAATCAACATAGGTTTTAAATTCCTCCCCGGTATTGGCGACAATGTCGGCCATTCCCGAAACGCCGGTTTCTTCCGCCAGCCTGTCCTGGTTTTGGAGCAGCTCTTCGGCGCGTTTTTCGTCAAATCCCTCCTTTCGCTTGCCGGAAAACACCTTATCCCCCTTCTGGAAGATAGAAGAGCAGATAACGGTCGGATATTCGCCGGGCTGTCCCCCGAACCGGATGCCTCCCACCTGACACACTTTTTGCGCGGTCTCGAATCTGAACATGCTCTCCTCCGTTACGGATATGGGTTGAGATGCAGTAATGATATTCAGTCCCCGGCCGCCGGAAGGTCATGGGGTCAAAATCAACAAAATGGAAGCCTGAAAACTGAATGACAAACAGATGATGAAGGTGATTCGGTTATCATCTTTATCAGCTAATGTAAAAAATACTATCGTCCGGCGGTCTATTCCGCACCGGCTTAGGGATGATTTTTCAATGACCGTGGCGCCGGCATAATTGACTATTGCAATTGTCAATATTTTTCTATATAAAAAGCAAGTTCTTATCTTCCTCTCTTCGCACGATCGTCGATACCATCGGCCCGGCCGTTGGCATCGAGAACAATTCCCCGTGTGGCAAATAACCTGCGGATTTCTTCCGCAATGGAACAGGGAACGGATGGCCATGAATGACAATTCACTGGAAATAATAGACCTGGACTTCCTGAAAACCATCCAGGACGCCCTGATGGTTTCCAACCTCGATGATCTTTTCGAAGTGGTCATGTCACATCTTCTGCAAACCCGCCATGTCCGCCAGGCTGAAATACATTTATATAACAAACAGGACCAATTGGTACTGGTCGCCAGCGCTAACAATTTCGGTTCAAAAGGCACGGCCTCCCCGGAAATCAGGACGCAAAGCTGGATCATCGATTCAACGGTCAGACATTCAACACGGAGAGTCAATATCCCCAACATTTTCTTTACCTATTCCATTCCCCTACTCAGCACCGGAAAGCTGCTGGGACTCCTGAACGTTCAGGTGGATCAACATCCCAAGGCGGGAAAAGATCTATCGTGCAAATTATATCTTATGGGGCTTGAGCTTTCTTCAAAAATCAAGGAATGCATGCTGTATGATGAAATTGAGGCGTTAAATAACGAGCTAAAGTACTTAACCGGTGACAACAGAGAAAATCAGCTGCGCATTACTTCCCTGAGCAAGGAACTCTACGCCATCAGCGCGATATCCACCAAAATAAATCAATCAATGGATTTGAAAAAGACATTGCGTAAATCCATGCTGAAAATAAAGGAGGTCTTCAAGTCTTCGGGAGTTCTCGTGTATCTCAAAAATAACCCGGGCCATTGCAAACCTGAATTATCGGCCATTCGCTTGGTGGATGGCCGTCTCGATGCCACCATAGTCCGGAAAATCGAAAAAATCGTCCTGACAGATTTCATTACCCCCCGCCATTCAACAGAGGGTGATCTTTGCGGCGGGTCTCGGCATCCCAAACAGATCGACTTGCATCACGATAAATTTCAATCTCTTATCGGCGCTCCGATGAAATCTCAGAAAAAATCAATCGGCGCCCTTATCGTTTTGCATGCGGCAGCCGGTTCCATCAACCAGGATAGCCTCAGATTGTTGTCCGGGATTGCGAATATCATGGGGATGGCCATTGAAAACATGAACCTTTACCGGCAAAGTCAGCAGAAAAAGAAGGAGGCGGCTTTTCTGGTCAACTCCATGTCCACTTTTAATCAAAAATTAGATCTGAAAAAGACCTTGACAGCGGTAGTCGAAAAAGGCGCCGAGTTCATCGGCCCGCATTACCAGGTCTTTTTATTTTCCGAAACCAAAATTCCGATGATCCGCTACACCACGAAAAAACAAAATCGACAAGCGCAGGTCCAGTTAAACACTTTCGATTCCATCCAGCCCATGGCACTGAACGCTTTTTATAAACAGATGATCCTCCCCAAACGGCCCTTTTTTATTCGCGACATCCGTCATTCTGAAAAAATTAAAGCGAACGTCCGGTCGTACTTTACAGGCAATGGGATTCAGTCGGCCCTGGCTGTCCCGCTGAGATTAACGCATAAGCCGCTCGGATTATTGATTCTAGGCAGGGAGGCCGGCAGCCGGACATTCAGCGCTCATGACCTCGCGGTTGCCGAAGCACTGGGGGCCGCTGCTTCGGTCGCCATTGAAAATGCGCGGGTACACTGCGCCAGCGTTGAAATGAGCGAATTTTTCGAAAGAAAAATCTGTGAAAAGACCAGCGAAATTGAGCAAATTCAGGAGAAACAGAAACTTCGCATCGAAAACCGCACGGATATCATTTTCAGAACCAATAAGAGCGGCCGATTTGTTTTTGTCAACAGGGCCATGGAAACCCTGACGGGGTGCTCCCGGGAGGAAATGGTCCGGGGAGACATCATGCCCGAGGATCTGGTCGCTGACGAAGATCGTAAGCGGGTAAATAATGCCTTTCGGCAAATACTGAAAGGGGAATGCCTCCTTGTCAAAGATCTGGAATACCGCCATCGTAACCGTCTCGGAGAAGATCATTTCATCTCCCTCACCATTTATTCCGAACAGGATCCGGAGGGAAGAATTACGGGGATTGAAGGGGTGGGACGGGACATCACGGAAAAGAAAAAATTGGAAATTGAAATTGAGAAGACAAAAGATTTGGCGCTGCTGGGAGAATTTTCCAGTGCAATTGCCCACCAGATTCGCAACCCCTTAGGCAATATCCTGATGGGAACCAAGCTGTTGCAAAAGGCACTGGAACTGAACGACCCGCCATCCGGCCGACAAAAACAGGCGGCGGAAAAACTTCCCGGCATGGCGGACAACCAGGAGGGCCTGGCGGAAATATTCACAAATCTTTTCGATGGGATCAACAATTTAAATCAAGTCGTCACAGAACTGGTGGAATACACGAAGACGTTAAAACTCAGAAGGTCCAACCAGCGTATCGAAACCATTTTGGGAGAAACCCTGGCGATGTTAAAGGAGTTGATTGCTCGAAACAAGATCCGGCTGAAACAGAAATTCGATTTAAATTTGCCGCCGCTATCCGTTGATGCCGTATTGATCAGTCAGGTGTTCCAGAATATCATTCACAATGCCGTTCAGGCCATGCCATCGGGGGGGTACCTAACGGTGGCGACAGGCGTATACGCTCCAAAGCCGGGGTACGCCATGATTTCAATCGGTGATACGGGCATCGGCATCGAGCCACGGGACGTGGAAAAAATATTTCATCCGTTTTATACCACCAAGGATTCCGGCACCGGCCTGGGATTATCCCTGGCCCACCGGATTATCGAAGCCCATGACGGCAAGGTCTGGTTAAGTCAGAATCTCCGGCCGCACGATATGAACGAGGGGGTCGATATACCTCACGAGGCCCCTTCGGATCATGGGGTTACCTTCCATATTCTCCTGCCGTTATCCGGCGTCATCGCATTCGAGCGGTTATCAATAGGAAAATGTTATGAAACAACAGATTCTCTTGGTGGATGACCAGGTTTCCTTTTGCCATCATATTAAAGCCATATTGGAACAGGAAGGGTATCGGGTCGCTATCGCCAACCGGCCCGACCAGGCCCTGCAACTGCTGTCCCTCCAGACCTTCGATATTTTGTTGACGGATATGAAAATGCCGGACGGAGACGGGTTGAAGCTGTTTAAACTGGCCCGTAAAACAGATCCCGACATTTCCGGTATCATCATGACGGCGTATGGATCCATCGCCTCCGCCGTGGATTCCATCAAGGAGGGGATCACGGATTATCTCCAAAAGCCGTTTGAACCGGAAGCCCTTCTCATCGCAATTGAAAAAACCTTGCGGGAGCGTCAGATGCTCCAGGAAATTCGGGATCTGCGGAAAGAGGTCAATCAACGATACGCCTTTGGCAGGATTATCGGCAAAAACCATAAAATGCGGGCCATATATGATTTGATTGAAAAAGTCGCCCCCATGGATACGCGCGTTTTTATAACGGGTGATACGGGCGTCGGCAAGGAACTGGTGGCCAAGGCCATCCATTTTAACAGCAACCGGAAAAAGAAACCGTTTGTGGGAATCAATTGCGGCGCTCTGGCGGAGAACCTGCTGGAGACAGAACTGTTCGGCCACGAAAAGGGAGCGTTTACAGGTGCCGTCTGCACCAAAAAGGGGAAATTCGAATATGCGCAAGGCGGGACCCTATTCCTGGATGAAATAGGAGATATCTCAACAGGATTGCAAGTAAAACTGCTGAGAGTCACCCAGGAGAAAAAAATCGAGCGCGTCGGCGGCAATCATGAAATCGATGTGGATGTCCGAATTATTTCGGCCACCAATCAGGCTATCGAAGAAAAAATAAAAAAAGGCAAATTCAGGGTGGAACTCTATTACCGGCTCAACGTGGTCCCCATCCATATCCCACCCTTGCGGGAGAGAATCGATGACATTCCCCTTCTCGTCAATCATTTTATCAACAGCTTCAATCGTAAATTTGGGAGAAACATAACCGGGGTTTCGACGCAATCCATGAGGCGACTCATGCAGTATGACTGGCCGGGCAATGTCCGGGAATTGGAAAACGTATTGGAACGGGCTTTTGTAATTACGGAAAAAGACTTCATCGAAACGATTTTTTTTTCGCATGATGTAAAAGCTTCCGGCAGTCAGGAACCCGCCCCGTATCCCATCAACGTCGAAATTCCCTTCAAAGTGGCCCGCGCCATCGTCGAAAAACGGTTTGAAAAAGCATATCTAAGGGAGGCGCTGAACCGGTCCGGCGGCAATGTATCCGAAACCGCTCGGATGACGGGTATCAACCCGAGAACCCTTTGGCGGAAAATGAAGGCGTATGGAATCGAAAAAGACCCGATTGTCACCCAGTCCGAAACGTAGCCCGGTGTCAGAGTGCGACATATTTGTCTCAACTCTATCTATCAGTTATTGTTTAATTTTTATTACCGTTGCCCCCTGTCCGGTTTATGAGTGCGGTTAAAAAATCACATTTAAGCCAATCCCGATTGCCCGGACTCTATTTTTTAACTGTTTGTAATCAAATACATTTCGAGCTGAACGTCTGTTTCTGCAACGATGGCACTTAATTTGCTTATGGCATAAAGGCAATGCGAACGGCCTCTTTTTTTCCGGGAGTTCCGTTTGATGAAGGGAAAATGGTGAAAATCCATTACTGCCCCGCAACTGTGAGCGGAAATCTTTACCCGCCGGTATACCGTGACCACAAAAACGGGTAAAGTCTCCAAAGCGTAACGGCAAAGCCGCATGATCCTTTGGAGAGGGAAATCTGCACGTAGCCACTGTTCCCAATGATTAAGGGAATGGGAAGGCGCAGAGAGTATTCCATGCCGCAAGTCAGGATACCTTCTCCCCATCGACATGCCTCGCTTTCGAGGGTAAAGCGGGCGTTTGTGAGAGTTATTCGAACAAATGCCGCGTTTGCCCGAGAGAGCTTCCGCCAACTCTCCCCGCAATCGTAAATTGATGTCATATTTGTTGATAGATATGCCAATCGGGACGCAGTGAATCAGCATGCCCTCTGCCTGCAATGGGTCGGGGAACATCATCCGCATCGCATTTTCATGCAAGTTGCTTGTCATTACCATTTATACAGGGTTATTACTTCATTACGCTGAAAGGAGGAATATCGAATGAATTCGAAAGAACGGGTCATGGCGGTTCTCAATCACCAAAAACCGGATCGAATGCCATGCTTCGGGGCTAATTCCACCGTCACTTACGAGCAGATGGATAAGGTGGGCGCTTATTGGCCCGATGGGCATGAGAAGGGCGAGGTCATGGCCCGGCAGGCAATGGCGGCATATACGGTGCTGGGATTTGATGCCGTGAGGGTTCCCTTCTGTCAGACATTCGAAGCCGTAGCGCTCGGATGCATCCGCAAGCCCGGAAAGATCAGAGAAATAGAAGGAATCCCGGGTATCGAGCATCCGCCACCGTACAGCTTCGATGACACCCCTGTCTTCCCACCTGATTTTCTTTCCAGGGGATTCATCCCGGAGTTGATCAAAGCCGTGAAAATTCTAAAAAAGGAATTGGGCGATACGGTTCCCATCGTGGCCGGGATCATCGGGCCGTTCACCATTGCCGGGTCGCTGCTGGACAGCGTCCCGCTTCTCAAGGCGACCTTTAAAAAGCCCGAAAAGATGCGCCCTTTTCTGGATGTCGGGGAGAAAGCCGGCACCGCTCTGGCAAACGCGCTGATCGATGCCGGCGCGGATATCATTTCGATCGAGGATATGACCGCTTCCCCCGAATTGATTGCCCCCAAGACGTATCGGGACTACGAGCTGGAATATCAGCGCCGGCAGTGTGATGCCATCGCGGTTCCCAAGATTCTCCACATTTGCGGAAATGTGGATCCGATCGTCGAGTGGATGGGGCAGACAGGGGCGGAAATTCTGAGTCTGGAACCCAAGGCCAGCGCGAAACTGGCACGCGAAAAATGCGGCGGCAGAATCATTTTGATGGGGGGGGTGGACACGGCCAACACCCTGTTTATGAAATCCCCCCAAATCGTCAGGGAGGGATGCGAGGAATCCATCGCGGACGGTATTCAAATCCTTTCCCCCGGATGCGCGGTGGCGCCGGGCACTCCCACGGAAAACCTGCTGGCCATGGTGGAGGTCGCCAAAGCGCATTGACAGTGGAAAAGCGCCTCCTATCGAGGCGTGGTGTTGGTTCATATGGAGCCAACGGGTTGTCAACTTCGACGAAGAGAAAGGAGAAAGAGCATGAAAATTTTGAACAATTTTTCCAACATTTTCAAACGCTACGATCTTGATCTTGAAAAAACCGGAGAGGCAAAAACAGTTTCGAAGGACCCGGCGTTTCAAAAAATCGCCAAATTTGTCGTTGAGGGGGATGAAGAGGGGATTCTGCCCGCTGTCAAAGCGGCCCTGGAAACCAAATCCCCGGTTGACATCATCAACAATGCCCTGATTGCGGGAATGAACGAGGTGAGCCGTTTGTGGGATGAGGGTGTTTACTTTCTGCCTCAGGTCATTCTCTCCTCGGATGCCATGAACATCGGCATTGCGGAGTGTGAGAAAAAAATGGGCAAGGCCATGGATCGAAAAGGCAAAGTCGTCACCCACACCGCCGAGGGGGATATTCACGACATCGGACAGGTGATCGTCAATGCATTGCTCAACGCCAACGGCTTTGAGGTCATTAATCTGGGCGCCGATGTCCCAACGGACAAAGTGGTTGCCGCATGCAAAGAGCATCGCCCGGTCATGGTTACCGGTACGGCGCTGATGACCACCACCATGACGGCTTTTCCCAAGATCGCCCATCAGTTAAAACAGGCCGGTCTTTCAATTCCTTTTGTTTGCGGCGGCGGCGCGGTCTGCGAGGAATATGTGACGGAATACGACCTCGGGGTATGGGGCAAGGAGGCCAGCCAGGCGCCCGGCATGGCGGAAGATGCCCTGGCCGGCGAAAGCTGGGAATCGATGCGGTCCAAATGGAATGGCTAAAGATATTACCGGGTAGGTAAAGACAATGATCGTTGATATTGTTTTCGGGTTTCTGGGTGCCGGCAAAACCACGTTTATCACCCGGGTTCTCAAGGCGTGGGGCGCAAAAGAGAAGACCGTGGTCCTGGTGAACGAATTCGGCGAAGTCGGCATCGATGGCCAGTTGCTGGCCGCTGCGGGCGGCAATGTGGTGGAAATGCCCAGCGGTTGCATCTGCTGCACGCTCCAGACTGATTTCAGGTCGCAATTGCTGGAGATCAGCCGTGCCATCCGGCCCGAAAGGGTCATCATCGAGCCGACCGGCGTCGCCACCATTGCGCAGATTCGATCCATCATCGAGGCCCAGCTTTTTGAGAAAACCATTCGGAAAATAAACAATATCCTGATTGCCGATGCGACGGGGTTCAAGGCATTGTACAAAGCCAACCGGTACTTTGTGGAATCCCAGGTGCAAAACGCCGATGTCGTCCTTCTGAATAAATGCGACAAGGTGGATAAAGCAAATGCAAGGGTGACCCGAAGCGCAATATCCGCGATCAATCCTGAAGTATCGGTGCTGATGGCCGAATACGGGGAGGTGGATTGGGCAGACTATCATCTCGCTCTGTCCGCCGCCCCGTGTTCCAAAAGACCCCTTATCGAAAATGAACCCGTCGGGAAGTTAACGGCGGAAGCCGGCAGACAAGGATATCTTCATTTTCATGTTATTGAGGACGCCCTGGGATACGAATCTTACGGGTGTGTTTTTGGAGATCTGTCGTTTGACCGGAGTGCGCTCGAAGCGTTTTTTCAGGCGATGAATGACCCCGCCTCCGGAATCGGTGAAATTGTCCGGGCGAAAGGATTTTTTCGGCTGGGTGATCACTTGATGCTGATGGAACTGGCTTCGGGAGATTTTTCATTTCAACCCGTGGGACAGGTGAAAGAGAGTAAAATTTCCATCATCGGCAAGACGTTAAATCGGGAAATGATCGGCGCCGCACTCGAACGGTGCGTGGTCGACCGAACAGGTTCCGCCAAACCACATTAAGGCTGCGCCACGGCGCGCCCAAAGAGATATATGTCTTCTCCCGCCAGACAAAATACGGACTTGATCATCGTTCCGGCCAGGCAAGGGCATTTTATCCAGCCCGGCAAGAACTCGCTGTCGCTCAAACAGCTTGCCGGGCTTACAAAAACGCCCTTGCCTGGCCTGCACTTCATACGTGGGTGGCCGAAACGATGATCGAGGCCCAAAATACGACCGTTATCGGCAATGACAAACCCGTCGTTTTAATTGTCGATGATGAGTACCGCGCCCTGCGGGCGCTGGCCCGGTGGATTTCACCGGAAGAATTTACAACGGTTTGGGTGCCGGACGAACAAGAAGGACGTGTGGTACTGAAAGCACATTCGGCAACGATTCAAATGGTGATCATCGATTTGAAATCCTCCGGAACAGGGGGTGGCGGGGCACTGCAATTCATCCGGCAACTGGCGCCACACGCTGCAATTCTGATGACCGGTCCCTTGGGTCTCTTTTTATATCAGGACGGCGATTTCTATGAGTTCTCCGGCCCCAATTCCAACCTGAAACAAAATATAAACGGTATTCTGAGAAGTATCCTCCAAAAAAAGGAAGGCGGGCCGGTATCCCGAAAAAAAACCGGCCCCAAACCCGGGCACAAGGATCGATTCGGCCTCATCATCGGCCGCAGTGAAAGCATCAATGCGATTTACCGGCTCATTGACAATCTGAAGGAAACTTCCAGCACGGTGTTGATTCAGGGCGAAAGCGGCACCGGCAAGGAGTTGATTGCCCGGACCCTCCACCAAACGAGCCCACGGCAAAAAGGTCCTTACGTGGCCATCAATTGCGGCGCCATCCCGGCCAATCTGATGGAAAGTGAATTGTTCGGGCATGAACGCGGAGCGTTTACAACAGCCATCGCCCAGCGAAAGGGGAAATTTGAAATCGCCGAAAGCGGGACGCTTTTTCTGGATGAGGTCGGCGAATTGGACCGGGAGTTGCAGGTCAAGTTGCTGCGAGTGCTTCAGGAGAAAGAATTTCAGCGCGTCGGCGGGAATAGCACTTACAGGACGGATGTTCGCATCCTGGCGGCCACAAGCCGGAACTTAAACCGGGCGGTCCAAACCGGGCATTTCCGGGAGGATCTTTTCTACCGTCTCAATGTCATTCCGCTGCATGTTCCGCCTTTGAGAGAGAGAAAAGAGGATATCGCGCTCTTATTGGATCATTTCTTCAATCAAACAGCCGGGGAAATGGGCCATGGCCCGCCGGTTCTTTCTCAGGAGGCGCTGAATGCGTTGCAACACTACGGCTACCCGGGCAACGTGCGGGAGTTGGCGAACATTGTGGAGCGTCTGCTGGCGATGTGCCCTGACGGAAAAATCACTTTCGAAGATCTGCCCCGGGAGGTTCGCGAGGATCTGGCCTATGGTTCCAACCACGCAAATGTATTGAACGAACTGCCGGGTGACGGTGCTTGCTTGTCAGCGGTAGAAAAAGAACTGATTTTAAAAACACTGGAGATGACTTCCGGAAATAAAGCGGCCGCCGCCCGGATGATCGGAATTACCCGGCGACGGCTGTATCTGCGGCTTTCACAATACGGGCTTGCGTCGGCGTGACCCTGTCACCTCATGTGGCACCTTATGGAGCAAATTGTAACCCGAGGTGACAACATTGAAAACAGATTTATTTCCATACGAGAAGCTAAATTATTTTATATTTATTTCAAGTGGATACAATTCATTCGCTGTGGACGGTTCGGCACCGAACTTGCAACTGAGAGGATGAGTGACGTTTCGTACTGTTCTACTCACGATTCACTATTTGCGAATTCATTGATTTGATTTCCAAAGAAGGGAGGTGACACATCACGGTTTTGAGTCCTTATCGATTGCATGAAAAAGGGAGATGTCTTTTGATACTCATATAACGCTCATATAAGGAGGCACAAATGGCACGCAAGAAAATAACCAAAATGGCATATGTCAACGGCGCGGAGATGATGTTCGGCACCGCCAAGAAACCGGTAACGACTAAGCGTGGAATCGTGATCGGCGGTGGCTTTGTCCATCCCGAAGTGGTGCCCCATCCCAGACCTGGCAGCGAAAAAACCATGAAAACCCTGCTGCGTGAGTATGAAAAAGCCAACGGTGATGCCCTGGAGCGTATGGTCATCGTCGGTCACCCGACATTGCAGATTGAAAATGAGCACATTTTCCAGATGACGCACAATCCCAAATGGGGGGGGGAAATCGCTGCGCAGACGGCCAAGCAAATGGATGATTATTTGCAAAAATACGGACTCAAGGCGGCTTACCGTGCTACGATCGCCGACCTGCGCAAACCCGACATGCATGATATGCGGCAGAGCGATTACACGCACCAGGTCATAGAGTCCTTCAAGGAATGCGCCAAATACGCGGACATCATCTCCATCGAGTCCATGGGCGGCAAGGAGGTCTTTGACCATGCCATTATTCGTAACGATATTGCCGGCATTCTGTTCGGTATCGGTATACTGGGCGCCTTCGACATGGAGTGGATGTGGGATCAGATTGTTGATATCGCCAAGAAAAACAATTGTATCCCCGGCGGAGACACCAACTGTTCCGAAGCGAACACGGCCATGTTCATGGCGGGCGGAATGACCTCCAAGGACGTGCCGCATGTCATGGCGGCTCTTTCCCGCGCCATTTCCGCATCCAGAACCCTGGTCGCCTACGAGTGCGGGGCTACCGGCCCGACCAAGGACTGCGCCTATGAAGATCCCATCATCAAGGCCATGGCAGGCGTTCCCATCGCCACCGAGGGCAAAACCAGCGCCTGCGCCCATTCCGATTTGTGCGGAAATCTCATCGCGTCCGTGTGCGACCTTTGGAGCAATGAGGCGGTCGAATACCACGATATGTTCGGCGCCACCACGACCTCGGTTTTCGCCGAGATTCTGGGGTATGACTGCGCCATGTTCAACTCGGCCATCGAGCTCGGCTATCAGCAACAAATGAAAGAAATTCTGGTCAATTCCGACATGTACCGGGATTCCCACAGCCTGATTCTGGCCCCTGACAACGCATGGGAGGTGGGCAACGCCATCGTCAGCAACCGTGAGAAGGGCTACTATGCCAGCGCACGGGCCGGCGCTATCAAAGCGGGACAGATCATTCTGGGAGACGCCAAAATGAAATTGACGGCGTTTGAGAATAAAGCCTTGCAAAGCGCCATGAAAGATCTGGAAGCGCTGCCGGAAAGCGAAGGCAACTTCATTGAAATGTGTCTGGATAAATACAAGAATATTAAAGGATTCAGTCCGAAGTCCTACGGGTTCTGATCTTTTTCGATTGTCTCTTTTAGGGTGTCAATCCATGGGCATAAGTGGTATCTCTCTGTACCGGTTATGCCCAATTTTTTAGTACCGTTTTTATGATTGCCTGTTCAAGATGCGGTCGCTGGCATCTGGATGCCGAAAAGATTAAGGGGGTGAGACTGTCCTGTACGGATGTCAAACACTTTTGGTCTGAAATTCGGGAAGCGCATCTGCGATTAAAGGGGCACCCGGCCCAAATTACGGTTGACGCATCCGGCCAATGGATCTGCTCGAAGTGCAACGACCGGCTGCTTGAATGACGGTTTTAACGAACGAATAAGCGCAAGGGAGTAAACAGAGGCAATGCCAAAACTGGGTATCGCTTTGGACCTGGGCACGAGTGGATTCAGAGGGCAAGCCATCCAATTGGATGAGAAAGGCCGGATTTTATCCACCGCCGTAACGACACGTCATCCCCTCCCGGGCGCCAACGTGATCGACCACCTTCATTTTGCCATTGAGGTCGGTTTGAATTATGCGCATGATGTCGTAATCCGGGCCGTCAATCAGGTCATCGACAACCTGAGAATAGAAAAAGATCAGGTCGTTCGCCTGGCGGTTTGCGGCAATCCCATTCAATTGTCTCTTTTTCAGGAAATAGAAATCCGGGACCTGGCATATGCCGGTAAACGTAAACTGGAGGCCTTGGGCGTGATCCCCCCCAAAAGAGATGCCCAAGTGGTCAAAGCGGAAAATGTCCGGGGGCTTGACTTGCCACCCGAAGTCGATGTCCTGATACCGCCGGCGGTCCAACACGAGATCGGGGCCGATGCGTTAGCCATGATGATTCAAACCGGCATGCTGGAAAGGGACGAGATCGCCATTGTAACCGACTATGGCACCAATGCGGAGATGGCGCTCCGGGTCAGGGGTACCGTTTATACCGGATCCACGGCCGCGGGTCCGGCGCTGGAAGGCCAACAGATTGAAGATGGGCTGCTGGCGTTGCCGGGGGCTATCTCGGATGTCGAATTCGAACCCGATACGGACTCCTGTTTTCCTTCAAGGGGGGTCGGTATGAAGGATAAGCCCGCAGCCGGCAGACTGAAAACGCGCGTCCTTAATCGGGAGATGACCGCGCTTTCAGGTGATACCGTGGATCCAACGACGGGAAAGCGACTTGAAACGGGTGAATTGGAAGCCATCGGAATCACCGGCACCGGCGTGATCGGACTGATCAGCCAGGGACTCAAGGCCCATCTCATTCGCATTCCGCAAATCACTACCTTTGACAAAGAGATCCATTTGCCCAATGATCTGAAATTCACTGAAAAAGATTTGCTGGAGGCCGGCAAGGCCATCGGCTCCCTGCGTGCCGGTCATATTACGCTCTGCCAGGAGGCGGGCATTCAGCTGGAAGAAATCGAAACCGCATATATGTCCGGCGCTTCCGGTACCTATGTGGATGCCCTGAAAGCACAGGAAATCGGCATGATCCCGGCAAAAGTCAAAAGAATTTATCAGGTCGGCAACACCTCTCTGGCCATGGCCGGGGATCTTGTCCGGGATATGAACACGCTATGGGAAATGAAAAAAATCGCCGATGATCTGCGGCAGCATCATTGCATGTTCGCGGCTTCCAAAACCTTTGAAAAGGTCTTCATTCTGGAGCTCGCCTATTGGACGGAAGGGATGCCCCTGGCCCAATATCAAAAGTTCTTGAATAAATATGGTTTCCCGGCCCTTCAAGCGGTAACGGCGATTCCGGAGATCATTAAGACCGTGGACAGAGATATTCCTGATTTGGGTATACTGGGCCTGACGATTATCTCCGATATCAGTGAGAGAAGAACTATCATTTTTGAAGGATGCATCGGTGATGGCGCGTGCGTTGCCGCTTGCCCTGAAAGCGCGCTTGGGTTAAAAGAAGTGGGGGGTAATTTTCAACTCACCATCGATCTGGCGCTATGTGACGGTGTTTCCTGCAGGCGGTGCGAAAGAGCATGCGGCGAAAAAGGTTTCGATTTAATCAAAATCATTACTTCCCCCAACGGCACATGCTGAAAAAGAGTCGGCCCCGAACAACATGAACCCCTTACAGGATTAAAACGTGATGGATCGAGTACTGATCGATGAGATGATCTTGAGAACATTGCGGAAAGTAACCGGGCTTGTTGATTCTCGCCCTTTGCCCGCGACAGATTACCCCGAAATTCTTGAAAAAGAGCAAGAGGCCGAACAAAGATCTCTGATGGGACTCGGAAAGGTGGTGAACACCGGGGTCAGAGAAATTTTAACTTGTCAATGGGTTTATGTTTCCCTTACCAGCATGGAATTTGATTGGGGGTGTCATCCTTCCTTGCTGTTGAAGAAGGGTCGGGAGACAGTGGGGGAAGAGGTTCGGGATGAAGCGCTCCTTGCCGATTTGAGAAACAAGACAAATGTCTGGTTTTTACATAAAAATTTTGTAGTTTATAAGGACAGGGTCTCATTTCCGCAAGATATCATGAAAAAGATCTGTCATTTTGAAATTCCGTGTCTTCCGGCGAACTTTTGCCTGCTGGACGATGGGCAATTCCAGAGCCATGGAATTCACCTTGCCAGCCCTTCCATCCTTAATGATCTTTATCTGAAAAAAAAGCACTTCGGGGATAAAAATGCGGATGAGCTGGGCACCGTTCTCATCGGTATCAAATAAGATCTTCGGAAGAATAGTGAGGCCACATGAAATCAGAAAGCCATTCCCTTGAACTTATCCGTGAAATGCGTTTTGAGAGCGAAGATTTTTTTGATCAAAACAAGATGCTCCACAAATTAGATCTGCTGATTCAGGCCTGGGGCGAGGAGCTCCTTCGAAGCCGCCATATCGACGCGATCCCCGATTCCGAACATACCTGGCTCGAAGTGTTGGAGCGGGACATCCATTGGACAGACCTCGATGATCAATGGGATGTTTATCTGGTCGGCTGCCTGATCTTTTTCGTGTTGATGCGCGAAGACATCAAAAGGGATTTTCTTCTTCAGCCGTATAACGTTCAGGGACAAAGACTCGAACGATGGTTATGGCGACTGAAACGGTATATGACCCCCTTGACAAGAGAGGTGGTCACCCGATTTTGCCTCTGCTACAGTTTAAGTCAGGAGAGGTTACCCATCCGGGTCAGATACAAGGGGTAATTGCATCGGCCGTCTGTTTATTCCCGGTTACACTGAGAGCAGACCGCTTTTACCATGCGAAGCGATTTTTTTAAGTCCTCGGGATCGAAAACTTCGATATTCAGAACACCTCGGTAACCGAATTCCCTCAGGCATTGAAACCAGGACCCCACCCTTTCGATGGAGAGTACATCCAGGGACAGATGCTCCTCACACGCAATGACGCCGTGCAGGTGGATTTCCCTGATCACCGGCAGATAGCGTTCAAGGTTTTGTCGGACGGATTCACCCCCCAACAAAAGATGACCGATGTCCAGGCAAAAATCACACAATCCCTCCCGCCAAAGAGGTTCCAGAAATGCCGGGCTGTAATTGATGTTTTCCACAAGAAGCCGATGGTTCAGCCCGGTGCGGGCTTGAATAACCGCCAGCGCCCTGAAAGCCCTTCCGGCCCACGCTCCGAATTCAGGTAGTTCCGGTTCGTGGAGATAGCATCCGGGCTGTGCGATAAGGGTCGGGGGCGTAATGGGAACATGGAGGATGTAGTACCTCGGGTCGAGCATATCGAGATGCTCAACCATTTCGGTTGCCAGTTGAATGGCACGATGCCTTTTGGGTGCCTCCGGGGCTGCGACTTCGAGAGAGGCCGGCAGATGAACCGAACAGGTCAGTTTTTTCTCGGCCAGAATTTCTTTTACCGTGATAATTACTCTCCGGTCCGGAACATTATGCAAGTCCGGCGTATGAAAAAGAACGATTTCAACATGATCGACCACACTGGAGAGCTTTTCCACATTCTCTACCAGATCCGTGCCGAAAACCATTGTCGGAGCACTGATGACAAATGAATTCAATGGTTGATTTCTCTCTTTTCCAGGTGAGTACTTTCTCATTGGTGCGGATAAATCCCGCAACCGCAAGCCCATAGCGACAACAAAATATCGTCGATATCCATGCTCAGACCGGCCTTGATCATCGTTTCGGTTAATTGCAGGGAGACCACGCCAGGGTGTTTTTGGAAGAGCGGCAGGCTGTTTGAGCGATAGCGAGTTCCTGCCGGTCTGGAAAAAATATCCTGGCATGGCCGGTACGATGATCAAGGCCCTCAGACCGACAAAGACGAGATCCGTCATGTTGGTTAAAAGGGCTTCCACCCGATCCTTGCCCTTTTTAACGCCCTTTAGCAAGACACTTAATTCCAACACCTGCCCGGCCAGGTAAATGAGCCCCGGCAGCCAAGCGCCCAATGCTATCGCCCGGTGGTCTATCCCGCACCGGCGTGGGGATGATTTTTCGCAGCTTCATCTATTGGCAGGACAATACAGCCTTTGACAAATACGATTTCCGTGGGATAGTCTCAATCGATTACGAGCCGGTCGCCGGAATTTGGCCATCTGCTTTTTTTCGTTGTGGTTTCGCTGAATGGATGGCGCCCCGGACCCTATCCGGGGGATAGTGAGGAACTTCATTTGCTGCACATCTTTGTAGATGCGGATGCGTGCCCTGTAAAACAGGAAGTGTACCGCGTCGCGAACCGATATCGTCTTGATGTCACCTTGGTTGCCAACTCCTCAATGCGCGTTCCGAATGAACGACGGATTACCCTCAAGGTGGTGGCGGACGGATTCGACGCGGCCGATAATTGGATTGTCGAACACGTGCAACCTCAGGACATTGTGGTCACTGCCGACATTCTGCTGGCGAGCCGCTGCCTGAAGGAAGGCGCACGGGCGATGGGTCCAACCGGAAAGTTGTTTACGGATGACAACATCGGACAGACCGTCGCGACCCGGAACCTGTTGTCCGAACTTCGTGTTACGGGCGAGATAACGGGCGGTCCGCCACCGCTGAAAAAGCAGGACCGATCCCGTTTTCTTCAACAGCTCGACGAGGTGATTCAATCCATCCGTCGTAACCATCCGTTCAATTCCACCGAGAAGTCTGCGTCGGCCGACGCAAAAAGCCGTCTGGAGGATTAGCGATGTTTCATACAGGGGTTATATCACGCTATTTAATTTGATAGTATACGTGATGTAACGTATAAATGGGCATAAACCACTATGGGGACGTAACCATGGATAAAATTCAAAACCCGTTTTCTCTGGGAGCCGGCTCGCCGCCTCCGGAACTTGCCGGCCGCGATGCGACCCTCGAACAAGCTCGTGTCCTGCTGGGTCGCATACGGGAAAGGCGCCCTGAAAAAGCATCTTAATGACTGGGTTGCGCAGCGTAGGTAAAACCGTGCTCCTCAATGAGATGGAACGTATGGCGATACGAGAGGCGTATCGTACGGTGATATAGCATTTACCGTCTCGCTTTTGATGAATTCATGCGGAGGGCCATTCCAGAATTCCAACCTGAACGATAGCGAATTGTCATAATCCGGTTGGAACAAAGGTTTCCCCAAAAATGGAAAGTTGCCAGAATGGTATCGAAGGTTTTGGCAGCCACAATGCATTTGAGATACTATTCTCTTATCACAAGTTTGGGTTAACCTTTGATCTCCATGAGATATCTGCACTATATTTTTTCCGTGGATAATTTTTAACAGCAAGGCACCTCCGGCCTCTCAATTAAGGGGTCTGGTTAATCGGAGTGGCACTTGATTTTCTCAGCCGTTTGGATAAGGCTCTGAATTTCAGATCCGGTAAAATTTGCACCCTTAATAAAGCGCAGAAGATTCATCGCCTCGGGTTGATCATGCAGGTAATCAACAACATCCGGGTCGGTGGATGAGGACAAACGGAAAAGTACATCAGGATCTGCCGCTAAAAGTTTTGCCAGCTCTTTGATGATTTCCGGGCGTGGCGGGCGTTCCTTGCCCCGCTCAATACGGCTAAGATATGCGGGAGAGATCCCCACCTTCCCCGCTGTCTCGCGTAGGCCCAGGTCTTGAGCGGCCCTCAGGTCACGGATGGTTTCGCCAAAGTTTCTCATGAGGATCAATATAACTGGCTGTTTAGTGTTTTGCAACACGTAATTTATCTGGTAATTTTTTCTTTTGTTTGGTATATGTTGCCCGATTTTGCTAAAACGCGGCCATACCTCCCCTGTAGGTAAACGGACCCGCCTGGCAAATAACAGCCCTTCAGGAGATGCGAGATGCAACATGAAGAGGTTATAAAACTTAAAGATGTTGCCGCCTTACTCAAGGTCGGCGAGAAGACGGTTTATTCGATGGCCCAGTCCGGCGAACTGCCAGCCTTTAAGGTCAGGGGGCAATGGCGATTCTCCCGAAAGGATATCGATGCGTGGATAGAGCAACAGAAGCGCACCACCCAGGATTTTGCACAGAGCGACCGGCAATGAGTTTCACCCTCTGTGAACGGAGCTTTTATGAATCAAAATAAAAACCCTCAGGCCGAGCAAACGATCCCGGCGGGATACACGCTCGACTACGTTTCCGGAAAACAAATTAAGGAAACGAAAAAAGAGCTTGTCCGCCAGCGGGTGGTTCGTGCCCTGATCCATGAATACGGTTTTTCACCTGAGGACATGGCGCTGGATTTTTCCATTGGTGGGCGCAAGAAAGTGGATGTCGCCATCTTCCATCACGAAAAGACGCACGCGATGGAGCACCTCGGCCGCGCAGTGATCTGCCGCCCCGAACCCAATGTCGGTAAAAACACCGTGCGCATCCGGGACTACGAACAAGCCGCAAAGGATCTGGACGAGTTAGAGGGGATCATGGCCGAGGTGGAGGCTGTTCAGTACGGACTTTGGACCAACGGTCTTGAGTTTTTTTTCCTCGAAAAAGAGCAAAAACGCTTTGAGACCAAGTGCAATCCCATTGGCGACTGGCCCATGGCGGAAGAGTCTATCGGAACCAAGGAGGTTCTCTCCGACGCCCATACCCGTACCGCTGACAACGAGATGCTGAAGATCACCTTCCGCCGCTGCCACAATTATATCCACGGCAACGAGGGAATGCCAAAGGATGCGGCCTTCTGGCAGTTCCTGTACATCATTTTCTGCAAAATGCACGATGAGAGCCTTCGGGTCAAACAGCGCCAGGCCTGGAAACGCCAATTCTGGGCCGGCCCCAAGGAGCAATTTGAAATCGAGGGGCGAAAGGCAATTCGCAAGCGCATAGAAGGTCTTTTCAATGAGGTCAAGCAACAGTACCGGAATATTTTCCAGGGTAACGAGGAGATCTCTTTATCCGATCGCGCTCTGGCCTTCATCGTTTCCGAGCTGGCCAAATACGACTTCACCCGCACCGACGTCGATGCCAAGGGCGTCGCCTACCAGGAGCTGGTGGGCGTGAACCTGCGAGGTGACCGGGGCCAGTATTTCACGCCACGGGGCGTGGTAAAGCTGGTTGTTGAAATGCTTGATCCCAAGGAGAATGAAACGGTTCTGGACCCCGCATGCGGCACCGGGGGATTCCTCGTTGCCACTTTGGGGTACATGCTGAAAAAATTCCGGAAAGAGAATGACATCGAGCCCGAGAATGAAAATACAACCGATTTCTTATCGGTTCACGAACGATTAAAGGAATATGCCGGCGCGCAGTTGTTTGGCGCGGACTTTGATCCTTTTCTGATTCGCGCCACTCAGATGAACATGGTGATGGCAGGCGATGGCCGGGGGCACATTTACCACATCAACTCTCTTGAGTTCCCGAGTGGCCACTTGGTTGAAAAAATCGAACAGGATGAAAAGCGACTTCAAACCCCAAAGCAAGATGGGATTCGAAAACGGCTGGCCTTAGGTTCATTTGATATCGTGATGACCAATCCGCCCTTTGGCTCGGATATTCCCATTACCGATAAGAACATTCTGCAAAATTTCGAGCTGGCCCACACTTGGGAGCGGGACGGTGAGGGCGGCTTCCGAAATACCGGTCAGCTTAAGAGTAGCGTTTCTCCGGAGATCCTCTTCGTCGAACGCTGTCTCAAGTGGATCAAACCGGGCATCGGCCGCATGGGCATTGTTTTGCCCGACGGCATCCTCGGCAACCCGGCCGCTGAATACATCCGCTGGTGGATCATGCGCGAAGCGCAGGTGCTCGCCTCCGTCGATCTGCCGGTGGAAGCCTTTATCGCCGAGGCCAATGTCAACATCCTCACCAGCTTGCTGTTTCTGCGCCGAAAGAGCGAAACCGAAAAACGCACTGAGGCCCTGGGAGGTGCTGAAGAATACAAGGTCTTCATGGCCGTGGCCGACAAGGTGGGATTCGACCGGCGTGGGAATAAGCTCTACAAACGCACACCGGACGGTGAGGAGATCCTGGAATCGCGTCAGATTGTGGAACGTATTCGCATCGGCGGGCGTTTTAGGGATCTTCCCCTGACTCGCAGAGAAAAAATCGAGGACAACGATCTGCCGGTCATCGCTCAAAAATACCGCGAATTCCTCAAGGAGCAAGACGAATGATTACCCGAATTGAAGCCATGCGTTATCGTTGCTTTGAGAATATCGGAATCGATATTCCCAAATACGGCGTACTGGTCGGCGCCAATGGGGCCGGGAAAACGACCCTGCTGGATATTCCCCGTGTGATCAGTGATTGCCTCCGGCAAAGGGATATCACTCAAGCCTTTACGCAAAGACAACAGGGCCGTCCGCCGCGTTGCGCCGCCCTCAAGGAGCTTATTTTCTGTCTGCAAGGCAATGAGTTTATTCTGTGTCTGGAAGTTGCGCTGCCCGAACAGGTGGTCATGAATCTGGTGGAGGGACTTTCCGCCTCGCAGAAAAAGGAGCGCCATTGGCTGAAATACGGCCGGTACGAAATCCGCCTGGAGATTTTCAACGACCGGCAGTTGCAGGTAAAAAACGAATATCTGTTTCTTTTTTCAGAAAGTTCGATCCCCGATCGATCTGACGGCCGGTTGCACGGCGAGACAGCCGCTCATCGGGATTGGCGCTTTGTCATCAAGCGCGAGTATGGCGGTGACACGGAATTTCGCGTGGAGACCCAAAAGGGAGCAAAATCGCGTTCCTCCAAGGTCGAACCCGCCATGCTGGCTCTTCCGCGCGTTCAATTCGAATCCAAGGCGGAGTTTCCCGCAGCTGCGTGGCTCTACGATGTATTGACCCGCGAGTATCTCTTTTATCAACCGGAGCTCAAGGCATTGCAGGCGGCTTCCCCCCCCGGCTTACAGGACACCTTGATGCCCGATGCTGCCAATTTGCCGCATCTGGTAATGGAATTGCAAAAAGACGAATTTCGCTTCGGGTTATGGCAGGACCATGTCAAAACCGCGTTACCGCAAATTGCTCGAATTGAAGTCAAAGAGCGCGAAGAGGATCACCATGTTTATTTTTCGATAACCTATCAGGGGGGGTACACGGTAACCAGCTCGGGCCTTTCGGAAGGAACCCTTCGAATCCTGGCCTTGACCATTTTGCCCTATCTGAACACCCTTCCCGGCATCGTCTTTCTTGAAGAGCCGGAAAACGGGATTCATCCGCGCGCCATTGAGGCGGTATTGCAGTCGCTGTCTTCCGCCTATGACGCCCAACTTTTTATCAGTACCCACTCCCCGGTGGTTCTGGCCAATTCCGAGCTCGATCAGATTCTTTGCGCGCGGCTTGAAGCCAACGGCGCTGCCACGATCATTCCGGGCACGGCCCATCCCCAACTCCGGGACTGGAAAGGCCAAGTCGACCTCGGGGCGCTCTTTGCGGCGGGGGTGCTGGGATGAGGGACTGTCTTTTCCTTCTGGCGGATGCGAATATGCGGGCGGCTTTTGAAGGGTTTCTTTCCCGTCCGGGATTTCATCAACGCCTGGGCTGCGGACCTTTTGAGTTCGATCCAGGACAGGATATCAAGGTCGCCGCCGGAGATAACGACCCGGGGCTTTATACGCGCGGGCATGAGCTGTTGCGGCCGTTTCAATCTTCCCATCACCGGGCGGTGGTGGTTCTGGATGCCAATTGGGAGGGCTCGCCTGGAGCTGAGGCGATCAAAAAGCACATGGCGGAACAAATACAATCCACCGGCTGGAAGAATGGCACCGTTAAGGTCATTGTGATCGATCCCGAACTGGAAAACTGGATCTGGCAGCAAAACGATCATGTGGCGCGCGGCCTCGGCTTTGTAAACTCAAATGCCTTAATGGCTGAAGCGGACATTCAACAGGCATGGCCGGATGGCGCATTCAAGCCGGCACAACCTAAAGAAACATTGGAAGCGGTTCTAAAAAAGAAACGCATTCCCCGCTCTTCGGCGATCTATAAAAAGATCACCTCTCAGGTTTCCATCAGGCGGTGTCGGGATGGGGCATTCCAGGAATTAGTTGAGGCACTGAGGGATTGGTTCCCGAATGAGGGTAGATTATGAGTGGTTGTCTACGAACCATAGAGGTTTGTGGCTCACATATATGGCAAAATGAGCCACAAGAATCTTTGTGTATAATCTGTGAGCCACAAGCGTGAGGCGTGTAACGAATGAACCATCAATTTGACATCATCCGAGCACCGCAGGATACAACCGCGGACAGCGTTCCAGATAACCTTTTTATGGATACCCTGACCAGCAAAATAGAAAGCACCTCTTCCCAGATGGTTCATGATGGAGGAAAAGAGCAAATGCGTCGTCTCATGCACTGCCCTATACGGGTATATGGCGAATTGCTACTGGTGGAAGAGAAGAATAAAGAATTTTGCAAGACCGGGGAGGTGCCTGGATGATAATCAAGGCTATACCGAGCCGTTGGCTTATCGAAGAGGAGCATCGTCTTGATTGCGGTCCTTTCGTTAAAGGCGGTGTTGAAGCTCGCAAGGCTATCGAGGGGTTACGATGTCGCAAAGATCACCTCGTGGAATTAACACAAGGCGGCCTAATTGGAATATACCATGTTGGCCAAGACAAGATAGTTTGGACTGAAGACAATATCCATGGAATGCCGTTTTTGCGAAGCGCAGATATTCTCAAAGCAGATCTTTCGTATCAGCCATTTATTTCAAGAAAGCAAGTCGCTGGTAATCACCTATTTCAATGCCCAACAGGAACAACACTCATTACACGTTCGGGCTCAATAGGTCGAATGGCATATATGCGAGAAGACATGGAGGATACCGCAATTTCCCAAGATGTCTTAAAGGTATTACCCGATTCGGAAAAGGTAAAGCCAGGCTATTTGTTTGCTTTTCTGAGTTCCAAATACGGCATCCCCATCGTTACTGGTGGCACTTTTGGCTCTATTATAGTTCATATTGAGGCTGAAAATATTGCCCAGCTCCCTGTTCCTCGTCTCAGCGATGTTGAAGATCAAGCACATGAGTTGGTCCAAAAGGCGGCAAACAATCGTGTTTCGGCAACGAACTTGATTAATGAAGCGATAGCGGAAACCTATCTAAAACTCGGTATGCCTGCTTTGTCCAGGGTAAAAGTAAATAGCCCGTCTCTCACAGTTCAATCGTCTCGCATGATACTGAAAAGGATGGATTCATTTTATTACAGCAACGCTAACATTAAAGCCCGTGAGGCTTTTGACAACGCAGCACGACTGAACGGAGAAGCGAAATTAGGAGATACCGCCGATGTGTGGATTCCAAATATTTTCAAAAGAATGTACGTTGATGATCCCGATTTCGGATACCCATACTTTACCGGAAAAGAGATCTACGAGTTAACCCCATCGACTGATCTTTACCTGAAAAAAGACGTCGCCGGTGGCAATCGATTAATCCTGTCAAGAGGGATGATTCTTGTTCAAGATTCCGGTCAACTTTCTGGAATAATTGGTAGGCCTGTTCAAGTTGGAAAGAATCTCAGCGGAGCTGCCTGCACCAACAATATGGTTCGCATCCAGGCAACTGATGATTATGACAATGGCTATTTATTTGCGCTGCTTTCGACCCATTACGGCATAAATCTGCTGAAACGAGAAGCATCAGGTTCAAGTATTCCTCTTTTGGATGAAGGCAGGATAAAAGATCTATGTATTCCTTGGCCAAATCAAGACATCAGGAGTCTTATCGGGAACAAGGTATTAGAGGCTTTAGACCTCCGGGATGAGTCAGTTGACCTTGAAAACGATGCTCGCGTACTCGTCGAACATGCCATTGAAGAGGGCGCCCGCTAATGGCGAAAGTCATTCCTATTGGCCAACCCGTCAACGACTCCGAACGAAAGGCCATCGGCTTTCTCCGGGATCATCTTCCTGAAAGCTGGCTGATCTTCCACAACTTCGAGATGCGAAAGGCCCAGGAGGTGTTCGAAATCGACATCGCTATCCTCGCGCCTCACGCGCTTTATCTGGCGGATGTGAAAGGCACACGGGGCAATATCGATGTCTATGGTTCCAAATGGTATCCCGAGGGGCGGCAGCCGTTCTTCTCGCCTCTGGCTAAACTGCGCGGCCACGCCAAGACCATGGCGACCATCATCCGCGAGAGCAACACCGGCCTGATCGAGCTGCGAAAAGCCCATGTGCATGCCACGGTGCTTCTCACCGCGGACGATGTCGCCATCCATGACCAGGACGGGATCGACGGTCCGGACGTGACCGATTTAAAACACTGCCTGAAATACTTCCGGGACACCAGCCGGATTCCCGATAGCCGCCTTGATAATATCACCCGCTTCCACTCCCAGATCGCTAAAGCCATCACCGGCAACGCCAAGCCAAAGAACGCAGCCCTGGTGTTTCGGGACTGGCAGGTGGAAGAGAAGCTGGGCGGCACCGACCGTTACACCGAATACCGGGCCAAGCACAGCCTGTTGGGAAAAAGCGGTGGCATGGCCCGCCTGCGGGTGTATCAAGCCAACCCCTATCAGGAGGAAACAGCCCGCAAGGAAGAGTTCAAAAAAATCAGCAACGCTTACCGTGCCGTGGCACATATGCCAGCTCACGCCAATGTGCTGGCGGTGAAGGACCTCTTTGTCAACGACGGCGAAGATATGGTAGTGCTGGTCACCGAGGACCTGCCCGGTCAGCCCTTACGGTTGCACATCAAGAAACCATCGCTGGCACTCACCTTTGACCAGAAGCTTCAGGTGATGCGGGATGTGCTCTCGGCCCTGGATCACGCCCACCGCCACGAGGTCATTCATCGTAATCTGACCCCGGATGCCATTCTGGTAACCAAGGGGGGTCAGGCTCGTGTCACCAGCTTCGATTTTGCCAGGGTGGGGAAGAACCGAAGCAAGGAAAGCACGATTGCCGGACAGATTATTGAAGACATTGATCCAACCTATCGGGCACCGGAGCTGGTTAAATCGGAAAAGGAATCCATCCCTCAGGAAGCCGGTATCGGTTCGGACCTTTATTCCGTAGGGCTTATCTTTTACGAACTGCTGACCGGTGAGTTGCCCTTTGAAAATGTCGACCAGATGATGGAGGCCGACGGCAAGTTCCCGATGAACCCCTCGGAACATAAGTTGGACCTGCCCTCGGGCATCGACGAATGGTTGCAGAAATTCTGCGAGTTTGATCCGGAAGATCGCCATATTAGCGCTGCCATTGCCCGCAAGGCCCTCGACGATCTGATTCTGCCCGAGGCCAAAAACGATTCCGCGCCGGATGTCAGTGGGCTTGCCGAAGCGGCATTTGAACTTCCCGATGACTTGAGAAATTTGCCGAGAGATTTTGTCATTGCCAACCGGTATACCGTACAGGAGAAGCTGGGCGAGGGGGGCTTTGGCGCCGTTTACAAAGTGTTTGACGCTTATGCCGATATCGTTCGCGTCATCAAAATCATCGACAAAGACCGCCGCAGTGTATTCGAGCGCCTGCGCCGGGAATACAAGACCCTGGCCAACCTGCCCGACCACCCGCATGTGGTGAAAGTTCTCTGGGCGGATTGCATGGCCGATGCCAAAAAGACACCCTATATTATTTTCGAGTATGTGGAAGGAATTGATGTCTCATCGATGATAGAGGCCGAGGCGCTGTCGTTGGAAGATGCCATGTGCATCGCCCGCGAGGCTGCCGATGGGCTTAACCACCTGCATCAGCACGGGGTTTATCATCAGGACATCAAGCCCTCCAACCTGCTTTGGACCCATAACGGCGTCCGCATCATTGACTTCAACGTCGCTGTTTCCGAAAACGATGAGATTCCCGGTGGCGGTGGCACCCGCCGCTATTTGCCGCCGGATTATGACTATTCAAACACGCCCGATGCCGCGGACCGGATCGATAGGGACCTCTATGCCCTTGGCATCACCTTCTATGAGTGTCTGACCGGGGGAAAATACCCGTTTGATGAGCCGACGCCACCGATCAAGACCTCACCAAAAGACCCGAAGCAGTTTAAGGGCTGCACGGAGCTGAGTTCCTCACTGGTTCATCTTCTGACCAAGATGATCGCGCCGGAGCGAAAGGATCGCTTTGTCTCGGTTGAAGAATTCCTGGGAGTCCTGGCCGGGGTTAGGCCTTCCAGCACAGGCACCACCTCCACCGGTGAGACCGGTGCCGGGCCAAAGGCCATAACTCAACTGAGTTTTGAGCCGACACGACCGAACACCAATCCCTTTTTAACGCATCTGCTCACCCTCTACAGCCAGAGTCAGGTGTCCAATGCCGGTACCCGCGGCCTGGATCAGATCGGGAAAGCGACCTATGTGCCGACCTACCTGGATGAGAAGCTCGAACCCGCCCTGCTCAAGGGCGAGTTCCGCCTGGTGATCATCAGCGGAAACGCGGGTGATGGAAAGACGGCTTTCATCCAGCAGTTCGAGGCCTTTGCCGAAAACAAGGGCGCACAGATACACCGGGGTGCCAACGGAGCCGTTTTTCAGCTCAAGGGGCACACCTACCAGAGCAATTACGACGGCAGCCAGGACGAAGGGGATGAGCGAAATGACGCCGTACTGCAAAAGTTTTTCGGACCCTTTGCGGGAAAAGATAGCTCAGCCTGGCCCGAGAACCAGTCCCGACTGATTGCCATCAACGAGGGGCGCCTGGTCGATTTCTTCCTGGAACACGTTGATAAATTCCCGCAGCTTTCAACGCTGATTCAGCAGGGTCTGGCGGGCAAGACCCTCGAAAATGGCGTGGCGGTAATCAACCTCAATCTGCGCTCGGTGGTCGCGAAATCCGAACCAACTCAGGCATCGATTCTGGAGCGTTTGATTGGCCGCATGTCCCAACAGGAATATTGGCAAGCCTGCGAGACGTGCGATATCAAGGGCAAATGTTACGCCTACCATAATGCCAAGACCTTTCAAGACCCGGTTGCCGGACCGAAGGTGATCGAGCGGCTGAAGATGCTCTTCACCATCACGCACCTGCGGGGACGGCTGCATATAACGATGCGCGACCTGCGATCGGCCCTTGCCTTCACGCTGGCAGGAACCCGCGACTGCGACGGTATTCATCAGCTCTACCGGAATGGCGGAGAGGAGAATCAGAACCGGATTCTCGACGGTTTCTACTTCAACGCCTGGTTGGGCGGCAGCGAAGGCTCGAATGACCGATTGATTTCACTGCTGCGAGAAATCGATGTGGCCGAGGTCAGTAATCCCGATCTGGACCGTGAGTTGGGTTTCTTGAGCCCCAAAAGCAAAGCCATGAGCCGTTTCTCGTTCGCGGAGCGAGCCGGCTATGACGATGAGCTTGTTGAAACGCTCTTTCGGAACCTGCCTCGGGAGTATACGTCCAAGAACCGCCCCAGGTTGATCGCCAAGCATCGGACTTACCTCTCCCACATGCGCCGTCGCCATTTTTTCGAGCGCCGGGACATGGGGTGGAAAGGGATGCTGCCTTACGCAAGCATTGATCCTTTCCTTGCCGCTATTGAAAAACCGGGTGTGAAAAGCGCAGAGGACACTACGGCTATCCTCCGGGCGATCAATCGGGGCGAAGGATTAAGCGCTCCCGGCCGGTTGGGCCACCAGTTGGCATTGCGAGTGCACCAAGTGGATAAGGGCACCATCCGCAGCTACCGGCTGTTCGATGGCAAGCACTTCACGCTTCGCACTGAGCAGGAAGCGACGCCCCATTTGTTTCTGGAATGCCTATCACAAGCCCTCATCCTTAACTATGACGGCGGCGATGGCCACAAGACGAGCCTTCGCGTCAATCTCGACATTTACGAGATGCTGATGCGGTTGAACAACGGTTACCGTCCGAGCATTGAGGAGCAGGAAGGCTTCTACCTCAGCTTGGCGGTTTTCAAGAATGTTCTTTCGGCCGCACCGTATCAGGAGGTGCTCCTGACGGAAACGGGTCACAGTTTTTATCAAATCAACCGAAAAAATGACGGCGTATTGCAGCTAACCGTTTCAGATAAAGGGGCTGGATATCATGTCGATTAAAGGAAGAGATAAAGAATTCAGACTCCCTAAGATTAGTTATTTGCATTGGCAGCATACGGAAATGGATCGCATGTTGACGATGCTGTTTCCGAGGCTGAAGTTTAACGGCTATGGCAGCAGAAAGCCGCCCCGCGCAAAAATGCTTCAGCCGGATGAGTTTGCGGATGAAATGATTCTTTCGTCTGAAATGCGGTGTTTTTTTCAAAATTTCGATAAATATCCTTCAATTGTCCACAAATGGGTTGAAACCGATCTGTTAGATGTCGTAAATCGCGGTAAAGCCAACCAGGCCGTGGCCTCCCCCCGTCCATTACACGGTGAAACCTATAAATTCAGGAATGCAAAACATTGTCGTGACTATGGTTCAGCGGAACAGGTTTACGGGATGCTTTTCTATGGCCGTAAAGGCAAGGGGCAGGCGGCTCGCGATCAATTGAAACATTTCTTCTTTCCCGGCATTGACTTGGTTACAGACAAATACGACGCCAATGCAACGGTTGACGTCGAAACGCAAGCGTTGCTGCGCTTCGACCTGCAAGTAACGAGCGACATGCGGGATTCTAAGGAACCGGAGTGGTACCAGCCTCTTTGTGTCGGCCAAGCCGACATCCTGGCAGACGATGTCCTGCGGCTTTTGGCCTATGAGCCGTATATTCCCCGTTCGGTAATGGTGGATTATCTGAAAACCCTGATCGCCTTTCACCTGGCCCTGTATCACCTCAAGCTGCTTCAGATGCTCCCCAAACTGGTAAAACAGCGTTCCGGGAATGAACTTTGCGACCTCAAGGAATGCCCCATCAACCCGGGGCTTGACAATGCGCTTGCGAGTTGCTCGTATCGAATCTCCCTGGTAGTGGATATGGGCGATGTGAATAACCCCCACATGGCCGAACTGGCGCGTCAATCCACCGATCGCCTGTACCGCCGGATACCTGCCTTTGTGCAGGCCAACTTCATCGTGAAGAAACTCAATGAGATGGCGGATAACTTCCGCCTGCAAGGGAAATTGACGCTTCCTTCCATCGGATACTTTAGGGTGGCGGATCTGGTTGCCTTATTGAAGGCCGAACACGACTCAAATAGACAGGCGTATTTTTCGGCTCGCCTTTCAAGGTTGATCGAAGAATTCGGGGCGAGTGGAGATGACATCGATCCAGAGATTCGAGAAGTGATGTCGATGGGAGTTGATGACTTTGAGAAGTTCATCGAAATCTTAATGGCCTACCGGGGCAAATACCACCGCCAGTACATCACGCAATGTTTGGATTCCCTGCTTCTCAAGAACAAGGAAAACGGTTTGTTGGCGCAACCCCGGACCAAGGGCAGCCCGCGCCGATTCGTCTTGGGTAGCAAACTCCTCGAAGTGCTGTTACAGGTGGCGGTTTTGACCCAGGAAAGCGGGCGCTTTGTTACCCGGGAGGTCCGGATCGAGGAACTGCTATCCTTTTTGAGAAATCGCTATGGTCTTTATATCGACCGCCTTCCTGAAAACGGCCAAACCAAGAGCAGCATCCTGGATCGAAGAGCGCTTCGCCTAAACCTTGAGGCATTCAAACGCCGCCTGCGTGAAATCGGCTTCTATGAGGACCTCTCGGATGCCTACGTTACCCAGAAGGTATCACCGCGCTATGCGATTGAGAGAAGTAACGGGACGGATAAGATCGGGAGACCCGCATGAGTGACGCGTTCATTAAGCTATCCCAGGACAAATTGAACGCCGCGGTAGCGGGTTTATTGTGCCCACGCATTGAAACGATCTTGCGGGATCGCGGACCGGGCCACTGTATGCGGGTCACCGACATTGACGATGAGGTGATGGAATCGGTCTGCCAAACGCTATGCCGAACCCGTCCGGACGGAAATATTTTCATTCTGGGCAGCCACGATCAAGAAGGTCTTCCATATCGGGTTACCTCCACCAAGCTTGTCGAACTGCGTAATCCGGACGCCAAGGGTGAGCTTCGTCACCCCCTGTTGGTCTTTATTCCCACATCGCTTCGCACCTGTGCTGAAGATTCCTTTGGTGTGGCCACTTTTGAGGAACTTGCATTCATCGGCATTTATAAAGATCTGATCGACTCTCTCATGGATCGGTTGCCAGCCACCTTAATCGGAACCGTTCGGGATATTTTTGAAATCCTCTCGATTGAGAAATGGCTGTGCGCCGACGATGTGTCCCGTGTGCGGTATCTGCTGACGGCGATGGAAAACGGCATAGATGGGGAAACGCTGGGAGCCAGCCTGTACGAGCTGACATTGATCCCGGACTTCAAGCTCTTTGCCGACCCCGGGATGGTGAATGGCAAGATTCGGCGAAACCTGATAAGCGTCCGCAACCTGATGACCTCACACAAATCAGCTCGCGGCCGCATTGCGGAACTAAGATTGAGTGACAAAACGTTGGAGGCACGCTTGTTTGCCTTCTTCGAAAAATACGACGTTCAGGAACCGGAAGTCTGGACACCCCCCATCGCTATCGAGAAGAGCTGGTGGAGCCTCTCTTTTGACAAGTGGGCCTTCCGGGAGGAACTTTCTCTCGACAAGGTTCTGTTGACCGTTTTGGAAACCGATCTCCCCGTGGTCCAGGAAAATGAAAACGACGATCAGCTTTCCGGGCTTATCGGGCAGCAGGTTCTCGTACCCAACGATCGCCGGAAGATGAATGTGGTCTTTGAAACAAATCCTCACCCGAGCAAGGTCAGCGGCCTGGACCACTTCACCGTACAGATCATTTCACAAAATGATGGCCCTGTCGGCAAGTCCAAAAAAGTTAAGGGGTGGACGCCCAAGCGGACCATCGCAACAGTAAGCCTGTTGAAGCTGAATAAGATCGAGTTTGAGGAGGGCTGGCATTTCATCAGAATTCTCCCCTGGACGGCTGCCGGAGACCCGATCCCTCTTGAATCAAATTCCGATTCGGAAACGGCCCGGCGCACCCACGAAAGCGAACCCTTCTATGTCCTTCCAACCGGCAGCATGGAGGAAGAACCGCCGCAACGGGCAATCCCGATAGAGCAAAGCCTCGAACATGCCCGTTTCCGGTTAGAACTCACCGCGCTCGGGGATGAGCGTGACCCGGATGAAATTACATTGACCGGAGTTTCGTGGGCCGAGGGCGGACGCTCGAAAAAGGCCTCGGCACCGGAAACGCTGTTGGCGAAGTTTGGCCGTGAAGGTGCTGTACAGATTCCCCTATCCCGGATGCTGAAAGACATCGAACGACGGATACTGGCGGGACCCAGGCATCCCTCCGGATGGCGGATGCAGATCAACATGGACTCCGCAGAGCTTCCTTCGGAGGTGGGTCTTGTTTTTCCGTCGTCGGCTGCCATGACATCTTTCCTCGCTGCCCGGGAAGAGCTGTTTGCCGCAGTTCGAAAGAATACGGCCGAACTGATCATGCAGGGCCTATCCTTCCGGGATGCCGAGAAGGAATGTCTGGCATATGCCGAGTCCTATCTTGATTTAACCCACAGCCTGATGCGGCAGGCTGAAACGACTTCAGGCGCTGATCGCCAATATTATCTTCATGTCCTGCGCAATGTCCTCGCCGTCGATTCCATTCACGTCGTATTGACTGATTTTCGCGGAAGACATCGCGAGGCGGTTCTGGTTTCACCGACGCATCCCCTGCGCACATTGTGGCTGACAAGTTGGGTAGCACTCGGCAAGAACTGGATTGGAAAAATGAAATCGGGTGGCAAAGAACATATCCCCCATGTCCGGGAAGCGCTTTTAGAGGGACTGGCGCCCTCGGCGTATCCGGTAGGCATTCCCGTCGAAGACGGACGTATCTTTACGCCGGTAGATAACTTGAATCCATTTTGGGCGCTTTACGCGCCCACCACGGAAGAAAATTCCCGCGGTCTGATGGCTGAAATCTGCGCCGCTCTCGGCTTGGCTGAGCCCGCCTCGGCTGGAGCGGATATTTCCGGCAGGGTGATTGCGGACAAGATTGAGCGTTACCTTTCTCAGCATCCCTACGTCCGCGAGTTATCCTTGAATATCTTTAATCCGGGGGCCGGCGCTGTGATTGCGGATACATTACTGAGCTTGCAGCAGAAGCGTGAATACACGGATTTGCGCTATGACGTTCGCCTCTTCACTTCGGACCCGGATTCGCCCGTCCTTGGGGAAGCGTTGGAGTCGATGGTTCGTCCGGGTGCGACGATTAACGAGGCGGCGGATGCCTTTGCCACCTCTACCGGAAGTCATTTGTTTTCAAAGTTGAATTTGGCCAAGCACGCGCTGTCGGAATTCCATGCCAACGCCAAGGACTATCCCGCACACATCAGTGTTCTGCTGGATGTCTTCCCGGCGGAGGCGCTTTCCATTGTCGAAAAACCCCAAGGGGTCACACCGCTGCACGGACTGATACAGGACTTCGATACCGAGTTTGTCGACGATGACTCCGGAACCTACTGGAACAAGCGGCCGGTGGTAGGGCGCTCATTGAATGCGGATACCCAACCAGCCTGTTTTGACCTGCTTTCCTCTTTAAGCCGTCTTTTGTGCTTTGCAACATCTTCCGTCGCCGCATCCGGATCAAGCTTCAAGGCCGTTCCCGTTGTGACGCTCGGGCTAAATGCCGCTCAGCGTGAATTGATTTATGAGGTCCATCAGATCAGCGACTGGGTGTTCACCATTGACCGGAACATGGGAATTGAGTTTTTCGATCATGGGGGTCGAAAAAACAGGCCCGACTATCTGATTGATTATGTACCGGGAACCGGCTCAAAAGCGACCCATAATCTAATCATTTCTTCGAGATCCAATGACGAGCTCGAAGCGATGCTAAAACCGGTTCTCCTTTCGCACGGGTTGTCGGCGGACAGCGGGCAATCCATGCAAATTCTCTCGTATCTGCGCTCTCTTTCCGGTCAACTTGCGCTGAAACTGATTTCCGGCCCAACACAACAAGCCGAAGCCCTCGGCCTGGCTTTGGCCAGGTTGTACCTTGAATACCAGGGCGCGCTGACCAATCAGATTATCGTTCCTCTGGATGCCCATACGGACCTCTACCGGTCCAGCGCCGAGGCAAACGATGTCAACGACGCTATCAGTCTGCAACGCACCGATCTGGCGCTGTTCGATCTCGACCTGGCGGAGAAAACCATCACCTGCAATTTGATCGAAGTGAAATGTTATTCGCAGGTGGGCGATTTTTCGGCCTTCAATCAACTCAAGGAAAGGATCTCTGCCCAGATCAACCAGAGTGAGCGGATACTTCAAAGGCATTTCGACCCCGCGCTCAAAAAGCCGGACCGGCCGGATCGGCTGCTTAAAAGCCGTGAATTGGCCCAGATTCTTCGTTTTTACCTCGAACGATCCCTGCGTTACGGCATTTTCGATGAGAAAGCGGCGCTGGAATCTCGCGTGTTTTTAGAGTTTATTGAGCAGGGGTATTCGTTGCGGTTCCGTCGCTGTGCCCTTATTTTCGATTTTGAAAAAAATGGCACCGAAGCACCTGAAACCGAGGTGGGGATTGAGTTTCACCGTGTCGGAAAGGACCTCATCCACGCGCTCCTTGAGAGTTGCCGCAAAAAGGTTACGGAAAAGACAGATGAAGAAACTGTCATCCAATCACTGAGCGCGCAATTCATCCCAACCGTCCCAAAACTCCAAACGGCGGCCTTCATAGCTCCCAAGCGAGAAAGAACAACCTCCTTCACGGTGGATGGTCTTTGGAACGGTCCCGTGCAGGATGGCCTGAAACACCCATCCTATAAAATGCCCCAAGAATCTTTTAAATTAGCAGCAGAGCGGTTGAACGCGCAGCAGGACGTTATTTCACTATCTGACAGAGCCGAACCCCTTTCTGAAGAACGTCCGTCGGAAGCTGAAATTTTTGTTCAAGCAGAACCGATCAAACAACCGGTACCGGAAAAGCCTGAGACGTCAGAAACTGCCGTGGCTTCAACTCAACATTGCATTGCCAATTATGACGTCATGCTTGGGGTTGACGGACACTCTCCACAGTATGGCTTGCTGGGTGAGGTCACCGGGAGAAAGATTGCTTTGGATCTGAACCATACCCACACTATCAGCCTTTTTGGCGTCCAAGGGGGTGGGAAAAGCTATACGTTGGGAACCATAATCGAAATGGCCTCCATGCCCATCGCACACATCAACGTCCTGCCAAGCCCCCTGGCTACAGTGATTTTTCACTACAGTCCAACGCAGGACTATTCCCCTGAATTTACATCAATGATTCATCCGAACTCTGTCGATGAAGAGATCCGCGTTCTTCGCGAACGGTACAAAGCGACTCCGGAAGCCTTGACGGATGTGCTGATTCTTACCCCCTCTAATAAGGTCGCCGAGCGCAAAGCAGAATATCCCGATATCGAAGTGCGCCCCATTGCCTTCTCGGCATCTGAGTTGAAGGCAGCCCATTGGAAATTCTTAATGGGTGCGGTCGGTAATCAAAGTATGTATTTGAGACAAATTAATCTCATCATGCGCGGCCTAAGAGACAACATGACATTAGAAGGCTTCCGCACGGGTATAGAGAATTCATCACTTTCGGATCATCTAAGAGATCAAGCTCTTATTCGACTTGAGTTTGCAAACCAATATATTGATGATAGTCAAAGGTTAAAGGATTTGATTCGCCCTGGCAGGCTAATCATCGTTGACCTTCGCGATGAACTTGTGGAAAAAGCCGAAGCCCTTGGATTATTTGTCGTGATGCTCCAAATCTTCTCCGAGGCCACCTATCTCGGGAATCCCTTCAACAAACTGGTAGTGTTTGACGAAGCACACAAATATATTGAGAACGACGATCTTGTTACCGGGCTGGTCGACGTGGTTCGAGAGATGCGGCATAAAGGAACCAGCATCATGGTAGCGTCACAAGATCCGCCATCGGTCCCAGTGTCGCTGATCGAGCTGTCATCGCAAATTATTATGCACAAATTCAACTCCCCAGCCTGGCTTAAACATATCCAAAAGGCCAATGCGGCGCTTGGCGAGCTGACGGCCGAAAAGATGAGTCGACTGGGGACGGGTGAAGCTTATATCTGGTCCAGCAAGGCCTCTGATGATGCTTTCACCCGGGGAGCGTTGAAAATCAAGTGCCGCCCGCGTATTTCAAGGCATGGGGGAGACACCAAAACCGCAGTGGCGAAGAATTAAAGGCCTGATGTAAGAGCCCAAAACGGAATATCCATAAAACCAGGGAGCCAAAATGAGCAAAAAAATCAGCGGTGCTGAATATCCACTCTCGAAAATCTTCAGTTCAGACTTTGATTATGTAATCCCTTCTTACCAGCGCCCTTATGCGTGGACCGTTGAAGAGTCATCAGCTCTCTTTGAAGATCTTTATGACTTTTATCAACGAGAGCCGGAAGATACCTATTTCCTTGGGAGTATCGTGCTTATCAAAGAGGAAGGATCTCCTCATTCGGAAGTTATAGACGGACAGCAACGACTGACGACGTTGACAATCCTCTTTGCATCAATCACTTCAAAACTCTCGGGCAATCTCAGAACCGATTTTGAAAACTACATCCGAGAACCTGGCAATGCATTCCAAGAGCTTAAACCTAAGCCCAGATTGGCGTTACGCGAGCGGGATCGCGAATATTTTGCAAAGTACGTTCAGCACCTTGAATTTGATGCTTTGCTGGCTCTCGATTCAGCCGGTCTCGATAACGAGTCCAAGCAGAACATTCAAAAAAACAGTAGACTTATGTTGGATAAACTCGACACTTCGTTCGGTGGTAACAGCGACCAGCTTTGTGCCTTTGGTGCATTCCTGGTTCAACGGTGCTTCCTGGTTGCAGTATCAACACCAAGCCAACAGTCGGCTTTCAGAGTGTTTTCGGTATTGAATAATCGCGGCCTTGATTTGTTGCCCACAGACATTATTAAGGCAGACGTGATCGGCCGAGTTTCACAAGTACGCAAAGATGAGTTCAATGAAAAATGGGAGGAACTCGAAGTCCAAACCGGACGGAACGGTTTCAACGATTTGTTCGGTCACATTCGAATGATCTATGCCCGGGAAAAGGCAAAACGAGCTTTACTCGAAGAGTTCAAAGAACATGTCTTGAGTATCGTTACTTCACCGGAAGATTTGATCGAGAAGGTCCTTGAGCCCTATGCGGAGGCCTATCTAATTGCCCGGACGCAGCAATATATTTCCACGAAAAAGGCGGAAGATGTGAACCGCTTATTAAAGTGGCTCAACCGCATTGATAATTCTGATTGGCTTCCACCCGCCATACTGTTCCTTTCACAGAAGAAAGATGAGCCCGACTATGTTCTTTGGTTTTTCTCCAAGATTGAGCGACTTGCCGCGTACCTTCATGTTTGCGCAAAAAACGTCAATCAACGCATCGAACGTTATGCAAAAGTTATCGAATCATTACAAGGGCAGCATTCGATTGATACACCGATAACCACTGTGGAGCTGACAGCCGCAGAAATTGAGGAAATGAAGACAACTCTCGATGGAAAGATCTATGAGCTTACCGCGCGCAGAAGAAATTACCTGATTCTTCGATTGGATTCTTTTTTGTCCGACGGTGCCGCCACTTATGACCCAACACTTTTGACTATTGAACATGTGCTACCCCAAACGGTGAATGGCGGGAGCAACTGGGAAACAATTTGGCCTGACCCGGAGCAACGGAAATTGTGGGTTCATCGCATTGCCAACATAGTTCCTCTAACTCAAAAGCGAAATTCCAAGGCACAAAATTTCGATTTTGAAACCAAGAAGAACGCTTACTTTGGTGGGAAACGAGGAGTTTCATCATACGTTTTGACTACCCAGGTGCTTAAAACACCCCACTGGACACCAATGGTGGTGGCGCAACGGCAGAAAGAATTGATAGAAGTGTTAGCTGAGCAGTGGGAGCTTGATGTTACCAAATAGATCGACATGTAAATCAACAAAATCGGGAGCCCAAGAATGTATCCTCGGCCAATTTGCGAGTTATGTCTTGAGCAACCTGGTTTGGCTCCAGTGGCTGAATATCCCGATAGTTAAAAAGCACAGTGGTCTTAATTTTTCGTCAGCAGCTCAGGTTCCATTATCTGAGGCGCTATGCGGCAACTATTGCATCTTGTTCCGGCGTGCCCACAAAGTTTCGAAAATCATATTACGGCATTCGAATCTTTCGACTACATGCATAGCAAAGGGTGCTGTGAGGGTGAAATGGTGGGCGCCTTCACCCTGATGATTCCTGAGATATCCACTCAAAAAGCGAAAATATCGATCACATCATGAAACCTGTGATACGTCTTCTATGTCTGTACCTTTGAGGAGGTTGTGATAAGGTCCGATGTAACTGGAATAAATGCAGACCGAATGAATTTCCACTCGATTAAATCAGAAGGTGGATTCTATCGCTACGGATCACTTCCGCAAACGCATGCCTGAAGCGACAACAATATCTCGTCGGCATCGACGTTCAGACCGACAAAAACAAGGCGGGTGTGGTTTTCCCCCTGCCACTGCTGCCACTCGATTCGCCCGCCGGCGAAGTTAAACAGTACCGTGGCCTCATCCAGTTGCATCGGCCCCTTGATTCGCAAGACCGATCCGGGCAACCGCCGGAGAAAATCATAAAAACAGGCCTCATCGATCCTTTCCGGTGTTTGAAAATCAAAGGCGGTAAATCCCATCGCCGGAGCCGGTTCCGTCAGTATGGAGAAATGCCCTTCGACTGGGTGTCCAGCGCCGGTAACGGAAACGCCGGGTTCGAAAAGCCTTCTTTCCGGCGGCGAGCCCGGAGCGGAAATAGTGGCGGCGGACCGGAATATCCCGGGATCAATCCGGCAATGCCGGGCGGGAATCACGATCGCATTCGGAAAGATTCCCTGTATTTCCTGAAACATCCGTGAAATGTCATCCGGCGGGAACAAATCGATCTTGTTGAGCAAAATGACCTGTGCCGCTTCCAGCTGATGGAAAAACAGACGCCCGAACACCTCGCGGGCATCCCAGTCATCGGCGCTTAGCACCGTGAGGGTGTGCGACAGGGTCAGCCGGCCCCGGTATCTCGCATCCCGCACTGCCGAAATGATACCGGCCGGGTCGCCGACGCCCGACGCTTCGATCAGAATGCGACGGGGAGAAAATCGACGCAAGACATCGTCCAGGGCGGCCGTGAGGTCAGGGGTCAGGGTGCAGCAGATGCAACCATTCACCAATTCCACCACGCGTAAGTTTTGATGCCGGAGCACTTCACCATCGATACCGATTTTTCCGAACTCATTCACGATAACAAGGGTATCGGACAGATCCGATGAACCGGAGAGAATGTGACGCAGCAACGTCGTCTTTCCCGCCCCCAGAAAACCGGAAAGCAACGTGACTGGAATGGATTCCATCTCCGGACTATCACCGCTTTTATTCGACATCGACAATCCCCAAACGCACGGCCAGCTTGAACAACTGCGTCATATTGTCGATTTTCAGTTTTTCCATGATCTTGGCCCGATGGGATTTGACGGTGCTCGGACTCAGGCAGAGAATATCGGCGATGTCCTGAGTGGGACGGCTTTCGGCGATCATCTGGAATACTTCCCGTTCCCGGTTAGAGAGTTTGGCGTAGAGATCTTCCCCCAGACTTTGATTCTTCATGGAAACATAGTCTTCCACCACGCGACGGGAGATGGAGGGGCTCAGATAGGTATCCCCCTTAAAGACCGCGCGGATGGCCTGAATGATATCCCGGCCGCTGGCATCCTTTAGAAGATATCCGGAAGCCCCCATTTGCAGCAGCTCACGGATATAGCGATCATGGGTGTGCATGCTCAGGATGATCACCTTCGGCCGCGGGGAGAGCCGTGTGATCTGTCGAGTGGCTTCAATCCCGTTCATGAGGGGCATGGCGATGTCCATGACAACGACGTCCGGATGGAGCTTCTCCACTTTTCTGACGGCTTCCCGGCCATTTTCAGCCTCACCGATAACCCTTAAATCCGTCTCGGCATTCAGCAGTTTCGCCAGACCCTGCCGTACAATCGTGTGATCGTCCACGAGAAACAGGCTGATCGTCGCATCAGACATTATCTTCCCCCATGATCGGAATTTCGATTCGAATCCGGGTGCCCTTGCCGATGGTGGAACGAAGGGAAAACTTTCCGCCGAGCATGATGACCCGTTCTCTCATGGAGAGAAGGCCCAGTGCCGGCTTTGCACCATCGAATCCGTCAGGATCGAATCCGCACCCGTCATCTTCTGCTAAGAAAATAATATTCGGGTAGCCTTTGGTGATGAAAAGCCTGAACCGGGTGGCGCGAGCGTGCTTGAGCGTATTGGTCATGGCCTCCCGGGACAGGCGGTACAGCACCCCCTCGATCTCCGGCGTCACCCGTTTTTCAAACCCCACCATGTCAAAATCAATTTTTATCGACCGGTGACCGGCGATGCTGCTCAGATAAGCGTCCAGTGCCGGCTCCAGCCCTAGATCGGTCAGCAGTGCGGGGTGCAACTGGTGGGAAAGCCGCCGCATTTCCTGGTAGGTGCTGTTAATCTGCTGCTTTACTTCCGCCAGCAGCGCTTTTGCGGGCCCGGGGATCCGGGACAACTGGTTTTCGAGAATTTCCAGGGTAAAGCTGATTCCCGTCAAGGCCTGACCCGCTTCATCATGCAGTTCGCCCGCGATACGCCGGCGCTCTGTTTCCTGGGAATGAAACAGCTTCGCGGTCAAACTCCGAAGCTCCTCGCGATGCAGACGAATGGTCTGAAGCAGCTGCTTGTTTTCGATGGCGCCGCCCAGAAAATTACCCAGAGAGCCCAGAAGGTGATAATCATGTCCAACGGTAATATCCCGGCCCGGCGGAATGTCGAGCGCAATAAAGCCGGAGGCCTTGTGCCTGGCGGTAATTAAAAAGCAGGTCAGCTGCGCCCCGGGAACCGAGCCCGCTGCCGTAAGAACCGCCTTAAACGGCGGAAATATCGGCTCCGGTGTCAGACTCAGATCTTTTTCCAACAGCGCCCGCATCAACATGCTGTCCGCCAGGGTCACGCAATAGGAATGCGCATTTGAAGCATCAGTAAAACCCCGCTCGGCCCGGATGACGAATTCAGATTTCGCGTGATCGATCAGGCAAATGAGTCCGGAGGACAGATCCAGTACTTCCAGGACTTTTTTGAGCGCGGTCATGAGCACATAATCGAGATCCTGGGACCGGTTCATGGCAAAGGCCACGGTATTCAAAACCCACAGTTCCCGATGGCGCTGGCGGAAATTTCGAATGGCATCCATTCGCGCCGTAATATCCTTGGCGATACCCTGATATCCGATGATCTCCCCTTGCGCATTCCGGACGGCCTGCCCGCTGAGCAGACAATGCACAATGCTGCCATCCTTGCGTTTAAACTGCGCCTCAAAATCCTTTACAAACCCCTGCCGGTCGATCTGTCTTTTAAACACCACCCAGTGCATGGTTTTTTCATATACCTGCTCAATGGATGCCAGAGAGAGCAGTTCGTCTTTGGTCGCATATCCCAACAGATTCGAACAGGCTCTGTTGATATCCGTGAATACGCCGCTTCGGTCCGTTATAAAAATCATGTCCTCGGAGCCCTCGAAAAGGCGCCGGTAGTTGCCTTCGGATAATCGCAGATCCTGCTCGAGTTTTTGAACGGTGCACCCGCCGGCATCTAAATCGATGAACCGGCTCACCTCATCGGCGACAAATCCGCCCCAGCCACGGATATCCGCCTCTGCGTGGTGTTGAAACACCGGGCAAAGCAGGCACTGCTGAAACCGGTGGTTCGTGGGAACAGGCTGATGCGTGTGGCATTGCGTCTCGGCGATATGCCAGCAGGGGATGCCGCCGTGGTCATGGGCAGGACATTCAACCCGCCCACAACCCACGATGTTATGGCAGTGTTGAATGGGGGCCACGAGAATAAGGTTGTCCGACATCCACTATCGGCCCGTCCGCGGTTGCGATGCAGTGCCTTGGGAACCCGATCCGGTCGATGTTGTTCCAGACCCCGTTGTTCCCTGATTCTGGTCTCCCCCCGCAAACACAACGCCAGCGGTCAAAATAAGCGCCAATATAACAGCCAAGAAAGTTCTCATACCCTTCACCTCCTTTCCCGTTGACGGCCATCAAATACCCAAGGACATGAACAGATTGCCTGTTTTCACAACGGCATCTCTTTTCCCGTTACGCACGCCGCTTTTTAAGCACCCGGGAGTCTGTCTGAAAAGAAAACAGCCGGTTGTCCCTTCCGCTGATTCATGTTTTTACACTATACAGGAAAGCCTTTCACGGCGGCAATATAAAAAAATGACTGATTGACAACCCCGAAATGAATTGCCTATAAATACGGATCATATAGCACATCATGGGCGTATCGAATCACTTTATGACGCTTGCCTTCGGAAGATAATTTTTCTTTCGAACGGCAACGCCTACAACTCTCGGGAAAAGGGGTGCGGCACGAATGTATATCGATGGAGAATGGAAGGGAGCCGATGACGGTTCGAGATTCGATGTTTTCAATCCGGCAACCGGTGAAAAAATTGGAGATGTCCCCGATGGAGACCGGGCCGATGCGCGGCGAGCCATTGCCGCGGCGGAAAAGGCGCTATCCGGCTGGTCCGAATTAACGGCCTATCAGCGATCGGCTTTTCTGTACCGGGCCTATGAGCTGATGATCGCACGCAAAAAGATCCTGGCCGAACTCATGACCACGGAACAGGGAAAACCGTTTCGGGCGGCCCTGGCGGAAGTGCAGTACGGCGCTGATTTTCTTCTCTGGTTCGCCGAAGAGGCCAAACGGGCCTATGGCGACATCATTCCCGCACCCCGGGCGGACCAGCGGTTTATGGTCCTGCATTCCCCCGTCGGGGTTGTGGGCGCCATAACGCCGTGGAACTATCCGGTGTCCATGGTGACCCGGAAAATTGCCCCCGCCCTAGCCGCCGGATGCACGATCGTGTTAAAGCCGGCGGAAGCGACGCCGCTGTGCGCCGTTGAAATCTTTAAAATCCTGGCCGAGGCCGGAATTCCGGCCGGTGTGGCGAATCTCGTCACCGCCAGCCGTCCGGCCCCCATCGGAGAAGAGTTTATCGCCAACCCCGGCATCCGGAAACTGACTTTTACGGGCAGCACCGCCGTCGGGAAATTGCTGGCAAAAGGCGCCGCGGATCAACTTAAACGGATTTCCCTCGAACTTGGCGGGCATGCGCCGTTTATCGTGTTTGACGATGCGGATCCGCGGTATGCGGCCAAAGCTGCGGCGCTCGTCAAATTTCTGAACACCGGTCAGGCGTGCATCAGCCCGAACCGCATCTATGTGCAACGGCGCATCTTCGATGACTTTGCCGATGAGTTCACGGCCCGGACGCGGTCTTTAAAAGCCGGCAGCGGCCTGGATGAAAGCGTTCGCATCGGACCGCTGGTCAACGAGCAGGCGCTTCAAAAGGTGGCGGGACAGGTCAACGATGCACTCGCCAAAGGCGCAACAGCCCTTTGTGGTGGAAAGCGTCTGATGGATAACGGTCTCGACAGGGGGTATTTCTATGCCCCGACCGTGCTTTCGGGAGTCAGCCCCGACATGCGCATCTACCGCGAGGAAACGTTTGGCCCGGTAGCGCCCCTAATCCCCTTTGATACCGAGGAAGAGGTCCTGAAAATGGCCAACGATACCCACTACGGCCTAGCCTCCTATGTCTATACGAATGCGCTTTCCCGCGCCATGCGGATGATGGAGGGTCTTCGGTTCGGCATTGTCGGCATTAACGATATCAATCCCACGGCCGCCGCCGCTCCTTTCGGCGGTATGAAGGAAAGCGGCATCGGCCGCGAAGGCGGCCGGGAAGGCATTCGGGAGTACCTGGAGACCAAGCTGGTGGGAATTTCCATTTAATCCGGCTTGGCCCCGATCTTTTACCGAATTCAACCCTTAACCTTCCGGCGGCGCCGGTCAGGAGAACGCTATGAGAATCATGGTTTGCTATGACGGTTCGGACCAATCGAAAAAGGCCGTCCAGTTGGCTCGGCTTCAGGCCGGTGCCTTTGACGGGGAGGTCCTTATCGTAACCACCCTTGAAAAAGGAACCCCGGAAAATCAGGACGAGATCGAAGCCGCCAAAAAGGGGCTTGAGGAGGCCCAAGCCTTGATGGCGGCCGGCGGGATCAAATGCCATACCCACTTGCTGATTCACGGATTGGAAACCGGCGAAGACCTGGTGAAGTTTGCAGCGGAAAACCGGATCGACATGGCGATCATCGGCATCATCAAAAAATCCAAGGTGGGAAAACTTTTCTTCGGGTCAACGGCCCAATACCTGATTTTAAATGCGCCTTGTCCGGTTTTGACCGTTAAATGAGTCCTCCTCGTCTCCTGCTAAGGAATTGTCGGCAATTGATCAGCCTTTCTGTAAGAGTAAGAGCAAGAGTAAGGGTAAGAAAAATCTTCTAAGCCCTTTGATTACGGTTTTCGGTTGGCGGGCGCACGGCTGCGGATGAATTGAGCAACTGAAGGATTTCGCTTCGAATGCGGTTATGTTCGGAGCCGGTCCGGTTGCGGGGCCGATCCAGCCCGACATCGAATATTTTCAGGATACCGGCGGGGCGAGGCGATAAAACGGCAATGCGGTCGCTGATGTAAACCGCCTCGTCCACGTTGTGGGTAACAAAGAGAATCGTATCTTTTCTTTCTTCCCAGATTTTCAGCAGAAATTCCTGCATGACGTTTCGGGTCTGGCTGTCAAGCGAGCCGAAAGGTTCGTCCATCAGCACGACCTGGGGGTTTGCAATCAGGGTGCGGGCGATGGCGGCACGCTGCTTCATGCCACCGGAAAGCGCCTTGGGAAAGGCATTTTCAAATCCTTCCAGGCCAAAGGCCCGGACATACTCCATGGCCATCGCCCGGCGGACCGGCGGCGCGACCCCTTTGATTTCAAGGGCGACTTCTATATTTTCGACCAGTTTGCGCCAGGGAAAAAGCGCAAACTCCTGGAATACGAGCCCCACCCGGGCATCGCATGCGCTAAGGGGGAACCCGTCCAGCAAAATACGGCCGGAAGTCTTCTCATCCAGCCCGGCAATCAGCCGCAGGAGCGTGGTCTTGCCGCAGCCGCTCGGTCCGACTATGGAGAAAATCTGACCCTGTTCTATCGAGAAATGCATCCCGTCAAAAACTTGAATAGCCGCTCCGGGGAAATTGCCGGGATAGACTTTTTTCAAGTCGGCTATTTCAAGTCGTATGCTCATGCGCCTCCATTACCGCCATCGGGTAACATGCCTTTCGATCAGTTGCAAACCGGTATCGATCGCAAGACCGATGGCACCGATAACGAGCATTCCCGCGATGATCTCATCGGACCGTTGAATATCCCGAGCCGTCATGATCATATAGCCCAACCCGTAGCCCTCCCGGACGCCGGTAAATTCGGCCGCCACGAGCGACATCCACCCGACGCCGAGCCCGATACGCATACCGGTCAGGAGGGAAGGCATGGCGCCGGGAACGAGTACTTTCAGGAAGAGAAAGCGCCGGTTCGCGTTGAGCATTCTGGCCGCCTCGATCAGCACCGGATCGATGCCGCGAACCCCGTTGATGGTGTTTAAAAGAATCGGGAAAAAGGCGCCGAGAAAGATGATAAAGGCCGCGGATTTGATGCCGATTCCGAACCAGAGAATCGACAGGGGAATCCAGGCCAGCGGCGGAATGGGGCGTACGATTTCCACCAGCGGCTCAAAAAGGGTACAAACGGTTCGGGACCATCCCATGACAAGCCCCAGGGGAACGGCAATCCCCAAGGCCAGCGCATACCCCATGAAAACGCGTTGCAGGCTGTAAAAGATATGAAGATGCAGCGGATGCCCCGGAGGCATTCCCGTGATGAAAAGATCTCCCAGCCCGGCGGCCACCTGAACGGGCGAAGGCAGTTTAAAGGCAGGTATCACACCGGAGGCGGACAGAAGCTGCCACGAGAGCAGCAGTACAATGGGAGGGAGTATCCGCTTTCCTCTCATGGACGCGGGATATTCCTTAACAGGGCCGGTTGAAGAAACCGGTCGACAAATCCGTCCGGGTCCTCGATTCGAATAAGACCGAGTTCGGTCAGAAACCGGACATACTCCGTTTCTCCCTCGACGTTGAGGTCACAGGTAAAGTGAACATTTTGCATGGCATTTCGAACTGTCACCTCATCCATGCCCGTGGCCTTAACGCCGATAGCTATCGCCTCCTCGGCGTTGTGATGAATATAATCGGTTGCCTGAACATGCGCCGCCACGACGGCCCGCACCTTTTCCGGCTGCCCGGCAAAAATTCCCCTATCGGCCACCAGCACGCAGCAGGGATGCCCCGGCCACATGACGGCCGATGTGGCAAGATTCTTCCCCACCCCCATGGTGGCAGCCTTGGACGGATGGGGCTCCCAGGCAATAAAGGCATCGATCTGCCCGGTACGAAGCGCACTGATCATTTCCGGCGGTTTTACCACGATGATGGAAACCGAGGCCGGATCGACGCCGGCAGCTTTAAGCGCCTTTCGAATCAGAAAATCCTGGACCGTTGAATGGCCGGGTACCGCCAAGGTCTTTCCCTTTAAATCGGCCAGGTTCCGGATGGCAGTATTCTCTTTTGCTATCACCAGCGCCGAACCTTCGGTATTGACCTGGGCGACAACGACCACATCGGCGGCCCCGTTGGCCACGGCGGTAGTGGCAGGCGCTTCCCCCACATAGGCCATATCGAGCGCTCCGGCGGAAAAAGCGGTCATGATTTCCGGTCCGGCCTTGAATACGCCCGCAAGCTCGACGGAAACACCGTTTTTCATAAAGAAACCTTTTTCCTGCGCCACCCAGAACGCCAATTGATGAATATCACTTTGCAGCACGGCCATCCGAATCGCCGGCTCGGCAGCCGCGGCATGATTCGCCGCAAGGCCTCCCAAGAGAAGAGCGGTCAGAAGCAGCATGAGTACCGATCGTTTCATCCGTATCCTCCATTCAACGGTGATGGAAATTCCAAACGTCCCTATTTTCGGGCATCCCTTCTGGCTGACTTCTCTTTTTCCCGTTCCGCCCGCCGTTCCGCACGCTTGCGTTCCCGTTCCTGCTTGCTGTCATTCTCGTTTTCTTCTGCAACCTCGGGCGGTAACTCAAGCGCCTGGAACACTGCCGCGGGCGATGCTTCAGGCGCGTCAACTTCGGCCACGGGAACACTCTCTGCCGCAGCGCCCGACCCGGCATCGCTTTTACCGACCGGCCTGCGGGCTGCCCGCCGTTGTTCCCGATCCGCCTTTTTGGCATCCCTGGCAGCCTCTTCGTCGCCTTTTTCCGCCGCGGGTTGACTCGCAATTACTTCCGCCGGAATCACGTCGATCGGCGGCACCGCCTTTTCTTCCGGAACCTCGCTTGAGGCCTCCGTCCGGCGGGCCATCCGCTTTCTTTCTCTTTCCGCTTTTTTTGCCGCCCTTTCATCGGAGGGCGCTTCGTTCTTCTGAACCGCAACGGCCACGGAAACCGTTTTTTCGGGCGTGACCGGAGATTCTGTTTCCTCTCCCGTTTCATCCGTCTCCGGAAAAGTCGGGGTGACCGAAGTCGCCGGAGCTGCGGGTTGCTGGAAGGCATCATAGCCCAAAAGCGATTCGGCCACAAGCGCACTGATGTCCCGCATGACCAGCGGAGATTCCAGCGCACTGATGCCGATATTCAGGCCCTGAAAGCAAAACGGGCAGCAGGACACCAGAGAGTCCGCCCCGGTTTCCTCGGCTTCCCGAATCCGCCGCCGGGCCATTTTATTCTGGATGTCCGGAAAACCGGCCTTGAGCCCGCCCCCCGCGCCGCAGCATCGCGAATACTCCCGGTTTCGGGGCATCTCAATGAGTGTTAAACCGGGAATGGCCTCCATGATCATTCGGGGAGCGTCAAAGCCGCCCGTGGCTCGTCCCAGATGGCAAGGATCGTGATAGGTCACTGTGCGGTTGACCGGATGCGGGAAGGTCAGTTTACCATTTATTAGAAGGCGCGCGAAGAATTCGACGGAATGCAGGACCTCAAAATTGAGCGGCGCGATCCGGGGATAGTCCTGCATGATGGTTTTAAAGCAGCCGGAACAGGAGCTGATCAGGGTGTCGATGCCGAGGCTGTTGAAAAGATCGATGTTTTCCTTAAAGACGCGGTGGTGTTCCGGATCTCCCATGCGCAAGAGCACGCTGGCGCAACATTTTTCCTCAGCCCCGAGAATGCCGTAATCGATTCCCAAAGCTTCCAGAATATTGATCGTGTTGATGGCCACCTGCCGCACATTGACATCATAGGAGGCTGTGCAACCGAAGAACAGGAGCACCTTTGCGCGGGTCTTTTTGATTTCTCGGGGCAACTGCCGGATGAGCCCGTCCTTTAAGGCTTTCCGCGCCCATTTGGTGCGCCCGGCCCGGGGCTGCTGCCAGGGATTGTCAAAGGCCTTGACACTTTTCACCAGCCCCTTTTGGACCTCCAGGGGACCGTATCCGGCCTGAACGATAATGCGTCGCAACTCTTCCCACAGGGCAACGGTTTCGATATGGGCCGGACAGACCACTTCACATTGGCCGCAAGTGGAACACTCGTAAAGGTTTTGAACGAAATCCTCTATTTCCGCTTTTCCGATGGCGCGGTAGCCAAAAATCCGGCCGAGCATGCGTTTAAACGGCTCGCTGATCTTTTCATGCGTCATGATTTTCGCCAGAAATCCGTGCTGGGCTTTGGCAATTTTCAAAAAGTCGATTACTTTCCTTCTGGGAATAATCGCTTCCCGGGCATCCTGATCGTGCACGGGACACCATGTGAGGCATTCGCCGCACCGGGTGCAGGCATCGAGCGCGATCAACTGCTTTATATTCAGACTCCGCAGCGGTAACCGGCGTACTTCATCCGTATCCGTTGGCTCATCTTTTTCTTCATTTGGCCGCGTATTTTCATTGTTTTCTTGAGACATGTTCCAGCATAGTCCTTTATAGGGATCGGATGTTCCAATATACCGCTTATCTTGCTCTTGCTCTTGCTCTTACTCTTACTCTACTGGATCAAGAGCAAAAGCAAGATTGAGATTAAGAGCACAAAAAGCGGCGTTGCCCGGGCTTAGACCCGCTTTACCTTTTCGACACCCCACACTTCCTCCATAATATAGGTCAGCGGCACATTGAAAACGTGCTTGAGCTTTCCGAAGGGCAGATAGGCAATCAACGCGGCACCCGCAACGGCGTGCGCGTACCAGAGAACCGGATAGGCCGATCGCCAATCCACGGGGAGCCATGCCGGAAACCGTGAGAGAGAGAAACCGATAAAGGAGAAAACGGCCGTTTCCGCGGGTAATCGGGTTAGCAATATGCCGGCAGCGCTCACCATAAACCCCAGGATGATAAGGACACCGAGAATAATCAGGGTGAGGCTGTCCTCGATTTCCGCCGTGGCCTGGACGGGTTTGACGACAAATCGCCGGATCAGTGCCCAGAGGATTCCCAGGAGGATCAAAAACCCCAGAAGATCATATATAAAGGCCGTGGCCGGATGATTCTTGTCCATCAGTGCCAGGGATAACGTCCCCTCCGGGTCGATACTGAAAATGAGACCGGTAAAAAGGCTCATGGCAAACCTCGCCATCATAGCCAGAAAGATCAGCGAGTGAAGCGACCAGCGCTGCACACTTTCTTTCAGTATCCGGCGTTGAAGAAAGATATCGATCAACAGCACCTTTAGCACGGTGAAAATCCGCCGGGAAAACAGGGTCTCCCAGACGGCATCCGAGCCAAGGCTGATTTTCCGGTGAAGAGAAACCTCCTCTCCCCGCACACTGCCGAGAAACCAGAATCGCAGCATTACGAAAAAGCCGAGCAGCAGAAAGCCCAAAGCCAGCCAGAAGATCGGATGCCCGATGGCCAGGGGCGATGGATGACACATCACGCACAAAACGCTTTTGGCCGGCAGCACAACCGCCGATGCGCCGACCGTGTTTCCGGGGCGGTGGCAGCGCTCACAGAGTTTCTCGTTTTTCACATCCGCCAAAGCGTGCGAGACAAGACCGATGGGCTCACCGTCAGCGGTCTGCCCTGCCAATTTAATGCGATGATCGATTCCATCCAACCGTACGGAATCGGAAGCGAAATGGCAGGCCTGACAATCCACCCGCAGGTGCGGCGCATGGGCCGTGCCCTCGCCGTGAACCGAATGGCAGCTCCGGCACCGGACGCCGGTCTGACTTTTATGGGGGGACCGGGCCACATCCGTATGACAGTGAGTGCAGGCCGTATAATGATGCGGATTATCCCCGGCGGTGAGCTCGGGCAATTGGAGCGAGACGGCCTTTCCGTCCACCGTCCGGCGGCAGTCGGGTTTTTCGTGGCAGCCGTTACAGAAGGCATTGGCCGTCACCACGCCTTCGTTGGTGTGAATATTGGGCTGCCGGTGACAATCGAGGCAGACCGGCTTGCCGGTTTCAAGGGGTATCGTCCCGGCGCCCGCCGATGGAAGTCCGGCAATCCCCATGAATATGATAACGGCGCCGGCGAAAGCCACTCCCAAGTAACCTTTTGTGCGCATCGACTATCCTTCCTCTCTTGCCGTCACATCGTTCGAATAGCGTCCGGCGGCAGCGCCTCCGGTCGTTTCCGTAAGGCTCCGGCCGGTAAAAATACTCGTATCCGCCGGATAAACACCCGGACGGAAATGTGCCATGCCGATATGGATAAATACCTTCACAATAACCGCCAGGACGGCCTCGTAGAAGTGAAGCACCTGGGCAATATTGACCCAGAATCCGGGAAGATACCGGGTAACGCACTCGGGAAACCACAGAATGAGACCGGTCATCCCCATGGTGTTCATGCCGATGAAAAGCGCCCAATATTCGATCTTTTCCATATAGGAGAATTTGTTAAAGACCGGAGGCGATACTTCCCGGCCTAAAAAATAGGCCAGGTGGTGTTTGAAATCCGAAACATCTTTTCCGGATGGAAAAATCGAATCCGGTCCCGTCCAGGCCCCGGCGAGGCCGAACTTAAAGTACAGAAACCACAGCGCGTGTATTAAGACGCAGCCATAGGTAAGAACGGCGCAACACCGATGCAGCCATGCGGCGTGAGCGGCTCCGCCGATCAACCACATGAAACCGCGGGCCGGAGCGGTTGAACTCAACCCCAGGGAGAGTCCGGTGACGGCGAGGCCCGTAAATCCGAACATCACCACGAGGTGCAAAAACCGGTGCAGAACGGAAAAACGGACCGGCGCGTCCGGCGAAGCGTGCAGGGAAAAGGATGTCGTCCGCATATCAGTGTTTCCTCAATTTTTCGTGAATTTCCCGCAGCAACCACAGAAAACTGTGGCCCACAAAGAATGCCAGGGAGAGCGCCAGCACCGCCAGGGCAACCCATCGAACGCGATGGATCCATAGCACTTCGGCCCTTTTGGGAGCATCGGCTGCGGGCACACTCTCCAGGGAGGCATGGATCACAATACCGGTAAACCCGGCATCCGCCCGGGAATGACAGCGACGGCAGGCGGTCAGTGCGATTTCCGGCTTTTTCAGGGAATTGACGGTATGCGCGCCATGGCAATCGGTGCAGAGGGCCGCCTTTGGATTCCCCAGATCGATTCCCTCCCGCCCATGAATATTCTCACGGTAACTGGCTGCGTGAGCCGGATGGCAGCGGCCGCAAACGCCAAGCATGCGCTTTCCCACCGCCACCCGGGAAAGACCGGATCTCTCATAGTGGGACTCGTGGCATTCCCCGCAGGTCGGCGCCATGATCTTTTCCGCCGTGCGTGCTATTTTCTCCGTGGAGGAGCTTTTGTCTCCGGAGGCGTTATTCTCTCCGGAAGGGTTCTTCTCTTCCCGAAGGACTTTGGCATGCCCGCCTTCGAGATAGCGTTTATAGGAGAGATCATGGCATCTGGCACAACGGGCGTAATCATAGGCGCGGGTGGCGGATTGCTTTAAAAAACCGGGCCGTTTCTCATCCGGATGCGCAGCGCCATCCTCACGCATCGATCCATGGCAATCGTCGCATTTGAGAGCGGCATGGGCTGAAAGTGTAAACCGGTTCATGTCGACAAACCAGCCGGACGCCGTGCCTGAAGGCGGTAACTTGACGGCCTCCGCGCTTCCACTAATCCCGATCAGCATCAGGGCCGCAAGCGCAATGCCGAAGGTCAACGGGTATCTCCGGTAAAGATCGCTTTGGAGAATTGGGCGATTCAATTTTTGCTCCTTGGTGTCAGCGGGTGACTGAAGAAAATTGGAATACTCCAACTTTCCGAGAACTTTTGGCATTCACACCTTAGTACATGATTTCACCATTTCGATAACGTATTGACCGCATCATCTTCGTGTGCTTCGTGCCCTTCGTGGTTATAAAAACCTTGTGAATTCAACCACGAAGAACACGAAGGGCACGAAGATGAAAAGGTAAAAAAATTCGTCACCGTATTTATGAAACCGTGCATTTAGCCTGGCCCCGATCCGAAATAAAGTTCAAAAAACCGCATGGTATATCGATGCAGCAGCTGGAAAAGCTCACGGGCGATCGGGTCCGTTTGCTTTTTTTCATCCAGCTCGTTTTTAAGCCGCCGCAGCTGGGCAGTTGTCTCGACGGCATCGGTGATAAGCGCTTCCGCTAAGCCCGCCTCCGCTACCATCTGCTCTTTCTTCTCCATGGATTTCAAGCGTTGCCACATGGCATCGAGAAAAACTCTGATTTTTTCCGGCTCATAGACCTTGGCGCCGATCCGCCATCGCACCGAAAGCATTTCAAGGCCCGCGGCTACAATTCTGGAATTACTCAACTCCCGTCGAAGCGTGTATATCAAATTCGCGCTTACGGATACCGGGAGAGGCAGCAAATCCCCTGAAACCGGTACCCCCCCCTTCCGATGTTGCCCCCTGCCCCGGTAAACGGCATCCATCACCAGACGGTTGGCCCGAGGGTAATGCGGGTGCTCAAAATGCGGACCGAACAGATACATCCATCCCTTTCCCATCTGAACGCGAAGAGCCGCGGCGGTATCCAGCAATGTGTCCTTCGCCAGCTCTTCGTCCACCAGGAATACGGTCTTTGCCGTAAAGGAATCATAGCTGGCCAGCACCTCGGCCTCCGGCGGCGCCAGCATTCCCGGCCCGCCGTATAAGGGAGCAAGCAATTTGGGCTCGCCTGAAAACGGCGGATCGCCGTTCAGCCGCAAACAGACCGCATCTCTAACCGGATGAAAGATATGGTCACACCCGTAGGCCATGGAAAACTTATGCGTCATGTAGTGGCATGCCGGCAGTCGCTTGCTGAGGTTGGAAATCTTTACGGCGGCAAAATTGAAGTGAGATAAATGAGGCTTGGAGGAATTCATCACGAGGTAAGCGCCGGCGCAAGCCCCCAGATACAGGCCCCCGCCAGAGATAAAATCCAACAGCCGCCGGCCGCCGTCTTCTCCGAGTGCTTCCGCGATGGCCACCGTGTCGCCCCCCGATACCGCAAAAACGTCCATCCGCTGGAGTTGTCCCGAGTGCACGGCTGTGGCATCGAGAATCGAGATATCCGTAACGCCCATCCGCTCGAAGAGGTCGACAAACCACAGCCATGAATGCGAGGTGCCTTCTCCGGCGTAAATGCCGATACGCGGGTATTTCAATGGACTACTTCCGAAACTGCTTTTATCATGAAGGAGTTCTCCGGCTTCCAGCCCCATCTTTTCACTCCGCGCCAACCGTTGCTTCAATATGTCAGTATGGGAGGTTAATAGCTCCGAAATACCCTTTATGTCCGCGTCGAAAGACCGACTCGGTTTCAAAAACCGAGTCGGTCTGCCGCTTGTAAACGGGATATTGGAATCTTCCAGGTCTCTAAGCGACTAAGGATGCAACGGCATTTTCCAGTGTTTCGGCCGTAAAGCTCAGCCCGGTTCCAATGCTCGCAATTTCCAGCAGATCATCTTCCACGATCTGCGGGCTCATGACCGCAAACATCGGATGAATCCCGAAGATATAGGAGATCGCCATGCGGCGCTCCCACCAGGCGGCCATATCGGCGCCGGCCTCTTCAAATTGACCGAAGAGGGGTTGGGCGGGGCACCAGGGACTGAAAATCCCCTTACCCGGGTGAGAGGCGGCCCCCGTGAATTGTGCCAGAGAGGCGGTAATATCTTCAGCGGTTTTTTTGCCGGCGGCAAGGCTTTGCCCGGCAACCCCGACGGCGTCGATACCGAATCGGGCACAGGCTTTCAGCAAGCGGCATGCTTCTTTCGCATCAAAACCGGCCTTTTTAAATCCGATAAGACCGAACACATCCGTAATTAAAAAGCCCGGCTCCTCAATTTCCGGCTCCTGCATTCTTTTCGGGTCCTCATCCAGAAAGACAAAGGTATTGGCGGGATACGGCGTATTATAGCAGGCGCTATGTCGATGAACGATCGGCGCCAGCCAGCCCTTCAAATCGGTTTCTCCCATGGCCGCCGCGATGTCGCCGATGCCCGCCCGGCCCACGAATTCTCCTTCCTTTATTTCTTCCAGAATGTCGAGTGAGAGTTCCACGAATTCCGCGGGATCGGATACTTCCAGCAGCCCCATGCCCCGGAAGGCAAGACCTTTGAGTTTTTTTAGGCCGAAGCATTTGCCGAACCCCCACCGGTCCGCGCTTGCCCAATAATTGGTGCAAACCTGAGCCAAATCGGACAATTGTTCGCCGGCCGGCCCGATAACGAGGGTCTGAATCAAATCATCTCCCATGGCCTTTCGCCACGCCGCCGTGGTATCCCAGACGTCTTTTCCCCACACGCTCCCGGCGTCGCTGATATCCGCCACACCGTCATGAATCCATAAAAACACCGGTTTTGCCGATTTGCCCCGAATCACGATATAATCAAATCCGGCATACTGAATCTCAAGGCCTGCCTTCAAGGTGATCGGGAAATGACACACCTTTCCGGTCACCGGACTTTTGGCGGTCATCACACTGGCCGATGAGGCCGGAAACAGGGTTCCGGTCAAGAGGCCGGTGCCGATTACGATGGGGTCGGCGTCCGCATGCCGCTCGTAAAGATATCGGGTAATGGCCGCGCCGCCGATTTTCTCTTCGACCAGCTCATCCGTGAGTGCTTCATCCTTGACCGTTCCGGCGGCGAGGTCCACCACCAGAATTTTTCCCGCGGATAAATATTCCATATCGTTCTCCTTATCCTTTGCAGAATTCTTAGCGGATACGCTTTGCTTGAATATCACAGAGATGCTTTATGCTTAAAAATCAGTTACAGATTCACCGTAACGGATGAATGGGACAAATAGGACAAATGGGACGAATAAGTCAGCCTTCAGCCTATAGCCAATAGCCTATAGCCTATAGCCTATAGCCTATAGCCTATAGCCTTCTGCCTTCAGCCTTCACTGATCGCCCCCACCGGACAGAATTTGACGCACAGCGGGCCGAGATCCATCTCTTCACATAAATCACAGGCTTCCCGCAGCAACAGCGGTTTGGCCGATGCATCCGCCGGTTTACCGGAATCGCAGGCATCTTGAATGTCGCCAAGCCGTTTGATTTCCGTTCCCTCGGGCCGGGCAACCACGAGTTCTTCTTCCCGCTTTAGAATCACCCCGAAGTAATCTTTTTTTTCTTTTGTCCGGTAGGCCATAATGCAGGACGAAAGGAGGGCGAACCCATCATCCCGGTGGTATCCGCAAGCCATCTCACAGGCCATGCAACCGGTACACAATTGCGCATCGATTATTATTCCCATGTTGTGCTCCCGCTTTCTCGTTGTATTGCTGGTTGACGCCGCCGGATTTGCGGCGGCTCATTTACCGGCCTAAAAAAATGGACCGGATTGAATACCGTCACATATATATTGATGACCGTCACATATATAAGGATTGCTGGCGTTGGCGCAATACGTGAAATGACCCGGCCAGTGCGATAGGGATGGCTATATTCATAGGGACGGAATTTTGTCAATAAAAATATCAAAACATCAGATGTTTTGATTATTATAAATTTTTGTTGACACACAGTATTCGGCTGTGGCAATGAAGAAGGAACCTTGATGTTGAGTATTAAAAAAAATCAGCCGATCCGGTAAGCAGGCCATGTTTAAAACTGCAAAAACCAATAGAATTTCGACCAATATCGTCGATCAGATCCGCAAGGCCATCCTGGCCGGCGAGCTGAAGCCCGGCGATCGGCTGCCTTCGGAAAAGGACCTGTCAAAAAATTTCGAGGTCAGCAAAGCCTCGCTAAGAGAGGCGTTTCGAGCACTTGAAGCGCTGGGGCTGCTTGAAGTTCGACAGGGGGTGGCCGGCGGCGCATTTGTCAGGGAAGTGGATCTGAAAACGGCCCGGAACAACATGTTCAACTATATCTTCTTTCAAAACCCCTCCATTCATGAATTCACTGAGCTTCGCTCCTTTATCGAACCCGCGGCAACTGAAATTGCAGCCCTGAAGTTAACGCCCCAAGATTTGGCCGACCTTGAGGAAAACCTGGCCCGGACCAAGAAAAAGCTCGGCCAGGGTGCATTTTTTTATGAGCTGGACACCTATTTTCATCACCGGATTGCCGAAATAACCGGCAACCGTTTGGTATGTTTTGTTATCGATTCGCTCAAAAATGCAATTGTGAATATAAAGCTGGAGCTGGAGCTGGACGAACAATTCTCGGTGCGGGTATTCGAGGCGCACGAACATATCCTAGCGGCTCTGCGCGATCGAAATCCTGAACGCGCCCGTTCCGCCATGCTTCGGCATATCGAGGAAGTAGACGAGATGATGGCGGCCTATTGCGATGCCGATGCGCCGCTTGAACGCTGACAACTCTAACGCTGTTAGCTGTTAGCGCTCCACCCCGCCCACGGCAGGGGTTTATCATAAAGTAACTTGGAAGCTGATAGCTGTTAGCTGTTAGCTTAACGTGTGACGGTACATTTACTTCTGATTTTCCAACACGCCTGAATAGTGCTTTTAATTGTAGCGATCAGCGGTCAGCCATAGCAGTTAGCGCCTTACAGGTTAATTCCTGTCGAAAAAAACAAGAAATTTTTTTAATACATAGTGCCTGCTTCCATGGCACGGCCTTGTAGGGGCGGTTCGCGAACCGCCCTTACGGGTTGCGGGCATAACCGGCGTTGGCTTTTAGCCAACCCCTTCCCAACATTATGTCTATTTAAGGATAAAGAAAATCAAATAATTTGTAACCGCAAGGAGGATTGATCGTGTCCGATATGCCGAAAAAATCAATGGAAGAGGAAAGAATTGTCATGGAGTTGCAGCGCATCGTGGGCGAGAAAAACGCCACCGCGGCCAAACATATCCGCTATGCCTACTCCTATGACATGTCGTTCGTTCAACCCAAACTCCCCGATTACGTGGTGATGGCCGAGACCGTCGAGCAGATTCAGGAGCTCATGCGCTTTGCCAACCGCGAAAAGATACCGGTGGTCCCCTTTACCGCCGGCACCAACATCGGCGGACTCTGCATTCCGGAGCGGGGCGGTATTCTTCTCGATTTGAAGAAGATGAATAAAATCATAAAAATCGATCCCGAATCCCATTATGCGGTCATCGAGCCGGGCGTCTCTCACGGCCAGCTGGCCGAAGCCCTTTTTGCCCACAAACTGCGCTTCGGCTGGCCCGTGGGCCCCCCGTCCGCATCGGTTTCCTCGTGCGCCATTAACCATGGCATCGGTGGTCTGAACGCCCGCTACGGGCTCAACAGCCAGGAAATTACGAGCATGGAAGTCGTGCTTCCGACGGGCGAGCTGGTGCGGGTCGGATCCTGTGCCATTGTTGAGGATGCCTGGCACAGCACGCTGCCGCTCCCCAAGCTGGACGGTCTCTTTAAGGGCTGGCTGGGAACCACGGGTATCGTCACGAAACTCGGTATCGGCGTTCATCCCATTCCACCGTTTCTGAAAGTGTTTACGGTCTCCTGCGATAATGTCGAAGACATGTACTCCTATATGAACAATTTGAGTAATTATGAGATCTGCGATGACTTGACGGCTGTCTCCTGGTGGCTTGCGCAGGTACCGATCCCCTACCCGTATCGTGAAAAACCGGAAGCCGCCCCCGAATGGTTCAGTTTCGCCAATACCAACTCCTTTACACAAAAGGAAAAGGAGGCTCGGGAAGAAATCTGGCAGATGGTAGTGGACGAGGAACAGAAAAAAGGCACATCCCTTAAAGTCACACAGTATCCGGAAGAAGCGCTTCGGGCGAGAACGCAATTGCCCAGCCAGATCGTCGGTTCCACCAAAAACTACTGCAAGATGGCCGGCGCCGGCATTTCGTGGCCGGGCACCTTCACGCCCGCCAATAAGTGGGCGCCGGTTTACACCGCCTGGAAGAAATTACTGATCGGTCACAATCTCTCTCCATCGATCCGCATGAGCATGTACCGGGGAGTTCATTACGGCATGCTGCGGGCGATGATTCCTTTTAACAAGCAAAGCCCCGAGGAAACGGAAAATGCGCGCCGCGCGATCGTGGAGTGTCTCAAAGTCGATCTCGATCATGGCGGCATTCCCTACAAACCGCCGGTCGATTTCGGAGAGGAAATCAATAAACGCGCCCACCCCGGCTATTTAATGCTGCTCAAGCGGGTCAAGGAGATGCTGGATCCCAATGATATCATGAATCCCGGAAAACTGGCGCTATAAAGCGAGTACAATTCTGGCATGGTTTAGGTTGCGCCCCGCCGTTTTGCGCCCTTCGGCGATCGACGGTACGGCAATGCGCGAACTGCAAGATAGAAATCGGAGGAATGAAACAATGGAATGGAAGATATCTTCGCTGAAAGATCTGGAGCATTATTTCTGGCGCTGTACGGCTTGCGGCACCTGCCGCTCGGCCTATGATTTCGGTCCCCCCCCCTTTACCCGGCCCATCTGCCCAGCCGGCACGGAATTCGGGTTCGAAGGATATTACTCGTCCAAGGGAAAGGCCGCCTTTGCGCGCGGCATTACGGACGGGTCCCTTACTTTCGATGATCCCGAATTTCTGGAGGCAGTCTATAAATGCACAGTTTGCGGCGGCTGTCAGAACCAGTGCCAGGTGGACTACAAGCCGCATATCCCCGAGGTGATCGAAGCCATGCGGCGTGAAGCGGTTCAAAGCGGCGCGGGACCGATGCCGGCACAAAAAAACATCATTCAGTCCATGAAAAGCTACAACAACCCCTACCAGGGGCCCCGCCGGGTGCGCATGGACTGGACTCGTCCCTTTAAAAAAGCCAAAACCCCCATCAAGGATCTCAACGTGGAGCCGGCGGAAGTACTTTTTTATGTGGGCTGCACCGGCGCCTTCAATAAAATCGCACAGGCGGTTCCCCAGGCAACGGCCCGCATTTTTCAAAAGCTCGGCATCGACTTCGGTATTCTCGGGGAAAGTGAGGTTTGCTGCGGCTCTACTGCCATGCGCGTGGGAGACGCCGAAGAATTCAAACGGGTAGCTGTCAACAACCTCGAAGCATTTAAAACGCTTCATGCCGAAAAAGGCGTCAAAACCATTGTGACATCCTGCGCCGGTTGCTTTCGTGCCATTAAAAAAGACTATATTCTCTCCTCTGAATACGATCAAATGATGGACGGCATTGAAGTCCTCCACACCGCTCAGTACCTTCACCGGTTGATGAAAAACGGCAAGCTGAAATTTGAAAAGCCGTTGCCGTGGAAAGTCACCTATCATGATCCGTGTCATACGGGCCGCCATCTCAACAAATTCCGCGTCGATAAGGACGGCAGCGAGCTCTGGGAAGGCGCCTATGTGGGGGTGGATGAAAGCGAATGCCTGTATGACCTGCCGCGTGAAATCATCCAGGCGATTCCGGGAGTGAGTTTTGTGGAGATGGACCGGATTCGGGGCAATTCGTATTGCTGCGGCGGCGGGGGGGGCGTCATGACGGGATTTACCGACTGGGCCTCAAAAAATGCCGGAACGCGCATTCAGGAAGGCATGGAAACCGGCGCTGAAAAGATGGTTTCGATTTGCCCATTTTGCTACTTCAACCTTACCGAGGGTTCCAAGCGGATCGGGAGCACAATGAGCCTGCACGACCTGACCGAACTGATCGATCTGGCGCTTCCGGATTAACACCAATGAAACACTTAAGGCCGGTTACTAACGGGGTGCGGGGCGTGCCCCATCCGTCATACATCCAAAAATCTTTTTACAAAAGAAGGAGGAGGCGATGAAAAAGCTATTGGTAGTAACGCTAGGTGTGGTGTTTGCCGTTTTGGTGCTTACGGCACTACCGGCGGCAGCAGGTGAACCGGTAAAAATCGGCGTGCTGGTACCGCTGACCGGCATTGTTGCGCAAGGCGGCCTGGAAATGAAATACGGCATCGAGATGGCAGCGGAAGAAAAAGGCAAGGTGCTGGGTAACCCAATAGAACTTCTGGTGGAAGATACCCAGTTAAAGCCGCCCGTGGCGGTAACCAAAGCTGAAAAACTCGTTTACAAGGACGGCTGCAAGGCCTTGATCGGTGTATTTTCGAGCGGCGTGGGACTCGCCATTGCGGAGAATATTGACAAACTCAATGTCCCTTTTCTCACCACCCATGTCATGACGACCGAGTTTTACAACCGCCACCCGCTGGTTTTCAGATGCGGTCAGCTGGCAAATGATCAAACCGCCGTCGGAAACGTCAAGGGCATCATGGCCCGGCCGGAGCTTAAAAATCGTTCGTATTATGTCATCGTTCATGACTACGCCTGGGGCCATGACGCGGGAGACCGGTTTATCGCTCTTGCCAAGCCGCTCGGGATCAAAATCGTCAATGAAACCTATGACAGAGCCCCCATTGCAACAAAAGACTGGTCTTCCTATATCAGCAAAATCAAGGCTTCCGGCGCGGACGGCATCTATATGGCCTTCATCACCAACGTTATTCCCGTTTTCGCCAAACAGGCCGCTGATTTCGGGCTTCAGGCCCAGGGTGTAAAGCTTATTTCCGCGGCAGCGCCCGGACCGCTCGAACTGGAAGCCGGTGGCGAAGCCTGTTACGGCATATTCGGTGCTTCGGACTGGTCCTGGGATGTCAACACCCCCACCTCCGATAAATGGGAAAAGGCGTTCTTCGCCAAATACAAGACGATTCCCTCCGATGCCGCGGTTCACAGCTATGTGGGCGCCATGAATCTTTTCAATGCGATTGAAAAAGCGGGAAGCACGGAAGCAATGGCGATCGCAACGGCCCTCAAAGGCATGAGCTTTGACGGCCCCTATGGAACGGTCCGGATTTCAGCCAAAGACAACTGCGCGCGCAATGACGCTGTTTTGACGGAAACCACGGCCGCTCCGGAGAATCCTTACGGTGCCAAGGTTTCCATGAAGGTCCTGGAAACCTTTAAGGCGACTGAACTGGGACCGCCGGAGTCGTAAAAAGGCAGATGATGGAAAACCGAAGGGCAGCGGTTTGAGGGGGCGGACCTGCGTGTCCGCCCCGATTCGGTACGTGTCCGCCCTGTCGATTCGGTGGGAAATGTCCCCCACGATTCACCGAATGGGCCGACATCCACGTTTTTAAAACAGTGCCCCATAACGATTTCCCCGCGCGGCGGGACGCAGGATAGAAGAGATCAACATGAGTGGAATCGCAACCGCTGTCGACATCACGCTAAACTCCCTCGTGCTGGGCGGCGTCTTTTTGATCGTCGCCGTCGGCCTGAATATCATCTACGGGCTGAGCCGCGTGATGAATCTGGCGCACGGGTCGCTGTATGCCATCGGCGCCTATACCGGCTACACGATTGTCTCTTTCGGCGTCAATTTTTTCGTGGCCCTGGTGCTCGCACCGGTCATCGTGGGGATAGTCGGACTCATTCTGGAGCGCCTCGTGATCGCACCCATGCGAAAGCGCTCCATGATCTACACCCTCATTCTGACTTACGGGCTGATGTTTCTTCTGGACGGCGCGATAAAACACAGTTGGGGAAACGAGCCCCGGTTTATCGCGCTTCCCGCCTTCATGCGCGAGACACTGTCCATTTTCGGCACCCACTACCCGGTATTCCGGCTGGTCACCCTCGCGACGACCGCGGCGGTCATGGTGGGGCTGATGCTTTTTTTGAATAAAACCCGAATCGGCCTGATTCTAAGAGCCGCGAGCACGATTCCGGAAATGGTATCCTGCCTGGGCATTAATTTGAATTATGTCCACATCGGCGCGTTTGTTCTGGGTTGCGCCCTGGCGGGAGTAGCCGGCATTATCGCCGGCCCCCTGACGACCATTGACCCGCTTATGGGTCATGAGATGCTGATCAGCTCCTTTGTAGTGATCGTGATCGGCGGCCTGGGGAGCTTGCGCGGCGCCGTGTTTGCCGCACTTCTCATCGGTGTCGTCCAAACCCTGGCGGAATTTTACATCACCGATCTGGCAATGGTGATCGTTTACATGATGATGGCGGTCATTCTGGCGTTCATGCCCCGCGGACTTCTCGGCGAAGGGAAATTTGAATAATGAGTGGCTCACGCTCGATGCCTGACGCGCACCCCCCGGTATCGCCCTTAAAACTGGTCGGCCTCGCGGCGCTCTTCATCGCGCTGGCATCGCTGCCGTTTGTATGGAAAAATCGGTTTTATATCAGTTTGTTAACGGAGATCATGATCTTCGGCCTTCTCGCCATGAGTCTGGATGTGCTGCTGGGCTACGCGGGACTGCTCTCCTTCATGCACAATGCCTATCTCGGAATCGGCGCCTATGCGGTGGGCCTCTTTCTGATCCATGTCTCTCCCACATCGCTCTGGCTCGCGTGCCTCGCCGGTGTCATCGTCACGGGACTCGTGGCCTTGCCGGTCGGCTGGGTTCAGGTGCGGACCGGCGGGCTCGCCTTTGCGCTCCTCACCCTGGCCTTCGGCATGATGTTCTATACCATCGTCTGGAAATGGTATGGCGTTACCGGCGGAGATGACGGGCTGATGGGAGTCCCCAGTCCCGATATTCATCTTTTCGGATGGCTGATCGGGAAAACCGGAAACCCGACCCACATCTATCTGCTGACCCTGGTGGTAGTCACCCTTGCGTTTATTCTGACTCGCCGGATCATCCGGTCCCCTTTTGGCGCCGTGCTGGAAGCCATTCGTGAAAATGAGGAGCGCGCGGCGTTTGTCGGCATCGATGTCAGGCGATACAAGCTCTACGGATGGATGCTGGCCTGCGTTCTGGCTGGAGCGGCCGGCGCGCTCTTCATTCTCTACAAGGGGAATATCGGTCCGACCACGATGAGCGCCTTTGCCGGCGCCGGGGTGCTGATGATGGTGCTGCTGGGGGGCATGGGGTCGCTCTGGGGGCCGATCGTCGGAGCGGGCATTTTTATCTATCTTCAGGATTATCTGAGCACCATGACCGAGCATTGGGAAATTTTCCTCGGACTCGTCGTGATTTTTCTGGTGCTGTTCCTTCCGACGGGGTTTGTCGGTCTCGGTAACGTATTCAAGCGGCTGCGAAGGGGTTGATTCCATATCATGGAAGCGTTCTTATGCACTGATAATCTGTGTCGGCAATTCGGTGGTGTCACGGCAACGGATTGCGTGTGCATCGAAATTGATAAAAGCGGATTGCGATCCATTATCGGGCCCAACGGCGCCGGCAAAACGACCTTCATCAACATCATTACCGGCCGAATACCGGCGAGCTCCGGGAAAGTGTATTTTCAAGGCACGGAAATCACCAACCGGCCGACCCATGAACTGGTTAAATTGGGGATCTGCAGAACCTTTCAAATAACGAGCATCTTTAATAATCTCACCGTCTTTGAAAATGTGCGGATCGCCAAACAGGCCCGGGCGGGCGGCTCATTACGGATTTTTTCGACCAAAAAAAGTCTGAAAAAGGTGGCGAGTGACACCTGGGGGATTCTGGAGCGACTGGGCCTTCAGGATTGCGCCGACACCCCGGCCAAGAACCTGGCTTACGGCGACCAGCGGATACTGGAAGTGGCCATTGCGCTCTCCGGAGATCCGGAAGTTCTCTTTCTCGATGAGCCCACGGCCGGTATGTCGCCCGCTGAAACCCGGCATATCGCCGAGCTGATCAAGGGGCTTTCCAGGGAAATATCCATCGTCCTGGTGGAACACGATATGGACATGGTCATGAGCATCTCCGATAAGATCACCGTGCTGCATTACGGCAGCATCATCGCCGAGGGCTCGCCCGAAGAGATCCGGGCCAACCCGTTCGTCAGGGAGGCCTACCTTGGAAAAGACGCATAGCATTCTGGAGATAGAAGACATTCACACCTATTACGGAGAAAGTCACGTCATTCAGGGACTGTCTTTATTCGTCAATGCGCACGAGGCCGTCTCCATTCTGGGCCGAAACGGTGTCGGCAAGACGACGACACTGCGATCCGTCATGGGACTGACCCCGACCCGATCCGGATCGATTACCATTGACGGTCAAAAGACGACCCGCTGGCCCGCGCACCGGGTATCCCAGATGGGGGTCGCCTATGTTCCGGCGGAACGGCATATTTTCCCGGGGCTGACCGTGGAAGAAAATCTGAGAATTGCCGCGCGTTCCGGTGACGGGAAAGACCCCTGGACGCTGGGACGGGTGTACGAGCATTTTCCGGTCCTGGCCAACCGCACCCGGCAGGATGGATCGACGCTGAGCGGCGGCGAGCAGCAGATGCTCGCCATTGGACGCGCGCTCATCAGCAATCCCAAAATTATCATTCTGGATGAGCCTTCTCAGGGGCTTTCGCCCCTGCTGGTGGATACGGTCACCGAAATCGTGAAAAATTTCTGTGTCGGCTCGGGAATGACGCTGCTGGTCGTCGAGCAAAACTACCGCATGGCGCTGAAAGTCGCCAGCCGGCATTACCTGATGAGCACCAAGGGGAAAATTGCCGGAATCGCAACGACACAGGAGCTGATCGATAATCAACGGATCATTCTGGATCATCTGGCGGTATAACCACTGCCGCCGCTGAAGGCGGCGTTTTGAGAGAAAAGGAGAACGGACGAATGAATTTAAAAGAGAGGTTCATGAGACGTCTGGAGGGAAAGGAAGTGGACACGACACCGGTGGGTTGTACCACCACCTACGGCGTTGTGGACCTGATGAAAAAATGCGGCGCGGAGCGACCCGCCGCGGATTCGGATCCGAAACTCATGGCGAAATTGGCCATTGCCGGGTATAAAATTGCCGGCTTTGAATGGGTCAAGGCCATGGGGTGGGATATAACGCCGGTAAGCGAGGTGATGGGGTGCACCCTCGGAGAGGCCAAAATCGATCTGCAACACTATATCAAAGTGCACCCGTTTGCCGAAAGCCTGGACGGGCTGGCTTATCCCGAAAATATTTTTGAAAAGGGCCGGTTTCCCGCCTACAAGGAGCAGTTTCGAATCTTAAAGGAAAAAGTCGGCAACGAGGTCGCGATCTTCGGTGAGTCGGAGGGCCCCTGGACCGCGGCCTGCAACCTCGTGGGAACCGAAGACTTTATGAGATGGACGATGAAGTCGCCCGACAAGGTGGCCAAGGTCCTGGAGGTGACTTCAGCGGTAATGATCGATGTCATCAACTGGGCCTTTGACCAGGGAGCGGACTATTACTGTATCGCGGAACCCTCTTCCGGCCCCTCGCTCATGAGCCCAAAATTCTGGCAAAAACTGGTTCAACCGCTGCTCACGGAGGTGGTGAAAAAATCAAAGGGACCGGTGGTATTGCATATCTGCGCCAATACGGACAAGATCGTTCCCTTTATGTGCGAAACGGGAGTGGTCGGCATCAGTATCGAGGAGAAGGCGGACCTTAAAAAGGCGGTGGAAGTGGCCCACGGAAAAAATGTCCGGGTATTTGGAAATGTGGCCACGGCGACCACCTTATTCATGGGGTCGGCGGCGGAATGCTATCAGGAGGCCATCCAGTGTCTTGAAGACGGTACGGATTTTCTGACACCGGGGTGCGGAATCGCGCCCAACTCGCCGCTTGAAAATGTTTTGCAGCTGGTGAAGGCTCGAAATGCATTTTATAAGGTGACGTAACCCCGTAGGAGCAAAAAATTTTCTTGTTTTTTTCGGCAGAAATGAATCTTTAAGGCACTAAAGATGCATTACATAATAACATTAGCATGATACCCGGTATATTGGGAAATACGATGTCCCAAGAAACATGGTCCGAATCAGGATAGGCAGGATTAAAGGATGATCAGGATAGTTGGGGTGCTTTTATCCCGAGTATCCTGTAAATCCTGGCCATCCTGATTCAGACAGTGGGGGATAAGGGGTTCGACAAATGCGAAATGCGAGCAATGCAATTCCTTTTGCTCTTCAAAAAAATTGATTAAGTTGTTTTGTATTGCATCCTAAATGGAGAAAGAGGAACCTATTATACCGTGATCTTCCCTGCCGAGAAAAAGGTAGTCTTTATCGGATGCCCCCTGGATTGTGATGAACAGCACGAATCCATTCAGGAAAAGCTCGCCTCCCGGGTGACGAGCGGCCCCGATGACCCCCTGCTGCCGCTTCTCGAGGCTTTGAATCGCCTGGTTCCGGAAGAAAACTGGCTCATCGGCGGCGCCATTCATGTACCGCTCTGGATGAGGCCTTTTGCACCCACCGGCGCCAGCGCGGACATCCTTTTGGCAACCATCATCGATTTCATCGACCGGAACGGGTGCCGGGAATATGCCGACAAGGTCGGGGAGCGCATTGAATCGGATATCCTGCCCGATTTTCCGTGCCTCATTGCGGTGGATCACAGCCTCACGGGCGGGGCCTATGCGGCCATGATCCGACATTACGGCAGGGGTAACGTCACCCTCATTATTGTCGACAGCCACACGGATGCCGTCCCCATGAGCCGGCTCTCGGGCGCCATCGCCCATGATATGGATACCAACCCGAATTCCGTTTACGATCGGTCCGATCCGTATCTTTTCAATCGTACCGATAGCTATAACGCCAGCAGTTTTATCCATCATCTGATGGCGGATGGCCTCATCGACCCGCGCGATCTCTTTATTCTGGGCGTCAGCGATGCGCCAGACAAAAAGACTGCGCGAATCAAGGACCCGCGGATCGAAGACTACGTCGGCACATGGACGACGCTTCACCAGCACGGTGCCACCGTGATCACCAAGAAGGAGTGTCAACTCAAACCCGAGAAAGCGAAAACGCTTCTTCAGAAAATCCGGACCCCCTATGCGTATGTTTCCATCGACATGGATATCGGCGCGCGAAATGCCGTCGAAGGCGTGCGATTTAAAAACCGCCAGGGGCTCAGCGAATCTCAGATCTACCGGTTGATCGATGCCATTGGCGGGGCCGGAGGCAAAAAAGTGCGGTTGGCCGGAATGGATATCACCGAAATTAACTTTAGAACGGCCGGCATGACCTTGCCGTCCGGACAGGACAGAACTTATGAGATAGCAGCGGCTATCATCCGGAAATTGGCATTTAAGCGATGAAGAACCGAATTAAAAGGAGGACGTATGTCAGAAGTGAAGACGGAAGCAAACCGGTATTTTGATATCGAGGATCCATCCGCGGAGACTCCCATCAAACGGTTAAAATATTATGTGAACGGCGAGTTTAAACTGTCAACCACCGAGAAATACATGGATTGCTACAATCCCTCAACCGGGGAAATAATCGCCCACGCGCCGCAATGCACTCAGGCGGAAGTGGATTCGGCAATTCAGGCCGCCCAAAACACGTTTCCCGCCTGGTCGGCAACCCCCGTGAGCAAACGGGTCCAGGTCCTTTACAAGATGAAGGCCCTGGTGGACCAGCACCTTGAGGAGTTAACGTACCTTCTCTGTCAGGAAGAGGGGAAAAACTGGACCGAGTCCATGGGAGATGTGCTGAAGGTCAACGAAGTCGTTGAATTTGCCTGCGGCGCGCCCCATCTCATGATGGGGGAGTCCCTCATGGATGCCAGTGTGGGGTATGACACCGTCTTATACCACCACCCCATCGGCGTCTTTGCCGGGATCGCTCCCTGGAATTTTCCGGCGATGATCCCCCACGGGTGGATGACGCCCATTTGCCTTGCCACCGGAAACTGCATGGTGCTGAAGGCGGCCAGTTTTGTGCCCCAGTCGGCCATGCGGTTATGTGAGCTGTGGCGGGAGGCCGGATTGCCCGATGGCGTGTTAAATCTGGTGACCGCCGGTCGCAGCGAGGCGGAAATTTTCCTCAAACATCCGGACGTCAAGGGCGTTTCATTTGTCGGATCCACCGCCGTGGGAAAACATATTTATGCCACCGCGGCAGCTCACGGCAAACGGGTTCAGGCATTGACCGAGGCAAAGAATCATGCGCTCGTTTTGCGGGACGCGAAGCTTGAAAGGACCGCTCGCGGCATTATCAATGCCTATTGCGGATGCGCGGGCGCGCGATGCATGGCGTGTCCGGTCATCGTCGTTGAAAACTGCGTTGCGGATGAACTGATCGGGTATCTGAAAAAATTTGTGGCCGAAATGACGCTGGGGCCGGCTTATGATCCGAATACCGGCATGGGACCGGTCATGAATGCCGGGCATCTTAAATTTGTCACCGACTGGATCGAAAAGGGAATCCGGGAAGGCGCCGAACTGATCGTTGACGGCCGCAATCCGAAGGTGCCGGGATATGAAAAGGGGTTTTATATCGGGCCCTCCATTTTCGACCATGTCACGCCCGAAATGACCTGCGGCAACGAGGAGGTATTCGGGCCCGTGCTGTTCGTTAAAAGAGTGAGGGATTTCGAAGAGGGACTGGCCATTATGAATTGCAGCCGGTTTGCAAACGGCTCGGTGATCTATACGCAAAACGGTCATTATGCCCGTGAATTCGCCAACCGGACGCATGCCGGCATGGTGGGGATCAATGTCGGGATTCCCGTACCGCTGGGCATTTTCGGCTTTACCGGTCATAAAGACTCCTTTTTTGGTGATCTGCATATGATGGGACGGGACGGCTTTGCCTTTTTTACGGAATCGCGATGCGTGACCCAAACCTGGTTTCCCGAAACCGATTTTACCAGCTGCAAGGTGGATACCTGGGACGGTACGATCAGTTCCATGCCGGACAAACACAAATAGAGCGGGCTGCCTCCTCCGTTACCTTACCGAAAGACCGGCTCGGTTTTGAAAACCGAGCCGGTTTGCCGCTGAAAAATGGCAGGGAGGCCGCTCCAGGGTGTTTTTGGAAGAGCGGCAGGCTGTTTGAGCGATAGCGAGTTCCTGCCGCTCTGGAAAAAATATCCTGGCGTGGCCGGAACGATGATCAAGGCCGTTTAACCCTATCTTCGAATCTGCTTTCGGGAGATACCATGCGGGAAGTTATCACAGGGCTTCAGAGTTTAGGTGTCCGGGTTCCGGAAACCATAACGGGCCGAAACGGGGGCGCCGGTCCGGCCGAAGGAAGCGCTTTTATCATTGGTAACTCGCCGGTCAATATCCCCATTGCCGGGGGGTATGTAAAGCACTCGCCCTTTGCACTCGAATGGAACGATCATCACTATCTGCTTACCCGTGAGGGAACCGCCTGCCTTCCCGTTGCGGTGGTCCCGGAACCGGCCGTTTATCGCCTGAAGGACCCGGCGGGCATCCCCTATCGCCAAATCGCCCTGCTCCACGGCAAGGATTGCCTCGCAACGACGGTACTTCAACGGTGCGTCAACTGGAAAAACCAGCGGCGCTGCGCCTTTTGCGCCACCGAGGTGTCACTGGAAAGGGGGAGCACCCTTGCCCGTAAAACGCCGGCGCAACTGGCGGAGGTGGCCCGGCTGGCGGTGAAACTGGACGGGGTGCGGCATATGGTGCTGACCTCGGGCACAGGCGACCCTTCCGGATCGGAAATCGCGTATCTGGCTCACTGCGTGGCGGCCATCAAGACCGCGATCGATCTGCCGATCCACGTCCAGTTTCTTCCCCCCGCCGATCTTTCCCTGATGGATCGGCTAAAGCAGGCCGGCACCGACACGGTGGGAATTCATATTGAAAGCTTCCACGGTCCAACTCTCGAACAAATGGCGCCGGCAAAATCCGAAATCGGGCTGGCCCATTATGAAAAGGCCTGGCAGCGGGCGGTGGCGTTATTCGGGCCAAATCAGGTGAGCAGTTTTCTCATCGCCGGACTGGGAGAACCGCCGGAATCGCTGGTGGACGGCAGCGAAGTGTTAGCGGACCTGGGCGTTTTTCCCTTTGTGGTGCCGCTCCGGCCCATTCCCGGTTCCCGGCTGGAAAACCGGCTCCCGCCCGACGCGGCGCTGATGGGTCGGATTTACGAAGCCGTGGCCGGGATTTTGCACCGCAAGGGGCTCGCCTCCCAAAAGAGTCTTGCCGGATGTGTTCGCTGCGGCGCCTGTTCGGCCCTTTCCTTCTATGAGAAACCGGCCGCCGATTTTACCTGCCACAGCGCCCGGAGCGAACGGGAACTATCCGAAGCCTTTGCCATTCGGCACCGCGTGTTTGTTGACGAGCAAGGCATTTTTACCGGGACGGACCGGGATGAGCAGGATACGATCAGCATTCATCTCATCGCCCGACAGGGCGAGAAAATGGTGGGGACCGTGCGGGTATTTCCCGACCCCGGAAACGACAACGGTCACTGGATCGGCGGCCGGCTTGCGGTTCACCCGGATTATCGGGTATTCCGGATCGGCGCCTCCCTGGTCAAAGAGGCCATGAAACGGGTTAAAAAAAAGGGCTGTACGGTCTTTACGGCCCATGTTCAGGAAAAAAATGTCCGGTTTTTCCAAAAGCTCGGCTGGACCCCGATCGGCTCGATGGAAACGATCCGCGGCCGGCCGCACCGGCATATGCGGGCCGATCTGGACCGGGTGCCGGAGGAGTTTCAGTGTGAACTGTGAACGGTGAACGGTGAATCGTGAAGTGGGAAGTGGGAAGTGTAAACAGTAAACTGAGAACTGAGATATGATACAACACCGGTTAACCCAAATCGTTCATCGCGTCCGTTCCTATCCGGGTGTTACGCGCAAACAGCCGATAAAGGCCGTTTTTGAACAGCTTCAACGCTCCCATCGATTCGGTGACATGCTGCCCAATTACGGGGATGACGCCGCCGCCATTCCCTGGAATGACGAGTATCTGCTGGTGGCCGCCGACGGGATGATGACCGGTCTTCTCGTCAACGAGCCCTATGCGGCCGGCAAGGCCTCGGTGATGGTCACCGTAAACGACATCTATGCCATGGGCGGGAGACCCATCGGGATGGTAAACGTGCTGGCGAGCGGCGACGATGAACAACGCCGGCTCATCGTGGAGGGAATCCAAAAAGGTTGCGAGAAACTTCAGGTCCCCATGCTGGGCGGCCACCTGCACCCGGATGCGCCGGCCGATCACCCGGCCTTGAGCGTCACCATCATCGGACGCGCCAAACACCTTCTTCACAGCCATTTGGCCGCCGCCGGCGACCGGCTGATCCTCGCCGTTGACCTCGACGGACGGCCCGGCTGCAAGTCGGTGACCAGCTGGGATGCCAATTCCGGGAAATCCCCTGAAGCCCTGCGTCACCGCCTGGAGGCATTACCGCTCATCGCGGAAAGCCGTCTGGCCTTTGCCGCCAAAGACGTCAGTAATGGCGGCATTCTGGGTACAACCGCCATCCTGATGGAAAACTCCGGCAAAGGCGCCCGGATCGATCTCGATGCCATTCCCAGGCCGGACACCCTGAGCCTGGAGCAGTGGGTGCTGTGTTTCCAAAGCTTCGGATTTATTCTTTCCGTACCGGAGCGAAATGTGGATCAGGTGAAGATTATTTTCTCCGAGCGGGGTATCACCGCGGGAGAGATCGGGACCGTCCACGAAGACCCGGTGGTGGAACTGATTTCAAAAGGCGATTGCGCCACCCTCTTTGATTTCAGCCGCGATACGATTACCGGCATTCGCCGTCCATCCCCGGCATAATGAAACCGGGGAAATCCATTATTTTTGGAATAATCCATTATTTTTGGACTCATCTTTGCGACTTCCGCCGCTTATTAATATAACTACTCGTTTAAATACATTTTTTTTTCATATCCCGAGAAACTTATTCCCCGTTGACAGGTTTTTCCCGAAATGGATATCCCCCATTGTTATCTCTCATCCGCTTTCCTGATTCGAAACCGTCATCCATTGCCATCGTTAATGAACCGTCATCATGAATATTTAACTATGTATTCGGGAGCGTCCCCGGCCTTCTCCGCGTTTCCATAATAATTGGAATATCCGACTCCGTAGCGCCTGCGTCCCCCCCCCGGAAGATAAACAAAATCCTATTGGATTTATTAGTTATATTATAACACCCAATGACTGGCATACTATATGCTTCTTTCAAGGATTGACATCAAGGATAGTCGATTGTAAAGAGATGGTAATGGGCGCCCGGCTCGCGCGACCACGGTCGCGCCGGCAAAAGGGTGAACCGTGGCTTCGATTTATAACAATGACAAGTAAGGCTTTTCGCATGGCGGCCCACCGCACCGCCAAAGTTGGAGACCGCTATGAAGACGATTGATCTTGGCCCCGTCACCAGAATCGAAGGACATCTCAATGTCCGTTCCACCGTGGAAAATGGCGTCATTGTCGATGCGCAATGTATCTCCGAGATGTTTCGCGGCTTTGAAATGTTTCTCGTGGGCCGCGACCCGCTGGATGCGCAGCAGATAACCCAGAGGATTTGCGGCGTTTGCCCTTATGCGCATGCCATCGCCTCCTCCTATGCACAGGAAGACGCTTATGGCCTCAAAGCGCCGCCTAACGGCAGAATCCTGCATAACCTGATTCAGGGGGCCAACCATCTCTATGACTATCTGCTCCACTTCTATCAGCTTTCCGCCCTTGATTTCGTCGACGTCACGGCCATTCAGAATTACCAGGGAAACGATGCCGATCTCAAAAAGATAAAATCGTGGGTGGCGTGGCAACTCACCTCCGGCAATCCCTCCCCGGCGACACCGTTTTTACCCCAGCTTTCGGGAACCTATATCGATGATTCCGAACTCAATATCATGGCGCTGAAGCATTATGTCGAAGCCATGAGCCTTCAAAAAAAAGCCAATCAGGCCGCCGCCATTTTCGGAGGTAGATTTCCGCATTCCACCGCCATTTTCCCCGGCGGATGCACGCAACACGCCCGCGTCGATCTGATTCTGGCCTACCAGGCGCTCATTTCGGAGGTTCGGGAATTTATCCACGGCAAATACATTCCGGACGTTGTGGCGGTCGCTCAGAAATTTCCGGAATACTGGAAAATCGGGGCCAGCAAGGGCGGATTCCTCTCCTATGGTCATTTACCTTTTTCACCGGCTTTGGACAGCAAACGACTTCTCGCGCCGGGAGTGTTGATAGACGGAAAACTCAGTCCGGTCGATTTCAAGAAGATTACGCAAGACACCAAATATTCCAAATACAGCTCTGCCAGTGGTTTGAACATACGGGACTCGGCGATTACGCCGGCGCCGGGTAAAAGCGAGGCCTATTCCTGGACGAAGGCGCCCCGTTATGACGGACAGGTGCTGGAGGTGGGACCGGCAGCCCGCGTTTTGATCGACTACCAACAGGGAAATAACCCGGAAATTCGGGAGCTGGTCGACCGGTTTGCCGCTGTGGCCGGCATTACGGCGGACAATCTCAATTCGGTTCTGGGTCGACACCTGAGCCGCGCGATCCTCGCTGCCACCATCGCCGATTTTTTACTGGAAGAAAGTGATCGAATTGATCCGGAAGGACCGACCATGGCCGATTTGAAAATTCCAAAATCCGCGGAAGGGGTGGGGGCCACGGAAGCTTCCCGTGGGGCGCTCTTGCACTATATCCGGATCGAGAATTATAAAATTGAAAAATATGAATGCGTCGTCCCCACGACATGGAACTGCTCGCCGCGGGATGACAGGGGGAACCCGGGCGCCATGGAGGCCGCGCTTATCGGCACCAGCGTCAATGATCCGGAAGAGCAGATCGAAGCTCTTCGCATCGTCCATTCATTTGACCCCTGCATCGCCTGTTCGGTGCATTAATAAGGTGAGGCCCTAACCCCGATAAACGGGATAAGTGCCTTTAGAAATAATTTTCTGCCGAAAATGAGCAGAAAATTATTTCTAAGGCACTAATATTTATTTTTGAATCCGGTGGAAGGACGAACCGATGTTGAACAGACGAGATTTTCTAAAACTGGCGGCGACATTGACCATGGCGTTCGGACTTGAGGGCATCCCCGCACCCGTGGTTGCCGCCCTTAAAAAATTGGACCCGGCTTCCATCCCGAAACTCATCTACCTCCAGGGGCTTTCCTGCACGGGATGTTCCATTTCCCTGTTACAGGCGGATTCCCCATCACCGCTCTCCCTGATCACGGACTATTCTCAGCTCGCCTTTCATGCGGACCTTTCGGCCATATCCGGCAAAAAGGCGCTGGAACTCATTGAAAAATACATCTCCGGAAAAGCAGGCGACTATTTTCTGGCCGTTGAGGGAGCAATCCCGTCAAAAATGCCGGAAGCCTGCATTATCGGTCACAAACCCTTTGCCCACTATCTCGAAAAGGCCGCCAAAACCATGAGCGGGGCTGTTGCCGTCGGCGCCTGTGCCTGCGATGGCGGCATTCCCGCGGCTGAAGGCAATGTAACCGGCGCCATCGGATTAAAAGAATTCTATGATCAACGGGGGATCAGCAAGCTGGTGGTTAATATCCGGGGGTGCCCCGTCCATCCGGATTGGCTCTGGCATACCATTGTCCATCTGGTCAAGGTCGGGGTCCCGGAGCTGGTCAACAACTCGCCGAAACGCTTCTATGGACGCAAGGTCCATGAACTCTGTCCACGCTACCACGACTTTCAGCAGGAGATATTTGCTAAAAAGCTGGGAGATTCCGGTTGTCTTTTCAAACTGGGATGCCTCGGACCCGAAACTCATGCCGACTGCCCGACCCGGTGGTGGAACGGAGGCCGCACCTGGTGCATCGACACGAATGCCCCCTGCGTCGGATGCGCTTCTCCGGATTTTGCGCGAAAAAAGGACTTTCCCTTTTATCGCATCTCCGAAACTAACACCCCCGGTTCCCTATAGGTGCGACCATGAGATCAAAACTGTTCGATGCCTCCATCAGTGTTAGAGTGATGAGTGTCGTCCTCGCGGCATTACTCATCATATTATCGGGCGCGGCCTTTACGCTGATCAATTTTGTAAAAAACAAAATGACGGATACCTATATTGAATCGGTTCAGAACCTCTTCAATGCCTTTGAGGAAGGTGTCAAAGGGTCTTTGGAGCGGGGACAAATGAATAATTTCCAGAAACTCCTCCTGCAACAGCGGAAAATAACAGGTGTCATCGAAGCATCCCTTTATGACCGTGACGGGAAACTGAATCTGTCTTCCGGAAAAGAGGCGGTCGCCCATAAAACGCTTTCAGCTTCCATGCAAGAAAAACTCAACGCATCTCATGACCTCATCTTCGAGAAATCAGGGGATACGGTGTGGGTCATGGCGCCTCAGCGGGTGACAAGCGATTGTATTCGATGTCATCCAACGTGGCAAAAAGATTCCCTGGGCGGCAGTTTGTCCATGACATACGATTTGAGACGTCTTAACCAATCCATCAACCGGCTGACCCTGCTAATGATCACCGGATGCGTTATCGTTCTAATCGTTACGGGTGGCGTCATTCAGTTGATATTTATCGTCAACATTATAAGACCCCTCAAACGAATTGTCGGCGGACTGTCACTGGTATCGGAGGAGGTTGCCGTGGGCGCCGACCAGGTCTCTTCGGCCAGTCATCATCTGGCGGAAGGGGCATCGGAGCAGGCCGCCGCCATAGAGGAGACCTCTTCCACACTTGAAGAAATGTCGTCCATGACGAGCCGGAATGCGCAGAATGCCACTCAGGCGAACACACTCGTGCTCGGAACCTCCGACGTGGTTGAAGAAGCCACTCACGTCATAAGAGAACTGACCGAGTCCATGGATGAGATCTCAACCGCCAGCGAAGAAACACAAAAAATCATCAAATCCATTGATGAAATTGCCTTTCAAACCAATCTGCTTGCCTTGAATGCGGCGGTTGAAGCAGCGCGCGCCGGGGAAGCCGGCGCGGGTTTTGCCGTGGTCGCCGATGAAGTGAGGCGCTTAGCCATACGAGCCGCCGATGCGGCCCGCGGCACGGCCGGTTTGATTGAAAAAAATGTTGTCCGAATCAAATCGGGTTCACTTCTCGTGTCGAAAACAAACGACGCCTTTCAAAAAGTCTCCCGGGAAACCCGACAGGTGGGGGAACTGGTGAGCGGGATTACGGCCGCATCCGTTGAACAGGCCGAGGGGATCAGTCAAGTCGCAAAGGCCGTGAACGAAATGGATAAGGTCACCCAGCAAACGGCGGCGGCAGCCGAAGAATCCGCGGGCACTTCGGAGCAGATGAACATGAAGGCCACGCAGATGAGGGGGTTTATTGATGAACTGGTGACGATGCTGGGAAAATCCCGTAACGGAAATGAGTTTGACAACGACTAAGGAAAAGCTGAAGAGCCGAAAAGGGGACTGAACGTTCTCGGGTTACTCGCCCCTGAAGACCGCGATCGTGCAAAGGCAAACATTACCAGGCGATTGAGCGAGTCAGGATTTCCCGATATAGGCGCCATCATAATCCGCCGTACTCATAACGGCATTATCGCGGACCGTCCTTGCATCCACCACTTTCCCGATGAAAATCGTATGATTGCCCGGATCCAGACGGCTGACGACTTCGCATTCGAACCATGCGATACACGCCTTGATGATCGGCGCCCCCGTTTTGCCCTTATCCCATTCAATATCTTCAAACTTCGCCATCGGGTCCGGACCCTTGAAGCGTTTCAGAAAGTCTTTCCGATCCCTGGCCAGCACATGCAGGGCAAAACAGCCGCTCCGGTTTATCATCTCATGAGAATAGCGGTTTGGGTGAATGGCTGCCATGATTAACGGGGGATCATATGAAATCTGTGACACCCAGGACGCGATCATTCCGTTGATCTTACCTTCAAAAGCGGTTGTCAGGACATAAATGCCGTAGGTCATTTTACCGAAAGCGGACAACCATTCTTTCTCCATCTGATATCATCTCCTTTTGATTGATGTTTTTTGTCCTCGATCATTGTGTTGGACCCCTGCCACGGCGTCCCGTTGAAGCAGCCATACCGCGGCAAGCGTGAGTCCAATGCCAGGGACCACCGACCAGTCGGGAGACGACAGGTTCAACCCCCATTCCAAAGCCGCAACGATCGAAGGCGTCAAAAATGTATAGGCCACCACCCGGTTGGGACCCAGCCGGGGCGCTGTGTATTGCATGATCCAGAAAGTCCCGGCTGTTGAAGGGCCGGCCAGATAGCCGATTCCCAACCACACGTCGGCGCCGGGAACCGCCAATTCCACGTTGCGCATGATTACGGCCACCCACAACGCCACCGTGGCGATGAGCAGACTGAAAAAAGTAAAACATATCTTCGATTCATCGCGCTGCATTCGTTTCATTGCGTGCGTATAGACCGCAAGACAACCGGTTCCCGCAAAGAAAATCAAATCTCCCCGGGAAAAGTTCAATCCGATCATCTGATGCCAATTGCCGCGAAAGATTACCCACAGCGTTGCCACCATGGAGAGTGCCAGAACGCCGAGCTGACGTCCCCGCACCGGTTCCCCCAGCACACGACCCAGCAACATCGTCAATAATGGCAAGGTGGTGTAGATCGTACTGGTATTAAGGGGGGTGGTGTCCTTCAATGCCTGGAACATCAGAATGAAAAACAGCCCATAGCTGCCACCAACCACGCTGTAGCGCCCCAAATCGTGCCACCCGGGCAACCGAACCCCTTTTACAAAGGGAAGCATCAGGGCAAAAATAACCGACGCGGTCAGAAACCGCCAAAAGGTCAACACCGTCGAATCGACGCCGGAGGTTATAGATGCGGACACCGGAAATGAGCCGGCAATGATGAACGAAAAAACAATCATCCAGAGATGACTTTTCCGGGAAGCAAAATTATTTTTCAATTCCGACTCTGGAGACTACGCCTTTTTCGTAATAGTGTTTAACGGCCCGCATTTCGGTGACAAGATCCGCCAGGGCAATAATCCGGTCCGTCGCATTGCGCCCGGTGATCACCAGTTCGAGTTCGGGCGGTTTTGTGATAATCAGGTCTTCGAGTTCACGCTCCGAAATCAGTCCGTATGTTACAGCGATGTTGGCTTCTTCGAGTATTACCACCTGATACCGCCCGGACGCAATCGCCTCCCGGACGCGCGCTAGCCCGAGGCGGCAGAGCGACACATCCTCCGGATCGGGTTTGCCGTTGATAAACCGCCCCTGGCCGAATTGTTCCACCGTGATCAAATCGGAGAAACGCGCCAACGATTTAATCTCGCTGTAATCCCCCTTTTTTAAAAACTGCCCGATAAAGACCTTGAGTCCCGCCCCGGCCGCCCGGAGGGACAGTCCCAGCGCAGCCGTGGTTTTTCCCTTGCCGTCGCCGGTATATACCTGCACATACCCCTGCATTTCCATTTCTCCCGGATTAAGTGATGGTTTCAAAAATAAAAGCTCATGATGGCCTTGATCATTGTTTCGGCCAGCCTTGATCATCGTACCGGCCACGCCAGGATATTTTTTCCAGAGCGGCAGGAACTCGCTATCGCTCAAACAGCCTGCCGCTCTTCCAAAAACACCCTGGCGCGGCCTCCCTGCCGTGGGAAATTGGCCGAAACGATGATCA
>JAZDPP010000067.1:0-148390 GCA_043797445.1 Pseudomonadota bacterium
ATCATCGTACCGGCCACGCCAGGATATTTTTTCCAGACCGGCAGGAACTCGCTATCGCTCAAACAGCCTGCCGCTCTTCCAAAAACACCCTGGCGCGGCCTGCCTGCCGTGGGAAATTGGCCGAAACGATGATCAAGGCCCTTTTTCCTTTTGATCTGATTCATTTTTATACTATGATGGGGGGAAATCAAATCAACCGGCTGAAAACTTCTTTCGATGGAGCAAGGAGAAAGACAATGGAATCCATGAATCTGGGATGGATAGGAACCGGCATGATGGGGCGATCCATGTGCTCCCATCTGCTGGCTGCCGGCCACCGGCTCTCGATCCACAATAGAACCCCGGAAAAGGCGAAAGCGCTTACCGACGCCGGAGCCCTGTGGTGTAAATCACCGGCTGAGGTTGCTGAAAACAGTGACATCGTATTTACCATCGTCGGATTCCCGGCGGATGTCGAAGAGGTGATTCTGGGAAACTCGGGAGTACTCGCTGGCGCCCGGCCCCAAAGCACGATAGTGGATATGACCACCTCAAGTCCGGCGCTTGCCCGGACAATTTATGAAAAAGCCAAAACCCATGAGATCGATGCACTGGATGCACCGGTTTCCGGAGGAGATGTCGGCGCCCGGGAGGCCACCCTGACCATCATGGTCGGCGGAGACGAGACGGCTTATCAGCGCTGTCTCCCCTTATTTCAAATCATGGGTAAAAATATCGCCCGCATGGGAAACGCCGGCGCGGGCCAGCACACCAAGATGAGCAACCAGATATCGATTGCCGGCACCATGATCGGCGTTGTGGAATCGCTTCTGTATACGTGGAAAGCCGGACTGGATCTGAATGCGGTAATCGATGTCATTGGTCAGGGAGCTGCCGGTTCCTGGTCCATCAACAACCTGGGAAGACGCATCGCCAAAGGGGATTTTAATCCCGGATTCCTGATCAAGCACTTTGTCAAGGACATGGAGATCGCTTTGGATGAGGCAAGACGCGTGAACCTCTCGCTTCCCGGACTGTCCCTGGCCCATCAATTCTACAGGGCCGCGATGGCCCAGGGGCTTGAAAATCTGGGCACTCAGGGACTGTACAAAGTGTTTTCAGCCATGAACGGCAGCCCGTAAAGCCGGGGAATCGTTGATTAACAACGACCCGTACGGGCCTGATTCGTTTCATGCCGGTCCCGGTGAAACGGCGCTCCTCACGACCGAAAGGCTTGAGCAGTGCATTGCACCGGGGGGGATGGAATGCAGGGTCGATCCTATTTTTCTTCCGCGGGACCAAAGGAGCGACGGTAAAGATCATCGAGAGCCTGCCGGCCGTCATCGGAAAGGTTCCGGGTGCCGGTGCCGACAAAGGTATCGGCGGTAATCACCGGAGTACTCTCGACCCATCGGCTCTCCTCCCAGGAAAACCAGCCCTTTCGATCCTGATCATAGACGTAGAGCGGCCGGTTAAACAGTTTTGCCAGCTCAACCCCCCAGCCGGTTCCCCCTTTGACGGTATTGTCCGCCTGTATCCAGCCGACCGCCATGACCTGGTAGCCATTATTGACCATGTGGAAAATGGACTGAATGACGTTACGAATCTTATCCGTCTGGGAGTAGGTGCGTTTCATCCGCTTGGACACAATTTCCATGCTGACATCGCCCTTTTGCAACTCTTCCCGGTTTAGCACACGAATCCCCCGGGTGCGCTCGGGATTATGTCCTTCAAAGGATATGTTCACCTCATTCATGCGCCAGGCTTCGGCCAGTTTCCCGAATTCAGCCTCTGCGCCCCTGTGCCCTCCACTATACAGCGTGATTTTTGAAACGTCCGTCATTTTTTATCTCCTGAATTTTTTATTGTGTTTTGCGATCATGCAAAAAAAAACACCCCACCGCGGTTCGGCAGAGTGTGCAACCATTATAATTCAGCTTTTCCGTATGGCAACCCCGGACGTCATATTTATTTTTAACTGAACCGAATGGGTGCCATGAAAAAAGGATTGCCCTTCACTCGGAAATAGTGGTAAGGCAGCGGTCGGATTCTTGACCACGGGATTTCGTTCCCGTGGTTTTTTTATTGGCCTTGATCATCGTTTCGGCCAATTTCCCACGGCAGGGAGGCCGCGCCAGGGTGTTTTTGGAAGAGCGGCAGGCTGTTTGAGCGATAGCGAGTTCCTGCCGGTCTGGAAAAAATACCCTGGCGTGGCCGATACGATGATCAAGGCCTTTTTATTTAATGCATAAGGGAACAAAACCATTATGATTTGCGCTACCAACGTCACCCTCGCTTACGGGAAAAGAGTACTTTTCAAAAACGTCAATATAAAGTTCACTCCGGGCAACTGTTACGGACTCATCGGCGCCAACGGCGCCGGAAAATCCACCTTTCTGAAAATTCTGGCGGGGAATATCGAACCGGACTCGGGAACCATCTCCGTGGGCTCCCGGGAGCGAATCGCCGTTTTACGACAGGACCATTTTGCATTTGACGAGGAGACGGTATTAAACACGGTGATCATGGGTCATCAAAAGCTCTACCAAAATATGGCGGAGCGGGAGGCGCTTTACGCCCAGCCCGATTTTGGGGAAGCGGACGGCATCCGATCCGGTGAGCTCGAAGTGGAATTCGCGGAGATGAACGGCTATGAGGCGGAGTCAGATGCGGCGGTTCTCTTGAACAATCTGGGAATTCCCGAAGAGATGCACCCCAAAAAAATGAGGGAACTCGAAGGGGGCGAGAAGGTTCGAGTGCTCCTTGCCCAGGCCCTGTTCGGAAACCCGGACGTCCTGCTCCTGGATGAGCCCACCAACAATCTCGACATCAAGTCCATTTCCTGGCTGGAGCAGTTCCTCTACCGGTTTCAGAACACGGTCATCGTGGTGTCCCACGATCGGCATTTCATGAACCAGGTGTGCACCCACATGGCGGATATCGATTTCGGCAAAATCTCGGTGTACGTGGGAAACTACGATTTCTGGTATCAGGCGAGCCAGCTGCACTTAAAACAGAAACGGGTGGAAAATAAGAAAATCACGGACCGGGCCAATGAACTGAAAACGTTTATTCAGCGCTTCAGCTCCAATGCCTCCAAATCAAATCAGGCCACCTCCCGGAAAAAACTCCTGGAAAAGCTGACGCTTGAGGACATGCCGGTATCATCCAGAAAATATCCGTTTATCTGTTTCAAGCCGGAACGCCCCTGCGGCAACGTCATCCTGGAAGTGGACGGGATTACCAAAACCATTGACGGTGAAAAGGTGCTGAACAACGTCAGCTTCATTGTGAATGGCGGGGATAAGATCGCCTTTGTGGGCGCCAACAGCCTCGCCAGAACCGCCCTCTTTCAAATCCTGGCCGGAGAGATGGAACCGGACAGCGGCTCCTTTCGCTGGGGCGTCACCATTACCCACTCCTATTTTCCCAAAGAGCACAGCGCCTATTTCAACGGCGAAGGGAACCTGATCGAATGGCTCCTGCAGTTCGCTCCTCCCAAGGAGGGCGAGAGCTTTGCCCGAAGCTTCCTGGGACGTATGCTCTTTTCCGGAGAGGATGCCATTAAGAAAATCAACGTGCTATCCGGGGGGGAAAGAGTTCGATGCATGCTCTCGCGGATGATGCTTTCCGAATCCAATGTCCTGATATTCGATGAACCCACCAACCACCTCGATCTGGAATCGATCACCTCTTTAAACGAAAGCCTGCTTAAATTCCAGGAAGTGATCCTTTTCACCTCCCATGATCATGAATTCCTGAGTACCGTGGTAAACCGGATTATCGAACTCGCACCCGGTGGGGTCATCGATCGGCTCATGACGTTCGACGAGTATATCGAAAGCGAGGAAGTGGCAAAATACCGGGATGCCATGATCCGGAAGGCTGCTTAGGCAGCCGAAGTCGGGGAAAATTCATGTTGGAATGGGCTTCGCCCCATTGATTATTTGCAATTATCAATTTTTTTTTCTATAAGGGGCGGGTCGTTATCTTTACAGAAATAAAGCATGACCGTTTCACCTTCCCTGCTGCTTTTCCCAATTAAAGCGGAGATTTTAGGCTTTTTACAAGTCCATCATCAAATTCGTTTGATAAAGGGATTATAATGAAAAAAACAGGCTTTTTATATGACAACCGGTACCTTTTGCATGACACGGGTCCCTATCATCCGGAATCCCCGGATCGTCTCCATGTCATATATTCAGGCTTAGAGCGATCCGGACTGCTTTCAAAGCTGGTCCGCCTTGAAGGCAACATGGCGGAAATGAAATGGGTGGAATCGGTTCATGACAAAGCCTACATCGACCGATTCCAATCCGTCTGTCGTTCGGGCAGAAGTTCATTTGAATGCGAGGATAACAAGATGTGTTATCAAACATTTGACATTGCCAGGCTGGCGGTCGGCGGTATCCTGGAGGCATCCAGGCGGGTTATGGAAGGCTCTCTGGACAATGCGTTCTGTGCGGTCAGACCTCCCGGTCATCATGCGAAAGTGGATCAACCCATGGGATTTTGCTATTTCAACAATATTGCGATCGCCGCTCGCTTCATCCAAAGCCAATTTGGAATCAAACGGATAGGCATCATGGATTTCGATGTCCATCATGGAAATGGAACCCAGGATATTTTTGAGACGGATTCATCCGTTTTCTACTATTCCGTACATGAACATCCTTCTTTTGCTTTTCCGGGAACCGGGCGGATATTTGAGAAGGGAACCGCGGAGGGTGAGGGTTTTACGCGAAACTATCCGGTATTGCCGGGCCAGGGGGACGCGGAATACAAATCCATGATCGATAATGACTTTACCCCGTTGTTTGATCAGTTTGCCCCGGAAGTTCTGTTGATCTCGGCCGGTTTCGATGCCCATGCGGATGATGAAATGTCGGGCATCCATCTTTCAACGGAAGGATTTACCTATATTATGGAACGGCTTGTTGAAACCGCCAACAGGCATGCGGGCGGAAGAATCATTTCCATCCTGGAAGGCGGCTACTCCCTTAGCCGGCTTCCGGAACTGGTGAATAACCATATTGAGATTTTATTAAAAGGATAATCCTCACGGTCCCGGGAATCGTGAGCCCATGGCATGCCATTTTCAAGGGGTGAATATTGTCACATTCATCCGCGATGAGATTCAGATGTCAATTAATTTGTCTTTTGCATAGCGGAGGCCATAATGTTTGTCAGCAAATCAATGACCCAGAAGGTCGTTACCACCCATAAGGATGCGGATGTTCTTGAAGTTAAAGAGTTAATGGAGCAGTATCAGATTCGCCACCTGCCGGTTGTTGAACCCGACGGCCTGCTGATCGGTATGATTACCGATCGTGACATTCGCAGCGCGCTTCCTTTAACTTTTTATAAAAAGAATAAGGCGTCGACAGAAGAAATCGTCGCACCCGCCATTAAAGTTAAAGAAATCATGTCACGCAAATTAACGACGCTTTCGCCGATGGATACCATTGAGGACGCATTGCTGCTGATCCAGAAAACGCTCGTCGGCGCGTTGCCGGTGGTGGATGAAAAAGGAATCCTGAAGGGGATTATCTCGGTTCGCGATTTATTGAGGGCATTTATCAATGTGCTGGGGATTGAGCAACCCGGAACGCTCCTGTGCATCCTGGTTGACGAAAAAGTCGGCCAGTTGAAAAAGATCGTGGATATCATCACTGAAGAACGGATATCCTGTGGCAGCGTTCTGGTTGCCAGATACTGGGAGGAAGGCAAACGCGCGGTCTTTCCGTATCTGCTGACCAATAACGTCATCAACGTTAAAAAGAGACTCAAGGATGCGGGATATACGCTTCTGGATCCCATGGAATGGTGTATGGATCAGCTTCCCAAGGCGGAAACCAGGGATCCTGAATAACCCCATGCCCTTTCCTCTTTGAAAATGAGGATTTTCCCGAAGGTGTGCAAGACACTCTGCTTCGTGCGCTCATTTATTGTCACCAAAGGAAGCAAATCCGATAAGGCTAAGCCATTTAAGGGCGTTGACGGCGGCATGTTCGAAATCGCGCTGAAGCATCTGGGGACGCTTTTCGTGTGATCTATGCCGGTAAAATTGGTGCTATGGATCAGCGACGGCAAATGGCTACCGGATGAATAAAAACGGTCCGGTTACGGGGCATGCTCACGTTTTACCAACGAATAATTGACAAATTATCACAAAAAACGTATTAAATCGGGAATGAAACGAGACGCATACAAAAAACTCATGGAATGGCGAATTTCTCCCGCTCGAAAGCCGTTGTTGCTGAGAGGGGCGCGTCAAACGGGTAAAACCTACCTGCTGAAAGCCTTTGGCAACAGCGAATATGACACCCTTTTATATTTCAATTTCGAAGAGGACCCGCTGTTAAAAGAGCTTTTTAATAGCCGGGTACGGCCCTCTGAACTTATCAGGAACCTTTCGATTTATTCCGGCCGGCAGATTCGCCCCGATAAGGATCTATTGGTATTTGATGAAATCCAATCTTCAAATGGCGCGTTAAAATCGCTTAAATATTTTAATGAGGATATGCCCGAATTACATATTGCCGCTGCCGGCTCCCTGCTGGGCATCGCGCTATCGCGCCCCGGCGCATTTCCCGTCGGGAAAGTCGATTTTTTAGATCTTTTTCCGATGACTTTTTTTGAGTTTTTAGAGGCGATCGGCGAATCGCAGCTTAAGGAATATCTGTCGAATATCCGTGAGGCGGCACCCCTGCCGGAGCCGATACACCGGCAACTTATCGGCCACCTCAGAACCTATTATGTGACGGGCGGGATGCCCGAAGCGGTTGATTGCTATTCAAAAACACAGGATTTGCTAAAGGTTCGAAAAATACAAAAAGACATTCTCACCTCCTATACGCTGGATTTTGCCAAATACGCCGCCGCACCGGACATACCCAAGCTCAGCATGGTTTGGGATGCCGTCCCCGGGCAGTTGGGCAAAGAAAATAAAAAGTTCCTTTTCTCGAACCTGAAGGAAAGCGCCCGGCTCAGGGAGTTTGAAAATGCGTTGGAGTGGCTCGAAAAATCAGGTTTGATTCTAAGATCCTTTCGAGCAAAAACCGCCAAACAGCCGCTGAAAGCGTATCTTGAAAAAAATATTTTTAAGCTCTACGCACTGGATGTCGGATTACTCGGCGCCATGGCAAAGATTGATCCGGCCGTCATGGTTCAAGGCGATTTGATTTTCCGGGAGTTTGAAGGGGCTCTTGTTGAAAATTATGTGGCTCAGCAATTGAAAGCCCGTCACGAAGTTGACATCTATTATTGGCAAAGCGGAGGCGAAGCGGAAGTCGATTTTATTTTTGAGTTTGCTGACATGGTCCTGCCGCTTGAAGCAAAAGCAGGTGTTAATCCAAGAAGCAAAAGTCTCAAATCCTTTGATCAGAAATACGCTCCGGCAATCATGGCAAGAACAACCCTGCTGAACCTGAACAAAAACGCTCGCCTCATCAACATCCCGCTTTATGCAATTGCCTTGTTTCCTGAAATCTGCTTTTATTGATTCAATATCAGCGGCAATAAATACCGCTTAGTAACCTCGATCCATTTTAATCGAGGAAAGGTTTACATTCGTCATGTTATGACACATAGCGAGTATGACCGAGGAGAGTGGAAGGTATGAGCGTTATACCAAATGAGTTACAATCGCATTGGTCTGCCATCAGTCCGTTGCTCACGATTCGTAATCAGGATCAATATCTCGAATCTGTAGAACGGATGAATAATCTTATCGATGAGATAGGAACAAACGAGCAACATTCTCTATATGAATTGTTGGATACGTTGGGCACCTTGTTCCGACCATGCAAGGGAATTTTTTTCAGTCCGGAAAGAACTCGCTGTCACTCAAACATGGCAGCGCTCACAAAAACGCCCTTGGCCGGCCTCAACTTCATATGAGGTTGGCCGAAACGATGATCAGAGATCGTCAATCAATGGGATGAGTCGAGAAAAATTAACGGTTCAGGCCAATACCCGCCGGCCGTCCCTGAAGAGATTGAGCAGGCTGACAAACACCACCATAAATTCCAGCCGCCCGAGAAACATGGCAAACGTCTCGGCCCAAAGGGCGATATCCGGCATTCCGGCGGAGGTCACCCCGATTGAAATACCCACCGTTCCGATGGCGGAGGCAAATTCGAAGAGAGAATCGGAGAGGCTGAATCCGCAGGCGCACAGGAGCAGGGCCCCCAGCAGATAGGTCGCAAGATACAGAAAGACAAAAACCGCCACCTGGCGGACCCGGGCGTCGTCCACGAAAACCCGCCGGTCTGCCTCCCAAACGGGACGCTCCAGGATCGCGTTCGCCGGCATCAACGCGCGTCTGACCTCCCAGACCAGCAGCCGCCACATAAGATATATCCGGAACTGTTTGATACCGCCAGCCGTCGAGCAGGTTCCGCCACCGATCAGCATCAGTCCGATCAGCGTGAGAACCCCGAATGCATCCCAGTTCCCATAGCTCACCGTTGAAAACCCGGTGGTGGTGAGGGAGGAGACCGTTTCGAAGAGAGCCACGCGAATCGATTTTTCCAAATGGGGATAAAGCCCCCGAGTGGTGAAAATAAAAACGGCCGCCGTGGAAAGGGGAATCAGGACCGCCATCAGGCGAACCTCTCCATTACGGATGACCATTCGGAATTCGCCCTGGAAGAGAAACCAGGCGGTCACGAAACTGAGGTTGCCGAGCACCATGAGGGCTAGTGAGACCGCCTCGATTCCCACCGAATCCCAGTAACCGATACTTTCAGGGTGCGTTCCGAACCCGCCGGTGGACACGGCGGCAAAAGAATGATTCACCGCATCGAAGAGGCTCATGCCGGTAAGGCGATAGGCAAGCGTTCCGGCGAGCGCATATCCGATGTAAATCATCAGCACCAGCCGGGCCGAGCGGCGCACATGGGGAACAAGTTGATCTCCACGCCCCTCCGCGCTTGAAATGCCCGCTCCCGTCGGGCCGACGATGGCCGACATCATGATGATGGCCAGTCCGGCGCCTCCGGCCAGTTGGATGATGCTGCGCCACAGCAAAATCACCGGTCCGGCGCGGGTCAGATCGACCACGGAGAGACCGGTGGTGGTCCAGCCGCTCATGGATTCGAAAACGGCCCTGGAAAAGGCCATGTCCAAAATCGCCATAAAGGGCCACGCCGAAATGACGATCACCAGCGCCCAACTGATAACGACGATAATGCCCCCCTCGCGGATCGATAAGGTCAAGGTGGAAGCGGGGCGCAACAGCCGCCATAACCCGGCTCCAACGAGACAAAGGCAGGCCGCGGGCACGGCAAAGGCCGGGATGTGCGCCGCTTCCCCGGCGTCCACGAAAAGTGCAAAAAGCGGCGTGATCATCACCAGGCCGGAAAGAAACAAAATCATGCCGATGGAGGAGAGGATCGCGGCATAGCGCTGTTTGAGATAGTCTTTTTCCCGCAAGTCCGTTCCTTTCTATTCCCGCTCGCCCGTAAACGTTTTGAGCACGGGACCGTGGTTTTCCGGCAGGGTGATCAGCACGACCCGATCCCCCCCCTTTAGCTGGCTGGCCCCGCGCGGAACGATCGGTTGATTGTCGCGAATCACGACCGCAACGAGGGCGTTTTCAGGCAGGTCGATATCCTTGAGCCGTTTTCCCGCGACCGGTGAGCCGGCTTCGAGAATGATTTCTGTGACATTCACCCGGCCTTCGCCGACCGGAAGGAAGTTGGTGATCTGCTCCAGGGACGCGCGCTGTTCGATCAGGTTGCCGACAATATGGGTGGTCGAAAATACACTGACGCCCAATTTTTCGAAAACTTCGGTGTTGTCGGGGTCATTGGCCAGGGCCAGGGCCCTCGGCACCCCGAACTTAAGCGCGGCCAGCTGGCAAATGACCAGATTGTCCTGGTCGTTGGGCGTGATGGCCAGCACCACGTCAGCGGCCATGGCCCCCGCTTCCTTCAAGATCCCTGTATCGCTGCCGTCTCCGCAAATGACCAGGGCGGAAAGCTGCCGGGCCAATTGAACGCATTCCTCACGGTTCCGGTTGATGATAATGACCTCGTACCCTTTGGCCGTGAGATTCCGGCAAAGAAAATAGAGGGCGTTTCTGCCGCCGACGATCAATATTTTCATGAGGACGCCTCCTTCCCGGAGCCGGCACCGCTCGCAACGGCCAGCAGAAACATCTCCGCCGCCACCGACGTCGGACAGATCGTCTCGATCCCGAGCTGGTTAAACACCTGCTCCCGTCTCGGATCAAACACCCTGGCCAGCACGTGGGGGACATGGAATAGCTTCTTGGCCACCTGCGCCACCATCAGGTTGACGTTGTCCTCATGAGTGGTGGCGAAAAAAACGTCCGCATCTTTCACCTTGGCACCTTTCAATACCGCCATCTGGACGGCATCCCCTTCAACCCGAAACCCGCTGAAATCGGACGAAAGATCATTGAAGGTCGCCCCATCCTTGTCGATCACCACGATCGAATGACCGACCCGGCTCAGCTGGTTGGCCAGATGCGATCCCAAACGCCCGCACCCGACGATCACGATGTATAAGCTATTTTTCATCGCTCTCTTCCTTCCCGTTAGCCGCTTCCCCGAGTGCGTCCTTGCCTGCGTCCATCCCCAGGTCGATCTTGCCGAACTTATGAAATGTGGTGGTTCTTTCCAGATTCGCGGATGCCGGACCGAAGGTGGGATCGATATTCAGGGCCGCACGATAAAACTTTTGTGCTGCGAGCCAATCGCCCTTGATTTCAAGAAGCGCCCCCAGAAGGTTGTAAGCCTCGGGCTGTCCCGGATCGGCGGCGATGGCCTTCCGGACCGTTTCCCGACCGTCCTCGAAGCGACGGTCCGTGATATGACGCTTGGCCAGCTCGATCAGGGCCGGGTAATCGGATACGCTCTTTTCATCCAGCGCTTCACGCGCCTGTACGAGCGTCGCAAGTTCCCGAATCTCGCCCGGACTGAACGGCTTTTGAATGAAGTCGACGGCGCCCAGCTTCATTGCTTCGACTGCGGACGAGATGGTTCCGTGAGCGGTAATGATGATCACCCGGATTTCGGGCCAGTCCTCCTTGATGTGCCGCAAGACCTCGATGCCATCCATACCCGGCATTTTAAGATCCAGGAATACCAATCCAAACGGCCGTTCACGAAGCTTTTTCAGGGCCTCTTCACCGTTGACCGCCGTTTCGACCGGAACTTCCAGCGACTCAAGCGCGCGGGACATCGTCAATCGAATGTTTTTTTCATCGTCCACGACCAGTATCGGTTTTTTTTCCATGGGTTCCTCCTATTGTGCCACCGGCAGAGTAAAGGTAAAGGTGCTGCCGTGATCCGGAGACGATTCCACCCAGATCGCGCCGCCGTGAGCACGAACGATCTCCTTGCAAATGGCAAGTCCCAACCCCGTCCCGCCGGTCTCCCGTCCCTTCACCTGAATAAATTTCTGAAAAATCCTTGATTGATATTCCGGGGGAATGCCCGGTCCATCATCCCGCACGCTCAGGTGAACATTCGGTCCGATCCGGACCGCCGAGAGCTGAATGTGCCCTCCCGTATTCACATATCTCAGCGCGTTTGAAACCAGATTGGTCAACACCCAGGTGATCTTGTTGGCATCCACGTGAATCTTCGGCGGATTTTCCGTCAGCGCCGATGTGAGCGCGATCGCTTTGATGTCCAATTGGCTTTTGAAAACACCCCTTACCTCATCAAACAAGGTTTGAACCGAAACGGTCTCCAACTCCAGTCCGATGCGGCCCGCCTCCATCCTGGATAAGTCCAGCAAATCGTTCACAAGCGCTTTCATCCGGTGAACCTCCTCATGGGCGGCCTGCAAAAGCTCGCGGTCTTTCCCGGAAAGCGTGCTCGCGATATGCTCCTGCAATAACTCCACACTCATCCCCAGGCTGGTCAGCGGCGTGCGCAATTCGTGAGACGCCGCCATAACGAATTCACTCTTGAGCTGCTCGACTTCCTTTAAGCGGGTGACATCCCTGAGCAACAGCACGATACCGCTCAGGGTGCGCTCTTTTCCGCGAATCACCGTAATGGAAAATAAATAGTGACGGGGCTTTTCCGCCACGGTAAGGGTGATAATCCGCTGTTCATCGGGTATATCGGGTTTTATCCGCGTTTCAACCGTCTGGCGGATCAGATCACAGACGAGGGGATCCGGCAGAATATCGACGCACCGCAAACCGGCATTTTCGGAAAGTCCCGAATCCAGCAACCGGCGCGCGGCGGGATTGATCGCCATCACCTTCAACTGCGTGTCGAAAACCACCAGCGCGTCCTCAATGCCGGAAAGGATTGCCTCGACCTTTTGTTTTTCAACGAGAATCTGTTCGATATTCATCTCGTGGTAACGAGCCAGCTGAGCGGCCATCCGGTTAAACTCGCCGGCGAGGCGCCCCAGTTCATCTCCGGTTTCCACCGACACCTGGATGGCATAGTCACCCGAGGAAATCTTCCGGGCCGCCTCCATGAAATGCCGAATCGGACGGATGATCCGCTCCGCGATAAACAGGCTGAAGATGACCGCCACGAGCAATGCCGCCGTCGCCACCAGCACGGTGGACCAGATGGCGCGGTTGGCAACGATGCCGGCCTTCACGCTGGCGGCGTACATCGTTTCTTCATTCAACCTGCGAAGACCGATACAGTCTTCGCGGACCTTTTGAAACAGGGGCTGGGCCGTTTCCCGATACAGGGGCAGCGAGGCCGGCGGAGCGGGAATCCCCGCCTCGCTTAAATCCGTCCACGCGGAAAACTGTCGGCGGAATTTTTCGTAATCGTCTTGGATGGCGTGGAGAAACGCCGCCTCGCCGTGAATCGTGATGTTATCTTTGGCGCGGGCCAGCCATTCAATGAACGCGGCCTCGTTTTCACGGAACTGGGAAACTCCGGCCCTGCCATCGCCCAGAAACATGAGCAGAATACCGCTGTTTTGCCGCTCGAGCGCATCCACCATATTTTCGGCGGCCAGAATGCTCCGGTAGTTTTCGCGCAGGATCGCATCAGTGGCCTTGCCGAGGGAAACCAGATTCATAACGGACCATACCACCACGATCCCCATCAGGGTAAAGGCAACGCCATATCCGGCCCATATTTTATGTTTCAACGTCACGGGAATTTTTCCTCATCCTGGTTCAACCGGGAACGATCGCCCCCATCCGGTTTCCGCGGCCGCCTGCATAAGGGGATCGATACGCGGCGTTATTACATATTGCAACGACTTTTTCCACCCTCTTCATACCCGGCGCTTGAACCATTCGGTTTATCCAAAAGGTCCGGGGTTACCGACACCTAATGAACCGGCTTGCGAGACGAAATTGATTCCCAAAATGCATTCGTTTTTAATTGAGGTGAATCGCCGCATTGACCCGAATCCGATTTGCCGATATGATACGATTTATCGGCTCCAACGAATACCGGAAACGAACCTATCTCAGCTGGAAGGACTTCCGTACGATGAATTCGGGTGCGCCCATTTCTGAAAAAACCACCGTTGAAGAATTGGCCCAAAAAATCAAAGCCCTGGAGCAGTCCGAAATCGAACGGAAAAACCTTCAGGCAAAACTCGCAAACGCCATGGAAATGGCGCAACTCGCACCCTGGGAATATGATGCCGCCACGGACGTTTTCACCTTCAATGATCACTTCTATAAGATCTACCGGACGACCGCCAGGGAAGTCGGAGGCTATACGCTGACCTCATCGGAATACGGCCGGCGCTTTGTCCATCCGGACGACCTTCAGCAGTTTAAAAAAGAAATCCGGTTTACCGTGGAAGCAACCGATCCGAACTTCAGCCGGCAACTGGAACACCGTATTCTTTACGCCGATGGAACGGTCGGCTATATCACCGTCCGGTATTTCATCGTTAAAGACTCCCTGAGCCGGACTGTGAAAAGCTATGGCGTCAATCAGGACATTACCGATCGCAAACGATCCGAGGAGGCATTGCAAAAGAGCGAGATGCTGCTTCGGACATTGATTCGAACGCTTCCGGATTTAGTCTGGCTGAAAGATCCCGAGGGTATCTACCTTTTCTGCAATTCCCGGTTCGAACGTTTTTTTGGCGCCAAGGAGGAGGAGATCACCGGAAAAACAGACTACGATTTTCTGGCGAAGGACCTGGCCGATTTTTTCCGTAGGCATGATCATTTGGCGATGATCAAGGGGCGTCCCAGCAGAAACGAGGAGGAGGTTATATTTGCCGATGACGGACATCACGAGATCCTTGAAACCATAAAGACGCCGATGTTCCGGAGCGACGGGGAGCTTATCGGGGTGCTGGGGATCGGACGCGACATCACCGAGCGCAAGCGGGTGGAGGAGGCATTGCGGCACCGTATCGAATTCGAACGGCTGATTTCCAAAATCTCTTCAGAACTTGCCGCGGCGGGCGGCGGCGGCATGGATACGGCCATCACCCGTGCTCTCGGCGCCATCGGGGCGTTTACCGACGCCGACAGATCCTACGTCTTTCAACTCAAGGGCGTTGAATCGCGGATGGCCAATACCCATGAGTGGTGTGCGGATGGCGTTGAACCTCAAATCCATCATCTCCAGGATATTTTGATAGAAGAAGAATTACCCTGGTTCTTCCGGCATATTCGAAAGCATAAGATATTTCACATTCCGGACGTATCCGCCCTGCCTCCCGAAGCCCGCCTGGAGCGTAATCATTTCGAAGCCCAGAATATTCAATCCGTTCTTGTGGTATCCATGGAAATTGCGGGAAAGTTAAAAGGGTTTATCGGTTTCGATGCCGTTCGCCAGCGCCGCAATTGGGGGGAAGATGACCAGAATCTCCTGAGATTCCTTGGCGAAACGATCTGCCATGTCATCGAACGAAACCGGGCGGAAGAGGCACTGCGCCAAAGCGAGGAAAAGCTGGGAAGATCCAGAAAAATGGAATCCATGGGACTTCTGGCGGGGGGAGTCGCCCACGACTTGAATAATATCCTGTCCGGAATTGTGAGTTATCCGGACCTGCTCCTGATGGATCTGCCGGAAGACAGCAGACTCAGAAAGCCCATTATAACCATGCGGGAATGCGGGCAACGGGCAGCCGCCATCGTCCAGGATCTGCTGACCATCGCAAGAGGGGTCGCGATTGAAAAACAACCGCTGAATCTGAACGATATCATCGATAATTATATTGCTTCCCCGGAGCACAAAAAACTCTTGCAATACCATCCAACGGTCAGGGTCGAGGTTGACCTCGACCCCCACTTATTGAACATAAAAGGATCTCCGGTACATGTCGGAAAAACAATTATGAACCTCGTTTCCAATGCCGCCGAAGCCATTAGCGGCAACGGGAAAATCCGGTTAAAAACAATCAACCGCTACTTGGATCGGCCACTGAAAGGCTATGACGATGTCACCACTGGCGAATATGCCGTTTTGGTGGTGGCTGACAATGGACCGGGGATATTGCCGGATGACCTTGAGAGAATTTTTGAGCCGTTCTACTCAAGGAAGGTGATGGGCCGCAGCGGCACCGGCTTGGGTCTGGCCGTGGTGTGGAACGTCATGCGGGACCACAAAGGGTATATAAATGTGATGACCGGCGGAAGCGGGGCGACATTCGAGCTGTATTTTCCGGTGACCAGAGATGAATTATGGGAAAAGGATAAGCCCCTGTCCTTTGATGCTTTTAGGGGAAGCGGAGAGACGGTCCTGGTGGTGGACGATGAGGAAAACCAACGGGAAATACTATGTAAAATGTTGGACATCCTTGGGTATAAATCAATATCGGTCCCTTCAGGTGAAAAAGCCGTTGCGTATCTGAAAGATAATCCCGTGGAGCTGCTGTTGCTGGATATGATTATGACGCCGGGTATCAATGGCCGTGAAACCTTCGAGAGGATCATAACGCTGTATCCCAATCAAAGGGCTGTGATCGTCAGTGGCTTTGCTGAAACGCAAGACGTAAGAATAGCCCAGCAACTGGGCGCGGGCCGTTACCTGAAAAAACCGATTCAGCTGGAAAAGCTGGGACTGGCGATCAAGGCGGAATTGGCAAAATGATGATCCATCCAAAAGGCGTCAATATCAATCAAGAGATCCTGAAATGTCATCCGCTCCGGGAGACTCGAAGTTAAAATAATCCGCGATCAATTTCCTTTTCAATTCCTTTAGCCGGGATGAAATACTCACTTTATACCGATGCGGATTGATCAGCCGCTTATAGGTTTGATCAAGCTGACCCAACTCCCGAATGGCCCGTTCCCGGATGGATTGGATGGCCGGCGGATCGGTACAGCGTGCCCCCTTTTGAACCACCGGCGTCAGGAGTTTCCGGGCATGGGCATATCCCGATATGGTGAAACCGGCCGAATCGATAGCGGGATGATGTAATCGTATGGATTTATAAAGGTCAATCGCTTTCAATATTTCTTCCTCTTCTTCTTCGAGATAGAGAAGATCCGCAAGCATCATGCCCTCCGTATTAAAAAATCGCAGAACGTTCTTGATTCCGGGCAGAGTCGTTTTTTCAGGATTATTGGAGATCTTCATTACCGGCTGCATATCGTGAGCATCTGTCTTAGCGGCAAGTTTGTAAACGCCGGAAAGAAAAGGATCCTTGTCAGCGGTCACAATTTTGGATCCGACGCCCCAGGCGTCGATCGGGCCGTTGTTTTTTACGATCTGGTTGATGATCCACTCATCCAGTTCATTGGAGGCCAGAATCCTTGCTTCCTTGAGACCCGCGGCATCGAGCATTTCCCGCGCGGCCCGGCTCAGATATTCCAGATCGCCGCTATCCAGGCGGATACCGTATCCCGGATGCCCCTGGTCTTTCAACTCCGACAGCACCCGAATTGCGTTCGGAACACCTGATTTGAGGGTATCGTAGGTATCGACCAAAAGGATGCAGTTTTCGGGAAAAAGTTCCGCATACCGTCTAAACGCTTCTTCTTCGTTTTTGAAACTCATGATCCAGCTGTGCGCCATGGTTCCCCGCACCGGGATGCCGTAGCGTGCACCCGCGAGAACATTTGAAGTAGCGGTGGTTCCGCCGATGAACGCAGCCCGTGTCGCCGAGACCGCGCCGTCCACCCCGTGAGCCCGGCGCAATCCGAACTCGATGATCGCGCCACCGCAGGCGGCATGGGCCACCCGGGCCGTCTTGGTGGCAATCAGGGTCTGGAAATTGATCATGTTCAGCACGATGCTTTCCAGCAGCTGCGTTTCGATGATATTGCCCCGAACCCGCAGCAGCGGTTCATTGGGAAACACAACGCTCCCCTCCGGCATCGCCCAGAGATCTCCTGAAAACCGAAATTTCGAGAGATACGCGAGGAAGGAATCGCCGAAGATTTGAAGCGATTTGAGATACTGAAGCTCCGCCTCGCCGAATCGCAGTTGCAAGATGATATCAATCAGCGGTTCCAGCCCAGCGAAAATGGAATAGCCGCCGTCAAACGGCTGGCGCCGAAAAAACATCTCGAACACGGCCTGCTGATCGGGGCGGGTTTCGAAGTATCCCCGCATCATCGTCAATTCGTAAAGGTCCGTGAGCAGGGATAGGTTGAACGGTATTTGGGGGATCATAACAGCTCCGTGGAAGAAATGAAGGTTACGCCGATGTTTTTCATCTGTCGAACCGCCTCGTCAATATTTCCAGCCGGAACATCCACGCCGCGGCATGCATCGATCACCACCTCGGTTTCAAATCCGAACGAGACCGCATCCCGGGCCGAGTAAAACACGCAGTAATCCGTAGCAAGACCGCAAAGAAAGATTTTCTTGATTTCAAGGCTCCGCAAATAGCCGTCGAGACCCGTGCGGGTTTTTTTATCATTTTCCAGAAAAACAGAGTAGGAATCAAGACCCGGGTTCATTCCCTTTCGCAAAATGAGCCGAAACCGTTGCGTTTCAAGCGCAGAATGAAAATCGGCGCCCATCGTACCCGAAACACAATGCACCGGCCACAAGACCTGTGACATATCGTTTATCGGAATGACATCATAGACATTTTTATCGGGATGATTCGCGGCAAAGGAAACATGATTTAGCGGATGCCAATCCTGCGTGGCGATGATGGTGTCATACACCGGCTGAATCTTATTGATAATCGGCACAACCGTGTCGCCCGCCGGAATGGCGAGCGCGCCTCCGGGGCAAAAATCGTTCTGCACATCCACGACCAGAAGTGCTTTTTTCTTCTTTTCCATGGTATTTCCCTCAATGGAAGCTGTCAGCTTTTAATGGGGCCCGCATTTGGCGGATTTACTAGCATATGAAACATGTCCGTAATTTGTCAAGGGATGATAACCCTAATCGAAACTGGCGGCCTTGACGGTTCGGGCATGCAGCCGTATCTTTCAGACATTATGCATGAATAAAAGGAAACGGCCATGCCCAGAGAGCGGTGCTGGCCATCGAAATGGGGGCGCTGGCGGAGGACATCGCCTTATCGATTCACCCCCATCCCACGCTTTCCGAGACTGAATCGGAGGTTGCGGAAATCTTTCTGGGCAGCGCCACGCATATCATCGCCCGAAAAAGCAGACCGAAGACTTGACTTAGAGATAAAAGATTCGCAGGGGGCAACATGAACGAGGCGAGCCAAGAGGTCGAATTGGATCCGGGACAACTGGAAGAGAAATGCCGATTGCTTGAAAGCCAATGCGCCCGGTATGTCAGGGAACTCCAGCGGGCAAATGAAAATCTTGAAAAACTGGTGGCCGAAAGGACCACGGAAATTGTTCTGTTAAAAGATAGGTTGCAAGCCGAAAACGTGTTTCTCAAACAGGAGTTGGCCGATAGAGATTCCTATGGATCTCTCGTCGGTGAAAGTCCCGTTATAAAAAATGTCATCGAACAAATCAGATTGGTGGCCTCCACCGATGCGACTGTTTTGATTCAGGGGGAATCGGGGACGGGAAAAGAACTCATCGCCCGGGAAATTCACAAGCATAGCCCACGGTGTGATCAGCCACTGATCCGAGTGAATTGCGCGACCATTCCCAAGGAATTATATGAAAGTGAATTTTTCGGACATGTGAAGGGCGCTTTTACCGGTGCGGTTAAAGACCGGATCGGGCGTTTTGAAGCCGCCAATGGGGGCACGATTTTTTTGGACGAAGTCGGTGAAATACCGATTGATCTTCAAAGCAAGCTGCTTCGGGTGCTTCAGGGGGGAGAATATGAGCGTTTAGGGGAAGACATCACCCGAAAAGTCGATGCGCGGGTGATTGCGGCAACAAACAAGGAGTTAAAGAAAGAGGTGGCCGCCAAACGGTTTCGAGACGACCTGTTCTTTCGGTTGAACGTATTTCCCATTCACATTGAACCGCTTAGAGAAAGAAAGGAGGACATCCGCTGTCTTGCCATGTATTTTATCGAAAAGCTTTCAAAAAAACTGAATCGCCCCTGCCCCCGATTGTCCAATACGAATATCCTGGAACTTCAGCAATACGATTGGCCGGGAAATGTCCGCGAACTTGAAAACGCCATCGAACGGGCATTGATTCTTTCCGGATCTAATGGCCTGCGGTTTGATCTCAACACCGAGACGCCTCGCGTTTCCAACCACGTAATGAATACCCCTGAACCGATTGATGCCGAAAAAGATATCCTGTCTGAAATTGAAATAAACAATTGGGTGAAGCAAAATACGGTTATGGCGCTTCAGCGGAGCAATTGGAAGATTTACGGGCCCGGTGGCGCTTCCGAATTAATCGGTATAAAACCCACCACGCTGATAGAACGAATGAAACGGATGAAAATTCATAAACCCCGGTAACCCCGCACCCTGAAACGTGCCCCGATCCATCTATTTCCATTATTCGGGTTCTCCGGGCATTCCCATCAGTAATTTGATTGAATCCATCATTTTTTTGAGATTATCAATTTTTTGAGTCCCGAAAAACAATCTCTTATTAAAATTATATTTTAATATATCTATATGTTAACGATGTCTTAAACGCTGGCATAACCTTTGTATATTGTAGGAGATAAGATTCAGGCTCGTTGAAAAAAAGGGGCCTGGATCATCGTTCCGGCCAGACCCAGGTGACCGGGAGGCTGCGCCGGGGTGTCTTTGGAAGCCCGGGGAAGCTGTTTGAGCGACAGGTGGAAAAAGCACCCCTCACGGGGAACCTCCGATCGGTCCCGTTTATGTGGGACAGGCTGTCTAATTTGCGAGATGAAAAACCGATACGCTGAGACAATACGAGGTGAAATTATGATTCATAAGCTTGAACCCTTACCATATGCTTATAATGCGCTGGAACCCTTTTTCGATTCACAGACCATGCAAATTCATCACTCCAGGCATCATCAGACCTATATCGATAAGTTGAATGCCGCACTCGGGGGATATCCCGACCTGCAAAAATACCCCGTCGAGAAATTATTGATGAATTTGATCGAAATTCCGGAAGCAATCAGAACCGCCGTCCGGAATCATGGCGGCGGACACGCTAATCACTCATTTTTCTGGCCCCTGCTAAGAACAGATGTCGGTTTCTCCGGTGAGATCGCTGACGCCATCACGAAGCGGTTCGGAAGCTTTGAAAAATTTAAAGCGGCTTTTTCATCGGCCGCGACACTCCTGTTTGGGAGCGGATGGGCCTGGCTGGTTTGGAAAGAGGGGAAATTGGAAATCATGACGACGGCAAATCAGGACAGTCCGCTGATGGAACATATCATTCCCATCATAGGACTCGATGTGTGGGAACATGCATATTACCTGAAATATCAGAATCATCGGCCGGATTATATCGAATCATTTTTTCATGTGATCAACTGGCGGAAAGTGAATGAAAATTTTAACTCGGCAAGGGAAAAGGAGTGATGGCGGCTCCCCGTGCCGTTGAGGGCATTGAAATGGTATGATTGTTTTTCTTTACGGATTTGCCGCAGAAAATGCTTTAAAAACTTCCGTGACCGTTCTTTTTCGAAATATAAAAGAGAGGTACGTTATGAACGCTATAAAGAGAACCCCTGTTTCGTTTATTGATGTAATGAGGTCCTTTACCGACAAAATTCTGGGGAGCGTTTGCTCCTATGCAAATAAAGGGAGGTTTGAAATGAATAACGTTCTGAAAAGGGATATTACAGGAGAGTGTTTTGGCGAGTGCCGAAACACCGTAAGAGAAGCCGCAGTGAAACGCCAAGCTAAGATAAATAAGATCATAAAAGAGGCCGAGGCCGATCGACACGGGATGGAAGACTCCTCCGGCATGCTGTCAAGGGGTTTTTCATCGAGAGCTTCAAGTGCAACTTGACGGGCGGAGGCAAACGGCTATTTTTACGAACATACCGGAAAATACCGTTTTCGGTTTTATAAAATGCAGTAAATGCCGACGAATGGTTTTAGCGGTCTGTTTCATTTTCCGAAGCGTTGGAATGAGGAGGATTATTACTATGGAAACTGACGAAAAAACGATAGAAAAAAAAGAGGATGAGTGCGCAATAACCGAAAAGGAAAGCGAGAAAAAGGCAAATCTGTGCGGTTGCTATGTAGTGGATGCCTGCGGATGCTATGTCGATCCCTGCTGCATTCCGGCAACCAGTTGTTGTTGCTGAGGAGGGAAACCACTCATTCGTTTATTCCAAATTTTTAAGATTCCCTTTGCCCGATTCGCATGCACTCCTCCGGCTGTTAACTGTTAGCTGTTAACTCCCAACTGAAAATGGTTATGGCGCCGGTAAAAAACCCGGCGCCATATTATTACGTTTCAGACTCTGAATATCGATAATGCAAATCGACTGACGTTATTCTTCCTCTTCTCCTCTGCCGCTCAGAGCAACCTGCTTCACCGGGGTATCCGGATCATTGGAATAAATTCTGAGTGTTGCCGTGAATGTACGACGGGCTGTCGGTTTGAAGGTTATCCGTAAGTCGTACTCTCTGGACCTATCCAGATTGAACGCGGTTACAGATGGTTTAAAGGCGGATGCGTCCGTTCCAACGACCTCGATTTTTGTCACCGTCAATCTAGCGGTTCCCTTGTTTTTTATCTCAAGGGTCTTTCTCTTGGACTCGCCCACCTCGGTGCTGCCAATTTCGAGAGAACTACCTGTGGATATATTCGCCACACCCGTCGAGCTGGTGATGGTGACCTGATCCGTGCGTGCGTTGGACACATTTCCAGCGGCATCCTTGGCCCACGCGTACAGCGTTTTAGCGCCCGCGGTTGCAAAGGTATAGCTCGCGGGTTTGGCCGGCGTCCATCCGGTGGCCGTCGCCAAGGGTTTCGTAGCGCTCTCGGTCACTATATAACCTGCTACGCCGATATTATCCGTCGCGCTCAGAGTGGATATCGTCACCGTCAGTGAGGTTGCAGTCGAAGGAATGGCGAACCCCGTTACGCTGGGAGCTGTTGTATCGGATCCCGCGGGCATTTTGAGACCGCGTTCCGGCCGCGAGAAGCTGTGGCACCATGAGCAGTCATATTGCTTGCTGGCGACATGCTTACTGTGAAGAGAGGTGTAGGTCGGAATGCTCTTATTACCATGACACTGAACGCAGGTGGTATTCTGCGTTCCCTTCATGGCATATCCCGTGCTCTTGAGGTTCAGCTGGGTCGCGGAGGCGGCGTGACACTGCGTGCAGGTCAGGGCATTTGCCTTCGGCATCACTTCATGCGTTAACAATTGATAGGTGTCCGTTTCGACGGTCTGATACGCGGTGGAATTGGGGTATCCCATATTGACCAGACCCGCCTTTACGGCTGTGTCGTAAACACCGGTGGAAAAATAGACCGCCGTGTCCAGCGCCACGAGGACGTCCGGAAGAGTTGCCAAAGGCTGAAGGGCCGTTTTATACTTAAACGGGTACAATTTGCTGCCCGATTCATTGATCCCGCCTTCCGGACGGGAGGTCGCATAGGTTCCGGTGGCGGCCTCGTACCGGCTCAATTCGTTCAGGCTGTAATTCCAGCTGGTACCGTTCCAAAATGCATACGCGGGCTTCAGATCGCTCCCCCGGAAGATTTCCGGTTCCCAGCGATTCAGGGCCGCACTCCACACTGGAATCGTCCAGTCGCGATGAACTTCCGTAGATTCCGTTCCCGTCGTGTCCGCCGCATTTCTGGCATAGGTTTTGATGTGACAGGTCTGACAGGCAACGCGGTTAACGTGTTTATTGACATCGGCAGTTGTATGGCCGGTCGATGTCGTTTTATTGGAATGACAGGCGGCGGTGCTGCAATTCATCTGTTCATCCAGATCCGTCTGCCGAAGATCGGAACCCCGGCCGGCAATCCGGTGGTTCTGTGTCGTGTGACATTGCTGGCAGGTTAAATTGGCGCCGGTGGTGGACATGTGAACATCAAAATTCCTGTCCGTGGTCGTTGCATGCGCGAGCGCCATGTCCCCCCGTTTGTTGTTGTCACCTCCGCCGCCCTTGGCATGGCACTGAATACAGTTGGCACGCACCGGCAGATGCACGGTTTGGATCGCCTGATCCATGGTAATGGCCATATTGGCGGTGTCCGGAACAAACACGCCATTGACCTTTTTCCGTTTATAATCCTTCTGGTGGCAGATCAGGCAATCGATGTTCTGAAGCTGAGAAGGATCGGGCGTTGCCGTCGCCACGGGCATTGCCCCAAGACCGGCATGACAGGTTCCGCAGGCATTCCAGTTACCCAGAATGGAAACGCAGTAACTGTTTAAGGCCGTTGTGAGTTTTCCCTGAATTCCCGGACCGTTTGTCGTGTCAAGCGCTTCCCCCTGCCACTGGTAGTGGGTGGAGCCGTACATCTCATTCGCTTGGGTTTCATGGCAGGTCTGGCAATTCTGCGAACCTTGCCATATCTGTCCGGTGTGCTCAGCAGTTGCTTTCCCGGGCGCAAGAAGCATCACCGAGATCCATAAACTCATGATCCATGCTGCGCCGACATGTCGTTTCTTCATAATTCCTCCTTTTGTGGTACGGGGAGACAAACTCCCAATTTAAAATCACCCAAATATCGATTTTAAGTTGCGTGGCCAGCGCATTATTAAAAATCGCTACTTTGTTCTAAAAAACATAAGCAATATATGTGCCGTTATTATAAAAAATTTAAAATTAATTACGTAAACGCTGGCACGCGCTAAATAGGATTTAATATATCCTCATTGGACAAACTCCCATATTGTGGTATTATCAAATATGGTTGTAATCATTCTCCGGAATGATCACGACGAAAGCGGAATGCCGTTGGTTCTAACCCCGGCGACGGGATAAGTGCCTTAAGGATTATTTTCTTGTTAAAAAAACAAGAAAATAATCCTTAAAGCACTAATGGCCTGGCGGAGAAAAACGGAATGGCAACTATACTTATTATCGATGATGATCCGAATATCTGCGAGATGCTCTCCGATATGGTCGCACGGATGGGGCATGACGCCAGATGGGCGGTTACCCTGGCTGAAGGCCTGTCCGAGGCAAGGGCGGGCAACCACGACATCGTGTTTCTGGATGTCCGCCTGCCTGATGGAAACGGTCTAACGGGGTTATCCGATATTCTCCGGTCCCAATCTTCTCCTGAGGTGATCATTCTCACCGGAGAAGGAAATTCCCAGGGCGTTGAAATGGCCGTTCGAAATGGCGCATGGGACTATATTCAAAAGCCCGCTTCCATGGAGGAAATAAGCCTTCAACTCGTTCGTGCCCTGCAATATCGTGAAGAAAAAAGGAATAAACCCGGCTGGCAGCCCCTATTCGATCTGAAAGAGGATGGGGTCATCGGAAGCAGTCCACAAATGCGCGCTTGCACGGATCTTCTGGCGCAAGTTGCCGATACGAATTCAACGGTTCTGCTTACCGGAGAAACGGGGACCGGTAAAGAACTTTTTGCCTCCGCTCTTCATCGGAAAAGCCGGCGAGCCAATAAAAATTTCGTGGTCGTGGATTGCTCCGCCCTTCCTGAAACCCTCGTTGAAAGCGCTCTTTTTGGCTACGAGAAAGGTGCGTTTACGGGCGCGGATAAATCCCGGCAAGGGCTCATCAAACAGGCCGATGGCGGGACATTGTTTCTCGATGAGGTGGGGGAAATGCCGCTTTGCGTTCAGAAGGCTTTTCTCCGGGTGATCCAGGAACGCCGGTTGCGTCCCATTGGCGCAACCTCTGAGATTGAAAGCAATTTCAGGCTGATTGCCGCTACCAACCGCAATCTGTTACAGATGACTGCGGCGGGTGCCTTCCGGTCGGATCTGCTTTTCCGTTTTAATGCCTTTAAAATAGAATTGCCGCCACTTCGGCAACGCATCGAAGATATTCAGGAACTGGCTTTGTACCATTTGGAAAAAACCTGCCATCATTTAAATACGGACATAAAGGGATTCACGCCGGAATTTCTAAGGGCGCTGACCCTGTATCCATGGCCTGGAAATGTTCGTGAGTTATTTCACGCAATTGAAAGAGCATCGACTACTGCTCGGACCGACCCGACCCTCTATCCCAAACACCTTCCGGATGAAATTCGCATTTACCTGGCCGGACAATCACTAAAGACGTCCGAAATCAGCGAGCCTCTCACCGAAGAATCGCTTTCGTCCGGTGACATCTGCAACATAACGGATTACCGGGAAAACATGGATAAGCAGTATCTTCAAAGAATTATCTCCCGAACCAACGGGAATATTCGGAAAGCCTGCCAGGTCTCCGGCCTGTCCAGATCCCGCCTCTATGAACTTTTAAAGTGTCACGGCATCGCCATTTCCGGATAAACGGACAGTTCTTCGGCAACGTAATCCGGAATTGTCCGGTTTTCAGGAACCAGTCCGAAAAACCGGACAGCATATCTTTTTGAAAAATACCCGGGCCGATATCCTATCAGCTACTATTGTATGAATTTTCCTTCGGTATTCCGATTCGAATTGTGAACTTTTCTCCCTTGGCTGCATACCATAAGATGCTACGCTGTAGGATAACCCCTACACGTGAACACGCCGGAATATAGTTACGGGCGGTTAGGTTACGGTTCCGCCGGTTACAAAACCATACAGCCATGTCTAATAAGATGTACAGCCAACTGAATGGCCTCGCCTGGATGCACCGGGAATGAATTTCCGTCCTTGATTTACTTAATAGCCGTTGCAACCTGCCTGCAACATGGGGGAACCATTTTAGAATCCGATTGACGGTTCAAAAATGCTTATGGTAGGCTGAAAATAAAAAATGAATTCCATCAAGCATGTGATGAATCGCCACCTTGCGATCGCATCATCAGCGGCTCGCATTTGGAAATGGCCGGTTTTGGGGGGCTTCCCCGTTTACCACCGGAAAGCCTTTCTGAATCTGTTCTTCACTTAACAATATTAATGGCAGTTATCTTCATCAAGGAGCATTAAATGGACATTTTCAATCAGGCCAAAGGCGTTATGGTTAAAACGCGATGGATATTATCGGTATTGAGCTGCTGCCTGGTGATGGCCGGCGGTATGGCCGGTGCCGCGGGGCCGGTGGAGCCGCCGCGGACCTGTCCGCAATGCGGGATGGATCGGCAGGCCTTTGCTTTCAGCCGGGTATTGCTGACCTATGATGATGGCGACAAGGCCGGATTGTGCAGCATCCATTGCGCGGACACGGATATGAAGCTGCATGCCGGCCGGCCCGTCACGCACTTCATGGTGGCGGATTACGGAACCAGGGAGTTGATCGACGCCCGGAAAGCCTTTTGGGTCATGGGGGGCCAACAGCAGGGGGTCATGACGTCCCAGCCCAAGTGGGCCTTTGCACGGGAAGCGGATGCCCGGAAATTCATGGCGGAAAACGGGGGAGAGCTTTTCTCGTTTGATGCGGTTTTAAAGGCCGCTGGCGCCGAATCGGGTATGCAAGGGCACGCCGGCCATGATCATGGCCCCGGTGGCCAGTTGTTGTTCAACCCCGCTTTCGGCGATGATATCTACCATACCCACCCGGCGGGCATGTGGATGTTCAATTACAAGTTCATGCATATGGGAATGGACGGCCTTCGTGACGGCACGAGCGATGTGGCGACCGGCAGTGTCGGCAATAACCGCGGCTTGCCATATGATAGCTATATGATGATTCCCTTAAGTATGAGCATGGACATGCACATGTCCATGCTCATGTACGGAATCACCGACCGCTTTACGGTCATGGGGATGCTGAACTACCTGGAGACCAAAATGCAGATGCTGATGGACATGTCACCCTATACCATGATGGGAATGCCCAAGGGAGTAAAGGATAAGGGGGCCCAACCGGATACCCCCATGAAAACCAGTGGCCTGGGAGACACCGAACTGCGCGGCATTTACAAAATGACCCGGGACCTGAACGCGAGTCTCGGATTGAGTCTGCCGACCGGAGACATCGACCAGGAATATTCGACCATGGGCAGCACCTGGCGCGTCCCCTACGACATGCAACTGGGCTCCGGCACCTTCGATCTCAAACCGGCGATCACCCTGAGTATCCTCAGTGACGATTCCCTGTGGAACTATGGCGGCCAGGCCATGGGGACCCTCCGTCTCGGCCGGAACGACAACGACTATAGCCTGGGAGACAGCCTGAAATTGAACACCTGGCTCCAGCGGGCCCTGGGACCGGCCGCCGCCTGGATTCGGCTCTCTTACAACTGCAGCGCCAGGATCGATGGTGAGGACCCGGCTATCGCCCGGTCCCTGGACGGCGCTTATATGAGCCCGTCCATGCCGGATGCCGACCCGGACAATTTTGGCGGCCAGAGGGCGGATGGTTTTATCGGTGCCAGCCTGGTTCTGGGACCCGTCAGTATCGGCGTCGAGGGCGGCCTCCCCCTCTATCAGGATCTCAACGGGCTGCAGATGAAAAACGAATGGTATCTCACAGCCGGGCTGCAAGCCATGTTCTAGGCCTGGATGGCGAAAGCCTCAATACGCATCGAGACTCAGGTTCGAAAACACAATGGCGTACCAGGTGATCAGCATGAAGACGAAATAGGACAGAATCGATACCGCAGCCAGTCTCTTTTGAATCCGGGGCAAAATTCCGGAAAGGCTGTTGACAGGGTGAAACGCCATGATCGCCCCGACCCCCAGGCCGGTTACCGCACTCAAAAAAAGGGCCGCGTAAAGCAGATAGCCCACATACCCGTACTCGGCGTGCAAAATGCAAAACGGGCAGTGGTGCGTTGGCAGTTCATAGATATACACGCTGATAAAGGATATGATGGCGGCAAGAGCCGTGAGGAAACTGATCAGCGTGGAGATGGAAAATGCATAGGCCCCTTTTCCCTTGAAATAGAAAATGAGTCCCAGAGAGAGAGTGACCAGCGCGCTCAAGTAAAATACCGTTTGCGACAGGCTGCGGGGAAGGCCGATGAGCCCGGATACGACCGTATTGGCGTCCGTGGAAAAAATCGTTCCACAGCAGGAGGTGATGATATCCGGTCTGAGACCGAGCAGGTAAGCCTCCTGAACGATGGTTTCGGCAATCAGAAAGGGAGCGATAAACAGCAACATGCCATATTTTATCTTGATCAGCGGGTAGTCACGGGCTTTGTTATCGGTGGAATTGACGATCAGCCATATACCGGAAAGCAGAAAATTGGTTATTTTTAAAATAAGGGCCGGGTAGCCGAATCCATTGACCTTGAGGCTTCCCGCCGCGCACATGGCGCCGACGAAGAGAGAACTGAGGGTATCGGCCGTATAGACGAACAGAAACAGCGAAAGCAGCTGAAACCCCAGTGCATAGCTCATCATCATGGAGATGAGATAGGTTCGCCGCTCCAGTTCCAGTTGCAATTCGCTTCCGCTGCGAATGTCCCAGTTCCGGATGATACGGACCCCTTCGAATGCGCAGTAACACAGCAGGGCGGTCGTCAGAACGGAGCCGGAAAGAAGCGCTATTATTCCGGAAGTAAATATCATGCGCCATCCCCCGAAGAGATCCTTCCATCCCGCATGTCGACGATCCGGTCGATGATATCCGATTCATATACGATGGGATCATGGCTGGCGATGAGAAGGGTTTTCCCCCGTGCTTTGAGTTGCCGCATGATTTCCATGAATTCTCGCGAGAGATGGGAGTCCAGGTGCGCGGTCGGCTCATCGGCGATAATGATCGCGGGATCATTTATCAGTGCCCTGGCAATGGCGATTCTCTGGGCCTCTCCGCCCGAAAGCCATTCCACGTTCGCGGAGGCCTTATGAGAAAGCTTCAACAGGTCCAGCAAATCGATGGCCCGCTTCTTTAAAACCGCATGTTTTTCACCGCCCGGATAGGCCGGGAGCATCACATTCTCCAGTGCCGTAATCCCTTTGATGAGATTGAACTGCTGAAACATGAAGCCGAAGGTCTTTCGTCGAATATCCGTCAGGAATCGTTCCGGAAGACTGGTGATTTCCATTTCCTGCAAGGTAATTCTGCCCGATGTGGGCCTTGCCATGCACCCCAGGAGGCTTAAGAGCGTGGTTTTCCCGGACCCGCTGGGTCCCCTCAGGGCGGTCGCCTTCAAGGAGCCGATTAAAAGGTCAACGCCTTCAATAGCCGCGAATTCGTTGGGTTTGCCCGCATTGAAGACTTTCCGGATATTTTGCAGATGAATCATGGGCGTTATGTCCTCATTACCGAATCCGGGTCAATCGTTGCGGATCGCCACGACGGCACGATGGTTGCCACGGTGTAGGGAATGACCGTCAGAAAGAAAAGAACGGCAATATCATAAGCGCTAATAAACGGTGTCAGCTTGAAATCGGGGTAAAGGACCGACCAGCCTTTCAGCACGGGAGTAAACAGGGCCGAATCGGTAAAAAAGATATGCAGATAAGCGGACAAAATTCCCATCAGGAATGCCGAAAGCGACACGGCCGCGCCTTCCCAGAACTTCATCATCAAAATATCCGAGGTTTCCCACCCAACCGCTTTCAGGATGCCGATCTCCCTTTTTTCCTCCGCGCTCAATCCCGTGGCTTTGTCCCAGGCCAGGATGATGAAGGCAAAAAAGGCGCCGGACAGAATCACGATGATGATCCCTCCGCGCCAGTCGAAAACCGCATCATAGGTCCGCAAAATTTCACTTCTCAGGATGGGCCTGGTATCCGGGTGAAGTTGCAAAATTTTGGCGGCGATCGTGGAAAATTCCTTTTCATTCCGGACCTTAAGGACGAGGTCCGTGACATAATCCTTCGAAATGGAAAAGATTTTTCGGAAATCTTCTTCCGAAACCAGTACCAGATCCGAGGTGACCAGTTCGGATGAGGATGGCAATATCCCCTTTACCGTCAGCATCAGGTAGGACCCGTCATAGGATTTGAAGGGAATGCGGTCGTTTTTTTGGGTGATGATATCATCCTCGGTAGTAGCCCTTCGAAGGGTTACCCCCTTGCCGATAATAATATCTCCCGGCCGGTTGTTTAAATCCGCATTTACCATGATGGTGTAATTGGCGCCATTTTGACCGTCAAAATAATATCCCCACAGACGGGGCGTAACCGATTGCACCCCCTTGATCTGTCTGATGGAATCCATATAGCTTTGCGGAATAAAGCCCTGTCTGCCCGCCACCAGCCGCTGGACCATGATTTCCGGTGCCTCCTGAAGGATCAGGGCCGCTTCCTTTTTGATGGAATGCGTAAAAAACATAACGGAGGCCAACAGGAAGATCACGAAGGTATAAACCATCACGAGGGAGATATTCTTTCCCTTTCTTCGCCAGAGGGAGGAGAGCGTAAAATCGATAATATGCCGCTGCTTTTCGATAGTGCTCATGATCACTGATTCCCCGCCGGTGATTTGAGATGAGGAGGCACCGGCATCAGGGCGCCGGAAGGAAAATGCTCCAGAGACATCGGATGGTCCTGAAAAGCCGTGCTCAGGTCAGCCATGCTGGGATGACGGGTATAGCGCGCCTCGGTAAAGAGGCATAGATCGGTCAAGCCGAGCACCCTGACAATCTCCGCCTGCTGGTGAAGCTGGGGCATGTCAAGGTGCTCCCGGACCCGGGCATGAAGGAACATGAGGGCCATCAACAGCGTACCGGAAAGGAGATAAAGGAAAAAGCAGTTCGATTTTCTCTGAAACATCAGTCCAGCCCCTTAATTAAATCCGGCGTCACGGCATCGAACCGGATTATCTTTTTTCCGGCGTGGTCGGTCAAGAATTCCTTGGCTTCCCTCTCTTTTTCAAAGGGGATCAGCTCTCTTCCCATGGGCCCGAAGACGTCGCTTCCAATTACATACCAAACCTTCCGGCCATTGGCGGGTTTCATGCTGTAATAATCCGTGACGTGGATGGCGGCGATGTCGGATAAATTTTTTGAAGCATTATACTTCTTGAGATCAAAATAATACTTGAACAGGTCTTTTGCGCCGTCAAAGAGGGCATAAGTCCCGTCCGAGAAGATGACCTGCGCCAGAAAATCGGGGTATTTGGCGACAAACATGCCGCAAACCGGGCATTTATCCGTCTTTGATGCCTTGACCGGTGGCGCATCGTCGGCCGGAGCCGGTGCAACTACCAGAAAAATCGCAATCAGCGTCATTCGAAAAATGTTCATGAGCGCCTCCAGGTTTGAAATCGTTTAGTGCCTTTACATCTTTTTCATCATTTTTCTTTTTTCCCGTATCATTTTCGTATCGGCATACATGCTTTCGTAAGCCGCCTTCATGGCCTCATCAAAGGTGGCGAGAGACCCGCCATTTTCCGAGATGAACTTTTCCGCATCTTCCTTCTTTTCAAATGCCCATTTAGCCTGTTTCGTCATAACGCCGGGCTTGGTTCCGCCGATGACCCAAAAGGCCTTATCCGCATCAATGAGGTGTTTTCCGCTAAGGTCTCCTACCTGCAAGGCTTGAGGAGTTTTATCGATATTCAGGGAAAAGTCAACCGCGAGACAGTGCAGACTGCAAACCCCCACTGTGGTGCCGTCATCATATTCCACTATCATTCGGCTGTGCGCAAATTTGGCCCTGTCCATACCGCAGTATTTGCAGGCGGGTGCTTTCTGAAGATCGTCCTGACCTGATGCGATACCGCAAATTGAGAATAGAAATAAAATCGATACAACTGACAGAATGCTTTTTTTCATGGTACGCTCTCCTTTGAAGGGTATTGGGTTGTCGTGATGATGTTGGTTAGTGCCTTATGGATATTTTCTGATTATAACGGATTTTGGGGAGACCGATGCCATAGTCCCGACAGGGACGACAGAGAATAGCCCGGCAATTCATTGCCGGGGATAAGATAAGTCCCGAACATAAAAACACAGTCCCGTAGGGACGGCAGAGTACCGTTTCTCCTTGTGGCCATATAGGCAATACAATGAACATAAATACTGGTGTACGAATTTGCCACATATGCAGCCTTTATTCCGTCGGTTTCTGTCGTCCCTACGGGACTGTATGAATTCGGATGACCCATCTCCCGGCAATGAATTGCCGGGCTATTCTCTGTCGTCCCTACCGGGACTGGGGTATCAGCTTCCCCAAAATCCGCTATAGGCAGGATATTTTTTTTTTGTTCTTTCACTAGAAAATTATCCATAAGGTACTAAAGACTGAGTCGGTCCGCCTACAGATGTTTCTTGATCTCAAAATGCCATTTCCAGATTTCATAAATCGCCGGGTACACCAGGAGTTCCAGCAAAAACGAAGTAAATACACCGCCGATCATGGGGGCGGCAATGCGTTTCATGACATCGGCGCCGGTGCCGATGGACCACATGATCGGCGCCAGCCCCAAAAACATCGTTGCCGTCGTCATGAACTTCGGACGAATCCGTTTGACGGCCCCCTCTAAAATGGCGCTTCTCAGCTCATTTAAATTGCGCAACCGCCCCTCTTTTTTAGCGCTTTCGTAAGCGATATCAAGGTAGAGGAGCATAAATACCCCCGTTTCCGCATCGACGCCCAGAAGTGCGATCAACCCCACCCAGACCCCGATACTCATGTTATATCCCAGAAGATAAAGAAACCACACAGCTCCTATGGCGGAAAACGGCACCGCAAGCAGCACGATGCTGGTTTTGACCGCCGAGCGGGTATTGAGATAGAGCAACAGAAAAATCAGAAAAAGTGTCAGGGGCAAAACCACCACCAGCCGCTCCTTGACGCGTTGCATCGCCTCGAACTGCCCGCTCCAGGAAACGGCATAGCCCGGTGGGAGCTTTACCTTGTCCCGAATAAGTTTTCCCGCCTCTTCAATATAGCTGTTGGGATCCCGCCCGGCCAGATCGATGTATACATAGCCGGTCAGAAGTCCGTCTTCATTTCGAATCATGGACGGCCCGGTGGTGACCTCGATGTCTGCCAACTGACCGATCGAAATCTGTTTCCGCCCATCCGGACCCGACACCAGAACTCGGCCAAGCGCCTGGAGATCACTTCGAAAATCGCGCAGGTAGCGAACATTGACCGGATACCGTTCCCGTCCTTCAACGGTCGTGGTCACGGTTTCGCCGCCAATCGCGTTCTGAACCGCCTCCTGAGCCTCCTCCAGGTTCAAACCGAAAAGGGCCAGTTGCTCGCGGTTCCACTTGAAATCGAGAAAATAGCCGCTGCCGGTGCGTTCCGCAAAAACGCTGCGGGTTCCCCCAACTGAAGGCAAGAGGGCTTCGATTTGGGATCCAATAGCTTCGATGCGCACCACATCATCCCCGGAGATTTTAAGTCCTACCGGGGTTCGAATGCCGGTGGTGAGCATGTCGATCCGTCCCTTGATCGGCATGGTCCAGCCATTGGCGAGTCCCGGAAGTGTAAGCGCCTCGTTCATAAGACCGATCAGCTCTTCCTGAGAGATGCGATCGGAGACAAAGCGGCGCAATATGACCTTGGCCCAGTCCGGGGCCCAGGCGGAATACCAGGTATCCACTGACCGCCATTTCTCCCGGGGATGCAGGGTGATGACGGTTTCGAGCATGGACAGCGGGGCCGGATCGGTGGAAGTCTCGGCGCGGCCGGCTTTTCCCAGAACCCGGTCCACTTCCGGAAACTGCTTAATAATGCGGTCGGTGGTCTGAAGCAGTTTCTGCGCTTCGGCGATGGAAATGCCCGGCAGGGTTGACGGCATATAGAGAAGGGAGCCTTCATCCAGCGGAGGCATGAATTCCGAGCCCAGTTTCTGAAAGACCGGAATGGTGACCACCACCAGGATGAGGGCCGACGCGATCACGATCCACTTCCAGCGCAAGGTCCACTCGGCTACGGGATAGTAAATACGAATCAGCCCGCGGCTGATCGGATGCCGGTCTTCGGAGTGGATGGTTCCCACGAGCACGGCATTTGCAACCCGGCATAGCCGGTGGGGCCGGAAATCAAAGTTTCGAAGCCGGGTGAAAAACAACCGTAAGGCCGGATCCAGGGTGATGGCCAGCAGGGCGGCGATAAACATGGAGAGCGTCTTAGTATAGGCCAGCGGCTTAAAGAGGCGGCCCTCCTGGGCCTCCAGTGTCAGCACCGGCAGAAACGAGACGGCGATCACCAGCATGGCAAAAAAACTGGGGCCGGCCACCTGTTTGACCGCTGCAATGACCACCGTCCGGTAATCCTCGCGCCGGCCGTTTCGCTCCCATTCTTCGAGCTTCTTATGGGTCTGCTCCACGACCACGATGGCGGCATCTACCATGGCGCCGATGGCGATGGCAATGCCCCCGAGCGACATGATATTGGCGGTAAACCCCATCCACCGGAAAGGAATAAAGGCCAGCAACACGGCGATCGGAATGGTGATGACAGGTATGATGGCGCTGGGAATATGCCAGAGGAAGATAAAAATGACGAGAGAAACGGTCACGATGACTTCCATCAACGTGGATTTCAGGGTATCGATCGCGCGAAGAATCAACTCCGACCGGTCGTAGATGGGAACCACTTTGACACCGGAGGGCAATCCCGGCTCGATCTCCCGGATTTTAGCCTTGACGCGTTCGATAACATCCAGAGCGTTTTGTCCCTGCCGCATGACCACGATGCCGGAGACGACTTCTCCCGTGCCATCGAGATCGGTGACCCCCCGCCGCTGCTCGGGTCCGATGACGACCTGTCCGATATCCTTAATGCGAATCGGAGCGCCGCTTTCACCGGTCGTGAGCAGAATGTTCTCAAAATCCGTGACCGACCGGGCATACCCGCGCCCGCGCACCATATACTCGGTTTCGCCGAACTCGATCAGCCGTCCGCCCACCTCGGTGTTCCCGCCGCGTACCGCCTCCACCACACGCCCAATGGATAGATTATAGACCTGAAGCCGGTTGGGATCGACATTTACCTGATACTGCTTCGTGAACCCGCCGATCGGGGCAACTTCGGCAACGCCGGGAACAGACTTCAGATAGTAGCGCAGCATCCAGTCCTGGCAGGCCCGAAGGTCCGCCAGACTGTGCTGCCCGGATGTGTCCACCAGGGCATACTGGAATATCCAGCCGAGACCCGTGGCATCGGGCCCTATTTCGGTTTTTACCCCTTGCGGAAGTCCCGGCAGAACACCGGAAAGATATTCCAGGGTTCTGGAGCGGGCCCAGTATATGTCGGTGCCGTCTTCAAAGATGACATAGACGTAGGAATAACCGAAGTCGGAAAAACCGCGCACCGCCTTGACCTTTGGCGCTCCCAGCATCGCCGATACGATCGGATAGGTCACCTGGTCTTCGATAATGTCCGGACTCCGGTCCCAGCGCGAGTAAACGATCACCTGAGTATCACTCAAATCCGGAATGGCATCCAGCGAAAGCCGGTGCAGGGACCACCACCCCGCGATACAGGCCGCGGCAACCAGCGCAAAGACGATGAACCGGTTCTGAACGGAGAAATCAACGATGCGGTTAATCATGGTGGTGCCCCATCGAACCGGGAGCGTTTTTTTTCGTATTGTCATCAGGTGCCGTTTGAGCAACACCCTGCGGCGGTTTTTCCGGTGAATTCTGGGCCGGCGTTCCGGAATGCCCGGCAGCCGCCAGTCTCATCCGGCTTTCCGAATCGATGAGAAAATTGCCCGAGGTGACAATCTTCTCCCCCGGCTGAAGCCCCCGGACGATTTCAACCCGATCACCGAAACGCCAGCCGGTCTCTACGGAACGGGGCTCAAACCGGCCATCCCCCATCGCCACGAAAACCGTCTTTTTCCGGCCGGAATCCAGTATCGCGGATGCCGGAACCGTCACGGCCGACGGTAGGGTAATGGGGAATTCCACATCGACAAACATTTCCGGGAGCAGTAAATTCTTCGGATTGTCCATTTCCAGCCGCACCTTCAGGCTGCGCGTGACGGGGTCGAGCGTCGGCAGCACATCGCTGACCATGGCCTCATACTGTTTGACCTGCCCCGGAAGGGAGATTTTGGCACTCATTCCCGGTCGAATGTAAGGTGCTTCGGCATAGAAGACATCGGCTATAATCCATACGCGGTCCAGATCGGCGATCCTGAAACATTCCGTGCCCCGATCCACCCGCTGATGAGAGGAAATGGCGCGGCTGATCACGAAACCGTTGACCGGGGACCGCAGCTCAATGGCTGACATATAGTGCGAGGTTTGAGAGAGTTCCTGAAGCTGGGTTTCCTTCATGCCAAGATTTAGCAGTTCCACTTTGCCCCTGTTGGCATAAAGGGTGGCGTCCATGCGGCCTTCGAAAAGACTTTTGGGCGCCCGTCCGCTTAAACCCGGAATGTCAGCCGGAACTCTGCCTTTGTATTGCCCGGTTTCGGATGGTGAGACGCTTGACGGGGGGGCGCCGGTAACTCCCGTGTCCGGAAAAGGGCTTTCAGATAATTGGGGCACGGGCTGGCGCTCCGCATCGGTGGTTCCATCGGGTTTCACATTATCGGATTGCGGCGGCTGAAGGGCTCCCGGCCGCCTGGTTTCGCCCGGTGTTTGAAGGTAGCGCCGCTGTCCCCAATTGGCGGATTCGGTAATATACCGCTGCTGCCATGAAAAAAAATCGTAGTTGTAAATGTTGAGACGGGCCAGGATCTGATCTTTTTTAACCAGACTGCCCGTTGTGTTTCCCTGGATGACTTCCGACCATCCATCGGTGCCCGCGAGCACCGGATAAACCCGGTTCTCATCCGGCGTGACGCGGCCCAGGGTCCGGATCTCATAAGTGCCCGGCATTCTCTCCACAACACCGAGTGTTACGCCGATGACCTGCTGATTCCGAGGGGTGATCCTTACCGTGCCCGGAGTCATCGAAAGCGCTGTGTCGGAAGGGCTTGTTCCGGTGTATCCGGCATCGCCGTAAACGGGCTCCATGGGCATGCCGCACGGCGCGATGCCGGGTTTATCCGATACGTTCAGCGGGTTCATGGGATCTACATAGTGAAGAATCCGCCGGTCCTTCCCCGAATTTGCGACGGTTTCGTGATGGCTGTACCAGGCACCTCCGAGAAAGGAGATAAGGAGAAGGATAGCAAGGAATATAGAATAAAACGGTTTTTTCATGGTGGCTATCAACCTTTCGTGGGCAGCTCCAAAATCTCGATCCACCTGACAATTCAGAATTATCCCACTCGACAATGAGAACGCAATACTAAAAACCGGTTTCAAGGGATTCGGAAAAATACCAATATACCGTTCATCCTGCTCCTGCTCCTGCTCTTGCTCTTAATCGTTCTCGTGTCTGCTGGATTAAAAGCAAGAGCAAGAGCAAGAGCAAGAGCAAGAGCAAGAGCAAGAGCAAGAGCAAGAGCAAGAGCAAGAAGAATGCCATTGCCGGTATATTACTCGATGTTCAAGTTTTTGGAGTTACAGGGCTTCACCCAATATGGTTGCAGCAACAGTTTCTCTCGGGCTGCTATCGGAGCGACTTCCAGCCGCGACGGGAATTGTCGGCACGTGAAAAATCGCGGCTGGAAGCCGCTCCTACAGGCCAATTCCGAAAAACTTAAACATCGAGTATTAATAATTTCGAACTCCCCAACAATCAAAGACGCTGATATCAAAACTGGCCGAAACGAGTGTTGAAGTTGATGACAAGACTTGCAAAGAAGCCTTCTCCGAGTTGCACCTGAGTAAAGGGTTTGCCCATTGGATTTACAAAGGTCTCGGAGTTGAGGTCTTCGTAAACCGGAAGTCCGGCGGATCCCCTTAGATTAAAATTGCCGCCGAAAGCATTGAAAAAACGCCAGTCGACCACAAAGGCAAGGTTGGACCGGGTACCGCCGGTGTTGCCGATCTTGATGCCCCTATCCTCATTTTTTCGGGTATCGGAAATATCCAATTCAATGCCGAGCATAATATCGTAATGAGGGGTGTAATGGATCGCCAAGCCGCCCTGAATTTCGTCGCCGAACTTGTAGTCGCTGCTGTTTTCGGGTAAAAACCGGTAAAGCGCCTGAGCATGAAACCAGAAAGATTCCCACTTATGAGAATACAGAAGCCCGCCAAGGTAAGTGGGTATATCGGTGCCCTGCTGCATCCCCGGACCGGTTGAAATGAGATTCGTCTTGAACATGGCGTTATATGCCCGGGTGGAATCGAAATCCCCGGTGGGCAACGTAACACCGCCGAGCAAGGTAAAAAATTGATCGTAGAAATCGCTGCGCCACAAATTGTACCGGATTTCACCTGTAAGATCCCCGAACCCATCGTCCTCGGCCGTGACCTCCTTTATCTGGTTACCCAGCCGGACCAGGGTCTTGGAACGTCTTTCAAAATAGGGCAGATTCATCTGCATCGCCAGCCGGTCGGTGAATCCGTAATTCATGACCAGGGACTGCATTTGAACCTCCATCTCCTTGGGCGCACGGGGTTGGGCCGGGTTGTTTTGGATGAACGATTCCGGATCCCTGTCGTCGGTGCCGATCTTCACACTGTCTTTCAGCATATAGGCGTATGCGAGTCCCAGACCGAATGAACCTTTCCCGGGTGTTACCGCCTGCCGTATACGGAACGGTTGGGTCATTCCCCTGGGGGAAATGGTATCCATGGCGCCGATAAAATCGATCACCTTGCCCCCCTTTTCAGCCGCGAACGCCTCGGCATCTTTCCGGTCGGCAAAGGCGATATAGTTGGGCAGCATGTCGGGAATCAACAGACTGCCGATAGAGTACCACGCTTCCCGGGCATCGACTTCAGTGCCGTTCTTCCAGTCCTTCACCCGGATCGATCGGAAGGAATCGACTCCGTTGGCCTGGACGATGCGCAGCATGCAGGCCACACCACAGGTATGCTCCGTTTTATCGTCATCGTGGACCAGGTTGCAGGCGGTGCGTTGATACTGGTCGATCCACATCCCGCACAGCTGACAGCTTTCCCGCTCCGCTCCAGCCCGGGATAGGGTCGGCATCAGTAAAAAAAGACAGAAACCAATGACGCAAAGTTTTTTGAGGGTAACCATCGAATTCTCCTTATTAAAATCCGGTTCGACTCCGGAATTATGTTGGGAAATAAATTTCAAGACGCAAGCTTGAAGTCTTTGCATAATAAAATCGTTAGTTTTTCGTTCATCCTTGCATTAAGCTTTTCGTATTGCACACCGCAACGCCTGATTCGATTCTCTCCGAAGGGTTGGCCGCCATTGTTTTTCGGGGTAACATAAATTATTTTGCACGCGATATCGGGCAGATAAAAAGGAATTTTGTCACTCGCCAGAATCAGCTCGATTTTCGATTCCAGCTGAATTTCTTCAAACGATATGAATTCAAAGGCGATGCCCCCTTTACTGATGTCCTTGACCCAGCCATTGATGGCTGATTCTTTGCTAAAGAGGTAAAACATATCGCCTGGAACTCGGCAGCGAGCATATTTTCTGTGTTCTATTTCCATGGCTTTATTCTCGTCTGCCCGAAAGGTTCGCCCCTACGGGATTTCGATCCATTGTGACAATATCATCCCCGATGGGGGAAAATGTGGGGTGCGAACGAAACCATCGCTAAAATTTCATTCCCATACTACCGGACAACCTCCCGCCATGGAAGCTGTCCGGCAGACCGGGCCGTTTTAATTGGTCACGTTCACCCGGACAGTGGCCGTGTTTGACGTCAGCGGCGGGGTTCCGGTATCGGTAACGGTGTAGGTGAATACGTCCGTCCCTCTAAAATTCCTCCGCGGCGTGTAGGTCACGCCGTTGGTGACAACGGAGACCGTTCCACCCTGACTCGGCTGACTGACGATACGAATTCGGCTCGCAGGGACGTTGCCGGAGGCGTCTTTCAGATTGTTCTGGGCATCGGTGTCGTTGGCAACCAGGTTGATGAACTTCGCCGTATTTCTTCTCGTGGTCGCATTATCGTTCACCGCCACCGGTGCGGTATTGGCGGGAGCGCTGACCGAGATGGTCACCGTGACGATGCTGCTGAACAACACCGCGTCCCTGGCGCGGTAAGTGAAACTATCCGATGTGGTGCCGGGGTTCGGCGTATAGGAAAATGAGCCATTGGCATTCAGGGTCAGAGCGCCGCCGGAAACATTGCTGCTGAGTACCGCCGTCAGTGCATCTCCATCCGCATCGCTGTCGTTACCGAGAACACCGGGGGCGGCGATGCTGAGGGTGCTTCCCGAAACGGTGGTGTAAGAATCATTCACCGCCACCGGTGCGTCGTTTACGGGCGTTACGGTTATCGAGACCGTCACAATGTTGCTTTCCGCAAGGGTCACGGTATTTCTGGCCTTATAAGTAAAACTGTCGGCGATCGTTTGACCGCCATTGTGGCTGTAAACAAAGGTTCCGGATGGCGCTAACGCCAAGGAGCCGTTGCTGACGGCGCCGACCAGCACGGCCTCGAGGTTGGCGCCCGTATCGTTTGCGAGCACGCCGGACGGGTTAGGCGATGCGCCATCCGCCGTCAGCGTACCGCCCTCAGCCACGGTGTAGGCATCATCGGTCGCCACCGGTGTCCCGGCGCCGATCCCTCCCGCCAGCAGGTAGGCCTCAAAAGCATCGACCATTCCATTTCCATAGTCGTTATCCGGCCCGCTCTGTCCCAGATCCAGCGCCGCGTCTTTCAGGGCCGATTCGAGCGCCGAAACGGTGGTCTGAGGATATGCATTGAGAATCAGGGCCATGGCGCCCGCCACATGCGGCGCGGAAAAAGAGGCGCCGGAAACGGTGGCATAAGAATTCGGCATGATCCCGCCGAAGGTAAGATCGGTTGTTTTGACACTCACGCCCGGGCCAACCACTTCAGGGTAGATGCGCCCGTCGCAGCTGGAAGGGCCCCGGCTGCTGAAGCTCGCAATGGATAAATTGGCGTCAACCGCTCCGACGGCAAGACTTCCGGTGTAGTTGGCCGGGCTGATGCTGGTGGCGACATACGGCCCTTCATTTCCACCGGAGAACACCACGGCGATTTCCGCAGCCTTGAGAGCCAGAATGTCAGCCTCGAATTCGGGAAGGCACTCATTGACATTGTCCCTGAGTCCCCAGGAATTGTTGACGATATCCGGCGCGTCATTGGTGTTCGGATTCCCGTCCGGATCGAGAAGCCATTGGTAGCCCGAATGAATGCTGCTGAAGGAAGCGACTCCCGCGTCGTTGAAGATTTTTACAGCAATCCATTGCGCGCCGGGGGCCACGCCGACGGCCGTTCCCGAGGCATCCCCGCCGACCATGATGCCCATGGTCTGGGTACCATGACCATCGGCGTCATAAGGCACGGCGTGCTGGCCATTGGGATCATACCAGCTGTTGCTTCCACCGCGCCATCTCACCGAGAGATCCGGATGATTCGCATCCACGCCCGTATCGACGCCGGCCACGACAACACCCGCGCCCGTGTACCCGAGAGCCCAGAGTTCGGGGGCTCCGATGGCGGTCAGGTTCCATTCGGGTGACGCCGAAACGGCGGACAACGTTTCGGGAATACGAAGCGTGTCATTCAACCGGATGCTTTCAATTTCCGGCCGGGCGGCCAGTTCTTTGATCACGCTCGCCTTGGCGGTAAACGAAAGGCCATTGAAAATCCAGTAGGACCTGATGTTTCGCGCTTTTTTGAGCGCCAAAAAGGTTTTCAAAAGCCGCTGAGTATTGTCTGACTTTGCTGCAAGCTCGCGTATGATGGCGGATCTGAGCTTGTTTTTATTGTCTTTAACACTTATAAATTTGTTTTTTAAATTTCTGACGTCAACCTTGTCGGCCAGCGTTACAATCACGTCGATCTCCGTGTTCGGATCCACGGACTGAAGCCGTGCATTCAGATCCGGCCGAATCACCGCGGCCTGAGACGCCACGCCTGCTCCAAGTGCGAGAATAAAGCTGATAATTAATAAGCACAATGTCTTTTTCATATGTCTACCTCCCGAGCCTTTTGAGCCGTAAAGCCGGTTGGCCACGGTTCATAACTGACAGTATTTGGCAAATACGGTGTCAGAGGATACATGCTTTTCGAGTACGTTTCCGGTAAAGGGCCTGTCCATGGAAGTTCAGCGATCAAGGCTCAAAGGGAAATACAGTTCGAAAAACTGCTTTTTAAGGCAAATTTTACTGAACCAAAATGTCCTCGGCACGAAACTCACCGATGACCACACTTACCTTTCCACCGGGTTTCACTATCCCGGGGTTACCGAAGAACATCCAATAAGTCCGTCCCGATTGGGGCATGTTGGAAGTGCGCAAGGTCCCAATCTTAGCCATGTTGGGTACGGCAAGCGATTTTTTGCTGACCTTGTCGTACACATAGGGTTGGGTCTTCCGGTCAAACAGGGGGGCCGCCTTTTCGGCATCAACCACCCGATAGCGGAAATCGAGCATTTGGCCCCCGGCCGTTTGCCGTAAACTGATAATCTGAACGCCCCATTTTTGCTCGATGGCCGACAAATCGGTCAGAGGGGTGGAAGATGGGACAGCCTCGGCCCGGACGGTAAGCACCATGAACATAAACATCCATGTCCAGAAAAGCAGGAAGACTGAAAGGACCCGATTGCTCCTTTTGCCCAACGGGATAACGCCACGGACAAGGTTGTCCGAAGATATTGGATCTCTTTTTATATAGGATAGTAGTGGAATCATAGTTTCCTCCCTTACCGGTCTACCGGATAACTTCCCCATACGGGAAAGCCGTCCGGCAGACCAAGCGGTTTAAATTTAATTGGTCACGTTCACCCGGACAGTGGCCGTGTTGGATGTCAGCGGCGGCGTTCCGGTATCGGTAACTCTGTAAGTAAAAACATCCGTTCCTCTGAAGTTTCTCCTCGGCGTGTAGATGACGCCGTTTGTCACCACGGAGAGCGTTCCGTTTTGGGTCGGCTGCGTGACGATGCTGATTCTTCCCGCGGGAACATTGCCGGAAGCGTCCTTGAGATTGTTCTGAGCATCGGTGTCGTTTGCAATGAGGTTAATGGTTTTCGCCGTATTCCTGCGTGTGGACGCGTTATCATCCACCGCCACCGGCGCGGTATTGACGGGGGCGCTGACCGAGATGCTCACAGTCACGATGTTGCTGAACAACGCCGCATCCTTAGCGCGGTAAGTGAAGCTATCCGATAGGGTACCGGGGTTCGGCGTATAGGAGAATGAGCCATTGGCATTCAGGGTGAGCGCGCCGCCGGATACATTGCTGCTTAGAACCGCCGTCAGTGCGTCTCCATCCACATCGCTGTCGTTACCGAGAACGCCGGGGACGGCGATATTGAGAGCGCTTCCCGAAACGGCGGCATAGGAATCATTCACCGCCACCGGCGGGTCGTTGACCGGGCTGACAGTTATCGAGACGGTTGCCATGCTTTCCATAAGAGATACGTTATCTTTTGCCTTATACGAAAAACTATCGGTGATCGTTTGACCGCCGTTGTGAGTGTAAACAAAAGTTCCGGAGGGGTCCAATGCCAGGGAGCCGTTACTCACATTGCCGACCAGCACGGCCACAAGGTTAGCGCCCGTGTCGTTTGCAAGCACGCCGGATGGATTCGGCGCGCCATTAGCCGTCAATGTACCGCCCTCGGTCACGGTGTAGGAATCGTTCACCGCCACCGGCGCCGTGGCGCCGAGTCCCCCCACCTGCAGATAGGCGAGCATGCCCCCATCGGTGGTGCCCGCCGTCGTTAGATGATTGGCCCGATCCATCAGCGGGAACGTACCCGCAGCGGTGGGTTGCCAGATGGCATCGATCGTTTTTCCCGCCGCGAGCATCACCGAATACTGCGATTTGGCGTAAGGATACAGGTTGCCGTCCTCCGCGATCAACCGCATATAGGGCGCGTTCAAAAGCGTCGGGACGTGGGTTTTGAGCCCTGCATTGAGTAAACGGATCAATACGTTTTTGTTGATATCACCAGCGGTTAGAGGAGAATCACCCGCCTTGTAAGGCTTACCGTTGATCAGGTAATACGCCGGGATGTAGTTCAGGGGTTGAGCGAATCCCACAGGAGAATGCAGTGCCGGGTCGATCTCGCTGTAAAGCAGAACGACTTCAGAGTCAAAAGCGGTGTCCGGGTTGGTTGCCGTCGGGGCATACGCCAATCCGGGATTTGCGGGACGGACAATCAGTGCCCCATAGAGTCCCATCTGAACCTGTTTGGCCGGGTGTGTTCCGCTCTGGTAAAGGTAAGTACCGGCCTTGAGGTTGTTCCACACAAACGACGCTCCGGAATCGAAACCGGTGACTCTGGAACGTCCTTTGCTGTCGACGATCGAGACAGGTGTCAGGATCGCCTGTTGCCCGGCGATCACGATCGAGACCGCTTCCGGCAAGTTGTTGGTTAAGTCGATGGTGAGGGAGTCGCCCTCGGTGAGCGTCAGGGTCGGGCCCGGCAGCCATTTGGCGCCGGCATCGGCTGAGTTAAAGAAACCCCACATGGGTATCGATACGGTACCGCCGGCCCCGTCAGGCAGGTCCACGGGTCGCGCTTCAGACTTCAGGGCAATCGTCGCACCCAGTGAGGGGCCTGCCGTCAGCGTCAGCGACACCAGTATGATGGCCGCCCACAGCAGCATGCTTTTTATTAATTTTATGGTGTTCATAACTATCCCCTCCTTTTGTTAATCAATGGGTGCGCCAGGAGGCGCGATAATGAGCATCGTCATCATGCCGCCCGGAAAAATGTCGAAGTTGGTCAACTCTTTTTCCGTATGCGAGTGCCACATGAAGGCGAGGCCGGCATAGGTGTTAAGACCCCCTTCGCCGGGAGGAAGAGAACCGAAACTGCCTAAAAAGGGGCTGCCGATCCAAAACCCGCCAAAAGTAAGGGATTGAACCCCGGGCAAAACCACTGGAAAAAGTCTGTCGGGGTTATTGTGGAAATTGCAATCCTCGCCCGTGACAGGGTCAATGGTGTTGGAGGGGGAACTCGAGCCGTTGCACTGATGGGCGAAATCCGGATTATTCGCGTCACCGTAGATGTCCCAGCCGAGACCTTCGCTGGTCCACTTGAAAATGGCGTCCGTGGTTTCACCCGGAACGGCTTGAACCGTAAACCCCAGGTAACTCAGATCTATCAGCGGGTTGCCGGCGCCCGTGTCCAGCAAACGGCCGTCCTTGGCGATGACCCGGGCATGGTTGCCGTGGTGATGGAACGGGTGCAGGTCGCGGCCGGCATTGATAATCCGCATGAGCAACCTGTCGCCGGGGTGCGTAAGCGGCATGGCATTATACGGCTGGGTCGGCAACTCCATCACATTGGACATGAGCATCGTGTCCGGAGCGTTTCGGCCGTTGATGAACCACCAGCCGGAGAAATAGTCGGACAACCATTCGGGATTGACCGCGGCCAGCCCCTGGAATTCGATGGCCCGGTGGATCCGGGGATCCATCTCGCTCAGCAAAAACAGATACTCGCGATCAAATTGGCTGTCCGCATGGTTGTATGCGAAATTCTGCCCCATGTAGGGCCGCACGATGATCGCACCCACCAGCCCCATCTCCACCTGGAGTTCCGGACTGGTGCCGCTGTGATAGAGATAGGTTCCGGGTTGGCTGGCGGTAAACTTGTATTGCACCGTTTCGCCGAACCCCGCCTCCTTTGTCAACAAACCGTCTTTACCAGTTCCGGAAGTCATTGCCGCCGTCACCGCCTGCTGGCCCGGGAAAACGATGGAAACGGGTACCCCAAGCGCTTGCGGCAGCGCATTAGTCAGATTCACGGTGATTTCCTCACCCTGATTGATGATGAAGGTCGGTCCCGGGTATTGCGTTCGACGCCCATTCAGGGAGTAACCCCAGAAATAGACGCTTCCCCCATCGCCCGAGGCAAGATGATCGGCTCTGGCCGTCAGATTGAAGATGGGCCCGGAATCGCCCTCGATGGCAGCCATCAAACTGCCGGCGGATATCATCAGGAGCATGGCCGCGGCAATAATCGTCAGGAGGCCGATGTGTCGTATTTCTCTTTTTAATCTGTTCATGGCAGTCCTCCTATTATGGTTTAATCCTGATCTCGGTCATCATGCCCCCGAAATCATCGGTATCGTTGCTGAGAAAATTCAGATTGGTCGTGTAGATGAAGTACTTCGATCCGGGAGTCGCAGACGCCGGAATCTCAAGAATCGCGTCCAGCGATTCCCCGCCGCCCGTTGTCACGGATTGGGTCGAGTAATACAAATTTTTTCCGCTCGGGCTCCTGAGCAGCCGGGCATTATAGCCCACTATCTTCATCGGAATTCCAAGCGTCGCCAGGGTGTAGAATCGCGTGACATTGAGATTGGAGATGCGCAGCAGAACCCGCTGGCCCGGGGATGCCTCAACTAACGAGTGTAATTTCTGAGAAACCTTGGTCGCTACGTCCGGCACAACCGGGGCGGGCAGCGCCGATGTATTGACCGTATCGGGGTACCCCCGCCCGTTGAGAAAGGGGTAATTGTCTCTCATATAGTAAAACGGCAGCGGCTGAACCGCTATGTGGTCATCATGATAGACACCGTCAAATGAGCCGATTTGGATCGGGAAGTCCACGTCATAGGCTGTGGATCCGTCCCCGTCGTTATAGGCATACTTGTGATGAGTCCCTTCGTCGAACCGGCCGTTTCCATTGATATCCACATCTCCGGTACCGGGGAAATCCCCGAACGGGGCCTTATCGGCGTCACCGGCGTTGGCATGAACGTGGCTCCCCAACAGGGTACCGTTGGGCAGACGATCCTGTCCGGGCAATACGTAAAGGTTGCCGAGCATGCCCATCTGCATGTGTTCGGTGGCTTCCATGTGGCAGTGGTACATGTAAGTGCCGGGCTCCACCACGTTATAGTAATAAGTAAAGCTGAATCCCATATTGATGGAGGTGGAGGAATCCGGCTCACCGTCGAAGACCGCCGAGGAGTTGGGAAACCCGTGCCAGTGAACGGTATGCGGGTCGAAAAGATCCGGCCGCATCATCATGCCGACATTGGTCAGGTTCAGGTAGAACCTTTCGCCCTGGTGGACGAAGATGGTCGGCGCCGGCGAAGTCGCGGCCAGAATGCCGGCCTCCAACCGCTCGTCTTTTGTAGTGGCCGGATCATCCCTGATGCCGGTCAGGTCGCTAAAACCGAACATATATTGCGGGTGTCCGTCGGCCATGGTCACAAAACCGTCCCCCGCCCCCAGGTGCATGCATTCCACGTTGGGGTCATATTCCGGGTTTGGCCGGGCCGGATCCGGTGTTCCGTTGCTGTTGAAGAGAAACGGGTCCGGAATGGCATCGCCATTCAGGTCTCCCGGGCACTGAACGATAACCGCGGCATCGGAGGATACCGTTGCGGTCAGGAAACACAGCACCGTTAATAGGGAAAATAGGTATTTTTTAATCTTATCCATATGTAAACTCCTTTCATGGCTGCCCCCGCCGGCATCAAACCGGCGGAGGCGTGTTTAGACTTATGGCAACTGCAACTCGTCCGCACCGATGTCGACGGGCTTATTCGCCGGGAAGGGCCGAACCTGGTTATCAAAATCCCGGGCAAGATCGGGGAATGATCCCACGAGATTAGCTCCGGCGTTTCGCGCCGGCGAAACGGGCTGGATGTGATAATCACCGCGCAGAGTACCGTCAGCCAGCGTCTGGGTCAGCGGCCCGAAGCGCACCCGGATGAAATTTCCGCCCTCGTCAAAGGCCGGCGGCGCTTCAATCGCGGTCGTAAACTCCGGCTGATTGATGGTTTGCCCCCGATCACCGTTAAGGTATTCGGCAACAAAGGCCGGGTCGGCGCCGCCACTTCTTAGGGAAGATGCTGTCGAAAGAGCACCGGGGGCTCCCAGCACGGCCAGATCCCAATACGGGTCAACGGCTCTGGGCTCCAAGCCGAATACCTGAGGATCGGCATTCGGATCTATGCTGAAGAAAAACGACCGGTTATGCCAAATAATATCGTCAACGAGCCTCGCATTTGAGTGCACCCGGTACTGTGCGGTCGCAGGGACGATCGCAAAGGCCGCCGCTAACTCCGGCGTGTGCGCCCGTGATACAATACCGGCTGGTTGCGCGGTGGACTCGTTCGGGAAACCCGGGGCAAACGCTTCGCCGGCGGTTCCCGTACTGTCGTTGTTGGCGATGGTGTTGTGCATGATATTGACCCTGGCGCTGTCCTGAAGCGATATTCCGCCGCCGGCCAGTGCCGCCAGGTTGTTAACGATCATGTTGTTGAAGATGTTGACGGTATACCACCGATTTGGCGTGCGGCTGTTGTCGGCCACATCCTGACCGTTCACCCGGTGGGTGCGGATACCGCCGCCGTCACCGGCCCCGGCCGCGTTGCCCTGGATCAGGTTGGCGTTGATGGCCACCGATCCGGCGCCCGGACTGAGGCTTCCCGGACCGTTCAGGGGGGCGCCGCCGGCGATGAGCAAGCCGCCGCCGTTGACGGTAATGCCCTGCTGAAAGGACTCGTTAAAGAGGATTGTGTTGCGTGTTATCTGCCCCCCATTGCTTAAGCCCAGGTGACCGATGCCACCACCGCCCTCCGTAGCGAAGTTGCCGCTGATAAAGTTGTCGGTAACCTTATAGGCATCGGTGCCGGTGTACAGAGAAACACCGCCGCCGGCCCCGCTCAGGCTGCTGTTTTGCATGATATGGTTGTTATGAATGCGAATATTGTCATTGAAACCGCTCTGGTATGCGAGTCCTTGATCGGTATCCAGGGTCAGGGTCGGATGACCGACGCGGATACCGCCGCCGAATACGCCATTGTTGGTGAAGATCCGGTTATTGCTGATCTCCAGATAGTGGGCGTAACCGTTTACGATCAGGCCACCGCCATGATCCGCACCGGTGATGGCAAAGCCGTCGATACGGGCGCCGCGGTTGCTATTCAGGTCGAACCGGCTTTGGCTATTACTATCCGATAGCACGAGGATGCCGGGGCCCTCCTCGTTGAACAGGGTGATCGGTTCGGGATTCCCGCCGCCGACTTCCTGGGCCGGGAGCAGATCCACAGCGCCGGCAGTAATCAGGTCCGTGACCTTGTTTCGCCAATAAAGCAGCTTTTCCGCCGGAGCCTTCACCGCATTTATCTTGACGGATCCGGGTCCCCATCCTTGCAGTTGAAGGGGCTTCCACATGATTACGAGCTCTTCGTACTGACCGGGCGCCACCAGGATGAGGTCGTTGGGATAGGCGGCATCGATGGCCTGCTGAATCGCCCCGGGGTATGACCCGATGGGGGAAGGTCCGTCAACTCTGCGCAGGGTGGCGCCGGTTCTCAAACCTTTCTGGACCGTTACACCCGTGATGCTGGACTTGCCGGAGTCGCTACGGGTTATCACCAGTTGGTAGGATCCGTTCGGCACGCTGGCGGGAACCGTCGCACTGATGCCGGCGGAACTCCAGCCGCTGGTGGAAAGCGTATATTGCGTTGTTCCGTTTGCCGCCACGAGCTTCACCGACCCGCCGCTCCCGAAACCATAATCCCTCGGAATCGTCTTATTTTGATCGTAGGGCTCGGTACACTCGTTGGCAATCGGCGGTCCGGGGCAATAGGCCGGATTCGGCACCAGCACCGTTCCTTCGGACACAATATTAAGCGTGCCGCCCGTCGAGGGTACATAAGGCCCGCCGGTTACCTGTTTGATCTTGGGCGTCCGGTTCACAAATTCGGAGTCCAGGGGATACTGACCCGGTCCGGCGAAAGCAGCGACGGGAAGAACAGGGGTATCCAGGTATGTGGTGGTACCGGGCATGTACTGGAAGGTATAGCAGTACTGACTGTATTGCGGGTTGTAAAGCGGATCCGGCGTGCCGTTCGGAAAAGTCGGAGAGTTCAGACACACCGTGATCATACTCGGGGACATGCCGCTGGGTTGGGGAAGATTCGCCGAGTAGGTCGAGGGCACCAGGGCATTATAAACACCGTACTGGTCGGAGAGGGTCCGTGAGAGCTCCCTGCCGGTCCAGTCGCGGATGGAAATGGGCAACCACGGCGGCGCGAATTTCTCGCCGAAGTTGGGAGCATTGGGATCAAACTCGTTTTGCGTGTCATCCAAAATGAAGCCATAAATGTGACCGGCGATGGGGGCCTTGGTGAACAGGAAGAAATCGGCCGCCGCATTCTGGCCGTCGGACAAGAATACCTGCTTTCGGTCACAGTAGGGACGCATCATACCCGGCGTCCAACCGGCCACCTCGATCTGCTGATCTTCAAAGAGGGTCAGATACTGCGGGACGGGGTGCATATCCCCCACACAGACCGGCGGCAACGCCAGCGGGCTGGGGACCAGATCCTCGCCGAAATCGACGTTTTTGTCCTCTTCCTTGACAATCTCATAGCCTGGCGGGGGAACAGCTTCCACGATGTAGATACCGGCATTCAGGATATTGCCCGCCGCGCTGCCGAAAGCGTAGCCGCCGTCGAACACACCGGGTCTCACCTGGTTGAAGTTGCGCAGCCCATCGTAGCAATCCTTGGCGGAACCCTGGAAAGTGAAAACATCTCCCTTGCACCCTTCGGGCAGATTGTCGTCCCAGCTGTCGGTCTTGGTGAACTCCACGGCATCGCCGAGATCGAAGCTACCGTTGTTGTTCCGGTCCTTGTCTTCCGGTCCGGGAAAGGGGCTTGCGGGGCTGTCGAATGGATAGTTGTCAACATCCGCCAGTTCAACTCCGCCGCTGGCATTGGTATCGTCGATCACGCCATCGTTGTTGGCGTCCTTATATAAATTGACCTGGACCCGCGGAATACCCGGCTCCCAGGGTTCGGCCACACCGTAACGGGGATCGTTCTCGGCGCGGGTGGTGGAATAGTAGACCACGCCCGTAATACCACCGTTTTCATCGTCCCCGGTGCTATAATTGCCATCAGGCCCGGGACCGTAATTCGTCTTACCCCACTGGAACACACTGGTCTGGCCAAGCATTCCCTGGTAAGCTTCCAACAGCACGGGGCCGGTTTCGGTGCGGTATGTGTCCGTTGCCACCGCACTTGCCGTATCTCCTACCTGAGATTGGGGATTGAGCTGACCTCCCCAGGACCAGGGGTCATCCGGGTTGATGGCCCCGCCGGCATCCACCGTTACCGTGACGCCGGTGGCCTTGAATCTGGCGAAATCCACCTCGGCGACCTGCCACGCCAGGAAGGGGAATACCTCGTCAAAGGGAACGAACCCCTCCGTATCGGTCGGGGCGGACTGGTTCATGGTACCGTCGCGCCATCGAAGATTAACCGCCTGGTTGAAGATGCCCGGTTCGCCCGGATCCCTGAAGCCGTTTTGATTTAAGTCATTAAACACATAATGCTCCTGACGGGTGAACCATTGAAAGACCGGGATATCTCCGAGCGCCAGATCGCCCCCATCGACTGTTATCGAGTGAAAGGCGAAGATTATATCCAGCGCGTCGTCCCAGATAACGAGCTGATAGTCACCCGGGGGGACATTGGGAATGGAAAAGGTGCCGTCACTGTTGGCGCGCTTGGCAAAAACGCCTCTTCCGGCACCGGCCGCTCCCTGGTTCAGGCCGACCCAGGCGGTGGTGTGCTCGAGCGGTGCGCCGTTGTAAAAGGCATAGTCCGGGGGACGAGACATGTGCAGATTCACGACCTGGCCGGTGACCGTACTGCCGCCGGTGAGAACCGTTGAATCAACATAGGGAGTGTTGGGGCCGGCGTTGACAAAACCGATGAACACATGCCAGCCCGGAGGACCGAATTCCTGAAAGAAAGGAGGCTCATTTGCTTTCACCCAGGCATCGATGATTTTGGTGCCTTCGATGGTAGCCGTCTGAGTCCAGTCGGAACTGACCCAATTTCCGGTCAAAGGATCTTTGACCGCACCGGGAGGAACCGCCTGGATGCCGTATTTTCCTGGGGCCAGGTTCTTGATGGTCGCTTCCCCATTGACATCGGTTACGATGACGCCGGTCCCCATGACCGCCACGCTGCCATCCGGGTTGTAAGTCGTTCCCAGGGGGTTACCGAAGGCGTCCATCATCTGAGTTCCGGCCGACATGCCGTAGCGGCCGCCGCCGTCCTCCAAAATAATGGAGAAACCGGCCAATCCCTGCTCTTCGGGCAGATCCGGAGCGTTATTGATGGGAAAGTTGTCGTTGAATACAAAAATGGTGATCTGAGCGGTGGGTAAGGGTAACTGGTTGAGAGTTACGGCTACCGACCCTGCGCCTCCTTTAAAAGGCGCCCCACCGATCGAGTAACTGCCTGAGGTTTTGGGAATGACCGATACGTAATAGTACTTTGCAGGATCCAAAGCGGGAAAAGCACTCGATTCATCCCCGCTGGCCACCACCGGCATATAGCTGGAGTGGAAACTGACCGACAAGGTATTGGGGTCGGGTACCGGATTGTTGTTCCCATCGAGGGGCACATGGTAGGTCCTGTCTTCCTCGATCGTCCAGTGATACCCCCCCGCGATTGGAATGCCGTTGACACCTTGCACATTCAACGAAAGTGCATGGGCATTTAGAGAAAATAATAACCCGATGCACGCCAGGAACGTAAGTAACACGTACCGATGGTGCATCTCCACCAAACCGATTTGTTTTTTCTTTGTCTCGCTCATGAAAACCTCCTTATAGTTCTGGGAAGACGGCTGTATCTTCGAAATTTTCGATACCGTATCCCGCCAGGTATCCCCCATGGCGTTTTGTCATTACGTTTTGCCGAGCCACGAAGATTTGAATGACCAGGACTTGCTCACCCGGCGTTTGAATGTTGTGTCCGATCAGTTTTTCATTGTCTTTCTGGCGATACCGGCAAGTCCGACCATCCCGAAACCTAAAAGGATCAGCGTGGAGGGTTCGGGAACAGGAGCGGGTTCTTCTATTCTTACCTGCCCCAGGACTTCTTGAAAAAGGATGGTGTTGCTGGTTCCATCTCTGAAAAATATCGCCGAAAAATCGGGAAGGGAAAGTTCGTCTATGGATAAAAAGGCCCAATCAAAAGAGAAAATCTCATCAGGGTTGAGAGATATTTGAGTCTCCAGAATGGAACCGGTGCGCCCACTATCACCATAATAATTTGTAAAAGCGGATGTATCTATTCCGCCCGCTTCAAAACTATCATTTTCTCCATATGCATCCAGCCAAAACATCCAATCTCCCTCTGTCGGATAATAATCCGGAGAATAGCCGGATGAAAATGGCCCGCCATAAACCCAACTGAAACTGTTTTGATCGTTTAAAACGTATCCCGGGATATCGGCATCCCCCAGCTCAAAGCCACTATTCGCCGGGTCTCCTGAATGACTTAAATTATCGATCAGCATTGAGGGGGAACCAAATGCATCGATTACATCACTCACTACGAAACCAACGGTTCCCGTGAAGCCGCTTTCAAATGATCTGTTGTAGTTTTGCCAACCGGTATCGCCAAAGCCAGGAACGAACATCACCGCTTTGGCCACCCCCACCATTCCAAACATTAAAAACCCGATCGCTAATCCCCAAATTTGCTTTTTCATGTTTTTCTCCTTTGATTTCAGGTTTAAAATTTTAAAGCTTACCATCCGGATACTTTCGCCTTCCGCTGAAAGGCGTGTTGAGCACAGGATTTACTTAGGTACCATGAGCAAGTAGTGCGCCAGGGAGGCTATGAAAGAAGAAAAAAATATGAATATTGTACAAATACAATAAGTTTTATCATATTAATTTCAAGGAAATGAATCGGCGTGAACAAGGGAGATGACTCTTAAAAATGTGCGAAATTCAACATCATCTACATATAACTTATAATATAATCAGACTATTGAGAATATTTGTGCAATTTTGGAATAGTCAATTTTTGCATAGGGGGTTGGAATCGGGAAATTTCCTGGAACAGGAGGGCCTTCGAGCTACTCAATCCCGTAAGATTCTAACTTGTTGCGAAGGGTGTTTAACGCAATCTCCAGGGCCTTAGCGGTTTTGGATTTGTTCCGGCCCATTTGACGATAGATGTTGAGGATGTGGTTTCTTTCCGCCATCGCCAGGGAAACCGGCGGTTCGGATACGGAATGCCCCTCGGCTGCCGGCTTTTTTTTAGCCGAGATAACGTTTTTGGGCAGATGCGCCGCGGAAATACCGCGTCCGCCCGTGAGATGAAGGGTTGCATGGATGATGGATTTGAGCTCCCGGATGTTGCCGGGATAATCGTAGGCCGTCAAATATGACAGGGCTTCGTCTTCAATGATGCAGGATTCACCCGTTTTCGCGGGAGAGATAAGGCAAAATTCTTCGACAAACCGGTTGATCAGCAGTGGAATATCTTCCTTTCTGTCCTTTAAGTCCGGAAGGTGAAGCCACCCTCCCTTGAGGCGGTAATAAAGGTCCTTGCGAAAAGTGTTTTTTGCGACCAGCTTCTCCAGATCGGCATTGGTGGCCGCAATAATGCGAACATCGGACTTTTTAATTCCGCTCGATCCCAGTACGGAAAATTCACCTTCCTGCAAAAAGCGCAGCAGTTTGCCCTGAAGCTCAACCGGCAGCATGCCGATTTCATCCAAGAAGAGAGAGCCTTTGTCGGCATACTCGATATACCCCGCACGGTTCTGGTCCGCGCCGGTAAATGCGCCCTTCGTATGGCCGAAAAACTCGGTGTCGAAGAGACTGGGGGTAAGGGATGCCATGTTGATGGGAACGAAGCGGAATCTGGCCCGGGGGCTGGCCTCATGAATCGCCTGGGACAGCAGTTCCTTGCCGGTGCCGCTTCCCCCGGTGATCAAAATGGGCATGTTGCTCCGGGCAAACAGCTCGGCTTCCTTTAAAAGCCGCTGCATGCGAGTTGATCCGGTGATAATGCGCCGGAAGGCCTTTTTGTTGGTCAGTTCCGGCACGGTGGCGCTTTTGCTGATATGGACAATGTCACACAGCCGCTTCTTTTCGAGGGCGCGACTGATGGATGCAACCAGATCATCTCTTGAAATCGGTTTTACCAGATAATCGTAAGCGCCTTTTTTCAGGCAGTTTACGGCACTGCGGACATCGTCCACCGCCGTCACCATAATGCATTCCGTGGCCGGGCTGGTGCTTTTAATAACGTCCAGCAACTCGACGCCGCTCATTGCCGGCATGGTGATATCGATAATGGCGATATCCACCAATTCTCCACGTTGAAAGAGCAGCGCTGCATTTCGGGGATCACTTTCAGCCCGAATGTTTTGGAACCCACTGATGAGGAGCCCTCGTTCGAGGCTTTCCAGAAAATCCTTTTCGTCATCCACCAGCAAAATATGAGACAACATTCCGCTTCCCCTCTTATAAATGATCCGTGGTGCGAGATGAATGATGCGTTTTGGATTCTTTCCTTATCATTATTTCTTTCTTTTTTCATCCTCCATCATTATCTCTTTTCGTGGCCTTGATCATCGTTTCGGTCAGTTTCCCACCGCAGTGAAGGCCGCGCCAGGATGTTTTTGGAAGAGCGGCAGGCTGTTTGAGCGATAGCGAGTTCCTGCCGGTCTGGAAAAAATATCCTGGCGTGGCCGGTACGATGATCAAGGCCCTTTTCGTCAATCGGTTACGATGGCGTCGTACCGAGAATCACCCGAAATCCGCTCCCTTTGCCCATTTCACTCCGCACTTCAATGCGTCCCCCCAATTCCGTTACCAGCCGGTGGCTGATGGACAGACCCAGGCCCGTCCCGACCCCCACTGCTTTGGTCGTAAAAAAAGGATCAAAGATTTTCCGCTGAGTATCCGTATCCATGCCGCAACCGTTATCACTTACCTCCATAATTACTTCCCCACCCGGTCCATTTGGGTAACTTATATTCAGTTTCACCCATGAATCGGTTTTGCCCGCCGCCTGAGCGGCATTGATCAGAAGGTTTACCACCACCTGCTCCAGGGCCAACGGATCCGTGAAGAAAGCCGGCAGGTTTTCCGGAATCGTCACATCAAATGTCTTTACGGTTTTTTTGATGCGTCCCAGGCATATCGATATTGCTTTTTCCACGACCTGCTTCAGATCGATCCAAGCCAGGGAACTTTTGCCCCGCTCGTGTACGAATTCGCGCAGGTTCCCCACAATCTGATTTATCCGGGTCGATCCGTGCTCGATATTGTCCAACAACTTGAAACAATCTTCCCGGAAACCGGAATAGGGTCTGCCAAAAGCCTCCAGGTCCGGATGTCCCGAAACGTATTCATCCGCAAATGGCATCAGGAATTGGAGATAAGAGCGCAAAATAGGGGTGTTAAAAAAGATGAAATTGTTGGGGTTATTGATTTCGTGAGCGATCCCGGCGATCAGCAGTCCCAGAGAAGACAGCTTTTCGCTCTGAATGAGATGTCTATCCATCAGTCTCGCCTGCGTGATGTCATGAATACGAATGATATACGCCTTGGGAGCACCCGCTTCATCCTTTGCCAGGTCCACAAACACCTGCTCCATCTTCTCGGAATCGATCACGCCTTTGCGTTCAAATGATCCGGAATAACCATCCATGTCCGAAAGGGGGATGCTGCATCCCTCGCACGGACAACCTCTGCCCCGGAACGCCTCATAACAGCGCTTCCCGACGGCTTCCCGGTAGCTGGTCAACCCATAGTAATCCTTGGCGGCTTTGTTGAGTCTTTTCACCCGGAGCTTCGCATCCAGCATGATAAGGGGATCGGAAATCCCATCAATGACCATGGTGAGCGTCGCAATGCTGTTGAACATTCGTTCCTCGGCCTGTTTGCGAAGCACCACATCCCAGGTCATGTTCGCCAAATTCGATACGGTTTCGACATCCTGCGAATCGTAGTCATGGTCTTTATTTCCCACGCCCAGAATCGCCACGACTCCCTCGCCCCGGACAATGGGAACAACCAGTTCCCGGATAATGGCCGCGTGGCCGGGGGGCAGCCCCTTGCGACCCGGCGCCTCGGCATAGTCATTATGGATAACGGGGCGACGTTGATGAATGCACGCCACCCAAACGCCGGCTTCATCCACATTATAATGACGACCCTTGCCCTCCGCCGTGCAAAAGGTCTTGAGAGTAGCGGTGGACCAGGTCTGGCGAGAAAGCGTACGCTGGTCTTCTTCCAGGAAATGGAAAAACCCGATGCGGCTGCCGGTCAACCGTTCGATTTCGTCCAAAGCCTTTCTCAGCAATTCATCAAGGGAATGCGCACCGGCAAATTCACTCACCCGAAGGCTCACCCTGAGCATCTCCTCTCTATTTTTGCGATCATCGATTTCCCGATTGAGCTTTTCGTTCGCCGAAAGCAAATCGGCCGTACGCTCCTGCACGCGTTTTTCCAGTTCATCGTGCGCCTTTTTCAGCGCCTCCTCCGCACGCTTGCGTTGGGTGATATCCAGCATGCTCAGCATGACCATCGGTTGCTTCCGCACGCTGAGTTTCGACGTGGAAAGCAGAAAGATCATTTTTTTCTCTTTTCCGTCGATGGCGATTGTCAGGTTTGCTTCCACCAGTCGATGGTTGAGACCTGTTTCAAAAGTGTCCAGGACCGTGCGGCGAATAGTGCATTCCCCACAGGTTGGCCCAAAACCGCACCCCTGCGGAGAATCCAATGCATGGAGGCAGTGAATCACTTCGCCGGCACGAATACCGGTTGCGGCGGCGGCGGGCAGACCGGCAAACTCCAGGGCGGCTTTGTTGGCTTTGCAAACCCTTCTTTCCCCATCCAGCAGCATCATGATTAGGGCGGCATTCTCATAGATCGCACTGAGTTCCTCCTCCTGTTCCTTAAGTTGCCGGTCGAGATGGTGCCGGTAAAGCGCCATCTCGATGGTAGCCGCCAGTTCCCGCGGTGGAACGGGTTTGATCAGGTAGCCGTAAGGAGCGGCGATTTTCGCCCGCTGGACCAGGGGATCCTGGGAGTAACTGGTCAGAAAAACGATGGGCACATCCGCCGCGGAGCGAATACGTTCGGCAGCCGTAATGCCGTCCATACCCCCGGCCAGGTGAATGTCCATCAATACCAGGTTGGGCGGCTTTGCTTCAACGAAAGCGATCGCCTCCTCCCCCGTAGCCAGCACCTCGGGAACGCTGTATTCGAGACCGATCAGCATATTGCGCAGATGGACGGCAAGAATCGCGTCATCTTCGACGATCAGTATGGAATTTTTTAAAGATGAGTCCGTCATTTGATTCTCCGAAGTTTTCGAATTACTTGTTATTCATCACTCATCATGGCACTGTCCTTAGGGGAAAACCGCAACCGGAAGGTGGTTCCGCCGGTACGGTCCAGTTCGATCCTGCCCTGAAGCTGGTGTTGCCCAAGCATCCTGACCAGCTCAAGGCCGAGGGTTTTTGTGTTTGTCCAGTCCATTTCGGGTAATCCCACACCGTTATCCGCCACGGTCAATTTGTAGGAGGCGCCGTCCCATTCGGCGGAAACGTCTATTTCACAGTTCCCGCGACCGGCCCGGTCTTCGGGGAAAGCGTACTTGAAGGCGTTGGTCACTAATTCCGTTATAAGAAGTCCGCAGGGAACGGCATTGTCAAGCCCCATCACGACGCCCGTCGCAGCCACGTTGACATGGATGTCGCCGGAATGCTCATAGGATAACCGCAGATGAACAATCAACGCTTCGAGGTAATCCTGGAAATCGATTCGGGAAAAGTTTTCGGACCGGTAGAGCTGCTCGTGAACGAGCGCCATGGACCTGATCCTGTCATTCAGTTCCACAAGGGCGGTTTTGGCGAGTTCGTCGTCAATAGTCTGCCCTTCCAGCTCCAACAGCCCCATGATGGCGGCGAGGTTGTTTTTGACCCGGTGATGAACTTCCTTCAGCAGCACCTCTTTTTCTTCAAGCGAAGTTCGAAGGGCTTCGTCCGACTGCTTTCGTGTGGTAATGTCGGTTTCCGATCCGGCCATACGCAAAACCTGCCCGTGCCCGTCATGTAATGCGAGGCCTCGATTAGCGATCCATTTCCAGGAGCCGTCCTTGCATCGGATGCGGTATTCCTCATCAAAGGCGGGGGTCTTTCCATCAAAGTGCGACTGCCTGGCGGCCAGCACACGCGGGAGGTCATCGAGATGGATTCCGCTGCTCCATTCCTCCTCCCGGTCGCTGATTTCCCCGTCGGCATAGCCACGTAGCGATTTCCATTGTGGCGAGAAAAAAACGCGCTTATGGGTGACATCCCAATCCCAAATCGCGGCATGAGATCCGGCAACAATCAGTTGGTAGCGCTCGGTGCGCTCCCGCAGCGCAGCTTCTGTAACCAGATTGTTCCGGACTTGGTTTTGAACTTCCAGCAGCAGATCCTCTTTTTCCTGCAGCGAGGTCCGCAACATTTTCTCTATTTGTTTGAGATCTCTGAACATGAGCGCGTATGGACGCCTCAACCCCGTGTAAATGATGGCCCGATAGAGCAGATAATAGGCGAGGATCTTAAAAATGTGACCCAGCAGGCTGGGAAAATCGAATATATCCGAATAGGAAATAAGGGATATCTCTCCCAGTGTCATCAGTGCCGAGGATGCGAGCAGCATCTTCACCACACTTCTGTCAAAACGACTCCGGGCCAGCCATAGCAACAACATGGAAACAAGCAAAATGAACGAGATGATGAGCCCGCTGATTTTCTTGAATGGCGTCAGGCCTGACCCCTCGATATGGCAGGCGGGGAAAACACGCCAGAATATCGTCCCGAGCAGGAGGGCCGTGATAACGGCAAAGGTCGCTAGCACAAAATAAGCATCCAGGGGATACCGTCGTCTGGAAGGCAACAACATGTGCGAAGCCGCGGCAAACAGTGAGATGCTCATCAGGTATCTGGCCGCGATCGAGAGCTGCGTGGGCAGGTTGACGTCATAGCCCGGAAACAGACCAATGCCTTTGTAGGACAACGTATGCAGGAGATCGATACCGCTCGAAAAGAGCGAAGCGACCCCGACCAGCGTCAGAAACGTTTCATCCCTATAGCCCCGCGTATTCCATGCCAGTGTAAAAAAACTCCAGGCGATGACGATGCTGAAAAGTTCCGCCAGGCTGTGGAACAGAGGGAAACTGTAACGACTGATAAGAACGATGCCGGTCAGAGCCAACCCGCCCAAAAACAGGGTGGTCGGTATCCGGGTGAGCCGTTCGCTTTTATGCGCGGCGGATGGCGTGGCGGATGAGCTCGTTTCTGATTTGCTAATATTCATAGCCCCTCATTTCCCCTTCCCCTGCCCTTTTGGGGTGAAGCGCAACCGGAACGTGGTCCCACCGTCCCGATCCAGTTCAATGCGGCCCTGGAGCTGGTGCTGCCCGAGCATTCTCACCAGCACCAGCCCCAGGGAATTCGCTTTCATCCAGTCCAGGTCGGCGGGCAATCCCACGCCGTTGTCGGCAACGATCAGTGTGTAGGCGGCGCCGTCCCATTCCGCCGAGATGGTAATTGCACAGTTACAGGCCCCTTCACGCGGCCGGCCCGCGGGAAAAGCATACTTAAAAGCGTTGGTCATCAGCTCCGTTATAAGGAGTCCACACGGGACGGCATTGTCGAGGCCCATGACGAGGCTTTCCGCGGAAATGCTGACGTGAATGTCTCCGGATCGTACATAGGACGAATAGAGATGAGCGACCAACGCATCGAGATACGCTTTAAAATCGATCCGCGAGAAGTCCTCTGATCGGTAGAGTTGCTCGTGGACAAGCGCCATGGATCTGATCCGGGAGCTCAGTTCGGTCAGGGCGGTTCTTGCTGCTTCGTCCGCCAGCGTCTGCCGTTCCAGGTCCAGCAGTCCCATGATGGCGGCCAGGTTGTTTTTGACCCGGTGATGAACTTCTTTCAGCAACACCTCTTTTTCCGCCAGGGAACCTCGTAGCGCCGCCTCGGCATCCAACCGCTCCAGCTCGGCGGCAGCGCGCACGGATACCAGTTTCAAAGTGGATTCAACAATGGTTTGTTTTTCCAACGGGCGCCGGCCGATTACCGCGATGAGGCCGACCGGCTTGCCGCTAAATCCAAAGAGGGTTACGCCGGCATAACTCTCCGCTCGCAGATCCAGGAGCACCGGATCATTTGGAAAGCACCGGCATACACTTGAAGGAAAACAGCAAACCGTTTTACCGACCACTTCACCGCGGGGGGTGTCTTTCAGGGCATGGGTCACGTTATCCTCGAACTTGCCGTCACACCATACGGACACCGTCCGGGCCGTCAATCCGTCCCCTTCGAGGCGGTCAATGCAGACAAAGTCCATGTTAAGACTTTGGCCCAGGTACCGGGCCAGCATCTCAAAGAAGGTTTCGCCCTGTGTTCCGGTGCTGGTTTTTGCCAGAAAAACCTGAACCGCTTCTATTTGTTTTCGTTCGCTGATATCATGAAAGATACCTTGAATGATTCGCCGTGAGGCAAGCGTTACCACCGTTGTGCTGATGAGAACCGGCGTTATTTTTCCACTGCTGCCGAGAACTTCTCCGTAGATATCCGGTGTCGGCTGGGTATTGACGGCCTGCAAAAAGATTTCCCTGTAATCCCGATCGGAAGGATGCAACCCGAGCTGGTGCATTCCGATCAGTTCCTCGCGGGGCCTTTCCGATAGTTCTTCGGCTTTTGCATTGCATTTTACAATTATGCCCGTCTCCGCGTCGGCCCAGAAAACGGCGTCCCGGCCTTTCTCGAACACCAGCCGGAACTGCGCTTCATTGTCCCGCAATGCCAATTCCACTTTTTGGCGCTGAAGGATCTCTTTTGCCAGCTTTCTATTCCAGAATAGCATGATGCCTGAAAGGGTTCCCAGTATTCCACCCACCCAAAGGACCCAGTGAATGACCGTCTGCCACATAACCGTGTGCTCATAGCGGACCGGCATCCACTTTTGAAATATTCGATCCTGCTCCGCATGCGGTACGGAAAAAATCACTTTATTCAGAATGCCGACCAGTTCGGGCCAGTCACCGCGAACGGCGAATTTGAATGAAAAATCTTCATATCCCGTCTGCCCTGCGATTTTAAGATTACTCACCCGGTATTTTTGCATCACATATCCAGCCACCACAAATGCGCCGGCAAAAGCATCGGTATTTCCACTTTCGACGGATTTCATCGCTGCAACCGGAGTATCGAAGGGATAAACATCAATTCCCGGATGATTTTTCATTAGCAGGTTGTAAAGCGGAATATCCTTGACAACACTGACCTTCATTCCGCTCAGGTCATTCACATCTCTTATAAACGGATCCGCTATCCGGTTGACGATCACCCACGGCAATGCAAAGCAGGTATCGGTAAAATCGACAAAAGGATTGGGCAAAGGGTCCACAAACGCCGGGAACAAATCGGTTTGGCGGGTTTGCATTAATTCAGGCAATTCGGTCAGCGACGCATAAACCGGCTCAAAACGGATGCCGGTTCGTTTGGTAAAGAAATCCAGATAATCCCGGACGATGCCCTGAAAGCTCTTATCCTCACCCAGAAACATCAGTGGTGGGAACACAGCGGGAATACCGATTTTTAATGTCTTATGCGCTTTTAGCCAGGTCTCTTCAGCCGGGGTCAATGGGATACCCCTCCCCTTTTGCCCCTCCGCGGGAGAGGAAGACCGGGGAGAATGGTAATAGCGGTGATCCGGATTCGATACCCAGCGCTGTTCAATTTCAGCAAGTTCTTGCTGGGAAATGAGGTTCAATCCCCTTTCTATTAGGGATGCCAATTTTTTATTATTTTTCAGCACGCCGGCATGAAATGTTCCCGTGAAGAACCTTTCGTCCAAAGACGCAAACTCACCGGGCAACCCCAATTGCCTGAGCATGATGGATATGGCCATCGGCGTACTCAAAAAAGCCAGAATTTTTCCCTTAAGGGATGCCCGTATCATCTCTTCATTTGAGGCAAATGGAACCACCTCGATACCGGGGTAGCGTTTCCGTAACTGCTCTTCCTGGTTCGTGCCTTGAATGACGCCGACCTTTCTTCCCTTGAGGTCACCGAGTCTGCCGATTTTTTCTTGCTTTCTGAAAAAGAAGTAAAGATTCAATTCATAAATGGGTTGTGAAAAGGAAAGCCATTCCCTGCGGTCTTCTGAATAGAGTATCAAACCGTGTATATCGGCCGCGCCTTTCTTCAGGGAATCCAACGAATCTTGAAAAGCAGCACTTTGAAACTCTATTTTTTGGCCGGTTTTCTCAGCCCAGAGTCTCCACATATCCACGAATAAACCCGCGGGTTGACCTTCAACATTGAGAAAAGTCAACGGAGGGGAATCATTTCTCAGTGCAATAACGAGCGGGGGGGTATTTTTCTCGGCGGAGGCGTTCGGAGATTTTCCTTCCATCGAAAGCGGTTCGGCAGAGATATTGCCTGCCAAACCCGACAATACGGTGAAAAAGACAAATTTGAGCAATGGCTTCAAAAAAAGTCGATTCGCTTTATTCCGCATTCATCATTCCTCCGCCCTTGGGAACAAACCACAACCGGAAAATCGTTCCGCTCGTCCGGTCCAGTTCGATTCGCCCCTGGAGCTGGTGCTGCCCAAGCATCCGGACGAGCACCAAGCCAAGGGTTTTTGTGTTCATCCAGTCCAAGTCAGCGGGCAATCCGACTCCGTTGTCCGCCACGGTCAGGGCATAGGCGGTGCCGTCCCATTCAGCGGAAACGATAATTTCACAGCTGCCGGCCCCACCACGGGGGCGGCCCTCGGGGAAGGCGTATTTAAAGACGTTGGTCACCAGCTCCGTTATGAGAAGCCCGCAGGGCACGGCGTTATCAAGACCCATGACGACACCCGCCGCGGTGACGCAGACGTGGATGTTTCCGGAGCGCTCATAAGATAACCGCAGATGAGCGATCAAGGCTTCAAGGTAATCCTTAAAATTAATCCGGGAGAAGTTCTCGGACCGGTATAGCTGCTCGTGTACAAGCGCCATGGACCGGATACGGGTGCTCAGTTCCGCCAGGGCGGTTCTGGCAAGTCCGTCGTTCAGTGCCTGTCCTTCCAGGTCGAGCAATCCCATGATGGCGGCCAGGTTATTTTTGACTCGGTGATGAACTTCTTTCAGCAGCACCTCTTTTTCCGCCAGTGAGGTCCGCAGCGCTTCGTCCGCGCGCTTGCGCCCGGTGATGTCGGTCTCCGACCCGGCCATGCGCAAAACCCGCCCGGTTGCATCACGCATGGCAAGACCACGATCCGCTATCCATTTCCAGGAGCCATCTTTGCAGTGAATGCGGTATTCCTCATCAAAAACAGGAGTTTTACCGTCAAAATGCGCCTGAACGGCAGCCAGCACACGCGAAGCATCATCGGGATGAATTCCGCTGCGCCACTCCGCCTCCCGATCGCTGACCTCCCCTTCCGCATAGCCGCGCAGCGCCTTCCATTGCGGCGAAAAGAAAACCCGCTTATTGGGAACATCCCAATCCCAGATCGCCGCCCGAGACCCTGCAACGACCAGCTGATAGCGCTCGGTTCGCTCTCTCAGCGCCGCCTCGGTATCCCGGTTTTGCCTGACCTGCTGGTGAATTTCCCGCAGCAGATCCTCTTTTTCGGCCAGCAGAGCCCGCAGATTTTCCTCGATTTGCTTCAGATCCCTGAACATGAGCGCATAGGGACGCCTCAATCCCGTGAGGATGGTAGCCAGATAGAGCAGATAAAAAGCAACGATCTTAAAGATGTGACCCAGCAGATTGGAAAAATCGTAAACCCCCACGTAGAAAATAAAGGCCAGATCGGCCAGTGTCATCAATCCCGTCGAGGCGAGAAGCAACCCCAGAACGCTCCGGTCGAAGCGACTGCGCGCCCGCCACAGCAGCAACATGGAAATGAGTAAAATGGACGAAATAATGAGCTCGCTGATTTTCTTGAATGACGTAAGACCCGAGCCTTCAACGAAGCAGGTGGGAAAAACACGTTCGAAGATGGCCCCGAAAAGGATGGCGGTGATAACGGCACAGGCCGCGAACGCGAAATAAGCGTTCACAGGCCGGCGTTGCTCCGAAAACCATAACATTTTTAACACGGCGGCCAGCAATGCGATGCTCTGGAAATATCTGGACGCGATCCATAGCTGCGTGGGCAGATTGGCATCATGACCCGGAAAGAGCCCCATGCCCTTGTAAGCCAACATATGCAGGATATCGATCCCGCTCGTAAAGAGCGACACGACTCCCATCAGCACAAAAAAATCGTTATTCATGTAGTGCCGCGTGTTCCATGCCAGTGTAAAAAAACACCCGGCGATAATGATGCTGAAAATTTCCGCCAGGCTGTGGAATAGAAGGAAACTGTAGCGGCTGATAAGGACCAGGGCGACCAGGATCAGTCCGCCAAAAAAAAGGCCGGCCAGGAGCCGGGGGAGCCTGGTGTTTTCGAGCTGCCCGGGTATTGTAGCGGCGGATGCTATCGATTCCGTTTTGTTAAAATTCATGGCCACCATACGCAAAAAAAACTATTTTTTATATAAAAAATAATTAGTTGAGGTCATTTATACGGTCTCTCTTTATTTCTGTCAAACGCTTTTTTATCATGCCCGGCAAAGGGGAGGCAGGTGAATTCAGGTGAATGGACACTGGGAATTACACGTTTTAGCAAAAAGTTGGGAGCCTTTGCGCGGGCATTCGGGGTGTAAGTAATCGGTATCGGGGCCTGGGCGTTTCTCAGCCGGAATTTCAAAAGAACCAGCGAATGGCCGAGAACGTTATGGAGTTCGAAAGCGATTCGCTGCCGCTCCTTTTAAGAAAACCGGAGCTTATGAAGCGCCAGAGCGCTCTGTGATTGATTGAATTGCAATATCGACGATGTCGAGCAGCATCCGCTGGCTCACCGGTTTTTGAAGGTACGCGTAGGCTCCCCGGCTCAGCACTGATTCCTGAATATTATGGTTGGGGTAACCGCCCATCATGATCACACGGCAAACGGGGTTCAATTGAACGATCTGTTCAAGCAAATGCATCCCGTTGCCGTCATTCAGGAGAACCTCGGCAAAAACGATATCGAAATCCGTTTGCCTTATCTTTTCTAAACTCTCCGCGAAACGGGTTGCGGTGACCACGTTGTGTCCCGCCGCCTTGAGAAAATCAGTAAAGGTATATCGAATACTCTCTTCATGATCGATAATGAGAATGCTTGCCATCTTTGCCCGATTCTTTAAGTGGTTGATGATTGCTGTAAGGGGAGCCTCAGGGATGAAAGATCCGCCTTGCGTTTAGAGAAGTATCAAGATACGTGCCATTCAGGTGGAATATTTGAGGGAAGCCATCTCCAGTATGGCTCCCCTCTTGCCGCTATATCGTCCACCGATAGGACACCTGCGTTTATGCCTCAAAAATCCCATTAGATCCATTGGACCATGGCGACTCCCACAAATTTTCCTGAAAGCATTACCCGGTTCAATACAAATTCCAAACACTTCATTTCAGGCACCATCTTTCTCAGCACTCCACCACAGGTGGAAGCAGCTGGGTGATCGATAAAATCCCGAGAGTAAAGAGGCTGATGAGAGCGGTTGCAAACGTCGCGTGCACAAGGCATACGCCGTTTGAAAGGTCATCATTCCCACATAAAAGCAATTGGGCGCCGATCAACGATCCCCACAATAAGGCCAAGAGGATAAAGCACAGAATGATTGATGCCGCCGCGACTATGGCCGCGGCCGCGCTCGCACCGACTGAAGCTGTCAGTGTGGCGACCGCTGCCGCCGCGACAGGACTCGCGACAACACCGACACCGGCAAGCTGCGCGGCGGCGGCAGCGTCCAATGCCGCCCATGTCGAAAGCGCGGCAACCCATGACCCCGCCAACAAACCCGCCGTATCCAATGTTGCGATTTGACCGGCGCAGGCGCCGCTGAAGCAGAGCTTGACGCCATAAGGAATCACAATGTTCCCCCCCCCGAGATTCAGAGGCGTTTCCAGCTGGGCAAGGCTCCATTTCCCATCGAGCAGGCATTTGAATGGACCCAGAAAGCCGGTTATCTCCTTAAGGAGCTTGAGGGCGCCATCGATTTCCTTCTGCCCGAAAGTCGCCTTCGGCTGCGCAACGGCCCCCCTGGTAATCAGCAGATCGGAAAGGTCCCACGGGTTGGGCCACACACCGACCGCTGCTTTTATGCAGGAAACGACAACGCAGGTTACTTCTTCCACGATGCCTACCACGATCTCCACCCATCCGACAATTATATCTTCTAAGGTAGAGAGCACACAGGATCCACCCGCGCACAAAGCAGCCGCGGCAGCTGCTGCTTCCGATCCAAGGAATGATGCCGCCTGCCCCGCAGCCTTGCAATTGGAACTCACCACCGCCTTGTCGTAGCACTCCTGCCACTGTTCCAAGGCGGTCTTTACAACGGCCGCAGGCTCGGTTATTTCTCGAGTAGTGGTGACACAAGAACTTGGGCAAAGCAATGCGCCAGGGCCATATCCGGCCTTCCCTTTGGCCATGGCCGCCGCCATTTTTTTGGTGGGGCCTGATTTAAACTGCTGGGCCGCGGCTGGATAAGAGGTGTATAGTGCCGATCGCAAAAGCATGGCGCCACGCGCTTTATTCCGATCGCTGGTAAGCGATTTGATCATTTTTTTAACGGTGACATCACTCCATGGCTCAGGCTTCAGCGTTCCGAATTGTACCCCATCGGCAGTGAGCGTGATAGCTGTCTTATCCTTTTCCATGCCGAAGCGGACGAAGGGGGTGCGTGTTGCCATATTCATCAATGCCAATCCCCCTGCAGCCGAGATGATTCCCGGCAGCGCAACGCCGCTACCTCTGGCGACACGGACTTCTCCATAGGGACCGATGATTCCGTCACCTGTTTTGTTTTTCACAAATGACGGAAGCTTGGGAAGCGACGGACCTGCAGCGCTTGCATTGTTCTCCCATGGCAGCGCGAACAACAGGCTCGCAAGCGCCGCCTGGTGCATTAATTCACGCCGGGTCAGCCGCCAGTCGAATGATGTTCCATCAACTTCCCGATTCGCCTTCGACGCGCTTTTTTCCGGCAACAACTCACCGGCCTTACCATCGTCATTATCTGAATTCTGTTTTTTATTCATATTGATATCTCCTCTCCTTATTCACCACGATGTGGTGGGGTCAATCATCACTCTCAAACAATGATCAAGACCATTATTTCTATTTCTGAAATTTATCTGAAAAATCTATATTTCTGAGGGTCGCCGGATCCGGAAGGGGCAGTGGCGCCAATTTTATTACACCGGATTTGATTTTGCCCCTTAAATCATCAACAGCCGCTTGCACCTCCGTGGCGTATCTTTTTCTGTAGGTCTCATAAGGCTTGATACGCGGATACGGTTTCGAGCGCGCCTTGGCCGCCGCCTTCAGCTTGGCCGCCTCAATCGCTAACCGTTTTAGCGCGGCAATCCGGGCTTGTTCATCCCTTGCGCAGCTTCCCTGGTCGAATTGTTTCCAGTAGGTTTGTATCTCATTGATGCTGGTTTGAATCGCGGCTTGTAACGGGGCAACGTAAATATTCGTGTATCCGTTGCTGTTTGGATGCACCATGCCCAAAATATCTCCCTGCCTGCTGAGGCTTTGCCCGAGAGTGTTAAAATAGGGCTGGGAACAGTTGCAAATACCATGATTACCGGCTTGGTCCACCAGATTGATATACACCCAGCCGCTCTCCCTTGCGCCCCTTGCGACAGCGTCATTGAGACCCTTCAGCACGAAATTATGCATATCCTGGAATTCGGCGGGGCGATCATCGCCTTCTATGGGTCCCCAACACGGACCCACCGGGTTGCCGATGAGTTCATTATGCCCGCAAAATGGATTGCCAACGGGTCCTTTACAGGGTGAGGGGTACCCCTGGAGAAGGATCGGTTTCCCGATACTGGACATATTGAAGAATTCACCCCCCCTGATATCGTTATCCGCTTGCAGGTAGGCTTGATTCAGATCGTTAAAAGGATATTCACCATGCGAGGGGTCGGAGTATCTCCTTTGGGCATCCTGATCTCCATGAAAATCTCCAAACGGATTCAACATAAAATCCACAACAATCTGAGCAAATCCGGAATCGTTGCCACCCATGCCCATGAGCAGAATATCCAGCTGGCCGTAACCTTTGCTGTTCAACCAGTTTTTAATCAAATCGAACTGGAGCGGCACGGTACCACCGCCATCGGTACTCTGCGGGACTTGAGCCATGTTGGAAACCACGGCCCCTGAACAGGATACAAATTTAATGGAAATGCCGAGTTTTTTGTTGGCTCTTCGTATGCGCTCCGCGGCCTGGGCTTGTCCGCTTAGGTACGATCGGTGGCAGAGCACATCGGAAGTGGTTTCCGGATCGTTGTCCGACCACAATTGCGGACTGTCCGTAAAGAGGTTGCTGTCCTGAATAGGGGCTCCTTGGCCAGCGGCATATGAATCGCCAACCATACCGATGGTTATCGGATCCGGCATCTCAAAAGAAGCGGCCGGGGTGGAAGCAATCAGCAAAGGGGACGAAATGCGCTTCACGCCGATTTTGAAGAAAACATTCTGCGGCAATTTTTGGGCATTGCGGGAGGGCATTTCAATAATTTTGTATTCGCCACCGGCCCCGTTGATATCCGTGAACCCGGAATGGGGAAACGTATATTCATACCTGAAAACGTTGCCAACCGTACCCAGATACCTTGCTCTTCCATGTCCATACACAGCGGCTGGATTAATGGCGATTGTGTTGAGCTGAGATTCCGTTTTTGAGTAAAATACGATGACCTCAATGTCTTTAGAGGAAAAGTTGCATTTATTGATACATATTTCAAGGGTGCGGCTGCCGGAGCCATAGGGCACTCTGACACCGTATAGCTCTGGCGAAAAGACGTCGCACGCTTTCGGCTGTAGCAGTGTCGGGCTCGGGATCTTGGGGAGGACAGGGGGAATCGGCGTTTGACTGTAGCCGGTTCCCCCTGTTAAAACCAAAGTGAGCAATAAAATCAGAGAATATAACTCGTATTTTCGTCGATTGCTTTTCATTTCTCTTCTCCTTTATTTGAGTAATACAAATGCGCCACCGCAAATTTCATACCGTTCGGCAGCGATCATTATTACCGATCGATTTCCCCTGGAAGCATTACTGCATCTGCGCCATTGTTTCATTAACCACCAGTCGGATGGTCTCTGAATTCGCAACGGAAGGCAAGCGCAGGTCACCTGCCTTTGCCTTGAAATAGGTCTTGAGCTTCCCGCCCAACTTCTCAAGTATGGCGTCCATGTTAGACGCCGGGTCGATAACGTCGTTCCATAAGGAGAGCAGCTTAAGCAATGATCCGTCGCGAAAAAGGCGGGAATCGGTCCCGATAAATCCGGGAAGTCTGGGGGTCACGAGTACCAATGCGGCATCCCGACGCTCCGTTCTGGTTCTAGCATTAAAAAAAACGTCCACACCCGGAACATCTCCCAATACCGGCGTTTTGGAGGATCCCCCCACGTGCACTCCTTCGTATAGTCCGGAGAGTATCAGCGTCTTGCTGAATTCGACTTCCACGGTGCCACTCACCGTCTGCTTGAAGGTCGTGAGAGACTGAGTGAAGGTGCCGCCCGTCTCCTGAGCGAAAAACGAACGGGTTACCTCGACTCGAAACTTTGAACGATCGTTTTTGATCTCAATCGGCGTGACCTGAACGGAGGTACCCACGTCCACCGGTACCAGCGAGCCGAGGTTTACGCCACTGACTCCGACAGTCACCGTTCTGCCGATGAAGAACTGGGACGGCTCGCCGAGTGAGGCAACAAGCGAAGGGCGCGCAATAACCTGGTAGTAATCATTCCGTTTGTTGAAGAGGTTCAGGCTGTAGGTGATTTCCGGCACTCTCAGGGCAGTTGTGAACACCCGGTTGAAAGAATCGGTCGGAGATGCAACTCCGCTGGTCGTCACTTTCGACCTTTGGTCGGTAGTGAGGTTTTCAAGCCCGAATTGAAGCGTCAGCCCGTCAAGCAGGTTGATTCCGGTGTTGACAGCGTTCGAGTCCTGATTCAGCAGAAGTGTTACTTCGACAAAAACCTGCTTGGGATCCTCGATCACCGGCGGGAAAGGAGTCTCTACGGTTGTATCCGGCAATTGCTGCATTTCAGCGCCCGCTTGTTTCTCTTCCAGAGCCGCATTCCTCAGCAGCTGGGTCAATCTTATTTTGTGAGTTTCGAGATCCTCCTTCGCGGCGGGGACAATTTTTGCCATCTGCAAGATATCGTCGAGGTATTTTTTTTCTCCGCAGGCCGCTGCAATATACGCCGCTGTCCGCAGGACCAGAGGGTCCCTGGGGGCAAGGGTGATCGCTCTGCCGGCAGCGGCATATGCCACGGCCAGATCGCCGGCATAATATGCCGAAACGGCCAGTCCAAGGAAAGCGAATGGACGTTCCGGATCATCCAAAATTGCAAGGGAGAATTGTTCGGCGGCTTCAGGATAATTCCTGCTCTCGAGCGCTATCGATCCCGCGAAATAATGGGACCAGAAATAGCCGGGGGCGAATTTAACAGCTGCGTCGTAACCGACCTTGGCAAGTTCCAAGGTCTGCGGTGAGGTTTCTTCCAACTGATACGACAATCCATTCAAAAGATGCAGGTATCCGTTTCGGGGATCAGCCCGAAGCGCGCTTGCAAGAAGCTCACGGGCTTCTTGGGGCTTCCCTTCCTGTAACGACGAAAAGATATTCCGGTCAGGCGTACTCTTTGCTTTTCCGGAAAGAAAGGCGTTGTGAGTTTGGGCCGCGCATCCGAAGAGAATAAACATCATACATATTGGGGTCACCGATATAAGGGTACGGCGACCAAGAGCTTTTCCCTTCTGTAAAAATCCCTTCCTGTTCATAGGCATTTTACCTCCATAGTGTCGGGAATTAAATTCGGCATACTGCCGGAGCCTCAATGAGAAAGACCCGCCGTCCCGCTTTGAAGGGAATCAAGTTGCGTGCCATTCAGGGGAGAAAGTTTTCGGATCGTGCGCACATGCCGGAATGAGGTGAAAACGAAAAAGCCGGATTCATTATTTTTATTTTTAAAACTAAGAGGTTAATGCCGTTTGTGATGCGGGATACGAAGCGCGTCGAGGGGGGGTGTGCCGGTTCTTAAAAATGGAGTCGAGAGCCGATGGGGTGTGGCATGTCCCAGTAGTGGGGCGGGCAGCGCAGGGTCTGATGCCCCACCCAAATACTTGAACGCAACGGATGAGGAACGGCCCGCTTTCATCTCCGCTTCGGAGGGACTTCAAAAAATGCCATTCAGGCTCAAAACGACGGATTGCCCTCACTCAAGAGCCCGAACTTTTCCAGCTTTCGATAAATCGTTTTCCGATTGATTCCCAACAGCCGGGCGGCTTTTGCTTTATTCCAGCTGGCTTTTTCCAGCGCTTGAAGCAGTTGATGACGCTCATCACGGGTAAAATCCGGAGCTGAAAAGGATGGAGCGGATGCCAGGTCGCCCAGTTCCGGAGGCAGGTCCGAAAGGGTGATCGTTAAGTTCTGACAGAGGACGAAGGCATGCTCCAGTGCATGTTCCAATTCCCGAACATTTCCGGGCCAGTTATATACCGTGAGAGCCCGCAAGGCCTGATGCGATATGGATTGAAGGGTCTTGTTGAATTTCGCGTTGAATTTTTTGATGAAGTGATCGACCAGCAGGGGAATATCATCCCGCCGCTCCCTAAGTGGCGGCAGATGAACATCCACGACTTTCAATCGATAGTAGAGATCCTCCCGGAATTCCTTCTGACGAACCTTTTCCAGCAGCACCTTGTTGGTGGCGGCGACCAATCGGACATCGACTTTGATGGGCCGGCTGTCACCGACACGTTCAAACGTCTTTTCCTGCAACACCCGAAGCATCTGCAATTGCACCTTCGGTGTCAGCTCGCCGATTTCATCCAGGAATATCGTACCGCCATCGGCCCTCTCGAAACGGCCGACCTTGTCGGCCACCGCTCCCGTGAACGCACCCCTGACATGACCAAAGAGTTCGCTTTCAAGGAGATTATCGGGCAGGGCCGAACAGTTCACCTTGACGAGCGCTTTGTTTTTTCGCCCGCCGGTATAGTGGAGCGCTTCGGCAACCAGTTCTTTACCCGTCCCGCTCTCGCCGGAAATAAGCACCGTCGTATCGACACCGGCCAGGGCGTCGATGCGCGCATACACTTGCTGCATTTTTTCACTCTTTCCGACCAGGTGAAGGAGCTGTTGACGTTGTCCCAGACTGTTTTCCAAATGGGTGAGATGGGTGACGTCCCGCAATATAATCATGGCGCCGGGTGGCGTTGACAATCCCTTGATCAGCGGAGAGGTTGTCACGTCCATTACCCGTATTTGCCCCCTCAGCCGGCATTCCATCCGATGGGCGTGAAGGGGACGGTTGGTGGCAAGGGTTTCCCGGAGATACTCAAGGCATTTGAGATCGCACCCGGCAGTCACGGCCGGAAAGGACCGGCCCGCGGGGCCCCGGGTCAGTCCGCATATTTCCATGGCGGACTCATTCATGGCCACGATGTTCATTTCATGATCCGTGGTAATGATCCCATCCCGGATGCTTCTGAATACCGCTTCTAGATTGGTCCGGTAATTTTCCCGTTCCATCAGCAGCCCCATATGCCGCAAGGCCATGCGGGTCACATGAAGCAGCTTTTCCTGTTTGACCGGTTTTGGGATATAGTCAAACGCTCCCAGCCGGACGGCCTCGGATGCCGTCTCGATATTGGGTTCACCGGTGATCATGATTACCGGGCAGAGGAGCGATCTTTCCCGAACGACGCGAAGAATTTCAAGGCCGTTTCTACCCTCGAGGATAATATCCGCGAAAATCAGATCATAGGCGCGATCGGAGAGTTTATCGAGGGCCTCCCGGTAGCTTTGAGCCGTTTCTACATCATGACCTTCATCAGTGAGAAAGCTTTTGAATGTATATCGAATGCCTTCCTCGTCATCGATTACCAAAATACGCGCCTTCATCCTTCCTCCCACGCCGGCAGTTCCACAATAACGTTGGTGTATTCCCCCACAACGCTCTCTATTTCTAATCGGCCTCCATGATCCTTGATGATCCGGTTACTGATGGGCAATCCCAATCCGGTGCCGTGTTTAATCGGTTTGGTCGAAAAAAACGGCTCCATTACGCTCCCGAGGATGTCGGCCCCGATGCCGATGCCCCGGTCAAGAAAGGTCACCCGCAAAAAGTTCCGACCCTCCCTGCGGATACATAGCCCGCCGATCTTAATCTCCTTGTCATCGTCCGGCTCCGGATATTTCCGGTTGAGAGCATACCTGGCATTGTTGATAACATTTAAAAGCACCTGCTGGATATGCTGGGTATTGACGAACACGAGAGGAAGATTCTCGGCCATTTCAAGGATGAGATGAATTCCCTCTTTACGCATGGGCGCATGAACCAGCGTCAGGGTGTCGCCAAGAATCTCACGGAAAGAACAGGGACCTTTGCCCTTCTGGTCATCCCGGGCAAAGGAAAGAAGACTCCGCACAATATTGGCAATGCGGTCCCCTTCTTTGATGATCCGGTTCGATATATCGAGCTCCCGGCTTTCCGCCACGGCATTGTTTGCCAGAATCTGAGCATAGTTGATAATCCCGTTGATCGGGTTGTTGATTTCATGGGCGACACTGGCCGCCAGCTCCCCCAGCGAGACCAGATGGCTGGCCTGCATGGCTTCGGCCTGAATCGTCATCTTATCGGTATTCGCCTTTTCAAGCTCATCCGTACGCACCCGAACCCGTACCTCCAGTTCATCCCGGGACCGTTGCAACATATCCATGAGCTTCTTGCGCTCCATGGCGACGGCCACCTGATCGCTCACCGTCTTCATGAGATCTATTTCCTGAGAAGTGAACCGGGACCGGGTTTTCGAACCGAAAGAAAGCGTCCCGATGAGCTGATCCCTTGTCATCAGGGGATGGCAGGCATAGGCCTGAATGCCATGGGATTTGACCGGTTCCATACGGGGGGCGGGTATATAAAGGATCTCGTTGGCGACAATCCGCTCTTTTCCCCGGGCAATACATCCGCGGACGGCAACACCATAATCCAGCCATTCGATACTGTTTCTTTCCACTTCGGAGATGCCGGCACAGGCGTTAAGGTGCAGGCGCCCGGCCTGCTCATCGAGCAGAAAGTTGAAAAAAACATCACAGCAAAGATGTCGCATCACTTTCCGGCACAGATCCTCGACGATTATCCGGGGATTTTCGGTTTCCAGCAATCGCGAAGCCGTTTCCGACAGTAGCTTGGCAGCGGCTTCGCTGTCACGCAGCGCCTCCTCGGCCCGTTTGCGGTCCGAAATATCCTGGGTGGTCCCAAAACCACCTAGAAGCTCTCCGTTCGCGTCGAATTCCAGTTCCGCCCGTTCACGCACCCATTTAACCGAATCGGTGAGGACGATTCGGTGCTCTATGTCATAAGGCTCGCCGCGAAGTGCCGCCATCCACCGTTCATGAACATACGCCCGGTCCTCCGGGTGAGCCGTGCCCAAAAACGTTTCATACGTAAGCGGCGTTCCCTTCGCAATGCCAAAAATCCGATGATTTTCATCCGACCATAGTAATTCGTTGCGGGAGACGTTCAGTCGCCAGCTTCCGATCCGGCCCACCGCCTGAGCCCGGTTCAAATCCAGCTGACTCTCGTAAAGAGCCTTTTCGGCACGTTTTTGTTCCGTGGTGTCGATTCCATAGATATTGACATAGCGATCATCGACAAACGGGACCGCCGAAACCGAATAAATCCTGCCCGCCAGTTCGATATCCCGCTGGTGCTCTCTGTTATCCTTCATGGACTGTTGAACAAGGGAAATAAGAGAATCCCCCATGGGGTGTCCGACTGCCTCTGACCAGCCCTCCAATTGCGCGGCCGATGGATTGCGGTAAAGAACCTTCCCTTCGTGTGACGCGCGGACCACCGGATTGGGATTCTCCTCGGGAAACCGCGCTAACCAGAGCGCTCGCTCGTGAGTCTCGGCCAGAGCCGCCTCGGAAATTTTGTGCCCGGTCATATCTCGAAGGACAACCTGTACGGCCGGTTTGCCCTGCCAGATGATCGGGGCGGCCGATGCCTCAACAGCCAATTCCTGTCCATCCCTTCGACGGTATCGGTATTCGAGACGCGGCGCGATCCTGCCCGCCAGCACACCCCGCACCCTTGTTCTCAAGGTCTCTTTTTCATCGGAATGGACCATGTCAACAGGGGATATGCCGATCAATTGATTGGCATGCTCCGCCCCATGGAGCAGCACCGCCACCTGATTGCAATAGAGGATCCGTTCGCCATCATGCACCAGAATGCCATCGGGCGCCAGATCCATAAGTGCCTTGTAACGCGCCTCGCTATCTTTAAGCGCTTCTTGCACCCGCTTTAGATCCCTGACGTCCGTAATGGCAGCGGGGATTCCGGACATTTTACCATCGGCATCCCGGAATGGGGATGCGCTGTTATCCTTAACTTCCAATTTGTGAAAGGGCTGGGTTTTGAGCTTCTCTTCGTCTCTCATCTCTGCACCACGGCCATCCGGTTAAGCGATTGAAATAAGAACTTCGGCATGTGGGGCTCATTTTCAAGTGAATAAAGTGAGAACATGGAGAGCAAAATGATATTGGGAACCAGTAAGAACGACGATAGGAAATCACTGTCTGAAGTTTCTGGGATAGCATCCGCGATGGATACTGTCAAGGCGGTTCGCGAACCACCCTTACCGGGTTTCGGGCGTAGAAGGAGGTTTGTGATGGATACGGAAACGGAGCATAAAGAAACGACAGACATGAATGCGATGATGGCGGTTTCTCAAAAGCTGGCCATCCCGGGCGCTCCCCACCAACTGCTGGCGAGTATGGCGGGAAGCTGGGATACCAGGACCAAATCCTGGATGGCGCCTGGAGAGCCGACCGTGGAATCCACGGGTACCTGTGAACAGAAAATACTCCTTGGCGGACGCTACCTGCATCAGGAATTTACCGGCGATATGATGGGCACGGCTTTCACCGGTTTCGGGGTGACCGGGTACGATAATTATAAAAAAAAGTACGTGTCGATCTGGATGGATTCCATGAGTACCGGTATTTATTTTTTTGAAGGTACCGCCGGCGAGGACGGCAAGACCATTACACAGGAGTGCCATTACGATGACCCTGTCAAAGGACCCATGAAATGGCGTTCCGTGACGAAAATCGTGAATGACGATACCCATCTGTTTGAGATGTATGGCAGCGATCAAACCGGTAACGAAGAAAAGATGATGGAAATCACCTACACCCGGCGGCAATGAGAAGAAATTCCAATTGCCGCCTGTTTTTCAAAAGCCGGCCGCATCGGAAAATCGGCTTTCGCTCCGGCAATGCGGCATTGCCGGATTATGCCGGAACGCCGAGCCCGAACTCCTGACGGGCGTATTCCCGAAGGCTGGCTTCAACCTCCGCCAATGTCTTCCCCAAGGGCCAGGGTTCCATAAAACCGCAGAGAAACAATTTCCATTCCCCGTCCTCTTGAAATATTTCGGCATCGGTGCAAGCGCCGGCGCAACTGCCTTCACCGACGATCGAATACAAAAGATCATATATTTGCTGTTTTTGATCGTTCATTGGGGTCCTCCATCATATTTGGCCGCCTCATTGCCGAACGGGAATGGGTTTAGAAATTATCTTATCTTATTCAGACGCTGTCTCCATTAGCCGAGCCTCATTCGCGGGCGGATTTTACAGTTGATATTTTTCTTAAATTATAATGCTGAAATGCCGACATGGGAATGGGGGTTAAACGGAAAAGGTCGTATTTCAGCTTCCTCCGCAGCTATGTATGTTAAGCATTCTCTGAAAAATTCCCCAATCCGGTAAACAATCATTGCAATTCGACGCAATCGGCTAAATATTTAGACATTAAGGTTGCTGCTTCCGCAGAAAGTTTGTTCCGAAGTCATTCCACCGGCATGGCAGGCGGGTGCGGAAGGTAACCGATTATTATTATATACTTCTCCTTTAATTGATGGGGTATCCATATGGCCAACATAGACTATTCCGATTTTTTGTCCGAAGGACTTACGTCATTTGCACAAAATGACTTTGCCAACAGCATTTCCAATTTTACGAAAGCCTTGAATGAAACGCCAAATAGCAAATTGGCGATCGTGAGCCGCGGGGCCGCTTATCTGCAACACAAGCGCATTGCTGAAGCAATAGCGGATTTTGATCGCGCCATTGAGATCGACCGGGCCTACGCCCGTGCGTATCATCTTCGCGGTTTAGCGCGAGAAAAGCAAGGAAACGACCATGAGGCCCTTGAAGATTTCGATAAGGCCTTAACTATCAATCCCGATTATGGCGCTGCATACAAAAGCCGCGCTTCTCTGTATTACAAGATGAATAAACCGGAAGAAGGTATGGAAGACGTTAAGATGACGGCATATCTGACAAATCGGGACCTTGAGATTTTCGGCAATGCGCATAATATCTTGCGAACGCTTCATCTGCGGGTTGAAGACATGGAAGAGACTGAATTGAACCGATAAATCGGTGTGGGTGAATCGATTAACGGCTCGAACCATCCGGATAGCCTCCGCGCAATTCCCAACAAGAGCGATTTTTTGCGAATTTTCCGCGGCTTGAGAATCTTCAAGCCGCGGAATTAATCCCCGTTTCGAATCACCTCCGGTTGCGCTGTATTGCGGTGCCGCCGCAGCGAAGTGATTACATCATCGTAGTCGGCCGCCGGATCCGCGCCGATATCGCGGAGCATGGCTTCCAATTGGTCAAACTCTTCGTTCCAGCGCTCAATCAGGGAGTCGAGTTTCTTGTTATCTATTTCAGCCATTCGGGTTTAATCCTTTCTTATTATATACCTTTGAGGAAATAGGACTATCTTCTATATGCTCTCCCGTAGTTGCGATGCCGGCTCCCCGCTCAGCCGGCGAGGAGCGCAATGCAAATGAGTACCATAAAAAATCCTTCAAACAGCCGCCTGACAATATTTGATTCAATCATATCTTTTCTCCTTATTTAAGGTTCCTGACATTCAAACCGGACCATATCCAACCTACGGCCTTGTTAATTCTCACCCCTAACCCCTATAAACGGGACACTTTTCAATACCCCTTGAAGGGTATAACTCGATGTTCAAGCTTTCGGAGTTGCATGGCTTCGCCCAATATGGTTGCAGCAGCAATTGTTCTCGGTCCGCTGGTTGTTCTCGGTCTGCTGGTTGCTCTCGGTCTGCTGTAGGAGCGGCTTCCAGCCGCGATTTTTCACGAGCCGACATTCCCGTCGCGGCTGGAAGCCGCTCCTACAGGCCAATTCCGGCAGGCCAATTCCGACAGGCCAATTCCGAAAAACTTGAACATCGAGTATAAGTACCTTCATGAAATCATTTTCCGCCAATCTTTTCAGTTTCCCCTTAGAGGGGTAAAAGCATGTGGAAAATAATTCCTTGGGTACTAATAAGAAGCGGCCGAAAGGGGGAGTGCAAGCCGCTTGCGTTTGTCCCGAAGCCGCCACCGTACGGTTAATTTGTATCATATTACCGGGTAGCTTTTTACATCCGATCGATATTGGATCGCAGTTGAGCGATTTGAATACTCAATCCCACACATTGTCTGCCGGCCATGCACAAGTCAGCATCTTCGGGTTCTAAATAGGTTTTAAGTTCGTGACCGCCCTTTTTAAGATCCACGACCCAGGCCCTCTGAATCTCATCAAAATCAACCTCAATATTAACGCCGCATTCACCGATATCCGGATAGATCGATTTTATTTTTTCGCATAATTCAGCTTTAGTTATCATGATATTTCTCCTTTTAAAATTATCAGCTTAGCGGGGTAAACGGATATAATTCTCAAACAGTTTTTCATTCTGAATGCATACCCTGCCGTCAAACTTCTTGCTTTATTTCAACCGAGGGTGTTCGCTCATATTATTCCGGTATTTTTGATCCAGCATATGCGAAAACCGGGGCTTTCTTCTTTCAAAAAAATGTCGGCGAGTTGCCCCGAGTCTCCTTTCCTGTAAATAACTGAAATATGAGAATTCCCGCCTGTCCGCCGTGGATCTCCGCCCACCATTATCTTTAAAATTGTTAAGTTCCGAACATGTATTCATGGGCTTCTCCCTCAGATTCAGTCCAAACCTCACGAGAGGTTCGAATCCTTTTGTGATAAAGGAAGAGTGGTTTTCTAATTATTGTCACGAAGTGTGCCAGAATAAAGGAAACCCAATAATTTTTTTTTATTTTTCTATTTACGGCGACTTAGATGACCCTGCGGTTTGATGAACCTGAGGGTAAAAAAACGTTCCGGCAGTAGAATGCCACACTTTTGTCCATGGTCAACTGTGGAACAGGTCCCATCGTTTTTGGAGGGAAATAAATGGGAATCGCTGATCGGAACTCACCGATATGAAATTAAAATTCGCACAAGCCCGATGAAAATACCCGTCAAATAATCAAAAAGGCCGCAGTGGTCTATTCATGTATAATTTATTATTACAATAAGTTGGATTTCAATTCAACAAATTCTGGCGGAAATCAACTTCCTTTGCCGCTTTAATAATCTTAATTAATGATTATTTGCTGATAAGGGTTGAGTGGTGCAATCCCATCACGAAATAGAAAGGAGGTTGAGATGATGGCCGATGATAGGCAGCAGAAAATCACCGATAAACCGGATCGACGAATTGAGCGATGCCAGTATGCTCCGGAATGGGCTGAGCATGCCAGAAATTATTTCCACGATGACCCCTGTGATGACGGCAGACAGGGGGTCATCTGCGGAAACAGGGATGATGAACCCTCTTGCGCTTGATTAAACGCCAGGGGAGATACGCAGGCGATACGGGATTAGTATTTAAACCTGAGAAATAATTTTCCGCGCGATTTTTACCCCTCAAAGGGGGTACTGAAAAGAATCCCGTTTATCGGGGTTAGGACAATACATATAAACCAGGAGGTTTAATTATGAAGAATCACGTCCCCACAACAGCAAACAGTTGCTGCTCCATGGAAAAACAGCGACTGGTATCGGAACTTCGAGCATGTGATTTTTGCTCGGATACCATTGAAGATCATAATGACTGTTATCAGCGTGTGGCAAAGGAAAGCGGACGGAACGCGCGCAATTGCCTGATTGATTAGCACCGTGCAGTTTTTGCGTTCATGGTTCCAGCCCAAGCATTTTTTTAGTGACCTTTATGGAAAACACAACCAGCCCGGGCTAACCGGGCTTAAAATTTCCCGAAGACGGAGAAACGGTGTCCCTTGTCGTAACAATCGGACAATAAGAATCTTGTGAATGTCATCGCGGTTAGCCATGGTAGTTCCATTGTTTTTTCGGTAATCGATTTAAGGCCGGAAGTGATTAAGAATATCCATGATCCCCCTCATGGCTCTCGCTTCCGGCAGTTCTTTTCTACATGCGATTGCCCTGAAGAAGGCGCCGGGACCTGTTGACATATCCCCTTTTCTACCATAAAGAGCAGGAATTTAAGAAAATGAAACATCGCTCATGTATGCCAATATCTTTGTAACCATTGCGCCCATTTTAATCTGCATCGCCGCGGGCTATGCTTGGGCCCGCCTGAAGAAACCCTTTGACATCGAGTTCGTTTCCAGTCTGATTACCTATATCGGCGCCCCCTGTCTGGTCATCGTCAGCCTTACCGCCGTAACCCTCACCGCCGAAACACTTCTCCGGATCGCAGGCTCCACAATTTTCATAACGGTAGCGATCGGACTGGTGGGCGCTGTCGGTATTCGTCTGGCGGGGCTCGATATCCGGGTGTATCTGCCCTCTCTCATGTTCGGCAATATCGGAAACATGGGGCTGTCCCTGTGCCTCTTTGCCTTTGGGGAGCAGGGATTGGCCATGGCAATCGCCTATTTTGCCGCTCTTTCAGTGCTGCATTTCACTCTCGGCATCGCCATCGTTCAGGGGGTCTCCCAAAAGCATTTTCTTCGCCTCTTCGTGGATCCCATTGTCCTCAGTATCGTAGTGGCTCTTTTTTTAATGGCAACGGGCGTCAAATTGCCGATCTATATTTTTAATTCTCTCAAATTGCTGGGAGATCTCACCATCCCGCTGATGCTGTTGACACTGGGGGTATCGCTGAGCCGCCTCCGCATTTCCAATCTTCCGAAAAGCATTCTTTTCGGGGGCCTGCGAATCGGTTTGGGATTTTTTGCCGGGTTGGCGGCCGTCACCCTTTTTCATTTGGAAGGAAACGTGCGGGGTGTCATTTTGATTCAATCGTCCATGCCCGTTGCCGTCTATAACTATCTATTTGCACTACGCTTTAATCGATCGCCGGATGAGGTCGCCGGTATCGTCGTCTTTTCCACGCTGCTCTCGTTTCTGGTTCTGCCGCCACTGCTGCTGTTTATTTTTTAGCCGCCATCGAAAGGGAACGCCTCCGTGCCGCATCTTCGGCTCCGATGTCTATCTGTCAATTCGGCCTTGATCATCGTTTCGGCCGATTTCCCACGGCAGGCAGGCCGCGCCAGGGTGTTTTTGGAAGAGCGGCAGGCTGTTTGAGCGATAGCGAGTTCCTGCCGCTCTGGAAAAAATATCCTGGCGCGGCCGGTACGATGATCAAGGACGTCAATTCGAAAGGCGATCACCTGACCAGAGGGGCAGGTGGGGTGTGGGGACCCCGAACCTGCCCCATAAATTTTCGAAAATCCTTCAGATGTTTTTTAAGAATACCGTAAATCAGACTGTCATCGATCTTATCATATCCGTGAACTAGAATGTTTCGCGTCCCGGCCATCGGTACCATAAAAGACAGGCTTTCATGACTGATAATCCCCGCTTCGGCGAGAACCACGAATATCCCCTTATTGTCTTTCGGCTCGGAGAGCTTTTTTTGGGAAATAAGTATTTTCCCGATATCCAGACACATTTCGATCGCCACCTGAAGATTTCTTTCAGCGATGTCCTTCAGATCCACGGCGCTTTGGAATTTTTCATAAGATTCAAGTTGAAGCGAAATGATTTCCAATCGTTGCAGCCGTTCTTCCAATGCCTTTATTTTTGGGTCTATGACTTTCATCTCACCCTCCCATTACGATTCGGGAACACAATTCGCACGAAGTTCATCCAGAAACGGTTTGAAGTCAAAGAACATCCCCTTTAAGGCAATTTCATATTCGAGTCTTTGGCTTGCGTCCTTTTCATACACGCATTCGCCGGTCGTTATAATTTCGAAGGCCATTTCCAGGGATGCCGCATTGAGAATGGCAACATCGGTCTGCCGATTCATCCGCATGCCCAGTTGCGTGGCAATCAGATAGGGGGGCTGAATCGCCAGGACAGGATCTGTTTTGTAAGTGCCGGGGGCCAGCAGAAAAGCGATATCGATATCCGAAGAGGGGGTGTCGTTGCCCAATACCGTGGAGCCGAATACATATATTGCCTGGATCGCATCGGATTCGAATCCAGGCATGCGAGTTATCATGGTTCTTATTTCTTCCCCGACCTTTCCGGAACCCCTATTATTCATCCTATCCGCCTCCAGCAATGTGAATACCCGCGCGGTCTTTGATATTACGGCAAAACGGGCAAGTATGCGTCTATTGCAGATTATCACAGGATGAATAAGCCCCAAAGCGTAATCTTGTTGGAAGGCGGCGTTTAGTGCCTTAAAGATTCATTCCTGTCGAAAAAACAAGAAAATTTTAATCCCGTCCCGCTGATTTCGGAGAACGGCCTGTAGGGGCGAACCTACGTGTTCGCCCTTCGCAATCAGGGCGAACACATAGGTTCGCCCCTACGGGTTGCGGGCATTGCCAGCGTTGGGATAGTTGAGGTTCTTTTTATCCCGAGTATCCTGTAAATCCTGGCCATCCTGATTCAGACAGTGGGGGCAAATTGATTCAGTTGTTTTGGAATGCATCCTTAGAATCGAAAAGATAACCAATTATAACTTCAAAAAAAGGGGACCTCATCATGGGCTATGACAAAGATGTTAAGGTATTTCCGACAACCACCTGGTCCGCCGGGGCGGGATGTCACGGCGCCTGCGGTCAGAAGCTTTACGTCAAGGACGGCAAACTGATCAAGGTCGAAGGCGATGAGAACGCCTCCTGGAACCAGGGGCGGGCCTGCCCGCGGGTTCTGGCGCTCAAACAGTATGTGTATCATCCCGATCGGATCACGACACCCTTGAAACGCGTGGGCAAACGCGGCGAAGGAAAGTTCGAACCGATTTCCTGGGAGGAGGCCTATGATACCTGCGAGGCGAGGCTTAAAGACATTCGTGAAAAATACGGGGCCGAATCGGTCGTTTTCGCGCAAGGCACCGGTCGGGATGTCGGGGGGCCCATTTCCTTTATGGCCTATAATTACGGCAGTCCCAACTGGGTCCAGCTGGGCCTTTCCGGTCAGTCCTGCTATACGCCCCGGCTCGGCGCCATGAAGACGGCCATGGGGGATTTTGCGGTTCTCGACGCCTCCCAGTTCTCGGAAAAACGGTATGACGACCCGGAGTGGAAGGTCCCAAAAGTCATTATCGTCTGGGGCCAGAATCCCCCTCCGACCTGCCCGGATGGCTTTTTCGGTCACTGGGTGGTGGATTGCATGAAGCGGGGCAGCCAGATCATTTCGGTGGATCCCCGCTATACCTGGACCTCCACCCGCGCCAAATACCATTTGCAGCTGCGGCCCGGAACCGATGGCGCTCTGGCGCTGGGGATGCTCAACGTGATCATCAACGAGGAGCTATACGATCAGGAGTTCGTGGCGAAATGGACTTACGGGTTTGAAAAATTAAAGGAGAGGGTGCAACAGTATCCGCTCGATAAGGTATCTCAAATTACCTGGGTGCCGGAAAAACTCATTCGGGATGCGGCGAGACTTTATGCCACCAGCAGCCCGGCCGCCATTCAATGGGGCGTTGCGGTTGACATGAACCCCCAGGCCACCAGTGTGGCCCAGGCCATTACCCATCTGTGGTGCATTACCGGCAATATCGATATTCCGGGGGGGAACGTGATTGCCAGGCCCTCCCACGGGGTGACGACCTATCCCTACTCCACTGAGGAACTGGTGGGGCTTTACGGGCAGGGGCTCGTGGACAAGCTGAACGCAAAACGCATCGGCTGCGATACCTATCCCATGGTCAAGGGATTTCGCGGGTGGGCGCAGCCCGATATGGTGATTGACCAGATCGATTCCGGAAAGCCCTATCCCATCAAGGGCGCCTGGATTCAGACCGCCAATATTCTCGGCGGCCAGGCGGCGCGGGCCAAATTCCATTATGATGCCTTAAAAAAACTCGACTTTGTCGTCGTGGTGGATTTATTTCACAATCCCACCACCATGGCGCTGGCCGATATCATTTTGCCGGCGGCTACTTTTGCTGAAAAAGAGAGCTTCCGGTCGTGGTGGGTGCCGCTGGGAGTGATGCACAAGGTGATTCAGGTCGGCGAGTGCAAATCCGACTGGGAGATCAACGTCGAGATGGCCAATCGCCTGAACCCCAACTGCAAATATAAGACCGTAAAAGACCTCATTAACGATCGGCTTTCGGTGGCCGGAATGACATTCGATGAGCTGGTGGCAAACGGCTCTCAGGCGATGCCGCCGGAAGGCAGTTCTTCCCGGCCCTACCGCCGCTTTGAAAAGGGCTTGTTGCGACTGGACGGAAAGCCGGGGTTTAACACCGAAACCGGCAGGGTTGAATTGTATTCCAAGGCATATGAGAGCTGGGGCCTGGACCCCCTGCCTTATTTCGATGAGCCCCCCCAGAGTCCGGTGCGGACCCCTGAATTGTATAAAAAATACCCGCTCATCATGATCACGGGCGCGAGATCCTCTGTGTTTTTTCATTCGGAACACCGCATGATTCCCTGGTTGCGGGAGAAGAATCCGGAGCCGTATGTGGAAGTGCATCCGGATACCGCCAAGGCGTATGGTGTCTATGACGGGGAATGGATTTATCTGAAAAACGATATGGGGCAGGTAAAACGAAAAGTGAGACTGTCGCTGCGGGTGCATCCGAAGATGATTCATACGCTGCACGGGTGGTGGATGCCCGAAAGGAAAGGCAGCGAACCGGATCTCTTCGGGGTCTGGGATTATCAGATCAACCAGATCGTACCCGGTCCGCAACATAGTGATTCGGGGTTTGGCGGCGGGCAGTACAAGACCACCCTTGTCACACTAACCAAAATTGCCGAATAGGAGAGCGCACCATGTCTAAAAACGGACTGCTGATAAACTATGATTTTTGCACCGGCTGCCATACCTGCGAGGTAGCCTGCCAACAGGAACACGATTTCCCGGCCGGAAAATGCGGCATCAAGGTGACCGAATACGTTTACGCCGCGGACAAAAAACCGGTCGCTATCGATTATTTGCCGTTTCCGACGGAGCTGTGCGATCTGTGCATCAACCGGTATCAGGAAGGGGAGATGCCCGCCTGCGTAAAGCATTGTCAATCATTTTGCATGGCATTTGGGAGCTTGTCTGAATTGGTCAAGCAGATGGAGACAACGCCCCGCGTCGTTCTTTTCTCACCAAGGTGATGGGGTCCATTTTTCCGGACGGGATCAATGTCTTATGAAAGCCCGGAAAGCCATTGCCATGCAGGCGCGATCAGAATGTTGTTCGATCCGTTCCTTATAATGCGGTAGCCTTCGCCATAATTGTTTAGCTGAACGGCGGGAATCCCCAAGACGTTTTGAAAGGCAGTCAGCGATCTTGCAGGGTGCGTATTCGACGGCTTTGTTTCAACGAGCACAAACGGTGATCCATTCTTGGCAACGACAAAATCGACCTCTCGTTTTTCTTTATCCTTAATGAAATGCAAGGAGAAATCGCCCAAACCCAAGTCGGTCCAAAGCGTCACCGCGCGCCACAGCTCGCAGGCGACCATATTTTCAAACTTGGCTGCGTCATTATTTATCCGTGCATAATCCCAGAGATAGTATTTTTTTTCTTTCTGAATCGCGCGTGAGATTTTTCCCGTCCAGGTCTGGACACTGAATACCAGAAAGAATTTCTCCAGGATATCCAGCCAACTGCGAACCGTGTTGTATGAAACCTTCAAATTTTCCGCAAGGGAGGTGACGGAGAGCGGGCTGCCGATTTTCGACGGCAAAAGCGTATAGAGCGTTTCAATGTCCTGCACTGCTTTGATTCCCGTCAAATCCCGAATATCTTCTCTGATCAATTGCCTTCCATATGTGTTCGACCAGCGGCGATAGGTGGTTTCCCGGCCGGAAAGAAAAGGTTCTGGAAAGCCTGACAGGACAGCAAGCTGTTGCCAGCGCTCCGCACTCGCGCGGTCTTCTTTCCCGGAAATTTCCAGCGGGTTCTTCACGAAATCCGCAACCGGACGATTCGCACCGCACATTTCAGAGAACGTAAAGGGAAAGAGATGAAAAAGATAATACCGGCCCGCCAGAGAATCCCCGCCCTTTTGATAAATGTCGAGGCGACCGCTTCCGGAAATCAGGAATTTATATTGGTCATTGAATTCATCATAGACGCCTTTCAAATAATTCTTCCAGTCTCTGTATTTATGGATTTCATCAAAAATGATAAATGGCGTTGTGTTGTCCTTCCGAACCAGCCGGGCGAAGAAAGACGCATCTTCAAACAGCTGTTTACGATGATCGGCAATATCCCAATTCCAATAAAGGCTGTTGGTGAATAACTTCGCAATCATTTTTGCAAGGGTGGTCTTGCCGGCCTGACGCGGGCCCGCCAAAAAAACCATTGCCTTGTCAGCGGACAATTCTGTCCATGCATCAACGTAAGGGGTTCGTTTTTCCATGCGACTATTATTTATCTTAATGAAAAATAGTCAAGACTATTTTTCAGTAGATGTAAAAAAAGACGATCCGGGCGCCTTTCATTACCGATTACCGATCTGAACGAGGGGAGCAGATTTAGTAACTGAATTCGCCATGAGGCCGCGTCCTGCCGGTTTGTGGTCTTTGACATCGGCATCTCCTGAATAATTGTATCTGGGAGGAGAAGAACAGGCTCGGCTATTTGCAAAAAAAATGCTTGACTCGGTTGTTTTTGAGTGTAAAATTGTATGCAATATCAAATTGTTCTTAAATTCCTCTTCCCTCAGCGCTCTTGAGCATTTTACCGGTGAACCAGGTGCTGCCGCAGTCGGGCCAATGCTGACAGGGTACCTTGTTTTAATTGATCGGTTTTAATTTCATATCTTTTCTTAAGTTGAAAGCGCTTGACAAGCTTAAGCCGATAATCTATGGAAAATATGGTTCCGCCATTCTAAATCTGGTTCAACATACAGCAACAAACTGAAACGGTGAATCAGCATGTTTGTGACGAGGCAAGCATTCCGCCATGACTCATCGGCCGGGAGGGCATTATGACCGAACAAGTTTTCTCCAATCAAAAGAATTAAATTTATCATGAAATGGATAAGGGGGAGTGCCATACGAAAGACGCGTCCGGACAATTGCTTGTAGTCCGATACGCGGGAGGAGTCCGCCAAGGATATGGAGTCTCAAGGCAACACCGTTGCTGTTTTAAATTTAACTCATTTTCAACGACCCACTAACTTACTGAGGAGGTATGCATGAAACGATTCAACGTCTGGTTGGTTGCAATGTGCTTGGTTTTTTCGTTTACCACCCTGGTGCAGGCGGAGACCATCACCCTCTCATTCGCCCAGCAGAATCCCGATAACAGCTGGAGCGGACTTAACGCCATCGCTCCCTGGTCAAAAAAAGTGGAGGAGGTGACGAAGGGAAAGGTCAAGGTTGAAAATTACTGGAGCCAGAGTTTATCCAAGGGAAAAGACAACTGGGTGGCCGTGAGGGACGGGATTGCCGATATGGCCTGGTGTTTTCACGGCTATTGGCCGATGCAGACACCTTTGAGCGACGTTATCAGTTTGCCGGCCCTTCCGTTCAAGACGGCCGAAGAGGGAAGCGCGGCATTATGGAAACTGTATGAAAAATTTCCCGCGATCCAGAAAGAGTATAGCGGCGTCAAGGTGTTGCTTTTGTTCACTAGTCACCCCTACGTGCTTATCACCAAAGACAAACCGGTCAAAACCATGGAAGATATCAAAGGCATGAAGATCCGCATGACCGGTGGTCCCCCAACCGACATGACCAAAGCCCTCGGCGCGGTACCGACCCTCATTCCCATGCCGGAAATGTTTCTTTCCCTGCAACGCGGCATTGTTGACGGCATGGGCGCCCCATGGGAAGCGATACACGGCTTCCGGCTTTATGAGGTCGTCAAGCACTACATCGAAACGCCTTTTCCCGCCGTCTATTTCTCAATCGTCATGAATCAGAAAAAATGGGATGGTCTGCCGAAGGATGTGCAGGACGCCATTATGAGTGTCGGCGGGCTGGAGGGCTCTAAATTCTGGGGCAAAAACCACTTCGATACGGCCAAGGTGGGCGTGCTTGAAAAAGCCAAGGCGGATAACCGGGAACTCGATATTACGTCCTTATCGGATCAGGAGCGTGCCCGTTGGGTGGACATCGGCGGAAAACCCATTTGGGCCGAATGGGTGAAAAAGATGACCGCCGAAGGGCATCCCGAGGCTCAGAAAATTCTTGATACCCTCTTGGAAATGCTGGGATCGAAAAGTTAATACCAACAATGTCCGCAATCCGGCAGGGGCGAAAAATATTTCGCCCCTGCAAAACCTCTAACCGCAAACCGGCTGAACCTCGCGACAAAGCCCCCCCCCAAAAATCGGGGTTTAGCCGTCTTCTTTTAGATACATACGACAAATCGAGCATACTGTTTTCTCAGGAGAAGGTTATGGAAACCGAAATGGATGGAAACCCGGTTTCACCGGCGGAACCTCGCGGATTACCCCCCAAATCAAAACCTGTGGCCGGGATTATCCGTTATACCAGCATGTTTGTACTTGGCATTGCCGCCAGCGCCTTATTTGTTATGATGTTTTTAATCGCCACGGACGTGCTTAGCCGGTTTTTTTTCAATAAACCCGTCCCCGGGGCATATGAACTTACCGAATATTTGATGGCGGTTGTCGTGCCGTTGGGAATCGCCTACTGTGCCCAACGGAAGCAGCACGTCGGTGTCGATATTATCGTCGAAAAATTCTCGGTAAAAAATCAAAAGAGAGTAGCGATAGTCACCGAATCGGTCACCGTGTTGCTGATGGGGATTGTCGTTTGGCAGAATTGGGTGAATTTTTTTGAAATTATCAACTTCGGCGGAGAGTCCGCCGTCTTGCATATTCCCAGCTACCCCTTTGTTCTCGCGTTGCCGGTGGGGTTTATGGCGTTCATGCTATTTTCAATCGCTCACCTGATCGAAGATTTGAGGGAGGTATTCGGAAAATGACGCCAACCACAGTTGCAATCGTCGGGATCACCACTCTCGTTCTCCTTACCTTCAGCCGCATGCACATCGGTGTGGTCATGGGTCTGATCGGAGTCGTCGGCTTTGGCTATCTTACCGGCTTCGTACCCGCCGTCAGTCTCCTTAAAACCGTGCCCTATACCTCCTTTGCGGATGAAACTTTGTCCGTTCTGCCGCTGTTCCTGCTCATGGGAAGCTTCGCGTTCCAATCCGGAATGAGCGAGGACATGTATCGCACCGTATATGTGCTGCTCGGCCGTTTCCGGGGGGGATTGGCCATGGCTACTGTCGCCGCCTGTGCCCTTTTTGCCGCCATCAGCGGGTCCGCGATTGCGACGGCGGCGACGTTATGCCGGGTCGCCATGCCGGAAATGAAGAAATATAAATATTCTTCGAAACTGGCAACCGGATGTCTGGCGGCCGGCGGCACGATCGGCATTATGATTCCCCCCAGCACCATCTTCCTTCTGTATGGCATTCTGACCGAGCAATCGATCGCCAAACTGTTTGCGGCCGGTTTTATCCCCGGAATCATTCAGGCCATCACCTATTTCATCGTGATTGCGATTCTATGCAAAATCGATCCCTCCATCGGGCCTCCGGGTCCGTCTTTTACGATGAAGGAAAAGGTGGTGGCGCTAAAAGGGATCGTCGAAGTGGCCATTTTATTCCTGGTGGTCATCGGAGGCCTCTATATCGGCATTTTTACCCCCACGGAGGCCGCCGGCGTTGGGGCATTCGGTGCGTTTATTTGTATGATCATTCGAAAAGCACTCACCTGGAAAGCCCTTAAAACAAGCCTCAACGAAACCGTTGCGACGACCGGGATGCTCTTTTTGATCATCATGGGGGCGATGCTTTTGAATTATTTTCTCGCCAAAACCCGTCTGCCGTTTGCCCTGGCGGAATGGGTGGTCGGCCTTCAGGTAAGCCGTTATGTCGTTTTATTTGCCATCGTGATTTTGTTGATGATCATGGGCGCCCTCATGGACGAGCTTGCCATCATGCTGCTCACGGTTCCGGTTCTGTTTCCGCTGGTGATGAAATTGGGCTTTGATCCCATCTGGTTTGGCGTTATTATCACCAAAATGATGGAGATGGGAATGATACTCCCGCCGGTGGGCATCAATGTTTATGTCATTCAAGGGATTACCGCGGAGCCAATGGGCAGTATCTATAAAGGGATCATGCCCTTTGTCATAGCCGATTGCGTTCAGATCATTCTCCTGGTGGTGTTCCCCCAAATCGCAACCTTTATCCCGAGCCTCATGACCCATTGAGGCCTTGATCATCGCATCGGCCACGCCAGGGTATTTCTTCCAGACCGGCAGGAACTCGCTAAAAGGAAACCGGAATTAAACCCCATAGGGGGGTACCCACCACAGGATGTTTGAAAATTTGATTCGAACCGTCAGTTCATCGTCACTTTCCATCACACCGACAACGCTTCCCACGGATTGCTGCTCCCCGGAGATACCGGGGAAGCAGCATCTGACGATAATTTCCTCCCCGACCTGAAACAGCTCTTTTTGAGCTTCACACCTCTTGAGCTGGAATCGGCATCCCGATTTACTGATGTCCTTAATAACACCGGTGATGCCGGCCTTTTTTTTCGGCGTATTCAATTCAATCTGACCGGAAAGCAGGCAGTTAATCCGCTTTTGCGCCCGTTGTTGTGTGTTGCGGACGGATGAGGGAAATGCCCACAACATGAGCGGCACCGGAGTTGAAATCGTTTTGATGAATTGGGTTTGAAATACAAGAAGATGGTTTTGATGAATATATCGGGCGGTGATTTTGGATTTTTCGGTAAGCGTCTCCATAACCGGATGGCTTTGCGAAAGGGGAGAGGTGACGATATAGTCATCCGGCTTTGCGCCGACAAAGATGCTTTTAAATACGGCATCGACACCCTCTACGGAAAGTTGAAGGGGCGTGCCGATCTCAATAAAGACGTCGCTTTTTTTATCAAGACATACAGGGGTGTTTTCGCCAACCATGTTCTGTCCTTTATTTTTTTAGTAAAGCAGGCAGTCGCTTGAATAGCCTGTTATCGGGTCGAAATGTCTTTACAATGGCGCCTGCGAAATGTCAACGAAGCTTCCGATATCGAAACCCCGGCGAATGAATTGAAAATTCATCGGAACATTCATGTCGTTTCTTAGCTGCAACCGAACCCGTTGGTTCATGCGGAAAATAAAGATTTCCCCCCGAGTTGACCACAGGCGGCGCGGATATTGGTTCCCTTTGCGCTTCTCAGGCGAACAAAAATTCCCTCGGTGACGAGTGCCCGGCGGAACCGCTCCACCTCCTTGGCAGACGGCGCCTCGTAGGGGGAATGCGGCCCCGGATTGTATGGAATCAGATTGAGTTTTACCGGCAAGCCGTTGAGATATTCAGACAGTTGGCGGGCGTACCCGGGGTGATCATTTTGTCCTCTGATGAGAACATACGCCATGAATAAGGAATTGCCGCGGCCTATCGCGTGATTTCGGAGAGCCGTTTTGAGTTCAGACAGGGGGAAGCGCTGATTGATCGGCATCAATCGGCTGCGAAGATCATCATTGGAGGCGTTGAGCGACACCGCCAGTCGAAGCCGGGGCCAGTTCAGGGCCGCCAGTTTTTCGATGCCGTCCGCCAGGCCCACCGTTGAAACCGTCATGTGGCGCTTGGCGATGTTTAACCCCCGCTGATCTTCCAGAACGCGGATAGCCCGGATCAGCGCCTCGAAATTATCCAGGGGCTCTCCCATGCCCATAAAGACCACGTTTCGGACGCCTATTCCCATGAGGATTTTCACCGTATACACCTGGGCCACGATTTCATCGGCCCGGAGATTTCGCTGAAACCCCATTTGACCGGTCCGGCAAAACCGGCAGCCCATGCGGCAACCGGCCTGACTGGAGATGCACAGGGTGATGCGATTGGCTGTTGGAATTACCACGGACTCGATTTCAATCCCATCGGCCAGCCGAAACACCAGTTTGGTAACCTCATCCTGCGTCTCCCGGCGAACAATCGCCGGCAGTCGAACCGATAAATCCGCCTGAATGTCACGGGCCAGATGGCCTGAAGCCGCAAACTCCGGCAGTTTTCCGATATCGACGTGGGGATCACGGTAAAAAGCCCGATAAAGAGCCGCGGCATGAAAGAGGCCACGTCCAAAGCGCCTCCGAAATTCTTCGGTCAGTTCCTCACATGTCAGCGTCAGAAGATTCATGGGCGAGTCATTCGAAATGCTCGACGTATTCATCATACCGGATCAGTATCTTTTCAATCTCCCTGGAGAGGGTGGTATGTATCCATTCGTCCATTTTGCACGTTCCTGCCTACTCGGCCACGACCATGGCCTCCGGGAATCCGTTTTTAATGAGACGCTGCTCGAGGGAACCCGCCTCGGTAAGAGAAGTCATCCGGCCGACCCGAACCCGGTACAAGATATCCAGCCCATTGTCAAAGGCAACGATATGCGCGGATTGATGGGATACATCCAGCCGCCGTTTCAGCCGCTCCGCGTTCTCCCGATTGATAAAGGCCCCCACCTGAATCGCAAACGGTCCCTGATCGTAGGCAACAGGGATATATCGCCGCTCTAACGAAGCATCCGCCGGCTCGCCCGCGGATTTTCCGAGCGCAACAATTTCCACCGGCACCGTGCCGGGACCGACCACCCCGAGGGCGGAGGCCGCCTTGTAGGACAGATCGATGATGCGGCCCCGGACAAAGGGGCCCCGGTCATTGATTCGAACATCAATCTTCTGGTTATTGTTGAGATTTCTCACCCGAACCCAGGTATTCAGCGGCAAGATGGTATGCGCGGCCGTCATGTCGTACATATTATAGATCTCGCCGTTGGAAGTTTTATGGCCGTGAAAATCCGGACCATACCAGGAGGCAAGTCCTTTCTGGCGAAATCCATTGGCATCGGCAATGGGCCGGTACCACTCACTGTCAATCCGGTAGGGTTTCTGAGCGCCCGGAATCCGCGGCGGCGGTTGCGACGTTGCGCACCCGACGCACAGCGCCAGCAAGACCGTCCATACCCGAAGACACGAGAGGGGCGCAAAACGCCCCGTCATCCCGTTTGTCCCGACAACTAACCGCTTTCCGGCGGGAAATCTCACAAGCCGATCGCGCTCCGTTTTCATTCTCACCGCGTATCACGGAATCCCCAGCGCGATTTCCAGAACCTGCTTCATTTTCTCCACAAAATGAAACTCTATATCGTTTTTCACTTTTTGAGGAATATCCTCCAGATCCTTCTCATTCCATTTCGGCAAAATAAGAATTTTTATTCCCGCCCGGTGCGCCGCCAGCACCTTCTCCTTAATCCCGCCGACCGGCAGTACCTGGCCCCGAAGGGTGATCTCGCCCGTCATGGCCAGATCATTTTTTACCTTTTTGTGGGTCATGAGGGATGAAAGGGCGGTCAGCATGGTAACCCCGGCGGAGGGACCGTCCTTGGGGATGGCACCGGCGGGCACATGAACATGGATATCATGTTCCTCAAAGAACTTTTCGCTCACACCGATGGACTTGGCATTGGCGCGAATAAAACTGAGCGCGGCCTGGACCGACTCCTTCATGATCTCGCCGAGTTGCCCGGTAAGGGTGAGACCCCTTTTCCCCGGCATGGCGGTTGCCTCGATAAACAGCAACTCCCCGCCGTAAGGCGTCCAGGCGAGCCCCATGACCACGCCGGGCGTGGAAACTCTGGCCTTTGCCTCGGAGGTATTACGAATCGGGCCGATATATTCGTGAAGGCTGTTTGCGGTGATGGCAATGGATTTGACTTTTTCCTCGGCCACCTTGCTTGCCACGCCCCGGCAGACGGAAGCAATCTCCCGCTCCAGGTTACGTAAACCCGCCTCCCGCGTGTAACCGGTGATAATCCGCTTGATGGCGGCCGGATTGAAGGATATTTGATTGCTTTTAAGGCCATGTGCCTCCCGCTGACGCGGGACGAGATAGCGGTTTGCGATCTGAATCTTCTCATCCTCCGTATAGCCGAGAAGCTGCAAGACCTCCATGCGGTCCCGGAGAGCCGGGGGAATCGTATCCAGCACATTGGCCGTGGTAATAAACATGACCTTGGAAAGATCAAAGGCCACGTCGAGGTAGTGATCCTGAAACGTATTGTTCTGTTCCGGGTCCAGGACCTCTAAAAGAGCCGAGGAGGGATCTCCCCGGAAATCGCTGCCGACCTTGTCGATCTCATCGAGCATGAAAACGGGGTTGTTGGACTCGGCGCGACGAATGCCCTGAATGATCCGGCCCGGAAGCGCCCCCACATAGGTCCGGCGGTGACCGCGAATCTCCGCTTCATCCCGAACGCCGCCAAGGGAGAGGCGAATGAATTTCCGGCCCAACGCCTTGGCAATGGAATTTCCGAGAGAGGTCTTTCCGGTTCCCGGGGGGCCGAAAAAGCAGAGGATGGGGCCTTTTGAATCCGGCTTCAGCTTCCGAACGGCCAGATACTCCAAAATTCGCTTTTTGGCTTTGTCGAGTCCGAAATGGTCTTCATCCAGGATCTTTCGAGCGGCAGCAATGTCGAGCTTGTCTTCAGTACCTTCCTGCCACGGCAGGGCCGTCAACCAGTCCAGATAGGTGGAGGACACCGTATATTCGGATGAGGACGGATGCATCCGGGAAAGCCGGTCCAGTTCCCGCTTGGCCTCTTTCTGGGCCTCCTCCGGAAGTTTTTTCGTCTCGATTTTGGCCCGGTACTCTTCTATTTCGACATTTGTGTCATCCGACTCGCCCAGCTCATCCCGGATGGCTTTCAGTTGCTGGCGCAGGTAGTATTCCCGCTGCCGTTTGTCCATGTCTCCCTTTACCTGGCTTTGAATCTTATGGCCCAGCTCCATCACTTCCCGCTGGTAATTGACGAGCCGGGTGACTTCCGTGAGCCGTTCCTTCACCCCCAGCATTTCCAGTACATGCTGTTTTTCCTCGGCCGTTGAATTGATGGTGGAGGCCACCATATCGGCCAGCGTGCCGGGGTCCTGGATGGACTTTGCCATGGCGATTATTTCCTGGGGAAGACCGGGCGACAACTCCACCACGCGCGTGAACTGAGCCGTGAGGTTTGCCATCAGGGCTTCGACTTCCTTATCTTTCTCGACGATTTCGATGAGGTTCTCGACGTTTGCCTTGAGATACTGCCCGCCCTCCAGGAACTTATCCACCCGAAAGCGGCCGAGCCCCTGCACCAGCAGCTGTGCCCGGTTGTCATCGGATTTGGCCATCTTAAGGATCAGTGCGCTCGTCCCGATCTGGTATAGATCCTCCGGTTGTGAAATCCCTTCGCCCTGTTTTTTTCTGGATGCGAGCAGCCCGATGGTGCGATCAGCGGACATGGCTTCATCCACCAGCTGAATGGACTCTCCCGGCATCACCACGAGCGGCAACACCATCTTCGGGAAAAGCGCTACATCAAACAGCGGCAAAATCGGCAGTATTTTAGGTAGGTTTTCATTACCAACTTCAACAGATGGTTGCTGTGCCATGGGCACCTCCAGGTATTCTAAGGAAGAACGTCATTATCAGTTCAAATGATTCCGTACTATGCAACCCGCCCTGGTCATGAGCGGTTTCAGCCGTCCAGTATGGGCACTTTATGCGTTTTATCCAGGGGCTGCCGGGCAAGCCGGATCTCCAGAAACCCGTTTGAAAAGCTGGCCGAGACATTGTCCGAGTCAATGGGCACCGGCAGGTATAAAATCCGTTCAAACGAGCCGTACTGTATCTCCGCCAGCCGGTAGGTGGCGCTGGCGCCCGGAGATATGCCGGCCCGTCTTCCGGATATTTTGACGGCCCGACTGTTGATTTCAACATCCAGATCATCTTTCTTAACGCCCGCAATCTCGGCAAGGATGACGATCTCCTTGGGAGTCTCATAAATATCCATCTGTGGCTTCCACGCGCACTCCGAACAGTTGAAGGTCGGATTCAGGGCCCGTGGTCGGAACATCCCCTCAATGGTTCTTCCGATCTCGGAACTCAAGTCATCCAAGCTCCCCCCGAATCGTATCTTGATATAGTCCATTTTCGGCTCCTGCTTGACGGGTTGACGGTTCTGGCGGCGCGGATAAAAGCATCAATTACGGGAAAGTGACCCGTTTTCATCCAAACGCCTTTATTCTCAGTTTCCGGAAAGTAACATCGCGACCTGTATTTGTAAAGGAAAGACAGCGTTGTAATTTGGTTTAAAATGCCGTATGAGCCGACTATGGAAAAAGCCGCCCCGCACCCGCCCCTCGCCGTGATGAGCACCCAGTATTTTTTATACTTCGGGGGACTCGGCATTTTTCTTCCCTATTTCAATCTCTATTGCCATCATATCGGGCTGAGCGGTTTTGAAATCGGTTCCCTGTCCGCGGTCCGGTCCGTGACCTTTGCGCTGTTTCCGCTCCTCTGGGGCACGCTTGCCGATCGGCTCGGGAATCGGCGCGCTCTTTACATTCTGTGTAATTTCATCAGCATGTTCATCTGGACACTTTTCTTTTTTACTTCCAGTTTCTGGCCGATGCTGATCATCACCGCCTCTTTCGGCATTTTTTTCTCTCCGATCATCAGCTTTCTCGAAGCCGCAACGCTGGAAACGCTCGCCCACGGAAAGAGCAATTACGGCCGCGTCCGTGCCTGGGGGTCCATCAGCTTTATTCTCGCCGTGATCGGTATCGGAAAACTGACCGACTATTTTTCAACGCGGCTTATTCTCTACGGTATCTGTGTCGGGTTCTTGCTGCAGAGCGGTTTTTCGTTCCTCCTGCCGAAATCGGAAATACTTCCAAAGCACCCGATGGGAAAAAAATCCCCCCCGCTGTTGACCCGGGAGATGATCGTGTTTCTCATCTGCGGTTTTTTAATGCTCGTCAGTCACGGTACCTATTACGGCTTTTTTTCCATTCACCTCGATACCCTCGGGTGCAGTAAAACGTTTATCGGAATTGCCTGGGCAATCGCCGTCATCGCTGAAATTGCAGTCATGATAAACTCCAAATGGCTCTTTCGTCACCTTAAGCTCGAAACCGTTTTGTCCTATTCGTTTCTGTTTGCAGCGGGGCGGTGGCTGCTGCTGTTTCAATTTAATTCACTCGTTGTGATCATTATCTGTCAGATCGCCCATGCCTTTACCTACGGTACCTTCCACATGGCCAGTATTCTCTATATGGATCGCTTGAGTCCGGATAAGGCAAAAACCATGGGTCAGTCCGTCAACAATGCCGTTACCTATGGTATGGGGCTGATGACCGGCTTTTTCCTAAACGGCGCCCTGTACACCCCGCTGGGCGCCCCGACCCTTTTTCTCATGAGCGCGGGAATCGCGCTCGCCGGCGGTATTCTGTTCAGATTCGGCCGGCTACCGGAGGCACCCTCATGCTGAATTTCGAATTGTCTTTCGAACAAAGAGCGCTTCGGCAACAGGCCCGCGAATTTGCCTTAAAAGAGGTCCTGCCCATTGCCTGGCACTATGATGCCGTGGGCGAATTTCCACTCTCCATACTCCAGAAGGCCTTTGATGCCGGTCTTGCCAACACGGACATCCCCAGGCGTTATGGCGGCAAGGGGCACGGTATTTTGGACGGCGTCATCGTAACCGAGGAGATTTCCGCCGCGTGCCCGGGACTTGCCACCTCTATTTTCGATAATTCCCTTGGCATGCAACCGATCTTTCTTTGCGACAATGAACCGCTCAAGGCCAGAATTCTTCCGGAAATCCTGAAAGAAAACAAACTCGTCTGTTTTGCGACCTCGGAGCCTGTCATGGGCTCGGATGTGGCGGGCATACGGTGTCACGCGGAGAAGGCGGGCGAGGACTATGTTTTAAACGGCACCAAATTCTGGATCACCAACGGCGGTATCGCTGACTATATTTCTGTTTTTGCCACCCTGGACCCCAAAACCCGTCACGAGGGAATCTGCGCCTTTCTGGTGGATAAACGCTGGCCCGGTGTTAAATCCGGACAAGCGATTCCCAAGCTCGGCCAGCGCGCCTCCGATACGGTGGGCCTTGAATTCACCCATGTTCGCGTCCCCAAGGAAAATGTGCTCGCCCCACCCGGTAAGGGATTTTCACTGGCCATGCGGACCTTTTCCCGAACCCGGCCGGCCATTGGCGCATTGAGCGTGGGCGCCGCCCGGTCCGCCATGGAATATGCCATCGATTACGTTAAAAAACGGCGCACCTTCGGGGCACCCATCGCCTCGTATCAGGGGATTCAGTTTAAAATCGCGGAAATGTACCAGAAGGTCGAAACCGCAAGGCTTCTGACCTGGAAAGCCGCCTGGGAGGCGGATAACAAACCGGACGCCACCATCAGTGCCTCCGTTGCCAAGCTTTACGCGTCCGAGGCCGCGCTCGAAGTCGCCAACGAGGCGCTTCAGGTATTCGGCGGTTACGGCTATACGACTCTCTTCCCGCTGGAAAAGCTCCTCAGGGATACGCGCCTCTTTCGCATCTACGAGGGAACAAGCGAAGTTCAGCGCATGGTACTGGCGGAATATGCGCTGAAAACCTATCAACCGGTGATGCCCGCCCTGGAGGATCTGCCCATGGTCCGGGAGGAAGCCTGGGACAAACTCTCCGAGGCCGAGAAAGCCTCGGCGACCGTCTGGCGATGCCGCATGTGCGGCCATATGCACCATGGCAGCGAACCTCCCGATCAATGTCCGTATTGCTTCGTTTCCTCCACGGCATTTAAGGAAATCGGGAGCTGATGTGGCAACCCCCTTAAACGAAAAGGCCATCAACCGGATACGCGGCAACCTGATCGAATGGTATCGGGAAAACCAACGGCTCCTCCCCTGGCGGGAAACCCGGGACCCCTATCATATCTGGGTTTCCGAAGTCATGCTCCAGCAGACCCAGGTGAAAACGGTGATCGTTTATTACCTGAATTTCATTCACCGCTTCTCCGATTTGGCCGCCCTGGCGACGGCGGACTTGCAGGAGGTGCTGAAACTCTGGGAGGGAATGGGCTATTACGCCAGAGCCAGAAACCTGCACCGGGCCGCCCGGATTGTCATGGCGCGGCACGGTGGAACGGTCCCGGATGACCTGGATGCCTTTCTTCTACTGCCCGGCGTGGGGGACTATATCGGGGCCGCCGTGCAAAGCATCGCCTTTGGCCGACCATACGCGGTTGTGGACGGAAACGTAAAACGGGTGCTGGCCCGGCTGGCGTGTATCGACACACCGGTCAACCTTCCGGCCGCACACAAGGTCTTCAAGCCCCTTGCCGAAAGGCTTCTGGACCGGAATCGACCCGAGATATTCAATCAGGCGCTGATGGAACTCGGCGCCCTGGTGTGCCGTCCGGAAACGCCTGACTGTCCCCACTGCCCCCTCATCGCCGATTGCCGCGCTTTTAAGACCGATGAAACCGGAATTTATCCCCGTCGGGAAAAAACGAAACCCACGCCGACGCACGCCATTGCCGTCGGGATTGTCTTTCGAGACGAGAAGGTCCTCATCACCCGGCGAGCGCCGGAGGGACTCCTCGGCGGGTTATGGGAATTTCCCGGCGGGAAAATCAACCGAAAGGAAGCGGCCCCCGATGCCTGCAAGCGGGAAATCAAAGAAGAAACCGGCCTGGAGATCGAAGTGGTCGAAGCGCTGGCAACCGTAAAACATGCCTATACCCATTTTAAAATCGAAATGGCGGTGTTTATCTGCCGATACGTCTCCGGCAAGGTGCGGCTCGCGGGACCCGTGGCCTGCCGCTGGATCTCCATCGATGAGCTCGATCAATACCCCTTTCCAAAGGCCAATCATAAATTCTTCCCGCTTCTGAAGAGGTGGGAAAAATGCCCCGGCGTGGCTCGAACCATGATCAAGGCCAAACCCTCCAAAACCCTCACCCCGTAAATGACCAAACATGCCTTCTGGAGAGCCCCTATTCAATGGACGCAAATCGCATTCACTCAATTCTCGGCATAGCCGGGATTTTTAACAGCGCCACCAGGCAGAAGCGGACAAACAGACCGGAGAGGATCAGTATCTTTAATAGCCATGGCGCCGAAGCGTTGTATTTTTCAAAAAGCAGATACACGCTTTTGTGGAATTCGAATAAAGATCCCAGGGCTCGTTTACCGCTGCTGATCCCGACATGGTGTATAACCACGGCCGGCGGGAAATAAACGATTCTCCATCCGCCGCTTCGCATTCTCCGGCACCAGTCCGCATCTTCCCAGTACATGAAAAAGCGTTCATCGAAACAGCCCACCGCTTCGATGGCTTTTCGCCGGACGACCATACAGGCGCCCGATACCCAATCTACTTCCATCGGATGAACCCCGTCGGAATCTGTCGCCAACACATTGGCCCGGGTAATGGGGTTCCGGGGGAACAATCGGGATAGCAGGGAGGAACGGCCGAAAAGCGCCGTTAGAGGCGTCGGAAAAGATCGGGCGGAACCCTGCACCGAGCCGTCATCATTGAGGATTCGGGGGCCGGCGATTGCAATCCGGGGATTATCTTCCATGAAAGGCAGAATCGTTTGGAAGAACCCCTTTAAAACACGACTGTCGGGATTCAGTAGAACGGCAAGGGGGGCCCTTGATTTGTGAAGCGCCTGATTCACCGCTGCCCCAAACCCCCGGTTTCGATGATTCCGGATTAGACGTACTTCCGGAAACCGCCCGTTGATGCGGTCAACGCCATCCGAAGAGTCGTTATCCACAATCCACAGGGTCGCGGGCGCCCCATTCAGCTCGTCGTGGATCGATTCCAGGCAGTCGAGAAGGCAATCCGTGCTGTTGTAGTTTACGAGGATAATATCAATCACGGGGGCATCCTAACTGTTTCAATTGTGTTTGTTTCATTCGCTGAAAAAATGCCCTGGCGTGGCCGAAACCAGGATCAATGCGATCATTTTTATAACTGCCGGTCGATCATGGCCCGAATTCCGGCAATCGAAAAACGCGTGATATGATCGGCCAGTTTCTGGATCAGTTTCGGGGTGAGGGGGCGCTGCACCAGGTATTCCAGGTCACTTCGGCCGGGGATCAGGAAGGCCCGGCACTGGTTGATGATACTCAGTTCACAAAACACCACCTTTTCGTTGGCGGTATCCGGACCCACCATTTCCCGGATGATGCCCAGCAAATTCCGGCGGCGGGGCTCAACGAGCTGTCGCCAGTCTTCATCAATGAGGCCGGTGGGGTTGGCGAGTTCCATCAGATACATGCGCGAAAACTGGCCTCTGGCGCCCCGGTCGCAAAATTTCCGGATCAACGCCAGAATGATAATTCCCAGGCGATCCTCCGGTGACGCATCGGCCGATATCGCCATATCGGGGATGACATCTTTTTTGAAGGCCTGTTGCCAGGCCGCCACATAGAGGGGGGCTTTGCCGCCGAAATAATAGTTGACGGCCGCGGCGTTGGTTCCGGCCCGCCGGCAGATGTCCACCACCCTGGTATCGCGATACCCCCGTCTCCCGAAGATATCGCAGGCAGCGTCCAGCAGTCGTTCCCGGGTTTTGTTGATGTCTTTTTTTTGAACCATGACTTCGGATTGCTCCACGGGCCGTTAGCCATCAGCCATCAGCCATCAGCCGTTAGCCGTTAGCCAGTGCCTTACAGGTTAATTCCTGTCGAAAAAAACAAGAAAATTTTTTAATGCCCAGTCCCTGATTCCATGGCACGGCCTTGTAGGGGCGGTTCGCGAACCGCCCCTACGGGTTGCGGGCATAGCCAGCGTTGGTCTCTTAGGGAATGGGGCGAACACATAGGTGCGCCCCTACAGGGGGCGCCCATATCCGCCGTGAGGTATATCGGCATTTTCTGTTTCCCTTAGTACATGATTTCACAATTTCGATAACGTATTGACCGCATCATCTTCGTGCCCTTCGTGGTTATGGAAACCTTGTGAATTCAACCACAAAGAACACGAAGGGCACGAAGATGAAGAGGTAAAAAAATTCGTCACCGTATTTATGAAACCGTGCACTTAGTATCACATGGTAGTTTTATAGCGTATTCAGAAGCCAAAATTCAGAATTTAGAATTGGGAAAAACCCTTTATGCTCCTAACTCCTGACTCCTAACTTCCGATTTGTAACCATTCTCTGTCCGTCAACGACTATGCGAAATAGTTGCCGGTTGTTTAAAGCACTATCGTAAACTGTCGGTGAACAGCTCTTTTAAACTGAATCCAACAATCACTTTGAACCATCATTTTCAAATTTGAATTTGAAAATGTCAACCGGTTTTGTTATCCATCATGGCTCAAGGGCTTTTTATTCTATTAAGCAACCTTTTTAAAGAAATCAGAAAGATGCGACCTATCATTTCTCTCATTTTTTCCAAATCCATTTTTTTATTGCAGCGCGGCATGATCCGGAATCCGACAATTTCAGCGGGATCCGGACAGTCAAATTCGGGCCGATCACGGTGTTTTTGCCTGTTTTTGGCGGCCCTTAGCCTGTCGGCGTTTGCCGGCTGCGCGGCTGTCGGCCCGAATTATTCCCGGCCCGAAACCAGGGCGCCGGCGGGCTGGCAGACACCGTTTCTGGGGGGTCTTACCGGAACCCCGCTGGCGCCCGAGACGCTGTCGCAATGGTGGACGACGCTGAATGACCCGGTGCTTTCCGGGTTGATTGAGCGGGCCGTAAAACAAAACCTCGATCTTGCGGAAGCCCGCGCCCGGATTCGTGAGGCGCGGGCCACCCGGGGAATCAGCGATGCGGGCTTTTTTCCCACCCTGGATGGCTCCGGTTCCGCCACCAAAAGCCGAGGCTCCGAAAACAGCGGTTCCGGCAGAGAGAGTAAACTATTCGCGATCGGTTTCGATGCCGGATGGGAAGTGGATGTCTTCGGCGGGGTGCGTCGCTCGGTGGAGGCGGCGGAAGCCGATCTTGCCGCGGCCGGGGAGGATTTGCACGATGTCTTGGTGACGTTGGTGGCGGAGATCGCGCTTAACTATGTCGACTGCCGAACCTATCAGGGCCGCCTTGCCGTTGCCGAGGCCAATATCAGCACGCAGGAGGAGTCCTACGATCTGACCCGCTTCCGGTTTGAAGCGGGGGTGAGCGATGAACTTGCCGTGCATCAGGCACGCTACAATCTGGAAAGCAGCCGCTCTCAGCTTCCTGCGCTTCGAACCGGTCTTGAGGCGGCCAAAAATCGATTGGCTATTTTATTGGGCATGGCGCCGGGCACCCTTCATCCGGAACTTTCCGAGCGAAAGGCCATTCCGGTGATACCGGTGAGCGTGGCCGTGGGGGTGCCGGCCGAAACCCTGCGGCAACGGCCCGATGTGCGGCGGGCCGAGCGGCGCCTGGCGGCTCAGAGCGCCCGGATCGGGGTTGCCACTGCGGAACTTTATCCAAAGTTCAGACTCAGCGGCTCCATCGGTCTTGAATCCATTTCCACCGGCAATCTTATAGAATACGGCAGCCGGTCCTGGCGCATCGGTCCGGGCGTTTCCTGGAACCTCTTTGACGCCGGCGCCGTTCGCCGGAACATAGAGGTGCGGACCGCCCTTCAGGAGCAGGCCCTGATTCAGTACGAGGCGTCGATCCTTGGCGCCCTGGAGGAGGTGGAAAACGCACTGGTCGCCTATGGCGAAGAACAGTTGCGGCGTGAGTCGCTGGTATCGGCCGCTGAATCCGCCCGAATTTCCATGCAACTGGCCCGGGACCAGTATACGGCCGGTCTCGTGGATTTCAGCAATGTCTTGGACGCCCAGCGGTCTCTTCTGAACTTTGAGGATAACCTGGCTGCGAGCGATGGTGTGGTTACCGCCAACCTGGTGCGTCTCTACAAGGCGCTGGGAGGCGGCTGGCCCGGTTATTACCCTGAAGCAATATTAACGCAAACGGATACGGCAAAATGAAACATATGGACACCGATCAAAATTCCGGTATTTCTCAAACCCTCGGACTCGAATCCCGGAAGCGCGGGAAAAAGCTGAAAGCCTGGATTCTCTGGAGCCTTGTCGTGCTGGGGCTCGCCGGGGCCGGCTTTGGATGGAGCATGCGCAACCCTGCGCCCAAGGCGCAATACAAGACCCAGGCCGCGACAACGGGCGGGCTCACGGTAACGGTAACCGCCACCGGCAATCTCGAACCGACCAATGAGGTGGAGGTGAGCAGCGAGCTGTCCGGTATCGTTAAGTCCGTCGACGTGGACTATAATGACAGGGTCAAGGTCGGCCAGGTGCTGGCGCGACTGGACACGGCCAAACTTGAGGCCACGGTACTGCAATCCCGAGCTACCCTGGATTCCGCCCGGGCCAAGGTTCTGCAAGTGAAGGCAACCATCCGGGAGGCCCGCGATCAGCTCGATCGGTTGACCCGACTGGCAAAAATGAGCGGGAACAAAGGCGTATCCGAGAGCGATCTCGAAACGGCCCGGGCAACCCTGGATCGCGCCATTGCCGATGAAGCCAGCGCCCGGGCAACGGTGAACCATTCCCTGGCGGTTCTCGAGGTGAATCAAACGGACCTATCCAAGGCGCGGATACTGTCGCCCATCAACGGAATCGTTCTGTCACGTTCAGTGGAACCGGGCCAGACCGTCGCCGCATCCTTGCAGGCGCCGGTTCTCTTTACTCTGGCCGAGGATCTGGCCCATATGGAACTTCATGTGGACGTGGACGAAGCGGATGTCGGCCAGGTGAAGGAGGGGCAGCGGGCGAGTTTTACGGTCGATGCCTTCCCCGATCGCACCTTTCCGGCGCGAATCACTCAGGTTCGGTATGCGTCGCGCAGCTCCAATTCAAGTTCAAGTTCGAGTTCGACTTCGACTTCAACAACCAAGACGACCAGCGGCGGCGTGGTCACTTATGAAACCATTTTAAACGTGGACAACGCCGATCTCTCTCTCAGGCCCCAAATGACCGCCACGGCGCAAATCGTGGTCCGTGAGGTGGAAAGTGTCATCCGGGTGCCCAATGCGGCCTTGCGGTTCAGTCCGGCGGCGGATCAAACGCAGGCGCGATCACAGGGGGGCAATGTGCTCTCCAAACTCTTTCCCCGCCCGCCCGGTTCCACCGGAAAACACCGACCGGAAGCGGCGGACGGGAAGAGACGCCAGCAGGTTTGGGGGATCGAGGCCGGGGAGCCCGTTCGGGTCGCCATCCGGACCGGGGTGACGGACGGAACCCTGACGGAGGTTCTTGAGGGGGACGTGAAACCGGGAATGGAATTGATCGTCGATGCGGTGAGTGTGAGCCGATGAGCACTGACGTTTCGAATCAACAGGGCGTCTTGCCCCTGATTCAGTTGCAGCAGGTATCGAGAATCTATGGAACGGGACTTGCCGCGGTGGCGGCGCTCAACGGCGTCGATCTGTCCATCGAAAGGGGCGAGTTTGTTGCGGTGATGGGGCCAAGCGGCTCCGGCAAATCCACCTGCATGAATATTCTGGGATGCCTCGATACGCCCACTTCCGGTGTTTTTCTATTCGAAGGGGCAAGCGTCGGCGATCTCACCCGGGACCAGCGTGCCCTGCTGCGCCGCCATTATCTGGGGTTTGTGTTTCAGGGATTCAATCTTTTAAACCGGACCTCCGCGCTTGAAAATGTCGAGTTGCCCCTGATCTATCGGGGAACACCGGCGGCGGAACGCCGGGAGCGAAGCCTCGCGGCGCTCGATGCAGTCGGGCTCAAAGAGTGGAAATCCCATACGCCGGGAGAATTATCCGGCGGCCAGCAGCAGCGGGTCGCCATCGCCCGTGCCATTGTCACCGGTCCCAAGGTGCTTTTGGCGGATGAGCCCACCGGAAACCTCGATTCGGCCCGAAGCAAGGAGATTATGGAGCTGCTGACGGCCTTTAACCGGGATCAGGGGTTGACCATCATCATGGTCACCCATGAGCAGGATATGGCCGCCTACGCGGGCCGGCGGATTCATTTCATGGACGGCCGGATTGCCAACGGCGTTCAAACTGAAGGAGGCCGCTGATGTTGTGGGAAACCGTTCTCCTGGCCGCGCGGGAAATCCGGCGCAATGTGTTGCGTTCATCCCTCACCATTCTGGGAATTGTGATCGGCGTGGCCGCAGTTATCACCATGGTCACCATCGGCGGCGGGGCTACCGCACAGGTGGCGGCCGATATCGGGAAATTGGGGAGTAATCTGCTTCAGGTCAGACCCGGTCAGGGATTCCATGGGCCCGGCGGGGCCCGCACCATGGCGGATAAGTTCGAGATCGCCGATGCGGATGCGATATCCCATGAAATCAACGGGCTGGCGGCGGTTGCACCGGCCGACTCCAGTCAGAAGCAGGCGATTTACGGAAACCAGAACTGGTCCACGACCGTGATGGGAACCACCGACGCTTTTCTGAAGACCCGGGACTGGGCCCTTTCAGCCGGGCGCGGGTTTACCGATGGAGAGCTTCGCGCCGGCAAGGTGGCCTGCATTCTGGGCGCTACCGTTGTCAAGGAGCTTTTCGGGGGTGAGAACCCGCTGGGCGCCTCTATTCGAATCGGAAACCTCTCCGGCCAGGTGATCGGCGTTCTATCCCCCAAGGGGCAATCGGGTTTCGGTTCGGATCAGGATGATATTGTGCTGATACCGATCCGCGCCTTTCAACGGCGTATCTCCGGAAAGACCGATGTGGATGTCATCTTTGTTTCGGCCAGGGACGGGATTTCAACTGAAAAGGTGAAAAAGGATATCGAGCAGCTGATGCGAGAGCGCCGCCGCATTCGACCGGACAAGGAGGATGATTTCAATGTGCGGGATATGAAGGAGATCATGGCGACGCTCACGGGCACGACTCGGATTTTAACGGCCCTCTTAAGTGCCGTCGCCGCCGTAAGCCTACTGGTTGGCGGCATCGGTATCATGAATATCATGCTCGTTTCGGTGACCGAGCGCACGCGCGAAATCGGTATTCGGCTCGCCATCGGCGCGCTCGAAAAGGAAGTTCTCATGCAGTTTCTGGTGGAGGCCGTTGTGCTCTCCTGTTTCGGTGGCCTCATCGGCATCGTGCTGGGATTGACGGCCGCGGCCTTCGGATCGGATGCCCTTCAGGTTCCCTTCATCTGGAATCCGCGAATCGTCGTGATCGCGTTTCTCTTCTCCGGCCTCGTGGGAATCGTCTTCGGCTTTTTCCCGGCCCGCAAAGCCGCCCGCCTGGACCCCATTGAGGCGTTGCGGCATGAGTGAAAAAATATTATTGACCAAAGGAACAAAGCGCTTCAAAACGGTGTAATGAAATTGAGCGATTAAAGGGAATAGGGCCAATATTTTCATTACGGGGGAACAAAAATGATCCTGGATGTACTGGAGAATGCACACCGTTATCTGCCACTGAACAAGGGATTTGCAAAGGCGATGGCATTTCTTTCACGGCAGGACCTGAAGGAGCTGCCGGCGGGTAAATATGAGATAGACGCTGACCGTGTCTATGCCATGATTTCCAGGGATCACGGTCGCGAGAAAAAGGATTCCCTGCTCGAAACACATGAAAAACACATTGATATCCAGTTGGTTCTGGCGGGAACCGATGAGATGGGGTGGAAGCCCAAGTTCTCCTGCAAACGGCCTTCCGGTGAATATGATCCGGAAACCGATTTGCAGTTCTTCGACGATGAACCGGATGCCTGGCTCTCGACCAAGAGTGGATCATTTGCGATCTTTTTCCCGGAAGACGCCCACCTGCCGATGATCTCGCCGGGGCATATCCACAAAGTGGTCGTCAAGGTTGCAATAATCCCATCGAAAGAGCTTTTATAATTGTATTCACCTGCACATCTGAACAGCGCGGAGCCCGGCGTCGGCGGGACGTTGGGTGATGAAATCGGAAAGGAGCTTATCTTGTTCTACAAAGCAAATGAAAATGGATATAAACAGGCAATCCCGGGGATAAAAATGAAAACCCTGGTATATGGAGAAAAGACCCTTTTTTCGGAATTCAGGCTGGAGGCAAACAGGATTTTGCCCCGGCACGCTCACCCTTATGAGCAAACCGGCTATTTGGTGAAGGGCAGAATCAGGCTTACCATCGGGCGGGAAACGGTTGAAGCCTTGCCGGGTGACAGCTGGTGTATTCCGGGCAATGTGGATCACAGTGCGGAGATTTTGGAAAACTCTCTGGCAATTGAGGTTTTCTCGCCCGTTCGGGAAGATTATCTGCCTGATAATTCATGAGCCCTTGCATCCTGCGCGCCGGCGAGGGAACTGATCGAACTTGTTTAATTCGCGAAGAAGATTTTATTACGGCTGGGTGATTGTCGCTGTTTGCAGCATGTCGATGGCGATAGCCTATGGCATCATGTACAGCTTTAGCGTTTTTTTCAAACCGATCGTTGCCGAGTTTAACTGGGACCGGGCAACGGTATCATCCATCTACTCCCTGGCAATGGTGTTTCGGGGGGTCGTAACCATCCCCATCGGCTGGCTGGCGGATCGATACGGCGCCATGAAAATAGCGGTCTTTTGCGGTGTGATGATGGGCTCCGGGCTGATTCTGGCGAGCCGGGTGACCGAATTGTGGCAGTTCTATGTTGCCTATGGCATCATTGTCTCCATCGGGTTAAGCGGCGCCTATACCATCGGCAGCGCCGTTACATCCCGCTGGTTTGAAAGAAAGCGGGGGCTGGCCCTGGGGCTCGTGGCCGCCGGGGCCGGCTTCGGAACGCTGGCGCTGGTTCCCTTTGCGCAATACCTGATAAGCGCTTTTAATTGGTCGACCGCGTTTATCATCATCGGCGCCGGCGCCGGATTTTTCACCATCGCGACGGCATTCTTGCTGAAACCGGCGCCGAAGCCGATGGAGCATCCAAAGGAGGCGGCCGCAACGTCCTGTCGCGTTCCGCTGTCGGACGTGAGTTTGAGAAGCGCGATTCTGAGCAGGGAAATGCTGATCCTGGTGGTCACTTTTTCCTTAATTAATTTTTGCATTCAGATGATCATGATCCATCTCGTGAACTACGCGACGGATATCGGCATTTCCTCCTTTCAGGCAGCCGGTTTTCTCGGAATCATCGGCGTTGTCAGCATTGTCGGCCGGCTTTTCATGGGAGGCGTTTCCGATAGAATCGGAACCTATAATTCCCTTATCGTTTGCAGTATTCTGCTGCTGGTTTCGCTGATCGTGCTGTTTTTCAACATCTCCCCCTGGGGCTTTTACGTATTTGCCGTCCTATTCGGTTTTTCCTACGGGGGAGAAATACCGCAACTGCCCATGTTCATCGCTCAGATTTTCGGAATTCGGGCCATGGCCGCGTTGATGGGCGTCGTCGTTTTTATCGGTACGATCGGGGGGGCGCTCGGTCCCTGGGTCGGCGGTAAAATTTTTGATTCGACCCAAAACTATCATTACGCTTTTGCAATTGCTGGTGCGGCCAGCTTGATCCGACTCTCGCTGGTGATTGGATGCAAGAAATATCTCATCCCTCGCTCCCGCGGGAATGCACGGTAAGGTGGAGAGACTGGCCGAAACGATGATCAAGGCTGTTTGATTTGATTTTATGTAAATTTGAAATAAAGACAATTCAAAGAAATGCAAAAGGTTAGGAGATGTTTTTTGCATAAGTTTTACTTTGCGGAAAGGGATAAATCGTGTAAGAAAGGAAAGAGCGTCTATGGCGGAAAGGCATTGCCGGTATTGTACAGTTGAAAAAAGAGGTCTTCCCATGAAACAGCCCAAAGCCCGAATTCTGGTGGTGGAAGATGATCCGGCCATTTTAAACGGCTTGTTGGACGTGCTCGTTTTTAACGGCTATGCGGCGGAGGGAGTGGCCGACGGCGGCCTGGGATTGGCCGCGGCACTTGAAAACTCCCATGATTTGCTGCTGCTCGATGTGATGCTGCCCACTTTGGATGGTTTTTCCATCTGCAAAGCGGTGAGAAAGCAAAAGCCGAATCAGGCCATTGTCATGATCACCGCCAAGGGCTCCGAGGACGATGTGGTCACCGGGTTTAAAGCCGGAGCGGACGATTACGTGAGTAAACCTTTTTCGCTCCGGGAACTCATGGTCCGGGTGGAGGCGGTGTTGCGCCGGAGCGGGAAACAGGTGGGCGGGGAGCGAATCGAGCTATTCGGCATTCTCTTTGACGGGCAAAATCTTCAGGCGATTTGCGGCGATGCGGTTCGGGAGCTCACCCGCCGGGAGATGGATATCATCGTCTATCTCTTTCGCAATCAACGGCGCATCGTTTCCAAAAAGGAGCTTCTGACCGAAGTATGGCACTATGCCGATGCCGACATCGAAACCCGGACGGTGGACATTCATATGCTCAAACTCCGCAAAAAGCTCACGGAGTTAAACCCGGAAAGCGCCTTCATTCAAACGGTGCGGGGCGAGGGCTATCGTTTGGAGCCGGCGCCATGAAGCGCCTCAAACTGCTGATCCTCGTCTTTTGCATCGCCATATCACTGCCGCTTGCCCATGTGGTGCGGCAGTCCTTTCAGGGGCTGGCGGAGGAGGAGCGTGCCCAGTTGCGCTTTTTCAGCCAGACTCTCTTTGACGAGATGGAAAAAACGCTCGCCGAACGGGTCCAGCAGGAAGAAAACCGCGCCGTGGATGAATACCATCATTTCCCGGCGGCCGATGCCCGAACCGGCAGTCCGTCGCCTCTGGCACGGGTGCCCCGGGAAGCGTACATTCTCGGGTATCTTCAGAACAATCCGGACGGATCTTTTCAAACGCCGCTGGTGGCCGATCCCGGGCGCGTTCCGGAGGAAAAGCGCAACATCGTTACCCAATTATCCGCCGTGAATGCCGCCTTTAACCGCAAAAAGTTTACCCTGGCCGTTTCGCCGCCCGCTCCCGAAGCCCCGGCCCTCTCGGTTCTCCCGCCTGAAACGCCCCGAATGGAGGCTGAGACGGAAGCCGGGAAAAAGGAAAAGGAAGGCTTTGCGGACCGGTACCTGGCCCGATCCCGGGAGCAGAAGACGAAAAGCTATTTGGGGCAAAAAGCCCGGCGAACCGAAGAGATCACCGCCGGCCAGGCGCTGAATCTTTCCCGCGAGGATCAGTCAACCGTCACTTCCGGCGAGGCGCGGGAAAAAGGCGTGTCCTCCGTCGCCGTCCCGTCATCGGATCGCAATCGCTTTGAAGTCGAGGTGGCGCCCCTGCAATCGGTTTCGGTTGGCGACGGCCAATTTTTCGTCTTCCGGCGCGTTGCCATCAACAATCAAATCTTTCGTCAGGGCTTTGTTCTGAAAGTCCGGCCTTTTTTGAGTCATCTGGCTGCCACTCATTTCGAGTCCCAGCCCATGGCTCGGTTTACCGCGTTAAGCTTGCAGGTGATGGATAACGGCCGGAAAACCGAAATGGTGAGGGCCGGCGCGCCGGTTACGGCCACCGGTTTCAGTACCGGGCGGTCCTTTCCTTCTCCCTTCGATTTTTTAAGCGCGGCCGTCATGGCCGATGCCCTTCCGGCCTCTCCGGCCCGCAGGACGCTTACGGTGGCCCTCATGGTGCTGGGGTTTTTCATGCTCCTCGGCCTTTTCGCCATCTACCAGAGCGTCCAAACGGTGGTGGATCTTTCCGAGCGTCGCTCCCAGTTCGTCTCTTCGGTCACCCATGAACTGAAAACGCCGCTCACCAATATTCGCATGTATATCGAAATGCTGGAGCAGGGGATTGCTGCCACACCGGAGCGGGAGCAGGATTATTTTCACATTCTGGGATCGGAAAGCGCCCGTCTCTCGCGGCTGATCAACAATGTCCTGGAGCTGGCCAAACTGGAAAAAAAGCAGCGTCGCTTCGATCTTCAACCGGGCAATCTGCACGAGGTATTGACCGAGGTGCGGACGGTGATGGCGCATAAACTGGCCCAGGAAGGCTTCACCCTTAAAATCGATGTGCCGGACGATTTTCGCTTCGCCTATGACCGGGAGGTGATGATTCAGGTGCTGATCAACCTCATCGAAAACAGCATCAAATTCGGCCGCAGCTTGCCTCAGCGGGTTATTACCATCGCCGGTGTTTCCCGGGACGGCCGGGTCCATATCTCCATTTCCGATACCGGGCCGGGAATTCCGGGAAAAGCCCTGAAAAAAATCTTTGACGATTTTTACCGGGTCGATAACGAGCTGACCCGCGCGACCGGCGGTACCGGCATCGGACTTGCCCTCGTTAAAAAATTCATCTCCGCCATGGCGGGTGAGGTCGGCGCGGCCAATAATTCAGGGCCCGGATGCACCATTACCCTGATGCTTCCGGAGATTCGGAGGAATGATGTGGCTGCATGACCATTGCGGCGTGTGTGGCGCGCTTTTAACGCCTCTCGAACGGTTTTCCGGCGGGATTTGCGGAAACTGGCGCTGCCGGGCGGCAAAATTGAGCGAAGCACTCGTCGCTCATCGGCTGGAAGCAGCCGGAGCCCTGAGGATTTCGGACCCGGAGACTTATGTACCGGTGGTTGTCCCCTATAGGCCCCGGTCCATCGTGAGGCTTTCGGATGAGCGGCGAACCGGTTTCCTCAACTTCATCGAGAAAATCATCAGCAAGGCCTTCCAAGACGGGGAAGCGCTTTCCGAACCCGTTCCCGATGATGATAACGTGGCGCCCCCCCTTCAGCGTGTTGCTCTGGCGGAAGCGGCCGCGGTCATGGTTTGCGCGGCCTGTGCCGGGGTTTGCTGCCGCCATGGCGGATACAGCCATGCGTTTTTAACTCCCGAATTCCTGCGCCGCCTTCGCTCGACACGACCCGATCTAACACCGGAGGCGGTGGAAGCCGCTTACACCACCCATCTTCCCGAAACGCATTTGGAGGGCGCCTGCGTCTATCAGACGCTGACCGGCTGTGCGCTTCCCCGCGGTTTGCGGGCGCCGATTTGCAACGGATATCAGTGCCGGGGTCTAAAGGAGGCCGTGGAAAAACTGGCGAAGAACCCTGCCGTGCGATTCATCGTAATTGCCCGGGAAGATAACCGGATCATCCGCTCCGCCTTCGTGGACGCATCGGGTATCCGCCGGCACCCGGCCGCTTAAAGCGCCCGTTTCGGGAATAGGGGGAGCTGAGAGCATTAAGAGTTTTGTGTGAAGCGAAAAGATGAGAGATAGAACGATTTCTTCCGACATGTGGGGCTCTCCATTTTGATGTTTAAGCAGGGGGGGTATCCTCCGGTTTGGGGAAGAGCCGAACAATGACGGCGAGCAACACCAGGGTTACCAGGCCCAGAACGACATAGAGCCCCCATCCTTTCCCCTTGAAAGCGTCCTTGATGGCATGTTGCCATCCTTGACCGCTAAAGGATTCGAGTTCACCCATCTGTGTTTCAACCGGCAGGGTGGAGAGGAGTTCCGATTGCACGAGGGAAAGATCATATTGCGGGACGCCCGCCTCCGGGTTTCCGCCATAGACCGTGAATTCCCCGGCGGCATGCGCCAAAAACAGAAAAGTGGGGGAAGCGTAGCTCGCGGTTATTTTGGAGATCGAAACGGCCTCGTTGTCGCCATGGGCCATGACCAACCGCAGGGTGTCGATATCTTCCGGCAGGTTCTGCAAACTCAGCCGAAGGGTGGTTTCCCGCTGCCCACGGCTTTCCCACACGGCCCGCCGCCGGGATTGCCAGGTCCTGGCCCCGGGTTTGGGGATTTGGAAGTCAATCTCGCGCTTAAAGATACCCGTGGCGTAAACGCTCATCTCTTTCCAGTGGGGGGAGGGGTGGGGCAGGTGTATGATCCAGGTGCTGGTATTTGTGGACGCATCATATGTCGCCGTGTTTTCCAGTTCTATGCTTTTATTTTCCATGCGGCCGGTAATATAAGGAACCTGAAGGTCGTCTTTTACCATGCGGACGGCCGCGCATCGCGGCGCGAGGCTTGCCCGGAGATTCAGGGGCAACCGATAATAGCCGGGCCTGTCGATGGTCACGGATGCTCGCCAGGTATAGCCTTCGGCGGTAAAGGGGGCACCTTTGAGGGGGTATTTTTCGACGAGCGAGGCGAGGCGCCAGTGGGGGTTTGTTTCGGGGACTGAAAATTCGATCCGGGTCTCCGGCTCCCGATACCCGTCGCTGGGATGGGCGCCGATGCCGGCGGCTTTTCCGGCGCCGCTGGTTGCGGTGAAGCGGCCGGCCTTTTCGGCGGCAAAGACCAGACGGGGAAGACGCACGGTGGCCCTCAGCGAGGTGACATCACCGATATACCGGTCCCCGGCATCCAGTTTCACCACGAGCGAACGGCCCGGCCATGGCCGGTTTGTCTCCATAACGAGCTCCGGTTCCTGGGAGGTCACCTGGGTGCTGCGGCCGCTTAGAATGGCACCAAAACGCTTTTTGCCACCGGAAATAGTCTCGTTGCCCGCCTGCCAGTCGCCCTGGAACGGGGCTTCGGTTTTGAGCGTGAGCGCATTGATCCATAATCCATCGCCCGGGATCACCGCTTCGATGACGTGAGTGCCTTCACTCTCGGATTTCTGAAAGGGGAGGGGAAGATCCCGGGTGACGTAATCTCTTCCCACGCGCTTTCCCTCGACGGACACGGTCTCAATGGGAGAGAGGGATTTTTCAACCCGACGATCATAACCGGTAAGGATGATCCGCAGTCTCTCGTAGCGGTTTTCAGGAATTCCGATGCCGGCCTGCCGCGGTCCGGGAGTTTTAAACACGGCGGCATTCAGCGCCAGGGGGCGCCACTCATCACCGATTTGCCCATGAATATCGATTTTACCGATGGTCCCCGGCTCTGTCAGCGTGATCCGAATGCGTTCGGCTGTTATCTTTTCAAGGAGTTTTGCTTCCCAGACAAGGGCGTTTTCCTCATTGAATTCAACCCGGTCGGGTTTCAGTGAAAGGGTGATTTCGCCCACGGGCTCTCTCCAGAAAAGCGTAAAGGCCCGGGGAAGACCATCCGGTCCGGTTAAAAGGAAATCCATTTCTCCCTTGCCGGTTTGGACCAGGAGCTCCGGCGGCACCACCGCTTCAACCAACCCCGGGGTTTCGATATCGATAAAGGCCTGGAATCGCCAGGTGTCCTCCGCCCGGGCCGATAAGGCGGCGGATAGGAAAAGAAGCGCAAGACCGATCGTGCCCATACGACTATATTTCATTTTTTTTCCCCTCGGATAAAAAACGCTGGTAGAGAAAGGAGACCAGAATCAGCACCACGGCCAGCCCAAGCAATGAGCCCACGCGATACAACTGGCCCAGGGACCAAAGATCGCGAATGAATATTTTTACCGCCGTGATGACAATGGCTGCGATGGCCGTCCATCTCACCCGCACCGAACTCCATTTGATGCCCACCACCAGAAGGCCGATGGCAAAAAGCAGCCAGCCGATGCTGTAGGCCAGCTGCATGGAAAGGCTGCCGTGGGTGAGCATGCTGAAGGGTCTTCCCTTGACGGCAAAGGCGCTCGCGATTTCGATATTTAAAACACCGAAAGCGGCAAGGGCAAGGGGGATTCCCCAAAAGACCCGTGGGTTCGTTCCGGCAAGCGGCCATCGTTCGTCCCAGTGTTTGAGGGTCAGGTACACCAGCGCCGCCAGAGCGGCAAGGAAGACCAGCGAGGGTGGGTTCAGCAATGGCGTCATGGCGGCAAAGGCGGCGCGAAAGCGAAACGGCAGGGATAGGGCGATGGAGACACCGATGAGAATGAGGCCCATGCCGGTCAGCCGGAAAGGCCGGTCCAGTCGCCTGGGCCAGACATGAAGCGCAAAACCATAGGCGATCCATCCGGCGGCGGAGGCGGCCGCCTTTTCCGGGGTATGCGAGGAGAAGAGCGTAAAAGGATAACCGGTTTGAAACAGGGTGCTGGCCTCCAGTTTTATGAACAGGAAACCGGCGACCATGAAGAGGGCCAGGAGCGCGTTTTTGAGGAGGCTCCCCGTTTCATTCCAGGGCTCCTTGTGAAAGAGATAGTATAAAATGGCCAGAAGCGGCGGATAGGCGACAAGTCCCACATTGAAAAGCGGGCGCATTCCAGCGGCGGCCCGGGGCAGGATAAACGGCAGGAAAATCAGCGCGGAGGTGCCCAGCGCCACGAGCAGCATTCCCGCCCAGCGGATGGCCCGGGGCAGGCGCACGAGCCGCCAGGTCAAAGCGCCCATGGCGGTCCAGGCAAGGGCGTAGGAGACCGATTGCGGAAAATGGCGCCCCGGCCAGACCCGAAAGGCCCGACCCGGCTCGGCAAATACATCGGCAATGATGAGATTGGCGAGGAAAAATCCGGTCGCAACGGTGAGCCACTGGAAATAGGTCGGAAGATCCAGACGCTTTAATTCCCGATGGGGAAAACCGGCCCACCTCACGGAGAGCGCCAGGGTGGCAAAGCAGGCGGCCACTGACAAAACGGCGGCATTCAGCACCGGCGGACTGTTCAAGGGTTTCAGGAGCGGAAGATTGAAAAAGAGTATCAGAAGGCCGGCGGGAGCCATCACGGAAGAGACCCATCGCAGGCCCGGATGCTCTAAGCGCCGGTTCAGCCAGAGGAGTGCCGCGGCCTCGAACACAAGGGTGAGACCGATCCAGCCATGGTGGAGCACCAGCACCGGCAGCGCGGAGAAGTAAAAGAGCAGCACCCCGCCGTGAAAGGCCAGGACGGCATTTCGCTCGGGGCGCCCGAACAGGCGTCTCAGCAGCATCACGACGCAGGGCAGTTTTAACACCACAAGCAACATCGGTATCCAGTCGGCGACCGGTTCCGGCCACAGGGCCTGGCTGGTAACCAAAATGAAGATGGCCTGCATTGCCTCAAAAAGCGCCCAGGCATGCCAGAGTCGCCGCCAGTGTGAAAAGGACCGGAAAAAGATAAAGGGCGCCGGCAGAGCCGCCAGAAAAAGCATTCCCGACCAGAGAAAGGCCGGAAAAAGGATATCCAGTCCCGGTGGCGGCTGAAACACGCAAGTGGCCTGAGCGGCCGCCGCGGCCAGGAGCGTTGTCACCCCGGGAATTTCAAAGCGCATTCGATGCGCGGCAAAGAGCACGAGCGAGAGGAACAGGATCAAGGTCGCCATGCCCGGATGGGGGTAGAGCGGGTAGGGCATCAGAAAGGAGGCCGCCAGCAGCACGCAAACGCCGCCGGCCGGTCCCGCGGCCAGCCACTGCTCCAGGCCGGGAGCGCAAAGCGGGGAGGGCGCCGACTCGGCTCTTTCCGGGGCGATGGCGGTCATCCATTGGGGAAGTTTCTTAAGAAGCAGAAAAACCGCCGCGCAGAGAATAATGCCGGCCGCGAGAACGAAGATAAAAAAACCGATTCCCACCAGTTCGGGCGGAATATGAAAGAGCCAGTTCAATCCACCGATCAGGACCAGCAGCACCAGCAGGCCGACCTGAAGGAAGGCCCGGAAGAGAAGGCTGATACCGATGCCCAGCAGTTCGAGCCCCAGCAGCATCGGCCAGAACCAGAAAGAGACGAGTTCTCCCTGCAACATCACGCTCAGGCTCAGCATGACGATGGCCACGGGAAAGATTTTGAGCCAACCGATTGACGACTTGTTGAGGCCGTGTCGCCGCAAAAAGAGCAGCGGGCCGAGGCCCCCCATCGCGCCGTAGAGCAGTAATAGAATAAAACCGGCGGAAAATCGCGAGGCATCGAAGCGTAATAGCACCCAGGCGAGGGCGGCCAGAAACCCGAGAGCGCCAAAGGGGATGAGTTTTCCATACCAGCCCGAATGACGCCAGGTGAGACACAGGGCTCCCGCCTGGGCGACGGTAATGATCAACAGGGGGTCCCAGCCCGGTTTTTCCAGCAGCAAAACGGCCATGGCCAGCGTTGAGGGATAGACCAGCACACCGCTCCACCGGAAGGCGCGGTCTTCCTCCGGGTCGGCTGGATAAAACCACAGAAAAAAGGAGAAAAGGGCCAGGTTGGCGATCCATGAGACGGCAATGGTAAATGCCCCCGTTGCCGTCCAGACCTCCCCGGTTCCGAGGAACATCGTAACGAGGGTGCCGGCCGTTGCCGTTAACAGCAGCATCGGGGACTCGAGACGCTTCATCACCTGGTAAAGACCGACGTTTACAACGGCAAGGTAGGCCGAAAGCGAAACCAGACTTCCCTCTCCCATGCTGACGAGCAGCGGCGTCGCATAAGCGCCGAGTGCTCCCAGGACCGAGATGGCAAGACCCCGGTAATGGACCGCCAGAACAAACGCCGCGGCCGACACGAGGGCCAGCAAACCAAAGCCCAGGGGTCTGGAAAGGTACTCATAATAAAGGGTGGCTGCAAAGACCACGCTGTAGAGTACTCCGATACCGCCGGCGGCCAGGGTGTGTCGCATGACGGTGTATTTTTCAATGCCAAAACGCCCCGAGGCGACGATCAGGGCGATTCCGGTCAAGGCCCCGATGGCCAGTCGCAGGGCCGGCGGAAGGAGGTCCCGGTCAATGGAGTATTTGACGAAAAAGCCGGCGGCGATGAAAAGCGCCAAACCGCCCAGCCAGGCAAACAGTCTCACACCGGTAAACTGTTCCCAGTCCACGGTCGCCGCGAACGTCCGCCAGCGTTCGGACCATCCGGGGGCTCGTGATTCGGGCGCCGGGGGGGCCACCGGTGGCACCGACACGGGTATTTCGGGTGCGGCCGCTTGGGGGACGCCCGAATTCAGGTCTTCCGCGGTTTTCAGGGGATCTTCCGGTGGTGGCGCCGTTTCAATGGGTTGCACCTTTTCAGCAGGATGCCATGCGGGTGGTTTGCGGCCTGAAGGCGGGGGGGCGGCTGATGGTTTTAAAATATGCGATGCGAAAGCCGGATCTTCAGTGGAATCGACGGGAACGATTTTGGATTGGAGCCATTTAAGTCTGCGTTGCAGATCGGTTACGGTCTCATCCATTTTGTCCATGCGATCATTTACTCGCCGGTCAATCCGCCGCATCACAAAAAAGAGAAAAACCACCAGCACAAATAAGGTAACTTCCATCAGGCGCTCCTTTGTGCGCGGCCAGGATGCCCTGGCTGGCCGTTCCCGTCTTAAATACCGAGGGCAAACCGGACGGCTGACCCGAATAAATAGTCGACCGGTTTCTTACCGGTCTCCACCCAGTAACCCGCCCAGGGAGCCCAGAATGGAGCCTTCCTCCTTACCGCCGCCGCCGCGCTGGGGAGCCGCCTGAAGCATGCGTCCGGCCAGTCGCGAAAACGGAAGCGATTGCAGCCAGATTCTGCCCGGGCCCTGCAGGGTCGCGAAAAAAAGCCCCTCGCCGCCAAAGAGGGCGGTTTTGATATTGCCGGCCTGTTGAATATCGAACTGAACGCCGGGTTCGAGGGCAACGACGCAGCCCGTGTCCACATGGAGCACTTCACCGGCCTTCAGGGTACGTTCCACCACGGTGCCGCCGGCATGCATGAAGACCATGCCGTCGCCGTCGAGTTTCTGCATGATGAACCCCTCGCCTCCGAACAGACCGGTCAGGATTTTTCGCTGAAGGAAGATGCCCACGGAGACGCCCTTGGCCGCGCATAAAAAGCTGTCCTTCTGACAGATCAGGCTGCCGCCGAGTTTCCGCAGATTGGCGGGAATGATGTTGCCCGGGTAGGGCGCGCCAAAGGCCACATGGGCCTTGCCGTTTCCGGTGTGGGTAAATACCGTCATAAAAAGGCTCTCACCGGTGAGCAGCCGCTTTCCCGCGCCTAGGAGTTTATCCATGAAGCCGCCGCCCCCCGTGCCGGAACCATCGCCGAAAACGGTTTCCATGACGACGGTGCTGTCCTTGTACATCATGGCGCCGGCTTCAGCGACGATGCTCTCGCCCGGATCCAGTTCGATTTCAACAAACTGCATCTCGGTACCGACGATTTTAAAATCGATTTCATCCGTTGGCCGAACCGGCGCGACCGGCGGCGCCGAAGGCATCACCGGCGCCGGGCGGGTCAATTCCGGAATCTGGCTGATGGGCAGCCACTGGGCGAATCCGTCGCGCCAGGCATGGCCGTTAGGGTTTTTTGCCGCCAGAAGGACGGCCTGAGCGTGATCCAGGGGGCCCTGCTGATTTCCGTCAAAGCTGAAATACCATTGTGTCATGGGGGGTCTCCTTGCCTGTTTTAAAAAGGGGCGATGCCCAGTGTCTGGTGAATGTCGAAAAGGGTCGCCGGCGCCATTCCCAGCTGTTCGCCGAGTACCCGCATATACGCTTTTTCCGCCTCGGTATCCACTGATATCGCCAGCATAGAAACCGTGTAAACCTTGCGGGCGGTTTCGGGGGAGTTTACGTGGCGAACGATTTGCGCCGCGTCTTTTGGATCGGCCAGTTCCTGTTCGATGAAGCGTTCTTCCTCGTCCGTGAGCGAGGTGCTTTGTAACCGCTTCAGAATCCGGGCGCGTTCCTCGGCATCAATAACGCCATCCGCGTTGGCCGCGGCGATCATGGCTTGAATCAGCAAGACCGCCTCATTTTGATTTCCCGCGGCGGCGCCGGTCGCCATGGCGGGGACTCCGGGCGGCGGCGGTGCCACGGATTGCGAGACTCCGGGAGGCGGTGGTGGTGGCGCCGATATAGGAGATCCCGGTGGTGGCGGCGGGGAAGTGGACCCACTGGAGAGCGGAGGGGGAGGGGGCATGGACGGTGGCCCGACGGGGCCTGGTGGAGGCATCGTTCCGGGCATGGGCGGTGGCGGCGTCCGGGAGCTGTTCATATAATGCGATACCGCCTCCATGGCGACCCCTAAAAGCCCCATGGCGACGCCTCCCGGCACCAGGGAATTACCGCGTCCGCCGAGGCCGGAAGAGATCAACCCCCCCAGCAGTTTTTCCGGATTGAACATGGGGTTACTCCTTATGGTATTTGAGAACATGCGGTTGGGTTCAGGTTATAAAACCCCGTGGTCGTTTTGCCTCGCATGGGAACCGATAACATGCTCTTAAGAGGCAGTTTACCAACAGACGAGGTTGCGGTCCGAGGTAAATTAGGAACCCACTTTTATTACGTCCCGATTTATGCTAAGAACATAGGCGTGTCAAGAGCGTTATGGGTGCGGCACATCGGCGGTTCAATCGGCTCGTCCCCATCCGATAGCGTGCTCCACCCCGCTTGGTCTTCTTTACGCTGAAACGTGAATCCGGGGGCTTGATCATCGTTTCGGCCACGCAAGGGCATTTTTTCCAGCCCGGCAAGAACTCGCTGTGGCTCAAACAGCTTGCCGGGCTTACAAAAACGCCCTTGCGTGACCTTCACTCCATTTGGGGGTGGCCGAAACGATGATCAAGGCCGAATTCGGAGTGTGGATGTTTCGATTGATAAAATTTCTCCCGCTGGCCGCATTTTTATTTTTTTGCGGCATTGGATTGTTGCTGTGGCGGAATCAGAACCTTCATCGCCGAGAGCTCATTTTGCGGCAAACGGAATCTTCTTCGGAACAAATCGCCATCCGAATCGAAGGGATGATGACCGCGCGGATGGTTGCTCTCGAATTGCTGGCTGACCGATGGACGGAACGGGTCCCCCCCGACTTTAGCAAGAAACGCTTTCTGGAGTTTGCCGAGAGCTTTTACACCCGCTACCCGGGGTTTGCCGCAATCAACTGGGTGGATCCCGGTGGCGTCATTCGATGGGTTTTCCCGAGGGAAGGCAACCGGGCAACCGTGGATGGAAGCATTCGTGAATATACGGTTGCCCGGCAAGGGGAAACGGTTTCAGATCCGCGGACGGATCTTCCCTATATCGTCACCCCTTGCGCTGAACTCACGCAGGGGGGGCTCGGATTTAACATCATCTGGCCGCTGATTCACGCCGAAGCGCTTCAAGGTTATCTCAACGGGGTGTTTCAGGTAAAACGCATCATGGATATCTGTCTGGCTCAGAGCATTCTTGCGGATTATTGTATTCGGATTTATGAGGCCGATCGACTGATTTTCACCAATGAGACCTCTGGTTCCCAGAATGCGAAAAATGATTCGGTGAACGCAATTCGGGAAATCCGTTTTCCCGGCAAGGTCTGGAAACTGGAGCTGATTCCGACAGCCGACATTTATGGGGCGGGGGCGATTTGGAATTTTCCGCTTCTCTTTTTTAATCTTTCCGTCGCATTGAGTCTCTCATTACTCCTGTATTTTCTGTTGCAGCGAATGCTGCTGTATCGGCAGGCCAGGGATCATGCCCTTCACGAGGTCGGCGAACGGCAATTGGCCGAGAAGGCGTTAAAAGAGAACGAAAAAAAACTGGAAACACTTCTTGCGGAACTGGCCGCCAAAAACGAGGAGCTTGAGGCCTTCGTGTTCACGGTTTCCCATGATTTAAAGACGCCGGTGGTTACCATTGAGGGCTTTCTCGGCGCCTTTCGGGAAGATTTCGGGGATCACATTCCCGCAGATGGGCAGGAGTACCTGAACTATATCAGCGATGCGGCCCGGAAAATTGAGCTTTTGATTAACGATCTTCTTGAATTATCGCGTATCGGACGGGTCTCGGAAACAAGGACGACCTTTCCTTTTGCGGATCTGATCGAAGAGGCCCTTCACTCACTTCAGCATCAGATCAAACAAAAAGAGATTAAAGTAACGGTTGATAAAAATCTCCCCCTGGTTCATGGTGAGAAAAAACGGCTGCTGCATGTCGTGGAAAATCTGCTGTCCAATGCCGTTAAATATATTGGAAAAGAAAATCCGTTTCCCGCCATTGCGGTGGGGGGGGCGGAGCGGGAGGGCCGGCCGGTGTTCTTCGTCCGTGATAACGGCATCGGCATTGATGCCAGGTATTTTGAAAAGATATTCGGGATTTTCCAGCGATTGCCGGGTGCGGAAAGCGCCGGCGCCGGGACGGGTGTCGGGCTGACCATCGTAAAACGGGTTGTCGAGCACCATGGCGGAAGCATCTGGCTTGAATCCGAGCCGGGCAACGGGACGACGTTCTATTTCACGCTGAATGACCGGGAGACTTGATTTAATGACTTATGAACCGTCAACTATTTTACTGGTGGAAGATGAGCCGGCGCATGCCGCGCTCACCCAGCGCGCCATTCGAAAATCCGGGAACGCCGGCCGGATCGACATCGTGACCCATGGAGAGGAGGCGCTTGATTTTCTTTATAACCGGGGAAAATATGCCGATAGAGAGAAATATCCCCTGCCGGGACTCATTCTGCTCGACATCAAGCTTCCCGGCATGGATGGGATAGAGGTCTTAAAGACGATCAAGGAAGACCAGAAATTGAAACGTATTCCCGTTATCATGCTCACCACTTCGGAGCGGGAGGCCGATATCGCCCGATCCTATGAGCATTATGCCAACAGTTACCTGACCAAACCGGTGGGGGCTAAGGCGTTTGAGGAAAAGATCCGTCAAATAGATTCATATTGGATGATTTTGAACAAGCCGCCGGTCATCATGGAATGACGCGGTGCGTTATTGGCTAACAAAATCGAGGACTCCCCATGTCCGAATCCCTCTCGATCGCGATCATCGAAGATGAAACGGCTCATTTCAGACTCATGCAACGAGCCATTCTTAAAGAGTTTCCGAATGCCGATCTGCATCATTTCCCGGAAGCCGGCAGTTGCCTCAAAACGCTCATTGAAATTACTCCCGATGTGATCATAACCGATTATCTCACGCCCGGCATGAATGGGATCGAGTTTTTGCGGGCCTTGAATGAGCGGGAAACCGCTGTTCCCGTGATCATGATCACCGGTCAGGGCAATGAGGCCATTGCGGTGACGGCAATGAAACTGGGGGCCAAGGATTATCTGGTGAAGACAGGTTCTTTTTTTACGCTCCTGCCCAGTGTCATAGCACGCGTGACCCGGGAGCGAAAACTGGCCGAATCGCTTCGCGAATCGGAAAAGCGCCGGCGCCATCTCGCCTCCCGGCTATTGACCGCCCAGGAAGACGAACGCCGGCGCATCTCGCTTGAAATACATGATGATCTGGCCCAGAATCTCGCCGTGCTCAAGCTTCGCTTCAGCCTTCTTGCGGACAGGCTTCGAAAAGATCAGGGGGCGCTGAAAAGCGAAGCGAATGCCGCCTTGAATCTTATCGATAGAGTCATTGAGGACACACGCCGGATTTCGCGGGATTTGAACCCCTCCATCATCCATGGTCTCAAGCTCGGCGGCGCGATTAAGTGGATGCTGAAGGACTTCGAAAAGCTCACCCACATTCCCACCTCGCTCGATCTGGTGGATGTGGATACCCTGTTCTGCGAGGATGACCAGATCATCATCTACCGGTTTTTCCAGGAGGCGCTCAGCAACATCCGCAAGCATGCCGAGGCGCCTCATGTTTCGGTGGCGGTTCTTAGAGACGGGGATCATGTCGTTATTCGAATATCGGATGACGGCAGGGGATTTGACATGGCGGAAATTCTGAATCGCCATGTGGCGCAAAGGGGGTTGGGGCTTGCGGCCCTGGACGAACGCGCGCGGATGCTGGACGGAACCCTGGATATTTCCACCCAAAAGGGAAACGGTGTCCGGATTACCATGACCATACCGGTTCAGGCCTGTTCGACCCCCACTGAAACCGAAGCCATTAAAGAGGCGCTTCTCCCGATTTCCCGGATCCCATAGGCATTTTTACCCAACTCATATGATGTAAATGGTCAATTCTGCTAGTTGTCCCTGCCCAAGAAATGACGGTATAAATAGATCAATACCCGCTTGCTGACTTGGGAAGGTGGCTACCGGTTTTCCATCCGATCAATTGTGTTCCGTTTTTCTCCTTTCCCATATTTCCCTTGAGGCCTGACAAGGAGGATACAACGATGAGGATTTCTTCAGCTCCGCCCAAAATATTGGTGGTAACTCCTGAAGTTTCCTTTCTGCCCGACCGGAGCGGTGCTCCCTCGGAAAAAATTTCGGCCCGATCGGGGGGATTGGGCGATGTCTCCGCGACATTGATCCAGACTCTTTTCGGGATGGGCGCGGATGTTCATGTGGCGATTCCGAACTACCGCAATATTTTTAAAAAAAATGCCGGGCATCCCGCCGCGGAGCTCTTCAGCCGCCGGGCCGGCAATAATATGCCGGTCGAGCGTATCCATCTGGTTCAGGATCGATCTTTTTATTATCTGCCCAAGCTCTTCTCCGATACGAGCCGGGAGAACATCCGGATTGCCCTGACCTTCCAGCGCGAGGTCATCAATCAGGTCATCCCCAGGGTCCAGCCCGATCTGATTCACTGTCACGACTGGATGACCGGGCTCATTCCGGCCATGGCCAGGACCCATGGCATCCCCTGCCTGTTCACCCTCTATAACCTGAATACGGTCAAACTCTGTCTGTCGGACATCGAAGAGCAGGGAATCGATGCCGGCGCTTTCTGGCAACACTGTTACTATGACCGGATGCCCCGGGATTATGAGGAGACCCGGCAGACAAATCCGGCCGATCTGCTGGCCAGCGGCGTTTTTGCTTCTCACTTCGTTAACACGGTCAGTCCGAGCTTTTTAAAACAGATCGTATCGGATGGGACCGAGTTTATCGCTCCGGCGCTGAAAGGAGAGCTGCAACATAAATTGCGCGGCGGATGTCTCACGGCGATTGAACACGCACCGGCCGCCCTCTTTAATCCCGCCACGGACAAGGCGCTCTATCGGCGCTACGGCGCCGAAGAAAATCTCAGCGCCAAAGCGTTCAACAAACTCCGTCTTCAGGAGTTGCTGGGATTGCAAATGGATTCCAGGGCGCCGCTCCTCTTCTGGCCGACCCGCCTGGGCGGAGGCCGCCGGGGCTCCTGGCTGATGAGCGAAATTTTGCCGGATCTGCTTTCCACCCATGCCTCGCGGGGATTGCAGGTGGTTTTCATTGCCGATGGGGATTTGCACCATCACTTCCGGCTGCTGGCGGAAAAAGCGAATGCCGTTGACCGGGTGGCGGTGCGCGAGTTTCATCCACAGCACTACCGCCTCGCCTTTGCGGCCGCGGATTTCGTGTTGATGCCCATGGACTATGAGCCCTGCGGGCTTCCCTGCAAAATTGCGCAACGCTACGGGGCGCTTCCCATCGGGCATGACACCGGCGGTATTCACGATGCCCTGACCCATCTGGAGCTCCCGGCCGAGCGCGGGAACGGCTTTGTTTTTAAAAACTTCGATGCCACCGGCCTGCGCTGGGCCATTGATGAGGCCATGATCTTTTATAGTCTTCCCGATCCGGTAAGGGCGAACCAGATCCGTCGCATCATGACCGAGAGCCTTGTGGCCTATGATGATCAAGCGACGGGTCGTAATTACATCGATCTTTATGAGCGGATGCTTCAGCGACCCTTTGATTATCTCAAGCCGGAAGCTTTCGGCGTGGCGGATTTGGATTTTCTGTCGGCAGCCTAAACCGGCTGCGCCGGAAGTTCTAAATGGTGTTAAATCCGAAAGCAGCGGACCTGCAGATAGAGAAAATTAACAATAGGTTCAACAGGGAAGAACAACAATAGTCCGTTTCCAAGATCAACCATTGCAGAGATGGACAAGGTGGTTCAGCAAAATGCGGCCAATGCCGAAGAGTCCGCGAGCGCTTCGGAAGAGATGATCCACGCCGGCAGCGTATTTGTCGAGAAATGAATCGGAGACTCGGGGCTGACGCTTGCCTCGGGTCTCCGATGCGATTCGTCTATGCTGCCTTCACGGTGATTTTTCGGGGGATCGCCTTTTCCGCCTTGGGCAGGGTTAATCGCAGGACTCCCTCCGTGATTCCGGCCTCGATTCGGCTTTGGTCGATTATTTCAGAGAGGGTAAACTGCCGGTAGTATTTCCCGATGTCAAATTCAATGAACACATCGGACTCATCCGGTTTTTCCCACGGTTTTACGTCTCCGGTGAGGGAGAGAATGCCATCGCGCAGATCGATGGTGATATCATCGGCCGTTACCCCCGGCATGTCGGCCAGGAGCGTGATTTGACGATCGGTCTCAAAAATGTCCACCGCCGGGGTGAAAAAGAGCCCGGGCCGGGTCTGTTCGGCGGGAACGGGAACCGCCTGTTTCTCTTTTACCTGTAACTCCTTGGATTGTTCCATTTTAATTACCCCCTTTGCCGAAACCGTTATTTGACGGTGATCTGTTTTGGTTTTACCGCCTCTGCCTTGGCGATGGAGACGGTCAGAACCCCATTGAGCAAGTGCGCATCAATTTTGTCCGCATTGATCTCATCCGGCAGGGAGATGATTCTCGAGAATTTTCCGGCTTCCCGTTCCCGGCGATGATACCGGGCATTTTCCCCCTCGGATTTAATCTGCCGTTCTCCTGAAAGCGACAGGTTCCTTCCGGCCACCTGAATGTCGATATTTTCGGATTTCATTCCGGGCAATTCGGCGCGCATGTAGTAATGATCTTTATTCTCGGTGAGGTTGATAGCCGGGAAAACACCGGATGGCATCGGGCGGGCCTCCCGTTCCCCGAAAAAAGCGCCGGAAATAAGATCCATTTGCCGTTTCAATCGATCCAGTTCCGAAAACGAACTTCTCCAGCCCGTTGCGGGCCAATCGGTCATTCTTCTAATGATCATCGCTTGTTCCTCCTTGGTTCACATTGTTGATAAAACAGATTGATGGTTTCCCGACTTCCGTGACGCCGCATTACTTCAGCGGCGGACGCACGGATGTGCTCCACGGAAGTAAATGCGATGCATTGGCTAATAATGCTGAGCGGATAGGTTGTGCGCTGTCATAGTTTCACCTCCTATTATGGTAGTCGTTGACGGCATCCATCCAATACAAGGCAAAATCATGTTGTTGTTCGGTTGAGTTGCAGGTTCTGGCAAAAAAATAAATTAATTTGTTTTGCTGTCAAGAGGGAATCCTCAAAAAAACGCTTCTTCTCCGGGGGGCATATTACCCCGACGAACTCTTATGTACTCCAGATACAAAAAATGACAATCCGGAGTTTAACGTAATTTATTGCCTGTTTTTAGGCACTATTGCGTATATGCCGACGTTGTCATATGCCGGCCCTATTTTTTCGCCTACGTACTACTACCTATCCCGTCACCCATAAATGGTGGATTGTGTGGATTGCGGCCGGGAAGGGTTAGGCGGTATGAAGATGGCAACAGCCAATTTCCATAAAGCTTACCCCTTTTCTGAAAAGGAGACGAAGGCACTGATGGCAAAAATTTTAATTGTCGATTACAACCGCTTCATCTCCCAGGTCTTGAAAAAGACTATAGAGAAAGGTGAACATCAGGTGATGCTGGCCGCTGAGCCCGGAGTTTCCATCATATCTTCGGGATTTGTTGCCGGCATGGATCTGATCCTTATCGATCAGCGAGGTGCGGACAGCCACGGTTGGGATCTTTTCAATGAATGGAAGCAGGCCGAAAATTGCCCCGCATTGATGCTTTACGTGATGGACGATTGCGGCATGAAAAGCATTGCCTGGTTTGAAAAGGCGGTTTGTCAGGCACTGAGTGAACTCAAAAACCGTCTTCCGTTGCAGATAAGCGGGTGAGCGTGACGGGTTTCGCTCTTTTTCCGGATTTGATCGAATAGAAGGAGACGACGATGATGAAGACGACCTTCTGAACTTTTCCCGGGGCAGTCGTACTGGCGCAAACCGGGCTGCTGAATGGTAAACGGCTCGGAGATGATCATATATCTCAAGACTTCGAACAAATGCTCTCTTTAACGTTGGATTCCTGATAAATGAGTCATAATCCACATCCGACGCCGATGTCCAAGCAATTTCCCTTAATGACAGCTGAGAAAAATTGCTTCCGCATTAAGCTCCAGTTACTTGGAATGTTGTAGCAAGTTTTTAAATAACTGGGGAAAGTTTTGGATATTATCGGCAAATTCAACCTGTTTTCCATACTCTTCTTTTAATGCGGCCTTATTTGAGCGGTTACAGCCGATTCCTATTGTAAGAAGGTGGACTTGCTTTTTATCACAATAGGCGATGGCTTCTTTGACACCGCACCCCCAGTTCGATGCGCCATCGGTAATATGAACAATAAAGGGCTGTTTATTGAATTGTTTTAAGCTTAGAACGGTGGCGATAATGGCTTCACCGGATGCGGTTTTACCGTTGGGAAAAACCGAAAAAAACTGGCCGGCCCGATATAAATCCGTAATCCGGCATGTGTTTTTGACCTCGTTGTAGCCGACAAGTCGGGCGGACGGGTTAAACTCCTTTATGGCGGCAAATAAGGTTTGAAACACGGTCTGAGCATGGTCCCATTTTGTTGGGTCGGACATCGAGCCCGTGCAGTCCACAAGAAGCACGAAGTCGTTGACGAGTTCAAACCGGTTTTTCTTCTCCATGAAAACCGTGCCGGTGGTCGCTGCGCGGTAAAGCCTTCTCCGGTCGACTTTCCCCTTGGCAAGACCTCGATTGCAAAAGGTATTTCTGTGAGCGACCGATTGAATTACCATGCGGAGGTTGTTCAGAATTCTTTTGTCAATTCTATTTTCAGCCGGCATGATAATATCATTTCCCTCAATTTGGACGACATCCTCGAAATTGGCCACGATCGATTTGATATCTTCCGTATAGTCAACCCCCCCTTTCTTGAGCTTTCTTTCTATTTCCTCCGCATAACTGATAATAGTCGATTTAATCGCTTTTTTTTCTTCCTCTTCTTTTGCGATTTCATCATCGAATTTATCATACAGCATAAACGGATCTGCTCTGTTCCCCGGCCAGAAGCGGATATAGGCGAGCAGTTCCTTCCAAATGGATTTATAGAGCAAGAGACGAAAGGCGCCCCTTTCGGAAACCGTCAGCAGATCGGGACAATCATTCTTCAGCGGTCCTATGATGGAATTGAGAAGTGCCAACGGTTTTTTGTAAAATTTTTCAAGGCTGGTGCGTTCAACAAGACCTCCTGCGGAGGTGTCGACAAAGGCCTGCTTATATTTTTCACCCTTTCTGGCTGCCGCCATTCTCCACCAGATGTGAAGCATTTCGTCCACTGTGGGCGGGTTGATAAATTGCTTCCGTTTTTCGCGAAGCTCCCATTCCCGATGCTTTTCCGTATACAGGCCGAGGAGTTTTCTGTTTGACAGCAGATCCGCGTAGATTTTTTCGGCCATGTCGAAAAAGAGGTTGAATTTGAATTCATAAACGGGAGGAAGCGCCAGATCTTTTAGCGCCATGGCCCGGAAACGCTCGCTCCACTCCGTAATCTGATAGCTTTTGTGTACCGCCATCCCGACGGCGATATCCGTTTTATAAGCCGGAAGCGGATATCTCCCCATAAGGAAGGTGGGATCCAGCGAAATGCCGTTTTTAATATCCATTCCGGCCCAGACAATTTCCCCGATATTCCGGCCGACATAAGAAGACATTTTCCGGACACCGCGGAGAACTTTGGCAAGCTCATCCAACTCTATCGGGGATTTGTCTCGCCGCCAGTATTCGGAAAACCCATCATCTCCGGCGATATGGAATCTTTCAATAGCCAACTTTATATTCCTTTATTTGTGTTTTTCCGGCAAATCAGCGTCGACTTTATTTGCGGCGGGGCTCACGGCACCGTTTTTCTTCTCAGGAGATTTTCCCCGAAGCTGGCGGTCCCTCTGTCGGACATAACCTTTTTGGTGAAAAGCAAGTATTCCGAATGACCTTTCTCCGTGTAGCCTTTTTCCAGATGGAGCGATATCAGCACAGACTCGAGGGTCTCTTTGCTGGTTTGAACACTTGCCGCGATGGCCTCACCAAGCGTGGCGCCCGCGAACACCATTTCAGCAATCATCAGCGTCGTTCTGGTGGAGACAGCCGTGTGCAATGCGGGGTTACTTCTTAGGGCATTGGCAACATCAATGATGTCGTCGGCCTGTTTGCCGCTTATTCCCGTCTTGTTGATAAGCACTTCTCTTTCAACTTCATTGGGTAAAAAATCCATCAATATCAAATAGAATCTGTCTCTGAGCGCCGCATCAATAAGCTCCGTGCCGACAAACTCATCGCCCTCATTGAGCGTAGCGAAAAACACTACGCCATCCGCCACTTTTAACAGCCCCAATTCATCCATCCAAACCTGTCGGTCATCAGATAGGATTGAAAACAGCATATTAAGAGCTTTGGGATGTTCGGGGCGGTTAATTTCCTCCAGGTGAATAACGCAATGGGGCGTCTGAATGGCTTGGGGAAAGAGAAATTGTTTGTATTTGGTTTCTCCACCCTCAAGGGCATACTCGCCGAAAAGTTGACCCGGTTCCGAGAGAATTCCAACCTGAAAGGTTGCAAGCGGATGCCCATGCACGGCGGCATACTGTTTAACAAGGGACGACTTTCCGCAGCCCTGCTTGCCGGCAACCAGGACATTGACCGGGTGTTTTTCAGAAATCTTTTTAACTTTGTCCAGAAGGCTTAAAATATCATTGCTGATATAAAAATAGGGGTCTTCCTCCGGGACGAACAGCGTATTCAGTTTTCCAGTTTCCATTTGATAGAAATCCTTTTTGCTTGGAGTGGCGGGAGGGAGGCGCTGGAAGGTTCAGATCCGATTGAAGCATGGATATGAACCTTCCAAAAATTTGGTGTTAAGTTAAACATGCTCCCTGAAGCTTAGCCTGCCCTCTTCATGACGAGAGCAGGTCATATTGTAAACGTCCCGGACCCATCTTTTCCAGACGGCGCCGGCTTCGGTTCTATTGACCGTACATTGTCCCTGCAGGGGGTTTGTCGGATCGGCGATTTCCCATTTACAAGTCCTGCAAGGTTTGCTCGTATTTTCTTCTTTGTATAGTTGACTTTTAACAGCCATAGAAAAGCTCCTTTCATGAAAAACTGTGCGGTCCGGGAGTGCCGGGAGACCGGCGCCCCCGGAGGATGTCTGTTGAGGTCGAGCCTTTTCTGCCACAACTCGTCGGTGGAGCCGGAAGGCTTAAAGGTTAACTTTCAAATAATCGAAGTCCTCAGCGCCGAATTGTTGCTCGTTCCTCGCGATGATCGTATTTTGACCATAGGTGGGAATATCGACGAATCTCGCGCTGAAACCGGCTACCCGAACGATGAGATCCTGGTGCTTTTCAGGCTCTTTTTGAGCAGCCTTCATCTCGGCGGTGCTGACCACATTGAACTGAATGTGGTCGATTTTCAAATCGCACCAGGTTTTCATGTAGGCATGCCAGATGTCGAACCCGTGCTTGCTTCTCATCAGCGGTAAGGACAGGCGCTGGTTCAACAGATTGGCCTTCTGATTTTTTTGAACCTTTCCAACGGATCTCAACACGGCCGTGGGCCCCTTTTTATCGGTTCCCATGTATGGAGAAATGCCACCGTCGTCTGCGGCTTCGCCGCCAAAGCGGCCATCCGGCGTCGGACCGGTCCGGGAGCCGATTTCCATGTAAAGACCGACCGCCTGGCCCACCGGGAGAACGGGACCGCCCGAATAATTAACGATTTTGGCCATGACGCCGCCGATGATATCCTCATAAAAATCCCTGATGATGCTATCGGCATAATCATCGTCGTTTCCCCATTTGGGTGCGTTTTTAAAGTCTTTTTGCATTTCCTCGTAGCCTTCCCAATTGGCTTTGAGGGCCGCCATCAGCTGCTTCATCGTGTATTTCTTTTCATCGAAGACCAGTTTTTTAATGGCGACGAGTGAATTGGCGGCTACCACAGTGGTGATGGGGTTATGCCAGCCATTGGGTTGTTCGGACAGGGCATTGGCCTCTTCCCCCAGTTCCATGCACCCGTCGTCAATGGCCGAAGTGAAGGGCGCCTGAAGACATTCCGCCTCAAAATGACGGGATACGTCCTTGGCGCGGATGACCAGATCCATCGCATAGGCATATTGTTTCTTAAAGGCTTCCCACAGCTGTTCAAAGGTTTCAAAGTTTTCCGCATTACCGGTTTCTGGCCCCATCTGCATATCGGTGTAGGACCAGTCATAACCGTTAGTCAAAGCGATTTCCAGAACCTTTGCCGGAAAGATCGAGCCGCCGCCCTCGGATCTTGTTTTCTGGGTCTTTCGCCGGCCGACCAGTCCGGGGGACATGCATAGCACATTGGCCCAGTCGTGCGCTTCCTCATCCGTGGCTCCGTTGCCGTTTTTGCTGAACTGAGCATAGTACTTCATTTGTTCCGTGCCGATTTTATCATGTTTGATGGACGGAAATCCCAGCCCGTCACGGATACACTCAAATACCAGCTTCTTGGTTTTTTCTCTTCCTTCGGGAGCCCACCTGAAAACCATCGAAGGCTCGGTGGTCCGAATATTTCGGGTAGCCTCCAGAATCGCGTCGGTCATATCGTTGCACCCGTCCGACCCATCCCGGTTCAACCCGCCAATGGTGAAAATAAATAGGTCATTGGATCCCGGGAATATTTCCCGGTAAGCCCTGGATTTGCCGGCGCCGTGCTCGGAAATTTTCAGCCGCTCCATCTCCACCATTTCAACAGCGTCGGCATGGGTCATGGGTTGAAAAGATTTGTCATTCACGCTTATTTTGTAATACGGCCAAAGAAGTTTGTCTTCCTTATGAGCCATACCGCTGGCGTATCTATCAATGGCGTGGCAGACCAGATAAGTATACCACTTGGCCTGAAAGGCGTCTTTAAGCCCTTTACACGGCTCGGCCGGTATACGTTGATTAATGTCTGCAATTTCAAGAAGCTCCTCTTTTCTTTTTGGATCCGTTTCAAAATTTTCCGCTACGATTCGACAGAGCCTGGCATGGCGTCTCGCCCAACTGATGACCGCCTTACAGGCAATGACCATTGCTTCCCAGTTATCGATTTTGTGAATCCAGTCAAGTCCCTTGGTTGCATCCCAGGGGCTTTTCTCCATTTCCGCCTTGGCCTTAGCGATGTTTGCCTCGGCCATTTCAATTCGAAGCAACAACCCGTCTTCCAGAACGGTTTCATAGGGCGGTACCACGCTGTTGTAGCCGGTGGCAAATGAGGGTGCCTCCATCGTGCTGACATTGAACATTCTTGCCAGGTCTACGGGACTAAAATATTTGGAGGCTTTGGCTTGAAGACTATGCGGTTTCCAGTATTCTACAATTTCTTTGGAATCTTCGACAGGCTGCGGCGCGTAATCACTCTGGTTGAAGTCCTGAACCGCCATAAAGGATAATTCGGGGTATAGCGGAAACATATTGGGATCTTCGGCATGATAGCCGACAATAAATTCATCTTCCTGAAGCACGATGGTGCACTTTTCCAGAATATTTTTTAATCCCAGTGCCCGTCGAATTACCTCTGGTCTGCCGGCGCTGGCTTTGTGCGCTTCCGTAATCAGTTTCATGCGCTCAATGCCGGCCCTGACGCCTTTTTCAACAAATTCTCCGGCAGAGGCATGTTTCCAGCGGCATCGGGCTTTTAATCTTCTGGTCCTTTCGGTTGAAGGCTTGGCGAGGTGTTCATGAAGTTCCTCGTCCGGAATATCGTTTTCAACCGGGTTTTCCAAAGGGAATTCTACCACCTTGCCCTTATATTCAATTGGTTGTGCCGTCTGTACCATAATGAATCCCTCCTCTCTTATTTTTTCTGAAACGCGGAGCATGTTTCGGTTGGTCCGAATACCGGTTTTGAAAGCCAGAATTGGCCCTTTTCATCCTTTTTTTGAGTTACACAATCTCCTTTTCCGGCCTCATAATCATCAGCGTCTTTTGGAACCGGAAAAAAATACGAGCAATTTTCGCAGGTCGACATATTCTCTACCCCCCATTTTTAATGATCCATAAACCATAAATTATATAATATCAATTGCTTAAAAGTCGTATCGATTTTTAGACCTCACCTCCTCACAATGAATTAACACTTTAGTCTTCTTTTGTTCCGATAAGACCATCAAATGTGATGTCGTTTATTTGCAGGCGCTTAAGTTTTCTTGCAAAGGAAACCAATGCGCCGGGATCGCAGGGGGTTGCGTTTTTATATTGATAGGATTCTCCTCTGCCCAAAAAATCATATTTTTTCTCGCCATACACATGATAGGGGAGGATATCGACGCCATCGAGCCTTCCGGATAACTGACCAATGAAATCAAGGCATCGGCTGAAGTGGGTTTCATTATCATTGAAGTTGGGAATAATGGGCAGGTGTATTCTTACCTTTGCCCCTGACGTAATTAATCTCGCGATATTGAGCAGTATAGGCGATAGCGGCCAACCGATTATTACCCGGTGCTTTTCGTAATCAAACGATTTTATATCCACAATGAACAGGTCAATGAAATCAACTAGCGGTTCTATTTTATTCCATCTCTGGAAACAGCTGGTTTCGATTGCCACCCGCAAGGATTCTTTCTTTAACTCTTTGGCAAGCGCCAAAGTGAATTCAGGGAAAAAAAGCGGTTCTCCACCACTGATGGTGACGCCACCACCGCTGTTTCCATAGAAAAGACGATCGGATAGCACCTCTTTGACAATTTCATCTATGGAAAGGGTCTGGCCGATTATAGCTCTTGCCCCGGATAAGCAGGCATCCACGCATTTCATGCACCGGATGCATTTTGTCCTGTCAAGCTTCAGCTCAGGCTTCCGATGAGATGTGATGAGCAGTTGGGATGCACCGGTTGGGCACACCGCCGCGCATCTTCCGCAATGGGTGCATCTTTCCGCATAATAATAGAATTCCCGATTCATGCTCTGGGTTTCTGGATTATGACACCATGGGCATTTCAACGGGCAGCCTTTAACGAAAACGGTGGAACGAATACCCGGTCCGTCCTGCAGGCTAAAGCGCTGTATTTCAGTGATAAGGGGGATTCTCATTTTATACTCGCTTCATAAATTCCGCGTGTATCCACCTAACTCATCATTTTTTTCTTTCATTTGAAAACTACTAGAGGGAGCTGGTACCGGTTGAAGTCAAAGGTTGCTGCGGAAACGGCCAGGATATAACCTTCATCTGCAGTTGATTTACCACCGCATATCCTTTGATCTAAATTCCCGTGACTGGGAAGAATTCTCTATTTGGAGAATACGCTCCCCCTATAGCATGGTGTTATTGTCACAAACTGAGCTTGAAACATATCGTTTGCTTATGTGCCGCAAGGGGAGGTCGAAATAGAATGATCGGATCAACTGTCAGCCTTAATGAATAATATTCAATCATGATCAAGGTGCATTGTCAAGGCTTTTTTTGATAATCATTCCTGATTGTTTATTTTCCGATATATATTATAACACCATCAATATACGGTCAAGCTACGCAATTTATAAAAATTTTTCAACTCAAATTTTAAAATAAAATAAAAATTTATTTTATTTTATTTTTTATAGCTTGCATTTTTTTATTGGTTTTGTGAGAATAGCGCTCATAGTGGATATAAAAATAAAAGCTAATCTGGAAATAGTGTTGGAAACAAATGGAGACCATTTACCTGGAAATCTCGTGGCATCTATGGTAAAGGATTGGCCTTTTTGTTTCATAGGGTTTTATCCGGAAGCGGAAATCAAGCTCAAGTCGGCTTGTATTAATTTATGTTTCCGTTTCTCTGGTTTATGGAGAAACTCGAAAATTAACTTTTGTTACATACGAAATCGGTGAACCTGGAAATCTAATGAGAGGCAGGGTCAATATGGGTGCCAAAAGAAAAATTTTGCCAAATAACGACCGAAGGAAAGATATCTTAAGTGCCGCCCAAGAGATTTATTCTCAAAAAGGGCTGGTGGACTCGAATATTTCCGAAATAGCCAAAAAAGCCGGGATCGTCGACTCCATTATTTACCATTATTTTAAGAGTAAAGAAGACCTGCTCTTTTATGCGCTGGCTGACAAATTGGAATTGGTGGGAAAAGAATTGGCGCTGCATTTAGAGGGCATATTAGATCCCGTCTCCAAGCTCGGTAAAATGATATGGTATCACCTTTATATTAATGACTTAAGTCCTTTTGAAACCCGAATACTAAAAGATCTTTTATTTGAATGCCGATCTAATAAGAACTTCTATCAGCACGAAGGATACCAGGCTCTCAGGAAATATATTAAGGTAATGTCCGCAATATTAGAGCAAGGCGTTACTGAAAATGTGTTCAGATCGGATATCAACGTGGTGCTCGTCCGGAATTTGATTTTTGGCTTGCTCGACGAAGAATCGTTAAACCGCTTTGCTTCCGAAGAGATCACAACGACCCTGCCTGATTTTAATGGAATTATGGAGCTGGTGCTGGCAATCGTTTTGAAAGACACGGGCTCCTCGGTTGAAACGCTCACAGATGAAAGCAAGCAGGCCAGGATACTTAAGGCGGCATTGAAAGTGTTTGCCGACAAAGGGTATAATGCCGCGACAATGTCTGAAATAGCGAACGTCGCAAATGTGGCTGAAGGCACCATTTATAAGTATTTTGAAAATAAAAACGATTTGCTTTTTTCCATCCCCAAAAAGCGGTTCCGATGGCTACGCAACAGTATGGGGGAAATTTTTGATATCAGGGACCCGCTTCGAAAGCTTCGTCGGTTCATTCGTCTGCTTTTTACGACCTTCATGGGGGACAGGGATTTTTTAAGGGTTTTTTTACTGGACATTAAGCTAAATAAAAAATTTTATGTTTCCGCTGCGTATAAAGACTATGTGGATTTCGTATCGCTTCTTGAGACCATCCTGGAAGAGGGGCAGGCTACAAAGATTTTCAAGGAAAAAATCAACAAGCGCCTGTTCAGGAACCTTTTTCTGGGCGGGTTCACCCATCTCGCAACGCGATGGGTCATTTTGGAAAAAGCCAAACCGATTGATATGATGCAAGACATTGAAGAGCTGGTTTCTCTGCTTTGCCGATCTGTCGTTGTGGATACCGCAGCATTAAAAGAAATAGAGGATCATATATAAAATCATAGTCTGGATTGCCACGTTCTTTTCCAGCAAATTGTTTTTAGTTTTGCCAATGCGCATGGAAAAAAGATGCTGGCAGGCATCTCGCTAATAGAACGATACCCTCAGTCCCCCCCCCCACACAATGAATAGCAATCTCAAACGATTTATTTCCCATACTCTCCGGTAAAAAGTGATTTTCTGCCTGCATGGTCATTACGTTTGTCGGGCTGGAAAAAATGTCCTATCATCGCCGAACGAATGATCCAGGCCCGTTTGTCGGCATTTTGCCGGCAGATTATTGTCAACGATACCGGTCTGATAATGGCTGATTCTACGGATTGCTGCGGGAAATATTTTGGCAATAAGAGGAAATATTAATAAGATAAGGTTATTAAATACGATCCGACTAAGGTGCGGTATTTTCGGTTGATTTCTATTGCGGGCGGTTATGAACGAGGCGCCCCACCCTCCCCCAATTGACACAAATATTTTTATAAATTTTATAATAATAATAACCAATTTAAAGCCATGAGCGATATTCTTAAACAATATTTTAATGCTGAATTACAGAAGAAAAATAAATTTAAAAAAAAATATTGACAGCGTTTTATATGTATGTTTGAATAGCGCTCATTAGTGGAACGAAAATGATCATGTTTTTCATTGTTTCTGCTCAATGCTGATGCACCATCCCATCTGGCTTATTAATATATTACTCTGAAAAAAAACGTAATAAGTGTCAATACAACGAAATTGGCCCGTTATTAAATAAGCTTAAATTCGATATTATTTATAAAAAGTTGCTCACAAATTCGATTTGGTTTTAATTTCGCTGCACTACAATCCTGAACCCTAGGGTTTTCTATTAATCGAAAAGTTAGGAGGCGTTCAATGTCGGATTCCAAAGACACACAAAAAACAGCCCCAAAAAAGGAAAAAGAACCGGATATCACATTTTATCATCCCGATTTGTTTGAAGTTCCGAAAGATGGATCCCCCCCCTTTCTTAAGGGTTATAAATGCAAAAAATGCGGTGAGCTTGATTTCCCGAAAACCGTACCCTGCCCGAAATGCTGGGGAAAAGAGTTTGACATGGTTCCCTTAAGCCGGCGGGGAAAACTTTACAGCGTATCGGATATCCATATCGGGCAACCCGGGATGGCCGTGCCCTATATATTCGGATACGTCGATCTTCCAGAAGATATTCGCATCTTTGCGCAGATGGAAGGGCCAGTGGGGACATTTCGATGTGACGATGAGGTTGAACTTGTGGCCGGCAATATTAAAAACAATCGGGATGGGCTTCCAATCACCAGTTATAAATTTAAAAAGGTTGAGCCCTAAAAAAGATGTGTTCAGTGCTCTAACTACAGGAGAAAACAAGATGAAGCTTAATCGTGAAGTGTATATTGCGGGAGTAGGCGAAACAACATTTGGCAGGCATAAAAAAGATTTTGATGAATTGGGGAGAGAGGCGGCGATGCAGGCCTTGGAATCGTCCAATATCGATTCTCCCGACATTATTCAAAGCGCCTATGGCGGCAATGCCACCAACGGGTTTGTATCCACTCAAACGGTACTAAAAGCGTTAGGCATGTGCGGAAAATTGCCGATCATTAATGTTGAAAGCGCATGTTCCGCGGGAGCACAGGCCGTCTTTTGTGCCGTGAAGGATGTGACGACGGGCGTGACGGATATCTCTCTCGCTCTCGGCTTTGAGAACCATACCCAGCATCGGCAGACTGGAGCCGCCTTTGCTCCGGCGGAAACGGATATCGAAATGATCCATGGGGCGGTGATGACGGGAAAATATGCCCTGCGGGCGCATCGGTACATGCATGAAACCGGTGCAACGATTGAAGATCTGGCCATGATTACCGTTAAAAACCGCCGGCATGCAACCCACAACCCTCATGCGTGGTTCAAAGGGAAAATCAGTGTGGAAGAAGTTGTGAACTCCAGAATGGTTGCCTATCCGTTGACACTCCAACAGTGTTGTGGAATCGCCGATGGCGCCGGAGCAGTGGTTGTTTGTACTAAAGAGTGGATTAAAAAACTGGGGATAGAAAAACCGGTCCGGGTGGCTGGTGCGGTGGTGACTTCAGGTCCCTACCATAATCATCAACGGGATATCACCGGCGACGACATCACGGAAATGACATCGGAATTGTTGTACGAAGAGTCCGGTATCGGCCCCAAAGAGGTTAATATTTTGGAAGTCCACGACGCCTTCACCATTGCGGAGCTTCTTTATTATGAATGCATGGGGTTATGCGAAAAAGGCGAAGGGTTAAAATTTTTACGAGACGGGCAATCCACTTATGGCGGGCAGTGTGTGGTCAGTCCTCGCGGCGGCATGCTCTCTTACGGTCACCCCATTGGCGCTTCCGGTGCCGCACAGATAGCATCGAATGTGAAACAACTGAGAGGACAATGCAATGGTTATCAAGTGGACCCGATCCCGAAGGTAGCCATGAGCCATGTCACAGGCGGCGGATTGTCGGGAACGGAGCACGCGGCTTGTACCATGCACATGCTTGTCAGCGCTTGGTAGGGGGCGCCTGGCTTGGGTGAAAGCTCATAGGCCGTCCTTTAATTAATAGGAGGAATCAAAATGGACGTAAAAAACCGAGTGGTTCTGGTAGCAGGTGCCGCAACCGATTCTGGGGCGGCGATAAGCTTAAGGCTTGCAAAGGAAGGCGCAACGATCGTGCTGGCGGATTCGGATAAGGCGGCGATAGTTTCTTTGGAGAAAAAGATCGTGGCCGGGGGTGACAAAGCAATAGCCTGGGAAGTGAACATGTCGAACGAGGCGGGCGTAAATATGACGGTTCAGGCAATAGCTGCAGAATTCGGGTCCATTGATGTCCTGATCAATTGCATGGATATGCCGGAAAGACAGTCTGTTTTACAAACCAGCTTGGAGCTCTGGAGATCCCTGATAGATGCCAATCTCACCGCGGTGTTTCTCTTTACCAAAGCCGTGATCCCAATAATGAAGGAGAAAAAGTACGGCAGAATTGTGAACCTGAATGATTTTGATTATCTCGGAATGTCGGGCCGATCCAGTTACTCCGCAGTAAAGGCCGGGTTATTCGGGCTCACACGAGCGCTTGCACTGGAGTTAGCGGCGGAGGGCATCACGGTGAACACGGTGGTCAAGGGGGAAATTAAGGCAGCGGACGTTGACTTGTCGGAAGAGCAGCTTGCTGCGGCGGAGAAGAGAATGCCTGTTGGCAGAATGGGCACAGCGGATGATATCGCGTATGCCGTTTCTCATTTTGCCTCCAGCAGCTCAAAATACATAACCGGCCAGACGCTATTTGTTTGCGGCGGCAAGAGTCTATACGCGTCAATGGCCATATAACTGCCTGGTGGCGGAAGCAAAAGTCTTTTCTAAAGAGAGCAAGGACAGATGCCGCACATCAACGTGGACTTATTACCAAGGCGTTAGGGTGAGGAGGACAACATGGCAATTAAAGATAGGGTCGCTCTGATTACCGGTTCCGCGAGCGGCATGGGCAAGCAGACTGCCCTGCGCATGGCTGAAAACGGAGCAAAGGTCGTCATCAATGACATTGTGAGTGAAAGAGTATCCGAAACCGTCACCGAATTTAATAAAAAAGGTTTCGATGTATTGGGTATCGTGGCGGATATTACAAAAAAGGATGCCGTTGACGCGATGGTTTCGGACGCCGTGAAGCATTTTGGAGCCATAGATATTCTGGTGAATAATGCCGGCTTGGAGAAAGCCGGAGCGTTAAGAAAACTCACAGAGGCGGACTGGAATATCACCATTGATGTGAATCTCAAAGGTGCCTTTTTATGCAGTCAGGCCGTTCATAACTTCATGGTGGAGAAGAATTGGGGCAGAATTATCAACATCGCCTCGAGGGCGTGGTTGGGCGGCGCGGGCCAAGCCCCATATTCATCTGCAAAAGCAGGGATGGTTGGCTTGACCAGATCACTGGCTTTGGAACTCGGACGAAAGGGCGTAACCGCCAATTGTATCGCCCCCGGTTTGATTCATACGCCACTTTGGGATGAGTTGCCGGAAAAGAATAAAGCTTTTCTGCTGTCGAAACAGCCAACCGGCCGACTCGGCGAGGTGGATGATGTGGCGGAGTCGGTTTTATTTCTGGCGGACGAAGATGCCGGTTATATCACCGGGCAAGTGCTTTACGTTTGTGGCGGAAGGAGTTTGTTCTCAGGATAATTTTTTTGAACTATTTGATTTTTTTTTACATACTGCAAGGACAAATAACCATGGAACAACCGACTTTTACTGATTCGCTTGGTAACCTTAGGGTACTTGATTTTACGGGAGAACTCGGGCCGTATGCAGCGCGAATGTATGCCGGCTTGGGGGCCGATGTTATTCACATGGAGCCAATGGGAGGCGATCCTCTTCGGAATCGGGGGCCATTTTTCAAAAACATACCCGGTCCGGAGAGAAGTCTTCAATATCTTTATTATAATGCGGACAAACGTGGGCTTGTGCTCGATATCAACAAGCCCGATGGAAGAGAAATTTTTGTTAAACTATGCGCGACCGCGGATATTTTATTGGAGAGTTTCCGGCCCGGATATCTTGATAGTCTGGGGCTGTCCTACGACACATTGAGTGCCTTTAATCCGCAGCTGGTGCAGGCATCCATTACGCCATTCGGGAATAAGGGCAGATATGCCGGTTTTCCGGGAACCGATCTTACCTGCTCGGCGTTGGGCGGGTTTTTATTTCTTGCGGGGGTTGATAACGACAAGCCGGTGCGAGCCTGCGATAATCAAGCATACAGAATGGCCGAATCCTATGCGGCAGTTGGAAGCGCCATAGCGGTTTTTTTCGCAAAAAAAACGGGCGTGGGGCAATTTGTAGATGTTTCCTGCATGGAGGGAGTCGGCATGGCCTTGGAAAATGCAGCCCAGTACTGGGACCTCGAAGGAAAAGTGAGAAGAGGCAGGGGAAAGGAGGCCGGATCCGCCTCCATCCACCCGTGCAAGGACGGATACATGGCGATTGTGGCAATCATGGGAAGAAATAAGGGGATGTGGACACCGTTCGTAGAGTGGATGAAAACAGAGAATGTCGATGGATGGGAAGTTTTTAATGACGATAAATGGATTGATCCCGCTTATCGATCTTCTGAAGAGGGGTATGAAACCTTTTGCAGAATATTTGAAAACTACACGATGCAGCAAACCAAATTGGATCTTTACGATATCGGACAGAAGTTCAAGGTTGCCGTATCACCCGTCAGCAATGGCAAAGACCTGCTCGAAAACCCACAGTTGAAATATCAGAATTTTTGGAAAGTAATGAAACACGAGAGCCTGGAAGGAGAAGAGGTAACATATCCGGGGACACCATATGAGTTCGGCCATCTCAAGTGGCGGTTATCCAAACCGGCACCGTCATATGGGCAGCACACGATCGAAATTTTAAAAGAGCTTGGTTACAGCCTATCTCGGATCGAGGCGTTGGCCAAAGAGGAGGTGATTTATGCCCGCGGTTAAACAAAATTGGAAAAGGGCGCTTGAGGGAATTGTCGTGTGCGATTTTTCCTGGGTGGGAGCAGGACCGATTACCACCAATATATTGGGGCAATGCGGCGCAGAGGTAATAAAAATAGAGAGTAAACAGCGTCCCGATATATTGAGACTGGGAGGACCCTTTAAGGATGGCATTGCCAAAGGGTTTGAAAGAAGCGGGTATTTTGCAAATCGAAATCCCGGCAAGAAGTGCATTGCACTGAATATGGGGGCGCCCAAGGCTCGTGATGTCGCCATCCGTCTGATTGAAAAAAGCGATATTATCATCAATAATTTCCGTGTGGGGCAGATGGAAAAATGGAATCTTGGCTGGGAAGATGTAAAGAAGATAAATCCAAGAATCATATACGTTACCATGAGTCTTCAGGGAACTGAAGGGCCCCATAAATCTTACATGGGCTATGGCGTTAATCTAAACGCACTCTGCGGGCTGACCGAACAGGCAGCAATGGAAGGAGAGCGTCCGTTTGGCACGGGAACCAATTATACGGACCATGTGATGGTGCCCACCCATACTCTTTTCGGTATCATGGCGGCGTTGCTCAATAGAGAAATAACGGGCGAAGGTCAGACGGTGGCTATATCCCAGCTGGCTTCGGCGATCAGCATGAAGCCGCTTGATATTATGACATACGCCGCCAATGGCGATGCGCTCGGGCCGATGGGATTTTCGGATCGCGATGCGGCGCCGCACGGCGTATTCCAAACCTTGGGTTACCGAAAGTGGATTGCTATCGCTATTTTTTCAGAAGAAGAATGGATGCGGTTTCAAGAAGTAATGGGGAACCCCCCCTGGGCCAAGGATTCAAGATTCTCGGACCTGGCTTCGCGAAAGAAAAATGAGAAGGTATTAAATGACAATATAGAGTTGTGGACCCGGTGGCAATATGGGGACGAATTGATGGAACGACTTGCCGCGGCAGGTATTCCCGCCGGAGTTGTAAATGACGCCCGGGGAGCCATTGAGGACAAACATCTTATTGAAAGAGATTTCTGGTCATACCTGGATCACCCGGAAGTGGGAATCACGCTATACAACAGGGCACCCTTTGTGCTCACCAAGACGCCGATACAAATGAACACGGCTGCGCCGCTGCTGGGAGAACATACCCAATCGGTGCTGAGAGACTATTTGGGATATACGGAAGAACAGATAGAAACGCTAACGACAGAAAACGTACTAGTTTAATCGTTGTTGATATCGAAAAACACTTAGGAGGATGAAAATGGATTTTTCCCTGCCTGAAGAATACATGATGCTCAAGAATTCAATGCGGGAATTTGTCAAAAGAGAGATGATGCCGCTCGAAAAAATCATGCTGGAGCGGGAACTTAGGTTATGGACCGAGCCGGGGCCCCTTATCCCGGAGACCGATCATGACCGGCTTTTGAAAATCGCTAAAGAACTCGGTTTTTGGGGACTGGAGGTGGACGAAAAATACGGCGGCCAGAATCTGGGCATGCTCGCAAAAACGCTGGTTGTGGAAGAGATGTGTAAATGTCTCGTCGGGTTTTCACATCATGGCTTTACACTTCCACCCGATGCCCCGAATTTATATTACCTGGATGACTGTTGCAACGCGGTCCAAAGGGAAAAATATTTTGCGCCCTATTGCAGGGACGAAATCGATTCGGCCATGGCGGTTACGGAACCTGATGCCGGGTCCGATGTCAGCGGTTTGAAGACAAAAGCGGTTCGAAGGGGCAACAAGTGGATTATCAACGGTGCAAAGACCTTTATCAGTAAATGCGACTATAAAAATGTCTTTTTCATTTTGATTGCCGTAACGGATCCAACTGCGCCGGCCAAAGACAAATTTACAGCCTTTCTGATCGACAGAGGGCATCCGGGGGTGAAGATCGGCCGAGAGGTCCCGGTTATCGGCGCCATGCCCGTATGGGATCTTTATTTAGAAGATGTTGAAGTCGATGATGATGCTGTTCTTGGAGAAGTCGGACATGCGTTTATTCCGCTTCAGAACCGGTTTGGTGTCCGACGGATCGAACTGGCCGCTCATTGCACCGGCATGGCGGAGCGGCTCATTCAGATGATGATCGATCAGGCCAATAATCGCATTACTTTCGGAAAACCCCTTGCCGAGCGTCAGACGATTCAGAACTGGATTGCGGATTCCACCATGGAGCTGGAGCAGGTGAGATTGGCTCTCTATTATGCCGCATGGAAATCCGACCAGGGACACAAGGATTTGAGATTTGAAGGCGCCGCGATCAAGGTTTCGGCCACTGAAATGCTGACGCGGGTCGTCGACCGGGCCATCCAAATTCACGGTGGAATGGGGGTTACCAGAGAGATGGGGCTAGAATATGTAGCCCGCATGGTGAGAATCTGGCGAATTCTTGAGGGCCCTTCTGAAATTCATCGGATGACGATTGCGAAAATGCTGCTCAAGAATAAGCAGCCATATAACCCCTTCATCGTTTCAAAGGAGGACATGTAATGGGTGTAGAATTTGCGGTAGAAAACCATGTCGCCACCATTACGTTGAACCGGCCCGAGGCCATGAACTCCCTGGATCCCGAATCCATTACCCGCCTGACGGAAATCTGGGCACAGGTCCGGATGGACGACGATATCCGCGTGGTCGTGCTGACCGGTGCGGGTGAAAAATCATTTTGCACCGGAACGGATATGAAAAAGACGCCCCCGCCCGCGGAATGCATGGCGTCCATCTGGCTGCGCGAGGGGCAGCCGATCATTCCCCATATGAAAACCTGGAAGCCGATCATTTGCGCGATCAACGGTTTTGCGATAGGCGGCGGGCTCGAGATGGCGCTCGCCTGTGATATGCGGATCGCCAGCACCACCGCCAAATTCGGCCTGACCGAGGTCAAGGTGGCAAGTCTTGCGGGGTTAAACGGCACGCAGTGCCTGCCGCGGGCGATCCCGCAGGCGGTGGCCATGAAGATGCTGCTGACCGGTGAGATGATCGATGCCCAGGAAGCGCTTCGCGTGGGGCTCGTGAGTGACATTGTGGAACCGGCCGGATTGATGGATTTGGCCGGAAAATTTGCGGCCCGAATCGCCGGCAATGCACCGCTTTCCGTCAAGGCGGCCAAGCAGGCGGCGGTTATGGGCTTGGATATGCCGCTGGAGCATGGTATTGCTTTTTCACATCTGCTGTGGGGCGCTTTGAGGGACACGGAGGATCGCAAGGAAGGTTTCAAGGCCTTTGGTGAAAAACGCGCCCCCCAATGGCAGGGAAAATAATGGGAAAACATTGTGAACATGTAGGGGCGTTTCGAGAAACGCCCTTACCGTAACAAAGGGGGGGAAAGATGCATATCGCAGTGCTCGCGAAAGTGGTGCCGGATTATGAGGTTCCCGCCGGAGATTTTGAACTGGCGGGTGGGCGGGCGCACTCCCGCTATACGAGAATGATCGGGCTTTATGATGAAAATGCCATCGAGACGGGCGTTCAGCTTAAGGAAAAATACAGCGCTTCTCTCAGTGTCATTTCCTATGGAAAGACCGATGATATTTCCTTGTTAAGAAAAGCGATTGCCATGGGCGGGGACACGCTAAACCTCGTAATCGGTGAATCGGATGACCCGTATGTGATCGCGGCCAATCTGAAAATGGCCGTCGAGAAATTGGGGAACGTGGATCTGATACTGGCCGGTCAGCAGTCCGCCGATATGGATCGCGGGATTGTTCACAGTCTTCTCGCCGAAATGCTGGGCTGGGCCTTTTTGCCCAAAATTGCCTTTATCGAGTCCGGGTCCGGTGGATGGAAGGTTCGCCAGATACATGAAAACGGCAGCCGGGAGTTGCAATTTTCCGGAAAAGGCGTGCTTTCAATCACCAGTATCCCTGAAAATGTACCGCGAATTCCAGTGGTTCGCGCCATTTCGCCGCAAAGAAAAAACCCGTGGACAAAATGGAAGGGATTCCCGGAACGCCGATGAGCGTGGAGGAAGTGAGCGTTCAAATCCCCAAAATGGAATCCGTATGCGAGTTCTTGCCGATTGATGACGTGGGGCAGACTGCCAAAATCCTATTGGCCA